>CAMDCE010000011.1 GCA_945889625.1 Asaia bogorensis | reverse complement strand
CGCGCTCGACGGCGCTGATATGGACGAAAGCGTCCTTGCCGCCGTCATCGGGCTGGATGAAGCCGAAGCCCTTTTGGGCGTTGAACCACTTAACCGTTCCCGTCGTCATGGGAAATTCCTTTGCAAACGTAGTAGTGCTACCCGCGACTGAGCGGGCCGTCGAAATCGCATGTGTTCAGGTGCAAACTAGGTGGCGCCTCGTTGGCGCTTGTCCGCTGAGGGCCGTGTCATCTGTTCCGTCTATCGACTTCAGGTCATATGGGCGCCTGCCGGACGATTTACAAGCCCCTTTAGCGCCCTACTCCGCTGCCTTAATCCAGCCTCTGGGCGCGTCCGGCGCTAGCCCACCAGGCGATTGGCGAGCCGGCCGGCGTCGCTGCGCCCTCCCAGGCGGTTGGCGACAGCGATGATCGCGATGGTGAGGACGATCATGGTGAGGCTGAGCACCGCTATGGCGCTAACGTCGCCGCTTTCCTTGAGATCGAAGATCAGCACCGGCAGGACCTTGGTCTCCGAGGTGAACAGGATCACCGCCGCCGACAGCTCGCGGATCACGGCGACGAAGATGAAGCACCAGGTGGCGACGACAGCGCTCTGGAGCAGGGGCCCCGTGATGTCGGCCAGCGTGCGCAGGCGCGTGGCACCCAGCATCCGGGCGGCCACGATTCCTCCCTGTCCGGGGGCAGGATGCTTCGCTTCGCGCGCCAAGACAATCCTGTTGTATATTGTCCGCCTCACCGGAGGATCGGCGTATGCAGGAACAGAAGCTTTACGGGCGGCGCGAGGGCCAGGTCGGTCATGTCGTCTTCAACAACCCCGCCAAGCTTAATGCCGTCTCTCTCGACATGTGGGACGGCCTCCTGGACATCATGAAGGACTATGAGAGCGACCCCGATATCCGCTGCGTCGTGGTGAGCGGTGCCGGCGGCAAGGCTTTTGTCTCCGGCGCCGACATCTCCAAGTTCGAGAGCGAGCGCGCCAATGCCGAGGCCCAGGTGCGCTACGACGCCATCTCCAAGCGCGGCTACGAGGCGATCTACGATTGTTCCAAGCCGACCATCGCCAAGATCGCGGGCTATTGCATCGGCGGTGGCATGAACCTGGCGGCCTGCTGCGACATGCGCTTCTGCAACGAGGATGCACGCTTCGGCGTGCCCGCGGCCAAGCTCGGCCTCGGCTACGGCTTCCTGCGCATCGAGCGGCTGTCGCGAATCGTCGGCCTGCCGCGGGCCATGGAGTTCCTGTTCACGGCCAAGCAGTATTCCTCGAAGGAAGCTTACGAGATGGGCCTCGTGAACGCCGTTGCCTCCGACGCCGAGCTCGACGCGCTGGTCGCCAAGACGACCGACGCCATCGCGCAGAACGCGCCGCTCACGATCGCACTGGCCAAGGCCTCGGCCCGCGAGATCGCCAAGCCCGAATCGCAGCAGGCCCACAAGAAGCTCGAGAGGATGGCGGAAGCCTGCTTCGACAGCGACGACTTCAAGGAAGGCCGCCGTGCCTTCATGGAAAAGCGCAAGCCGATGTTCAAGGGACGGTGATCGATATGGCCAAGCTCCCTCTCTCCCACATCAAGGTCCTCGACCTTACCGCTCACCGCGCCGGTCCGACCGCCGTGCGCCAGCTTGCCGACTGGGGCGCGCAGGTCGTCAAGATTGAGCAACCGCCACCGAGCGACGGCAGCGCCAAGTCGGACTCGATGGGCGGCAACCGCCACGGCTTCGACTTCCAGAACCTGCACCGCAACAAGCAGGCGATGACGCTCAACCTCAAGAGCAAGGAAGGCCACGCGATCTTCATGAAGCTCGCGAAGAAGGCCGACGTCATCGTCGAGAACTACCGCTCCGACGTGAAGCATCGCCTCAAGATCGACTACAAGTCGGTCAAGAAGGTCAATCCCAAGATCGTCTACGGCTCGATCGCGGGTTTCGGCCAGAGCGGGCCCGATGCGGCGCGCCCCGGCGTCGACCAGATCGCGCAAGGCATGGGCGGGCTGATGTCGATCACCGGCGAGCCCGGTCGCGGGCCGATGCGCGTCGGCATTCCCATCGCCGACCTGACCTCGGGCCTGCTGCTCGCCCAGGCGATCATCCTGGCGCTCTATGACCGTGAGCGTACCAAGAAGGGCCAGTGGGTCCACACTTCGCTGATCGAGGCGCAGATCTTCATGCTCGACTTCCAGGCCTCGCGCTGGCTGATGAAGGGCGAGGTCGCCAAGCAGGCCGGCAACGACCATCCGACTTCGATCCCGACCGGCGTGTTCGCGACCAGCGACGGCTACATCAACATCGCCGCGGCCGGCGACAAGATGTGGAAGCGCTTCGCCCAGGCGCTCGGCGCGGCGGTCCTGATCGACCATGCCGAACATGCCTCGCCCAGCCTGCGCTCGCAGAACCGCAAGGCGCTGAACGAGCGCATCTCGGAAGTGACCAAGACCAACAGCTCGGCGCATTGGATCGCCGCGCTCAACAAGGCGGGCGTTCCCTGCGGGCCGATCAACACCATCGACATGACCTTCGCCGAGCCGCAGGTGAAGCATCTCGGCATCGCGCGGGCGATCAAGCATCCCAAGCTCGGCAACATCAAGGTGGTGGGTCAGCCGATCAATCTGTCGGCCGCACCCCAGCCCAAGCAACTCAAGCCGACTCCGGAGCTTGGCCAGCACACGAACGCCGTGCTGAAGGGCATTGGCCTGTCGTCCAAGAAGATCAAGGAGCTGCGCGCCGGCGGCGTCGTCTAACTCTGTCGCGCCGAGGCCCGGAAACTCGGGCGCGATTACGTCGAAGGCGCGACCTGTTCCATGTGATGTGAGGCGGGTGGCAATGCTACCTGGCGGCGGCCAAGGGCGCTAATATAGATCCGCACACGAAGTGGAATGAGGAGACGCGCGCAATGGCCGGAGCAAAGAAAACGGCGTTGATCACCGGCGCCGGCCGCAATATCGGCCGTGCCTGCGTCCTCGACCTGGCGCGCGACGGTTACAACGTCGTCATCAACGGCTCGAAAAACCGCGCCGCCTGCGAGGCGGTGGCGGCCGAGGCGGTCCGACACGACGCCGGCACGCTGGTCGTCATGGGCGATGTCGGCATCGCCGACGACTGCAAGCGCCTGGTGCAGGAGGCCATCGACCGCTTCGGCAGCGTCGACGTGCTGGTGAACAACGCGGCGCTCAGGCCGCAAAAGCCCTTCCTCGAAATGGCCGACGCCGACTGGCGGCGCGTCATGGCCGTCGACCTCGACGCCGCGGTATTGCTGTCGCGCGCCTGCCTGCACGGCATGGTCGAGCGCAAATGGGGCCGCATCGTCAACTTCACCGGCATGAACGCCATCAATGGCCATGCCGGCCGCGCGGCGGTATCGGTCGCCGAGCACGGCGTCTGGGGCCTGACCAAGGCGCTGGCCATGGAATTCGGGCCGGCCGGCATCACGACCAACGCGATCTCGCCCGGTCCGATCGCCGGCGACCGAGAGAACGACGAGGCCGCCTCGGTGCATCATCGCCAGGAGACGCTGAAGCGCGTGCCGCTTGGCCGCATGGGCACGGCCGCCGAAGTCTCGGCCGCCATGCGCCTGCTGGTCTCCGACGCCGGCGCCTTCATCAACGGCCAGATGATCCAGGTGAACGGCGGGGGGCATACATGAGCGGCCGCATCGAGGCGCGCCTTGCCGAACTGAAGCTGGTCCTGCCGCCGGTCACCAAGCCGCTGTTCAGCTACCAGCCCGTCGTGATTGCCCGCGGCTTCGCCTATGTCGCGGGCCAGCCGCCGCTCAACGGCATCGAGCGGCCCTATCTCGGCCGCGTCGGCGCCGAACTGACGATGGAGCAGGCCCAGGCCGCCGTGAAGCTGTCCGGCCTCAACATCCTCGCCCATCTAAAGGTGGCGCTGGATGGCGATCTCGACCGCATCGAGCGCTGCGTGAAGCTCGGCGTCTTCGTCAATTCAGCGCCCGACTTCAAGGGCCAGCCGTTGGTCGCCAATGCCGTCTCCGACATGATGGTCGAGATCATGGGCGAGCCCGGCCGCCACGCCCGCTTCGCCATCGGCACGATCGGCCCCGCCGACTTCGCGTGCTCGGTCGAAGCCGTGTTTCTGGTGAATTAGGACCGCGCTCGGCCGAAGCGCGTTCCTTCACCTCGCGGGCTCGGCGACGCTCGTCGGCACCACCGCGCAGAGGCATCACATTCCGAGTTGGCTCACGAACTTGGTGTTGAGGTAGGCCTCGAGCGCCTCGGTACCGCCCTCCGATCCGTAACCCGAATCCTTCATGCCGCCGAACGGCACTTCCGGCAGGGCGAGTCCGTGGTGGTTGATCGACACCATGCCGCTTTCGAATGCAGCGCCGACCGCTGCCGCAGTCTTGGTGTTCTTGGTATAGGCATAGGCAGCGAGCCCCCAGGCCAGCCGGTTGGCTTCCTTCATCACGCCGTCGAAATCCTTGAACGGCGTGATCGGCGCCAGGGGGCCGAACGGCTCCTCGTTCATGATCTTGGCATCGAGCGGCACGTCGGTGAGCACGGTAGGCTCGTAGAAGTAACCCTTGTTGCCCATGCGCTTGCCGCCGGTCTGGACCTTGGCGCCCTTGGCGATGGCGTCGTTCATGAAGGTGTCCATCGCATGCAGGCGCCGCTCGGCGACCAGCGGACCCATCTTGGTCTCGGGATCGAGGCCGTTGCCCACTTTCATGTTCTTGGCATAGGCGGTGAAGCGCTCGACGAACTCGGGATAGACCTTCTCGTGGACGAGGAAGCGGGTCGGCGCGACGCAGACCTGGCCGGCGTTCCTGAACTTGTTGGCGCCCAGCACATTCACCGCCTGCTCGAGATCGGCGTCCTCGAACACGATGGCCGGGGCGTGGCCACCCAGTTCCATGGTGACGCGCTTCATATGCGCGCCGGCCAGCGCCGCGAGCTGCTTGCCGACCGACGTCGAGCCGGTGAAGGTGACCTTCTTAATGATCGGATGCGGGATCAGATAGGCGCTGATCTCCGACGGCACGCCATAGACGAGCTGGATCACGCCCGCCGGCACGCCGGCATCGACGAAGGCCTTGATGAGGTGGGCGCAGGAGCCCGGCGTGTCTTCCGGTCCCTTGATGATGATCGAACAGCCGGTCGCAAGTGCTGCCGAGGCTTTGCGCACGACCTGGTTGATCGGGAAGTTCCACGGCGTGAAGGCCGCCACGGGGCCGACCGGCTCCTTGAACACCATCTGATAGACGTTCTCGGCGCGCGCCGGGACGATGCGGCCGTAGGTGCGGCGGCCTTCCTCGGCCATCCAGTCGATGATGTCGGCAGCGAGGTTGGTCTCGACCTTGGCCTCGAACAGCGGCTTGCCCTGCTCCGTAGTCATGATGGTGGCGATCTCGTCGAGACGCTGGCGCATCAGGTCGGCAGCCTTGCGCATGATCTTGTAGCGCTCATAGGCCGAGACCTTCTTCCACTGCCTGAATCCCTTGTCGGCGGCGGCGAGCGCGCGGTCGAGGTCGGAGGTTTCGGCATGGGCGACCTGGCCGATCACCTCCTCGGTGGCCGGATTGATGACGGGGATCGTGCGGCCCTTGGCGCCCTTGGTCCAGGCGCCATCGATCATCAGGGAGACATCGCTGTAGGTCATGGCTTCCTCCGCTTTCTTTCAGCTTCCGCGATAAGTTGAATAACTCCAGGGCGTGCAGAGCAATGGCACGTGATAATGCCCCTCCGGCTCGGCGATCGAAAAGCGCAAAGGCACGATGTCGAGGAAGGGCGGATCGCCGCTTTCGATGCCCCTGCTGCGAAAATGGTCACCAACCGCAAAGCGTAGCTCGTATCTTCCCATGGGAAGCGGCCGTTCGCCGATCAAGGGACGGTCGGTGCGGCCGTCGGCATTTGTTGTCGCTGTAGTTATTTGGATATAGCGCTCGCCGACCTGTTCGTAAAGTTCGATCGCGACGCCGACCGCTGGCCGCCCGGCATGCGTGTCGAGCACGTGGGTGCTGAGGTGGCCGTCGACCTTGGGCATGCCCTGGCCCGTCACCTTGGCCGCCACGCGCAGGCGCGTGATGTAGAAGGTCTCCTGCAGGGCGGCGGCGAATTCGGTCGCGGGGTCGTGCGCCACGCGACGTTCGTACTGCGCCAGGATCGAATCGCGGGTGTGGCGGCGCACGCAGACGATGAACGGGAACCCGAACTTGGTCTTGTAGGCGTCATTCAGGCGATGAAAGCGCGCGAACTCCTCCTCCGACAGCGTATCGAGCCCGACGCTTGCCTGTTCGCGCCGCGAATCGTCGGTGACGGCGCCGGCGCGGGCAGCCTTACCGGCAAGGTCGGGATGGCCGCACAAAAAGGCGAGTTGCGTCTCGCGAGCGGCTGCCTGCACCGCGCCCATCATTGCCGCATGCAGGTCGGTGACCGTCGCGAAAGGCCGCCTGGCAGACGCGGCTTCGGCAACCCAGGGGGCAAGTTCGAAGGTCTCGCCGATCGCGACCACGAAGGCCGCCGGCGCCATCCTGTTGAGGTCGGCCAAGGTCACCGTCATGGCCGCCGGAAGTAGCATGGCCGGTTGACGTCTGCACTGCCGCCCTGCAATTCTGGGCTCTTCCGGTACAGGCCGCTGTCGCGTGCGACGCGGATTGATGCGGGATGGTCCTGGTGATTTCCGACGACGGGAACGCCCGCCCCTCCCCGGCGTGAACAGCCACGGGGAGAAGTCCAAGATGAACCGCCGCGACATTCTGAAGGCCGGCCTCGCCGCCGGCGCCATGGGCCTCGCGCCCCGTCTGGCCTCAGCCCAGGCCGCCACGTTCGCTCCGACACCCAAGGGATGGCGCTCGTTCGTCCTGACCACAAAGGTCGAGCCGGCCTACGGTGCCACCCGTGCCTGGATTCCCCTGCCGACCTTCGAGGCCGCCGACTGGCAGCGCCCGGGCAATGTTGCCTGGACGGGCAACGCGAAGATCTCCGAGCGTGTGCGCGATCCGAAATACGGCGCGGAGATGCTGCGGGTCGAATGGGCTGCCGACCAGCAGGCGCCGGTGATCGAAGTCACGACGCAGGTCCAGACGCAGGACCGTGCCGTCCGCCCCGGCCAGCGCTCGGTCGCGCCGCTCAGCGACGAGGAGCGCAAGCTCTCGCTGGGTGCCACATCGCTGCTGCCGACCGACGGCATCGTCAAGGAGACCGCCCAGGACATCGTGAGGGGCAAGACGGGCGACCTCGCCCAGGCGCGCGCCCTCTACGAATGGGTGGTCGAGAACACCTTCCGCAACGCCAAGACCCAGGGTTGCGGCGTCGGCGACATCGCCTCGATGATCAAGACCGGCAACCTCAACGGCAAGTGCGCCGACCTCAACGCCCTGTTCGTCGGCATGGCGCGTTCGATCGGACTGCCGGCACGCGACTGCTACGGCATTCGCGTGGTGCCCTCGCAGTTCGGCTACAAGTCGCTCGGCGCGGGCTCGGAGGTAGTCACCAAGGCGCAGCATTGCCGCGCCGAAGTATGGCTATCGGGCAGCGGCTGGACGCCGGTCGATCCGGCCGACGTGCGCAAGGTCGTGCTCGAGGAGCCGCCGGGCAATCTCGCCATCACCGATCCCAAGGTCGTGGCGGCACGCAAGGGTCTGTTCGGCTCGTGGGAAGGCAACTGGGTCGCCTTCAATGTCGCGCATGACGTAAAGCTGCCCGGCTCGCGGGAACCGGCGATCGGCTTCCTGATGTATCCGCAGGCCGAGAACAAGGCCGGCATGCTCGATACGCTCGATCCCGACAAGTTCAAGTACCGCATCACGGCGCGTGAACTGACGGCATAGTGCTGCGGATCGGGGCGTTTCGCTCCGCCTCGATCCGCTCTATACCCGCCGTCATGACGGCATTGTCCGAGGCGGCGCCCAACGCGGCGTCCCGCACCATCGTGCGCCGCTACTACCTGGCGATGTCGGCGCCGTTCCTGATCGACGTCATCACCTCGGCCGTCTATGCAGCGATCAATGACCGCCCATTGACCTTGATCCCAATGTCGATGGTATCGGCGGCGTTCCTGATGCTGGGCGTCGGGTTCGGCGCGTATCTGCTGATCAACCCGATGCGACGCTTTCTCGCCGGGGAACTGGCCTTTTCCGACATCGAGGAGAGGCTTGCCAACCTGCCGCGCCGGTCGGCGTTGGTCGTCGGCTGCCTCTATGCGCCGATGCTCGCACTGCGCTTCCTGTCGCCGCGCTTCGGCATTACCTTCGGCGCCAACATCGAGATCTCGGCGTGGATCGACACGATCTGCTCCTTCTTCGTGGTGACCGGTTTCAACGTCGTTCTGACCTTCTTTGTCGTCAGCGCCTATCTCGACCGGCTCTGCGAACATCTTTTCCGGGAGAAGGGCGTCAATATCGGCGTCTTCCGTGGCGCTTTCCGCCGCAAGGTCGGTGTCGCCGTGCTGTTCGTGTCGTTCGCCGCCATGATCCTGCTGGCTGGCGACATCGCAAGCTACAACGGCGAGCGGTTGATGCGTGAAGCCTCGGTTGACTTCACCGCCTCGGCCATCGCCGCCATCGTGATCTACTACTGGATCTCACGGGCGCTCACCCGGCCGATCGACCGCCTGGACCACGGCATGCACCGCGTTGCCGGCAACGACCTCACCGTCCGCCTGCCCGTCACTTCCGACGACGAGGTCGGCCACGCCACCAGCGGCTTCAACCAGATGGTCGTGGGCCTGTCGGAGCGCCAGTACTTGCGCGACACCTTCGGCAAGTATGTGAGCGAAAGCGTCGCTGCCGCCATCCTCGACGATCAGCATCACACCGGCCGCGCCGTCGACACCGTCGCCGAGGCGACGCTGATGTTCACCGACATCGAGGGATTCACCGGCCTCTCGGAGGGCATGCCGCCGACCGAGGTCGCCGCCGTCCTCAACACCTATCTCGGCACCGTGGTGCCGGCGATCCAGCGCCACGGCGGCGTGGTCAACAGCTTCATCGGCGATGGCCTGTTCGCGAGCTTCAACCTGCCGCTGCCACAGGAAGGCCACGCCGCCGCGGCACTGCGGGCCGGGTTGGAGATACAGCAGGCTCTGGCAGCCGTCCGCTTCGCCGGCGGCGTTCACCTGCGCACCCGTATCGGCATCAACACCGGTCCGGTGATTGGCGTCACGATCGGCACCGAGAAGCGGCTGAGCTACACCCTGCTGGGCGACGCCGTGAACATTGCGGCGCGGGTCGAGCAGCTCAACAAGCAGTTCGGCTCGCTGATCCTCGCGACCGAGAGCACGGTCAGCGCCGGCGGCGCCGGCCTTGCCTGCGTGCGGCTGGGCGAGACCGACGTGCGCGGCCACCAGGGCAACATCGTCGTCTACCGGATCGATCCCGCGACATGAGTTCACCCGCCACACCGGCCGAGATCGCCGCGATGCGTCGGCGTTATCTCTGGATGACGACATCGATTTTCTTTCTCGATCTCGGCATCGCCGTGACATTCATGCTGCTGTCAGGGTCGTGGACCAACGGCTGGCGGACGGTCAGCGTGGGCGTGATCTTCCTGCTGGTCGCCAACTGGCTGATTGCGCGCTGGCTGTACCAACCGATCCAGGCCTATCTCGAGGGCATGCTCCCCTTCGCTTCGGTTCAGCGACGGCTGACCCAGCTGCCGCTGCTGTCGGCGCGCACCACGGGCATCCTGGGTTTCCTGGCCTGGGCCTTCCGGCTGTCTCTGCCCTGGTGGATCGGGCCCACCGATCCCCCTCTGCTCGTGCCCACCGTCGCCGACTTCATCGTGGCGCTGCTGGTACTGTCGATCTTCTATTTCACCTACGCCTATTTCGTGGTCAGCGACTATCTGGCCCGGCTTTGCACTTTCATCTTCGAGCGCACCGGCGAGAACCTCAGACTGTTCTTCGGCAGCTACCGGCTGAAGCTCCTGGTCGCGCTGATAGTGATCTCGATCGGCCCGCTCGCGGCGATCCTGGTGGAGCTCTATTCCTATGAGGGTGACCGGCTGCGCCTCGAAGTGCTGATCGACGTGGCTTCAGCCGTTCTCGGGGTGGCGATGTCGGCCTACTACGTCGTCCGTTCGCTGCTCGAGCCGATCAACATCCTGTCGCAGGCCATGGGCAAGGTGGCCGAGGGCGACCTCGGCCAGCGCGTACCAGTTACCTCCAACGACGAGGTCGGTGAACTGACGGGACAGTTCAACAACATGGTCGAGGGGCTGCGCGAGCGCGAGAAGATCCGCGAGACCTTCGGTCGCTACGTCGACGAGAGCGTCGCGGCCACCATCCTGCGCCGCCAGGGCGAAGGCGCGCTTGCCGGTGAGATGGGCGAGGCCACGATCCTGTTCACCGACATCGCGGGCTTCACCACCATCGCCGAGTATCTGACACCGCACGAGCTCGTGTCGGCGCTGAACGAGTACCTCGAGACCGTGCTGGCGCCGATCCGCGCCCATGGCGGCGTCGTCAACACCTTCATCGGCGACGGCCTGTTCGCCTCCTTCAACATGCCGTTGGCCCGCGACGACCATGCCGCCGCCGCGGTGCGCGCGGCGATCGACATCCAGCGTGCCGTCGGCAGTCGCACCTTCGGCGATCACGGCGTGGCGCTGGCCACCCGGATCGGCATCAGCACGGGCAACGTGATCGGCGGTTCGGTCGGTGCGGGTCAACGCATGAGCTACACCCTGCTGGGCGATACGGTTAACCTTGCAGCGCGACTGGAGGCGTTGAACAAGGAACACGACACGCGCATTCTGGTCTCGGCGAGCACGCGCGAGGCCTGCGGCGATCGGTTTGTTTTCGCCAGCCTCGGGAGCGTCGCCGTGCGCGGCCGTGGCGAGCAGGTCGCCATCTTCAGCATCGATCCAAACGGCCAGGGAAACCCGTCATGACCTTTTCCGGACTAACGCCCGACCAGGCCAAGCTGCAGGCCCGCGCCCGCGAACTGGCGGCCGGCCCGATCGCCAGGCGCGCTGCCGAGGTCGACCGCACCGAGCAGTATCCCTGGGACAATGTCGAGCTCTTGAAGGACGCGCGCCTGATCGGCATGACCATCCCCACGCAGTATGGCGGCCAGGGCAAGGGCTGGCTCGATGCCGTGCTGGCGATCGAGGCGTTGTCGGCCGCCTGCGCAGTCACCGGCCGCATCGCCGTCGAGACCAACATGGGTGCCATCAGCGCGGTCATGGCCTATGGCTCCGAAGAGCAGAAGAAGATGGCAGCCGACATGGTGCTGGCGGGCGACAGGCCCGCCATCTGCATCACCGAGCCCGAGGCCGGCTCCGACGCCAACGGCATGACCACCCGCGCCGACAAGAAGGGCAACCGCTATGTCGTGAACGGCCGCAAGCACTGGATCACCGGCGGCGGCGTCTCGCGCCTGCACCTGATCTTCGCCCAGGTCTACGACGAGAAGGGCAACCACGAGGGCATCGGCGGCTTCCTCGCCATCCGCGACGAGACCCAGGGGCTGAAGATCACCAAGCGCGAGCCGACCATGGGGCTGCGCGGCATTCCCGAGGCGATAATCGACTTCGAGGAGATGGAGCTGCCGCCCTCGGCGCTGGTGATTCCGCCGCGCGGCTTGAAGAAGGGCTTCGCCGACCTGATGACCGCCTACAACAGCCAGCGGGTCGGCGCCGCCACGGTGGCGCTCGGCATCGCCAACGGTGCCTATGCCCTGGCGCTCGACTGGTCGGAGAAGCGCCAGCAGTTCGGCCGGCCGATCAACGAGTTCCAGGGCCTGCAATGGAAGCTCGCCGACATGTCGATCAAGCTCTCGGCTGCCCAAGCGCTGGTCTACAACGCCGCGCGCTCGGGCGAAGGCGGCTTTCCCGACATGCTGCTGGCTGCGCAAGCCAAGGTCTTCACCTCGGAAAACGCCATCCAGGTGGTGAACGAGGCGCTGCAGTTCTTCGGCGCCCGCGGCTACTCGCGTGAGCTGCCGCTCGAACGCATGGCGCGCGATGTGCGCATGTTCACCATCGGCGGCGGCACGGCGGAGGTGCTGCGCAACGTCGTGGCCGGCGCCCTTCTCAAGAAGAAGCTGCCGCAAACCCGGGACGGCTGGGCCAAGGACTGACCACAACATTTAGTGGTGGTTACCGTTTGGGACGTTTATATAGCGGGAAATCATCCCAATTTTAGTGCTGGGCCAAAAGCTCGCTGCACCACGCTCGATCCACCTATGCGCCGGTTGCGGCGCAACAACCGTGCGGCATCTCCCGTGGTCCCCGCGCTTCGGCAGACATGCCAGGGTCCGGGTCCCAGACAGTATTGTTGCGTATATCGCATCCAATGTCAATGTGATTCGGGCAAACAGCGGAGCCGATCAACGTCCAAATCTCCGCCAGCTGCCGGCGCCGCCACGCAGCACCACGAACTCCGTGCCCTTCTTGCCGGTATCGCTCCACGGCATGCAGGAGACCGAGATCCAGGACTGGAAGTCCCAGCGCGCCGCGCAGCTTTCCATCCCGCAGGGCAGCTCGATTTCCGCTTCCAGCGCGAGGCCGTCGTCCGAAGGTTTGTGAATGGCGAGGCTGCCGCGCGTCGGCAGCAAGGTGCAGGCGACGGTCAGGAACCTCGACTTGTCGGACGTCCAGACCGGCGAGCTGTAGACAGTGAACAGCCGGCCCGTGAGCTTCATCACAAGTGTGTAGGAGAAATCCTCGTGGGCCGGCGTGCGGATCACATAGAAGCGGCCGGCATCGTCGTAGCGCTCGTAGAGATACTGATAGGCGGTGTCGCCGTAAGGACAGTCCACCAGCTCGACCGTCTTGCCCCCCTCCAGAGCCAGGCGGAGTAAATCGCCCCGCCGCGACACGTTCTGGTCGTTGCCCTTGTAGCGCTCGGCCTCTTGCGGCCAGTTCCTGGTGAGGTTCTTCTGCTCGCCCTCGGGATCCATCGGATCGCCATTCGGCACGCAGGCTTTCACCTCCTCGCCGGCCATCTGCGCGCCGGCAGGGACCGCAAGCAGGACGATGGCAAGGACGAGATACCTCAACATCAGCGCCTCGGCTTGAGCATCGTCTCCAGGCTGATCGACCGCAAGGTCGCTTCGGCGATCTCGTCGACTTCGGCCAGCACGCGCTGCAACGCACCGCCGATGTCGGTGTCCTCGCCGGGCTCCTTGGCCCGACTGCCGGGTGCCGGCTCGAACAGGGCCACGATGTCCATCAGCGTCGTGCGACGCCGGTTGCCGGTGAAGCGATAGCCTCCCGTCGCGCCGCGACCGCCGCGCACCAGTCCGGCATTGGAAAGCGTGCGCAAAACCTTCGCAAGATGATGACTCGACACGCCGAAGCGCTGGGCAAGATCGGCGGACGAGAGCGTCCGGTCAGGATCGCGCGCCAGCTCGAGGGTGGCGTAAAGCCCGAGCCGCGTCGCCGTCTGAAGCTTCACGACAGTTCCCTCATCAGAGTTCCTTGTCGAGCTGCAGCGACGGACCCGCGACCATGCCCTGGGCGCGAAAGAAGGACAGGATCAGATGATCCTTGCGGTCGACAAGTGTGCGCACGCGCGTCACGCCCTCTGCCTTGAAGCGCCCGACCAGCGCCTCGAACAAGGCGCTACCGACGCCGCGCAGGCGGACTTTGGGATCGATCTGGATGGCGAACACCCAGCCGGCCGGCGGCTGGCCGAATTCCCAGGCGCGCACCTCGCCCGCGATGAAACCGGCGAAGGCGCCCTTGTCGGTCTCGGCCACCAGGAAATGCAGGCCCAGCGCCAGGCGCGCGCGCCAATAGTCAGGCTTGGCCGTCCCGGTCAGCCGCGCATCGAGCGCCGAAATGGCCGGCAAATCAGCGACTTGGGCAGGGCGAACGGCAACCATGACGATTGACAGAATGCCCTTGCGGTGAGGAAAGTAAATAGGTATTTCAGTACCGAATTACAGATATAGGGAACGCCATGGCCGAAGCCGCGCCGATCGACTTCCGCACAGAGCCCAGCCGTTACCGGCACTGGAAGCTCAGCCTCGAGGGCGGCGTGGCTTATCTCACCATGGATGTGAACGAGGATGCCGGCCTCAGGCCCGGCTACAAGCTCAAACTCAACTCCTACGATCTCGGCGTCGACATCGAACTGGCCGATGCCGTGCAGCGCCTGCGCTTCGAGCATCCCGGGATCGGCGCCGTGGTGATCCGATCGCTGCGCGACCGCATCTTCTGCTCGGGCGCCAACATCAACATGCTGGGGCTGAGCACGCACGATCACAAAGTGAACTTCTGCAAGTTCACCAACGAGACGCGCCTGGCCATCGAGGATGCGTCCGAGCATTCCGGCCAGCGCTACATCTGCTCGATCAACGGCATTGCCGCCGGCGGCGGCTATGAGCTGGCGCTGGCCTGCGACCAGATCCTGCTGGCCGACGACGGCTCGAGCGCGGTGTCGCTGCCCGAGTTGCCGCTGCTGGCCGTGCTACCCGGCACCGGTGGGCTGACGCGGCTGGTCGACAAGCGGATGGTGCGGCGCGACCACGCCGACTTCTTCTGCACCACCGCCGAAGGCGTGCGCGGCAAGCGGGCGCGCGACTGGCGGCTGGTTGACAAGCTCATCCCACCATCGAGGCTCGCCGACGAGACCAAGAAGATCGCCGAGGAGGTCGCGGCCCGGTCGTCGCGTCCGAAGAGTGCCAAGGGCATCGCCCTGCCAGCCGTCGAGCGCGCCATCGACGGCGACACGATCCGCTATCCTCATCTCACGATCGAGATCGACCGCGAACGCCGCGCCGCGCGCCTGCGCATCGCCGGGCCCACGGAGGCACCGCCGGCCGATGCCGCCGCGGTGCAGGCGCAGGGCGCCAGCTTCTGGCCGCTGGCGCTCGCCCGCTCACTCGACGATGCCATGATGCATCTCAGGCTCAACGAGACCGAGATCGGCAGCTGGGTGCTGACAAGCCAGGGCGACGGCGAACTGGTCGAAGCCTACGACGCGCTGCTCGCCAGGGAGTCCGCCAACTGGCTGGTGCGCGAAATCGTGCTTTACTGGAAGCGCACTCTGAAGCGCCTCGATGTCAGCTCGCGCAGCCTGATCGCGCTCGTCGAGCCGGGCTCGTGCTTCGCCGGCACGCTGTTCGAACTCGTGCTGGCGGCCGACCGTTCCTACATGCTGGACGGCGTCTTCGAAGGCTCCAACCTGCCGGCGGCCGCAGTGCGGCTCAGCCCGATGAATTTCGGCCCCTACCCGATGGGCAA
The DNA here is from genome assembly GCA_945889625.1 of Asaia bogorensis. Lineage (GTDB taxonomy): Bacteria > Pseudomonadota > Alphaproteobacteria > Reyranellales > Reyranellaceae > Reyranella. The sequence goes on along the minus strand of CAMDCE010000011.1, from coordinate 91,558 downwards.
TGGCCTGACGCGGCTCAGTACCCGCTTCCTGTCCGATCCCGGGCAGGTCGATGAACTGAAGGACGAGAGCGGCAAGGCGATCGATGCCGAGTCGGCCGATGAACTCGGCCTCGTCACCTTCACGCCCGACGACATCGACTGGGAAGACGAGGTGCGGTTGGTCCTCGAGGAACGTGCCGGCTTCTCGCCCGACGGGCTGATCGGCATGGAAGCCAACCTGCGCTTCGCCGGGCCCGAGACCATGGAAACCAAGATCTTCGCCCGCCTTTCGGCTTGGCAAAACTGGATCTTCCAGCGGCCCAATGCGACGGGTCCCGAGGGCGCGCTGAAACTCTACGGCACGGGCAAGCAGAGCAAATTCGACCGGAAACGGGCTTAGGAGAACCGCCATGGCCATCGACTACAGCCAGCTCATTCCCAACAACGTCGATCTCGGCAGCGACCGCCGCCTGCAGCGCGCGCTGGAGAACTGGCAGCCGCGCTTCCTCGACTGGTGGAAGGACATGGGCCCGGACGGCACGTCGGGCTTCGACATCTACCTGCGCACCGCCATCTCGGCCGAGGCCAACGGCTGGGCCAATTTCGGCTACGTGAAGATGCCGGAGTATCGCTGGGGTATTTTCCTGGCGGGCCAGGATCCCAACCGCACCATCGCCTACGGCGACAACAAGGGAAAACCCGTCTGGCAGGAGGTCCCGGGCGAGCTGCGCTCGACCCTGCGGCGTCTGATCGTGACGCAGGGCGACACCGAACCGGCGAGCGTCGAGCAGCAGCGCCTGCTCGGCAAGACCGCGCCCTCGCTCTACGACCTGCGCAACCTCTTCCAGATCAATTGCGAGGAGGGCCGCCACCTCTGGGCGATGGTCTATCTGCTGCACGCCTACTTCGGCCGCGACGGCCGCGAGGAGGCCGAGGCGCTGCTGGAACGTCATTCGGGCGATCCCGACAAGCCACGCATTCTGGGCGCCTTCAATGAGGCGACGCCGGACTGGCTCTCCTTCTTCATGTTCACCTACTTCACCGACCGCGACGGCAAGTATCAGCTCGCCTCGCTGGCTGAATCGGGCTTCGATCCGCTGTCGCGCTCCTGCCGCTTCATGCTGATCGAGGAGGCGCACCACATGTTCGTGGGCGAGACCGGCGTTGGCCGCATCATCGAGCGCACCTGCGAGCTGATGAAGGAGCACAAGACCGACGACGTGCGGTCGCTTGGCGCCATCGACTTGCCGACCGTGCAGAAGTACCTCAACTTCCACTTCTCGGTGTCGCTCGACCTGTTCGGCCAGGAAGCCTCCACCAACGCCGCCAACTACTACACGATGGGCGTGAAGGGCCGTTACCTCGAGACGCGCATCGACGACGACCATCTGCTCACCGGCTCGAGCTACGACATCGAGACCGGCGACAATGGCCGCATCGTGACGAAGACCGTGCCGGCGCTGCAGGCGCTGAACGAGCGGCTGCGCCAGGACTACATCGACGACTGCGCCAAGGGTCTGCTGCGCTGGAACAAGATCATCGAGAAAGCGGGCATCGCCTTCGAGATGAAGCTGCCGCACCGCGGCTTCGACCGGCACATCGGCGGCTTCACCGGCATGCGCATCTCGCCCGACGGCAAGGTGCTGAGCGAAGCCGAGTGGGCGGCCAACGAGAGCAAGTGGCTGCCGACGGCCGAGGATCGCGCTTACGTCACCTCGCTGATGGGTCCTGCCGTGGTGCAGCCCGGCAAGTTCGCCCAGTGGATCGCCCCGCCGGCGCGCGGCATCAACAACCAGCCGGGCGATTTCGAGTACGTGCGGTTCAACTGACCGCCGGAGGCGCGCCTTCGAGATAGGTGCTCTTGCCGGGGGCGAACGGCTCCAGCACCGGCCAGATGAACAGGACACGCGCGGTGCCCGGCCCGACCGTTCCCCAGGCATGGGTGGTGTGCGGTGGGATGATGACGGACTGGCCGGGGGTCGCGGTCATGCGGACCTTGTCCAGCTCGACCCAGATCGTCCCCTCCTCGACGAGAATGACCTCTTCATACTCATGAAAATGCCGCGGCACGGCGACGTCGGGCGCCACGGTGTTGGACAGCACACTGACGGCCTTCGACCCGTGCTCGTGGCCAGCGATCCACTTGCCGGTGATGCCGGCCCGCATGGGGAACTCCGGCAGCGCCGCGTAATCAACGACCGGCATGGCTTGGCTCCTTCAATCGACTGTCCGCTCGACAGCCTGCCAGCCGGCGCCGGCTTGGGCTAGGTGGGTACCATGACCGCCGCCGCCGCCGCAGCCACGGTGGGGAAGGTCGGATCGTCGTCCTGCGGCCCGAGCTGCAGGCCGCGCGCGATGTCGCGCTTCACCCGTTCGCGCAGATTGCCGAAGACGAGCCGGATGCCACGGCCGCGCAGATCCCGGTCCAGCTCGGCCAAAGTCTCGCACGCCATCAGGTCGACATCGATGATGCCGCCACCATCGACGATGACGGCCTTCACCGGCGCACTGGCGGCGCCGACAAGCTGCTCGATGCGTTCCTGGAACTGGCTGCAGTTGGCGAAGAAGAGCGGCGCGGAGAAACGATAGACCAGCAGCCCCGGCACCGGCGCGGTATCGGGACGGTGGGCGGGATCATGCCAGCCGCCGTCCGGCGTGCGCCCCAGCACGGCATCGGGCGGGAAGGCGAGCGCGCGCAGCAGCAGGACGATCGAGAAGACGACGCCGATCAGGATGCCTTCCATCAGGCCGAACACGACCACGCCCGCGAGCGTCAGCAACGCACCTGCCAGGCTGATGCCGCGGAATTGCCAGAGCCGGCGGAATTCGCCGAAATCGCAGAGCGTCCAGGCCGACGCAATCAGGATGCCGCCCAACGCCGCCGACGGCAGCCAGGTGAGGAGATTGGCAAGCCAGAGTGCCACGCCCGCCACGACCAGCACGGCCACGACGGACGTCATCTGCGTGCGGCCGCCGGCTGCTTCGGCAACGGCGGTGCGCGAATCGCTGGCGCTGATCGGCAGGCTTTGGCTGAGCCCGGCGGCCAGGTTCGCCACGCCGATGGCGGTCAGCTCCTGGTTGGCATCGATCCGGTAGCCGTTGCGCGCGGCAAAGGCGCGGGCCGTGACGATCGTGTCGGAGAAGGAAAGCAGCGCCGCCACCAGGGCGACGGGAAGCAGGTCATCGATGTCGGCAAGCGACAGGATCGGCAGCGACAGCTCGGGCAGTCCGGCCGGGATCTTGCCCACGATGGCGACGCCGCGACTGTCGAGGCCGAGCAGGGCGACGGCCAACAGCGATCCCACCAAAGCCACGACGGTTCCGGGCACGCGCGGCAGGAAGCGGCGACAGAGCAAGATGACGGCAAAACAGCTCGCGCCGATGGCAAGGGCTGCAAGGTTGGTGTCGCCGAGACGGTGCAGAATATTGGCAAACTGTTCGAGCGTGGTCTCGCCTTCCGACTTGAAGCCGAGGACCTTGGGCAGCTGCGCGCCCACGATCACCAGCGCCAGCCCGTGCATGAAGCCCACGATCACCGGCTTGGAGAGGAAGTTGGCGATGAAGCCCAACCGCAGCACGCCGCCCAGCAGGCAAAGCACGCCGACCATCACGCCCAGTCCCGCGGCGAGCAGCGCCAGCCGACCGGGATCGCCAACCGCGAGCGGCGCCACACCCATGGCGACGATCGCCGCCATCGCGGTGTCGGGACCGACCACGAGTTGGCGCGAGCTGCCGAAAAGTGCGTAGGCAAGTAGCGGCAGCATGCTGCCGTAGAGACCGGCCAGGGGCAGCCCCGCCAGCTCGCCATAGGCCAGGCCCACCGGCACCATCACCGCCCCAAGCGTCAGTCCCGCCGCCAGATCGTGCGGCAGGAAGGACGCCTTGTAGGCCCTGATTGCCGCCAACCCCGGCATCCAGCGCGCGATGGTCATGTCGGTAGTCTCCCCCATCACCGACAGTACATGATCGGAACGAGATGCCACGACTATTGACAGAATGGCCTGCGGCAGCAAAACTAAATAGGTATTTCAGTACCGAATTACAGATATATTGATGTCGTAAGCTCTGGGGAGGGAGGACGACAAGGACATGATGCAGGGCATCGCATTCGGCGCGGACCACAAGGTCCATCTGCCGGCGCGCTTCAACGTGGCCGTACCGTTCATCGACCGGCATGTCGGCGAAGGCCGCGGCGCCAAGGCCGCGATCAAGACGGCACACGAGACCGTCAGCTACGCCGAGCTCGCCGAGCGGGTGAACCGCACCGGCAATGCGCTGCTGGCGCTGGGCCTCAAGCCCGACGACCGACTGCTGATGGTGGTGAAGGACTGTCCGGCCTTCTTCTATCTGTTCTGGGGCGCCATCAAGGCCGGCATCGTGACGGTGCCACTCAACACACTGCTGCGCAGCGCGGACTACACCTACATGATCGAGGATTCCGGCTGCAAGCTCGTGGTCTATTCCAGCGAGTTCGCCGGTGAGATGGAACCGGCGCTGAAGCAGCTCGCCACGAAGGCGCCGAAGGCCCTGACCGTCGACGCCTTCCTGGCCGCCATGGCCAAGGCGTCGGACAAGCTCGAGGCGCGCCTCGCCGGGCCGACCGACGACTGCTTCTGGCTGTATTCCTCCGGCTCCACCGGCCGGCCCAAGGGTGCCGTCCATGCCCAGCGCGACATGGTGGTGACCAGCGAGCTCTATGGCGCGCGCGTGCTGGGCATGACGGAGAACGACATCTCCTTCTCGGCCGCCAAGCTCTTCTTCGCCTACGGACTCGGCAACGGCATGACCTTCCCGCTGTGGACGGGCGGCACCGCCATCCTCGACGACCGCCGGCCGACACCCGATACCACCTTCGAGATGATCGAGCGCTTCAAGCCGACGCTCTTCTACGGCGTGCCGGCGCTCTATGCCGCGCAGCTCGTGGCCCTGGACAAGGGCAAGCGCGACTTCTCCAGCGTGCGTGCCTGTGTTTCGGCGGCCGAGGCGCTGCCGGCCGAAATCTTCCGGCGCTGGAAAGACAAGACCGGCACGATCATCCTCGACGGCATCGGGTCGACCGAGTGTCTGCACATCTTCATCGGCAACCGGCCCGACGACTACCGGCCGGGCACCAGCGGCAAGCCGGTGCCGGGTTACGAAGTGAGGATCGTCGACGAAAACGGCAAGCCTGTACCGAGTGGCGAGCGCGGTCGTTTATGGATCCGCTCGGAATCGGCGGCCAAGTACTATTGGAACAAGCCGGAGAAAAGCGCCGAGACCATGGTGGACGGTTGGTTGAACACTGGCGACACCTACCGCCAGGACGATGACGGCTACTTCATCTATGACGGCCGCAGCGACGACATGCTGAAGGTCGGGGGCATCTGGTGCTCGCCGGTCGAGATCGAGAACTGCCTGATCGGCCATTCCGCCGTGCTCGAGGCCGCCATTGTCGGCCACGCCGACGAGAACGAACTGACGAAGCCCAAGGCCTTCGTGGTGCTGAAGGAAGCCGGCGGCGGCAATGCCGCGCTGACCGACGAGTTGATGGCACTCTGCAAGAAGACCCTGGCGCCCTACAAGTACCCGCGCTGGGTCGAATATGTAACCGAATTGCCCAAGACGGCGACCGGCAAGATCCAGCGCTTCAAATTGCGCGCGTGAGTGTTTTCGGGTTCAATACACACCAACTGAAACAGGGAGTGGGCACATGAAGGGCAAATTGTTTGGTACCACAACAATCGCCGCACTGGCGCTCGGCTTCGCGCCGGCCATGGCACAGGCGCCGATCAAGATCGGCTTCATCAGCACCTTTTCCGGTCCCCAGGCGGCGATCGGCGAGGACATGCGCCGCTCGGTCGAGCTCGCCAAGGAGCATCTCGGCGGCAAGATGGGCGGCCGGCCATTCGAGATCGTCTACGAGGACGACCAGTTCAAGCCCGACGTCGGCAAGCAGCGTTCCGAGAAACTGGTGCAGCAGGACAAGGTCAACGTCGTTGCGGGCTACATCTGGTCGAACGTGCTGCTGGCGTCGCTCAAGACCGTGACCGACGAGGGCGACACCATCCTGATCTCGTCCAATGCCGGGCCGTCGCAGATCGCGGGCGAGCTGTGCAACAAGAACTTCTTCTCGACCTCGTGGAACAACGACCAGACGCCGATGGCGATGGGCGAGTACCTGCAAGGCAAGGGCGTCAAGAGCCTGTACCTGATGGCCGGCAACTATGCGGCCGGCAAGGACATGCTGGCCGGCGTCAAGCGCGTCTTCAAGGGCCAGATCGTGGGCGAGGACCTCACCAAGTGGCCCGACCAGCTCGACTTCTCGGCTGAGCTCGCCAAGATCGGTGCCGCCAAGCCGGCCGGCATCTTCATCTTCTATCCCGGCGCGCACGGCGTTCAATTCCTCAAGCAGTACGTCGCGTCCGGCCTCAACAAGACCGTGCCGCTCTACCAGGTGTTCTCGATCGACGCGATCACCCTGCCGCAGCAGGGCGAGCTGGCGCTCGGCACGCTGGGCGCCCAGGAATGGGTCAACGACCTGCCGAACGAGCAGAACAAGCGCTACGTCGCCGACTTCAAGAAGAAGCACACCGTCTATCCGTCCTTCTACGGCGCGCAGAGCTACGACTCGATCATGCTGATCGCCTCGGCCGCCGAGGCGCTGAAGGGCGACCTCTCCGACAAGGCCAAGGTCCGCGCCGAGCTGAAGAAGGCCAACTTCAAGTCGCTGCGCGGCGACTTCAAGTACAACACCAACAACTTCCCGATCCAGAACTTCTACATCCAGGAAGCGGTCAAGGATCCGCAGGGCGTGATGACGGTCAAGACCATCGCCACCGCCGTGAAGGACGCCAAGGACCCGTACTACGAAAAGTGCCCGATGAAGTGAGGCTTTGAGCCTGACGGTTGACGGGAGCGCGGCAACGCGCTCCCGTTTCATTTGAGGGGTGCGATGGACTATCTGCTGATCCAGATGCTGAACGGCGTGCAGCTCGGCCTGCTGATGTTCCTGCTCGCCGCCGGGCTTACGCTGACCTTCGGCATCATGGATCTGGTGAACCTGGCGCACGGCTCGCTCTACATGATGGGCGCCTATCTCGCCTGGACGCTGATCGGCTGGACCGATTCCTTCGTGCTCGGAGCCCTCCTCGCCGTGCCCGCGACTTTCCTGCTGGGCGTCGTCGTCGAGGCTGTGGTGATGCGACGGCTCTACGCGCGCGACCATCTCGACCAGGTGCTGGCGACCTTCGGCCTGATCCTGTTCTTCAACGAGCTGGTGCGCGCTGTCTGGGGGCCGGCTGGCAAGAGCATCGCGGTGCCCGCCTTCCTCGCCCGCACCGTCGAGATCCTGCCGGGCGTACCCTATCCTGCCTACCGCTTCGCCATCATCGTCGTGGGCGCGCTGGTGGCCCTCCTGCTGGCTTGGCTGGTGGCGCGTACGCGGCTCGGCATGCTGATCCGCGCCGGCGCGTCGAACCGGCGCATGATCGCGGCACTCGGCGTCAATATCGAGCTGCTGTTCAGCCTGGTGTTCGGCCTGGGGGCGGTGTTCGCCGGCCTCGCCGGCCTGATGGCCGCCCCCATCAGCTCGGTCAAGATCGGCATGGGCGACGACATCCTGATCCTCGCCTTCGTGATCATCGTGATCGGCGGCATCGGCTCGATCAAAGGCGCCTTCGTCGCCGCCATGGTGGTGGGCCAGATCGACATCATCGGCCGCGCCTTCCTGCCCGACCTGCTGAAGACCTTCCTCAGCGCCGCCGCGGCTTCGAGCGCCGCACCCGCCATTTCCCAGGTCCTGGTCTATGTCGTGATGGCGGGCGTGCTGGTGTGGCGGCCGACCGGCCTGTTCGGGCAGCGCCAATGAGCAACCTCCTCGCGCCGCTTCGCACACCGCGCGGTCTCGTCATCGCGGTGGTGCTGCTGGTCTTCGCTGTCCTGCCGATTCTCACCCAGGCGTTCGACCAGCGCTATCTCCTGTCGATCGGCACGCGCATCGTCATCTGGTCGATCGCCGCGGTCAGCCTCAACTTGATCCTGGGCTATGGCGGGCTGGTGAGCTTCGGCCATGCGGTGTTCTTCGGCATCGGCGGCTATGCCGTCGGCATCCTGTCGGCAAGCGGCGTGGAAAGCGGCTGGCTGCAATGGCCGGTCGGCATCGCCGCAGCGGCGCTGTGGGCTGCCGTGGTCGGCGCGCTGTCGCTCAGGACGCGCGGCGTCTACTTCATCATGATTACGCTGGCCTTCGCGCAGCTCATTTACTACGTCAGCGCCGGGCTGGAGGCCTACGGCGCCGACGACGGCCTCAACATCAGCCGCAGCCGCTTCTCCGGCCTGATCGACCTGCGCGACAAGGCGTCGTTCTACTGGCTGTGCTTCATCCTGCTCTGCGCCACCCTGTGGTTCGCCAGCCGCTTCGCCAATTCGCGCTTCGGCGCAGTGCTGCGCGGCACCAAGTCCAACGAGCTGCGCATGACGGCGCTGGGCTTCCCGGTGTTCCGCTACCGGCTGGTGGCCTTCATCATATCGGGCGCCTTCGGCGGGCTGGCCGGCGTCCTGCTCGCCAACGAAGGCGCCTATGTGTCGCCCGCCATGATGTCGTGGGTAAAGTCGGGCGATCTCATCGTCATCGTCGTGCTGGGCGGCATGGGCACGCTGTTCGGGCCGATCTACGGCACCATCGCCTTCTTTGCCCTGGAGGAATCGCTGAAGCCGCTGCTCGACCTCGCCCACAAGGGCTGGGGTGAATACTGGCAGATCGTGTTCGGCCCGATGCTGGTGCTGGTGGCACTCTATGCCAAGGGCGGCATCGACTCCCTCCTGGGACGAAACGATGGTTGAGCCGCTGCTCTCCACTCAGGGCCTTGTGAAACGCTTTGGCGGGCTCGTTGCCACCGATTCGGTGTCGATCGACGTTCGCCCGGGCGAGATCCACGCCCTGATCGGGCCCAACGGCGCCGGCAAGACGACGCTGGTCAGCCAGATCACCGGCATCCTGGCCCCCGACTCGGGCACCATCCATTTCGCCGGCCGCGACATCACGCGTCTGCCGGCACATGCGCGTGTGCGGCTGGGGCTGGCACGATCCTTCCAGATCACCTCGGTGTTTCGTGAATTCACCGCGATCCAGAACGTCGCGATCGCCGTCCTTGCCCATGCCGGCCATTCCTTCCGTTTCCTGGGCGATATCCGCCGCGACCGCGCCGTGCGCGAGCCCGCCTGGCACGGCCTCGCCGCCGTGGGTCTCGACCAGCGCGCCGGCGTGCTGGCGTCGGCCTTGAGCCACGGCGAGCAGCGCCAGCTCGAGATCGCCATGGCGCTGGCCGGCGATCCCAAGCTGCTGCTGCTCGACGAGCCGATGGCCGGCATGGGCGCGGAGGAGTCGCAGGCCATGATCGGCTTCCTGCACGCGCTGAAGGGCAAGCGCGCCATGCTGCTGATCGAGCACGACATGGACGCCGTCTTCCAGCTCGCCGACCGCATCACCGTGCTGGTCTATGGCCGCGCCATCGCGTCGGGCACGCCCGAGGAGATCCGCGCCAACCCCGAGGTGCGCCAGGCCTATCTCGGCGAGGAGACCGCGTGATGCTGCGGGTGCGCGAGCTCGAGGCCTTCTATGGTGCCAGCCAGGCGCTTTTCGGCATGGAGTTGAGCGTCGATGCCGGGGAGGTCGTGACCCTGATGGGCCGCAACGGCATGGGCAAGACCACGACAGTGCATGCCATCATGGGCGTGCTGGCGGCCCGGCGCGGCGTCGTCGAGTTCGAGGGCAGCCGCGTCGATCACCTGCCGTCGTTCCGCATCGCCCGGCTGGGCTTCGGCCTGGTGCCCGAGGGGAGGCAAATCTTCCCCAACCTGTCGGTGCGCGAGAATCTGGTCGCAGCGGCCGCAAAACGCAGCGATCGCGCCAATCCCTGGACGCTCGGCCGCGTCTTCGAGTTCTTCCCCAGGCTTGCCGAGCGGCAGCGCAACCGCGGCAACCAGCTCTCGGGCGGCGAGCAGCAGATGCTGGCGATCGGCCGGGCGCTGATGACCAACCCCAAGCTCCTGATCCTCGACGAGGCGACTGAGGGCCTTGCCCCCTTGATCCGCCAGGAAATCTGGGCCTGCATTGGCAAGCTCAAGAGCGAGGGCCAGGCGATCCTGGTGATCGACAAGAACGTCGGCACCCTGATCGGGCTGGCCGACCGTCATCATATCGTCGAAAAAGGCCGTGTCGTGTGGTCCGGTACGTCGGCTGAGCTGGCCCGCGACAGCGAGCTGCAGCATCGATATCTTGGTGTCTGATCCTGCGGAGTACCCGATGCGTCTGGCTGTTCTTGCCTCCTTGCTTGGCACGTTGCTTTCCTTGGGCGCCGGACCCGCGCTCGGCCAGGGCCAGGTCAATGTCTACAACTGGTCGGACTATATCGCCGAGGACCAGCTCAAGGTCTTCGCCAAGGAAAGCGGACTCAAGCTCAACTACACGACCTACGATTCCAACGAGATTCTCGACGCCAAGCTCCGGACCGGCCGCTCGGGCTACGACGTCGTGGTGCCGACCGCCTCGCCGTTCTTCGTGCGGCAGCTCGCGGCCAACCTCTACTTGCCGCTCGACAAATCAAAGCTCAAGAACTGGAAGAACCTCGATCCCGAGATCATGGCGCCGCTCGCCAGGTACGACCCCGGCAACACCCACGGCGTTCCCTGGATGTGGGGTACCGTAGGCATCGGCTACAATGTTGCCGAGATCCGCCGACGCATGAGCAATGCGCCGGTCGACTCGCTTGCCATGATCTTCGATCCGGCCATCGTATCGCGCTTCGTTGATTGCGGCGTCATGGTGCTCGACAGCGCCACCGACGTGCTGCCGGCCGCGCTGAAGTACCTGCTGCTCAATCCCGATTCCAAGAAGCCCGAGGATCTCGCCAAGGCCGCCGAGATCGTCAAAGGGATCCGGCCCTTCATCCGCAAGTTCCACTCGTCCGAGTACATCAACGCGCTGGCCGGCGGGAACACCTGCCTGGCCTTCGGCTATTCTGGCGACATCCTGCAGGCGCGTGCCCGCGCGGCCAAGGCCAAGGACCGACGCGACATCGCCTACACCATCCCCAACCAGGGTACGATGCTGTGGATCGACGTTGCCGCCATCCCCAAGGACGCACCGAACCCCGCGGGCGCCCACAAGTTCCTCGACTTCATGCTCGATCCCAAGGTCGCGGCCGCCTCGACCGAGCTCACCGAATATGCCAACGCCAATCTTGCCGCGACGCCGTTGCTGCCAAAGGCAATCGCCGACAATCCGTTGATCTATCCGTCGGCCGGCAACCGGTCGAAGCTCTACACCATCACCGCCGGCAACGCCGAGCAGGTCCGCGAGCGCACGCGGCTGTGGACAGCGATCAAGACCGGCCGATAGGCTGGCATGGTGAGCGACGCCATCGTCAGGATCGAGGGCCTCACCAAGCGCTTCGGCGCCGTGTCGGCCGTGGCCGGCGTCGATCTCGAGATCGCGCGCGGCGAGCTCTTTGCCCTGCTGGGCGGCTCGGGCTGCGGCAAGACCACGCTGCTGCGCCTGCTCGCGGGTTTCGAGACACCCGATACCGGCCGCATCGTGATCGACGGCCAGGATATGGCGGGCGTGCCGCCGCATCGCCGGCCAGTCAACATGATGTTCCAGTCCTACGCCCTGTTCCCGCACATGGATGTCGCGGCCAATGTCGGCTACGGGCTCCGGCGCGAAGGCATGGCGAAAGCCGAGGTCACCAGGCGCGTCGCCGAGATGCTCAAGCTGGTGCGGCTCGAAGAAATGGGCTCACGAAAGCCCGCGCGGCTTTCCGGCGGCCAGCGCCAGAGGGTGGCGCTCGCCCGCGCGCTGATCAAGAGGCCGAAGATCCTGCTGCTCGACGAGCCGCTGGCCGCGCTCGACCGCAAGCTGCGCGAGGGCACGCGTTTCGAGCTGGTGCGCCTGCAGGAGCAGCTCGGTCTCACCTTCGTGGTGGTGACGCACGACCAGGAGGAGGCAATGTCGATGGCAGGCCGCGTTGCCGTCATGAACGCCGGCCGCATCGCCCAGGTCGGGACGCCGCACGAGCTCTACGAGCGGCCGGCCTCGCGCTTCGTCGCCGACTTTATCGGCATCGCCAATATCCTCCACGTCAAGAGCGGACCCGGCCTCTGGCTGGTGCTGCGACCGGAGAAGATCGCGCTGTCGGCGACACGGCCCGACACCCCGTATGCCGTCCAGGGTACGATCGTCGACATCGCCTACGAAGGCAGTCGCTCGCTCTATCGTGTCTCCATGGGTGGCGGGCGAGTGATGATGGTCACGACCGCCAACGTGGCGCGCACGGGCGAGGCCGCCTTCCGCCGGACGCAGAGCGTCTGGCTGGGCTGGGCCTCCGACGCCGGCCACCTTCTCGAGAAGTAGCACCATGCGGGCCGTCATCGCGCTTCCCTACCTCTGGCTCACAGTCTTCTTCGTGCTGCCGTTCGTGCTGGTGCTGGCGATCGCCTTCGGCACTAACACACCCGATTCGGCGCCGCCGGTCGAGCTAGGCGTGAGCTTCGCGAGTTTCAAGCTGCTCTTCACCGACAGCCTCTATCTCGCGGCCTGGCTGAGCGCACTGCGCATTGCCGCCACGTCGATGCTGGTCGCGCTGCTGCTGGGCTATCCCATGGCCTACGCCATCGCCCGCGCCCGGCCCGAGCGCCGGCCGCTGCTCTTGATGCTGGTGGTGCTGCCGTTCTGGACGTCGTGCCTGATCCGCGTCTATGCCTGGATGGGACTGCTGGCCGAGAACGGCACGCTCAACCAGTTCCTGCGCTGGAGCGGCCTCGCCAGCGATCCCGGCACCATCCTCGGCACCGAGTGGGCCGTCCACCTCGGCATCGTCTACGCCTACCTGCCGTTCATGGTCCTGCCGCTCTACGTCACTCTCGAGAAGCTCGACATCGGCCTGCTCGAGGCTGCGGCCGATCTCGGCGCCACGCCGATACAAGCGTTCCTCACGATCACCTTGCCGTTGTCGCTGCCCGGCATCGTCGCCGGCTGCCTGTTGGTCTTCATCCCGGCGGTCGGCGAGTTCGTGATCCCCGATCTGTTGGGCGGCACCGACACCTTGATGATCGGCAAGGTGCTTTGGGACGAGTTCTTCACCAATGCCGACTGGCCGCTCGCCTCGGCGGTGGCGATCTGCCTGCTGGTGCTGCTGGTCGGACCGATCGCGCTGTTCCAGCGCCAGCAGGCCAGGAGCCTGGAGCGCCAGACATGATCGGCCGCGCCCGCTTCGCCTTCACCGTCCTGGCCTTCGGCTATGCCTTTCTCTACCTGCCGATCGCGCTGGTGATGATCTATTCCTTCAACGAGTCGCGACTGGTCACGGTGTGGTCGGGCTTTTCGCTGAAATGGTGGCAGGCGCTGTTCGACAACGATGCGATGCTGTCGGCCGCCTGGCTGTCGCTGCGCATCGCCGTGGTGAGCGCCACCTTGGCGACCCTGCTCGGGCTCGCTGCCGGCTACGTGCTGGCGCGTGTGCCGCGCTTTTTTGGCCGCACCCTGTTCGGCGGACTGGTGATCGCGCCCATGGTGATGCCGGAAGTGGTCATGGGCATTTCCATGTTGCTGCTGTTCGTCGGTGCCGAACGGCTGATCGGCTGGCCCGATCGCGGCTTCCTCACCGTCGTGATCGGCCACACCACCTTCTCGCTGGCCTTCGTGGCCATCGTCGTCCAGGCAAGGCTCGCTGATTTCGATCGCTCGCTGGAAGAGGCGGCGATGGATCTCGGCGCCACGCCCGGGGTCACCTTTCTGACCGTGACCCTACCGCTGATCGCCCCCGCCCTCGCCTCGGGTTGGCTGCTCGCCTTCACGCTGTCGCTCGACGATCTGATTCTCACCCAGTTCGTGTCGGGCGCGCAGTCCGAAACCCTGCCGATGCGCGTCTATTCCAGCGTGCGGCTGGGCGTCGATCCGCAGATCAACGTGCTCGCCACCATCGTAGTGTGCATCGCCGCCGGTGCGCTAATTTTTTCTAGCTGGCTGACGCGCCGCCGCGCTTGAGGTAGAATTTTCCAAAATCGGAGGAAAGCCAATGAAAAGCTCGGGAACCTGGACGGCCTCGCGGCGGAATGTGCTTCAGGGCGTAGGAATGGTCACACTGGGTGCATCCCTGCCGGTCAGTCCGGCGCTGGCGCAAGGCACACCTGCCGCCGCCCCAAAAGGTCCCAAGCTGCTCGAAATGGACGGCAAGGCCAAGCTCGCGGTGCTGGGCGACAAGCCGCTGGTCGCCGAGACGCAGGCCGAGCTGCTCGACGACGACGTCACGCCCACCGACAAGCTGTTCGTGCGCAACAACGGCCAGATACCCCAGATCAGCGGCGACCCAAAAGCGTGGAAGATCAAGATCGACGGCGAGGTCAACACGCCGATGGAGATCACGCTGGGCGACCTGATGTCGAAGTATCCCAACGTCAGCCTGAAGCTGATGCTGGAATGCGGCGGCAACGGCCGGTCGTTCTTCACGCCCGAGGCGCGTGGCAACCAGTGGACCAACGGCGGCGCAGGCTGCCCGGAATGGACCGGCGTGCGGCTGGCCGACGTTCTGAAGACGGCAGGACTCAAGGCCTCGGCCGTCTACACCGGCCACTATGGCGCCGACCCGACGCTTGCCGGCGAGACCGACAAGCCCACCATCTCGCGCGGCATGCGCATCGCCAAGGCGATGGACGACAGCACGCTGATCGCCTTCAAGCTGAACGGCAAGGATCTGCCGCTGATCCACGGCGGGCCGGTGCGACTGGTCGTTCCGGGCTGGGCGGGTTCGCTGTCGACCAAGTGGCTGACCCGCATCTGGGTCCGCGACAAGGAGCACGACGGCCCCGGCATGGGCGGCTTCTCCTATCGCACGCCCAAGACGCCGATCGTTCCGGGCAGCAAGGGCAACGACAAGGACATGGCGATCCTGGAAGCGATGCCGGTGCGCTCGGTCATCACCTTCCCGGCCGACGGCACCAAGCTCGCCGCCGGCGCGCGCAAGCTCGATCTGCGCGGCCATGCCTGGGCCGGCGACAGCGAGATCAAGACGGTCGACATCTCGACCGACTATGGCGTCACCTGGAAGGCCGCCAAGGTGAATGCGCCCGCCAACAAGTTCGCCTGGCAGCGCTTCACTGCCACCGTCGACCTGCCGACTGCCGGCTACTACGAAGTGTGGGCCAAGGCCACCGACACCAAGGGCCTGACGCAGCCCTTTGTCGCCGGCAACTGGAACCCCCAAGGCTACGGCGCCAATCCGATCAACCGCATCCGGGTGCTCGTCGAAGCCTGATGCGGCTCACGATGACCCACGTCGTCGTGGTCACCATGACGACGGTGTTCCTGCTGGTTGCCTTCGATCGCGGCGGCGCCCTGCGCAAGGACCGCCATCTCCGGACCCCGGAGGCGCCGGTCGCGGCGGCGCCCCCGGTCGTTCCGGAGGCGGCCACGGGCAAGCCGCCACCGCACAACGACAAGGTCGAAGATCTGCCCGAGGGCAAAGGCCGCGACACCACCTTCTACACCTGCACCGCCTGCCACGGCGTGGCGCTGATCAAGGCGCAGGGCCTGACGCGCGACCTATGGGACGCCAGCATCGACCTGATGCTGGAAAAGCATCGCATGCCGCCGGTGAAGCCCGCCGAGCGCGCCGAGATCCTCGACTACCTCGTCGAACAGTTCCCGCCGCGCCGCCGTCCGCGCGGTGGCGACAACCCCTTCCTCAAGCAGTAAGCGCTGCTGTCCTTTCTCCAACGATGGCGGCGTTGACAAGGCGCCCGGCGAGTGACCGGATGATCAGACCTCGCACCGACACGGAGGTTTAGATGCTTCCACCGGGTCAACGCGCCGCCATGATTGCTGACGCAACCATTCGGGCATCAGCATAGCGGGACAATACGGATGACGCGCCGGGAGCGGCCACCGTGGGTCGCATCAGTCAGGCAAGACCCCAATTTGGCCGTTCCCGCTGCGCGGTCTGTCTTCGCCGGAATGAACGGTAAAGTTCGTGTATTCGCCGGGTAACTCCGCAAGGACATTCGCCAATTATCCCGGCGCCACGGGTCGGCGCTGCGCCAGTGGTGCAGCACGGATGCCGTTGAGGTCGATCTCCGGCATCGCGACACTAAGCTGACGCAGCACGCCGTTGGCCAGCTCGTTGTAATCCGAAAAGCCGCGCCGCAGCCGTCCGCGCCACGATTGCGCGCCGCCGTTGGCATGCAGCTCGAAAGCCGATTCGCGCGCTTCCAGCGCCGACGACACGTGGTCCCACGTCATGTTCAGCAGGGCAGCGCGCTGCGTCGCGCTGTAGCCGCCACCCGAGAAAGACTCATCCAGGCCGGCTGCCACCTCGGGTGCTGCGAGATCACAGTCGGTCGGCGCCACGACCAGCGAGGAGCCGGGAACGATGCGCAGGATCTCGCTCATGCGCGGGCGGGCCTGCAGCAGGGTGAGGCTGCCCACCGCGAGATGGCAAGGGTTGGGATAGCAATAGCCTGCCGAGGTGAAAAGCGGATCGCGTTCGGCCGCGACCTGGCAGCTGCGCACTGTCTGCACGGCGGTCATGAGATCGAGCAGATAGTCAACGGTCACGTCGTGCGTGGCGAGCCCCATTGCATGTGTGCAGGCGAGGCCCAGCCCAAGGGTGAACTCCGCCTTCGCCAGCCAGCAATAGAGCTGGTGCCAGAAAAGCCAGCGAGCGATCGCCTCGGGCGACGGATCGACCAGGAAGACGCGTTCCCACGGGATGTGCACGTCCTCGAGCCACATCTGCCCGTCGAGCTCGTCGTAGCGGCTGCTGAGAGGCGCCACGAACGGGTTGGCGGCGCGCGTCGAGGGCCGGCGGCAGATCACGGTGACGCCCGGCGCGTTGACCGGCACCACGAAAGTGGCGCGCTGCTTGTCGTATTCGGCGCCACAGATGGCGCCGATATAGACGTCCTCAGCGTAGGCCGGGCTGGTGTGCATGCCGACCCGCCCGCGTACCACGAGCCCTGAGTCGGTCTCGCGCACGACCTTGAGCGCCGCGCGCTCGGCCGGATCGGGGCGCATGCGCTGGCCGATGGTCGCAGAGCCCGAGGAGAAGGTCAGGAACCGGCCGGTGCGGGCGATACTCTGGCGATAGGCCTCGGCATGGGCGATCTGCTGCTCGGGCAGCTTGCGGTCCTGGACCTCGCCCACGATGCCGAGGGCGATCAGGTGCCCGTATGCCGGCGTATGCGTGATATTGCCGGCACTGAGGAAGGCCGTCTTGGAGAAACACCGGCCCATCGCGACGAGATCGTCGGAGGTCCTGGGCAGCACGTAGCCCCATGGCAAGCCGTCGGGCGTCGAGACCGTAGCGTGCCATGCGGGATCGAAGTGGCGGTCGTACCAGGCGACGTATTCGTCGACCATCGCCCGCGTGGCGGGATGCGTCGTGACATCCGCGACCGCGCCCTCGCCTACCACCCAGACCTTGCGCCCGTCGCACAGTGCCGCACGGTACTCCGCGCCTGTCCGCAATTCATGCATCCGGCCCCCCTTAACGTGTGTCCAGCGATTTCGCCCACTTCTCCGACCAGGCGTACAGCGGCAGGAAAAGGCGCAGCAGTTCCTTGCCGAGCGCCGTGAGACGATAGCCGCTGTCGGGGTCGAGTTCGACGAGCTTTGCTTCACGCAGGCCGGCCAGACGCGCATTGACGGTGGTCGGACTGGCGCCGATCGCATCCTGCAACTCTCGGAAGCGCTTGGGCTCGGCGCGCAATTCCCAGACGATGCGCAGCACCCAGCGCCTTCCCAGCAGGTCGAGCAACGCCATGATCGGCCGGCCGGTCCTGGATCCACGGACGCGCTTCACCATCTATTTCACTCCGTTACTACATTTTCTGTAGCATTGCCCGAAAGGTTACTACATAAACTGTAGCATGTCGCGCATCGCCCCCGCCGAATCCCCCTACGAGCCTGCCGTCGCCGAGGCTCTTCAGCGCATCATGCCACCCGGCCTGGAGCCGCTGGTGCTGTTCCGCACCATGGCCAGGAGCCCGCGCGTCTTCGCCAAGATGTTCGCCGGCGGCCTTCTGGACAAAGGCCCGCTCACCCTGCGCCAGCGCGAGATCGCGATCGACCGCACCACGGCGCGGCTGGGCTGCGAGTACGAATGGGGCGTCCATGTCGCGCTGTTCGCCGAGCGGGTGGGCTTCGGCCCCGTCGAGGTCGCGGCCACGGCAAAAAGCCCTGCCGACGCCGCCTGCTGGACGGCCGACGAACAGGCGCTGCTGGCTTTGGTCGACGATCTGGTCGACCGGCGCACCATCGGCGCCGGCACCTGGCAGGCCGTGTCAGCGCATTTCGACGAGGCGCAGATCCTCGAAGCGATCGCGCTGGTGGGCTACTACCACGCGATCAGCTTCCTCTGTAACGGCCTCGAACTGCCGCTCGAAAGCTACGGCGCGCGCTTTCCCGCGTGAGCCCTACTAAAGCGTGATGACTTTGGCATTTCGCGTCGACCCAGCTCTCGCAGCTATGGCGCGATGGTTGGCCATCGCGCCTGAGCGGCGCCCGTGCTGGGCCGGCGCGTGGGTCAACTGAAAATCATCACGCTCTAGTTGGGCCGTCGGTTCGCCTGGACCAGCCGGTACATGCCCTCGATGTTGAGTTGGCTCATCTGCTCGTAGCCACCCCAGTCCTTGTACTTGGAGAGGTCGACCATCTTCTTGGTCTCGTCCAGCGACTTGCCGGCGCGCGCCGCGGCCAGCACCTGAGCGCGCAGGTCCTCGAGATAGAGGCGGAAGTTGGCGACATCGGCCTTGGTGCCGAGCGAACCGTGGCCGGGCGCAAAAATGTCAAACTCCATCGCCTCGACGCGGCGCAGCGAGTCGATCCACTCGTCGACATAGGCGTCGGGGAAGTCGCGGAAGGCCACCGCCTTCACCGGAATGAAATCGACGGCGAAGGCGATCTTTTCCTTGGGAAAGCGCATCACCAGCGAATTGTTGGAATGGTTGCGCCCGACATAGATCAGCTCGAGAACCGTGCCGCCCAGTTCGAGGGTGGCCTTGTCGGAAAAGGTGACCTGCGGCACCGCCGTCGGCCGCTTCTCGCCCACGATCGCCGCCTTGGCGTTGTCGTGCGCCACGAAGGTGGCGGTCGTCCACACCTCGCCGCCCGAAATATGGTCGGCATGATCGTGACTGTAGACCGCGAACTTGATCGGCTTGTCCGGCCAGCGCTTCTTCAACTCGTCCTGGAGCCAGGTTGCCGCCGCGGTGTTGATCGGATCCGTGGCGATGATGCCGGCCGAAGTGACGGCAAACACCGAGAAGTGGTTGTTGTTGCGGAAGCGATAGACCTCGCCGGCGATCTTGCTGATCTCGCGCACCGGATTCACCGTCGTGGGCGTCACCGGCGCCTGCGCCTGAGCGGCGCCGGGCATGGCGAGTGCAACGGCGGCAATGGCGGAAATGATATAATATCTCACAGAGGCCTCCCCAACTGGTCAAGCCAGCCTGTCATGCCGCGCCGCGCGCGCGACACACGTTTGCGTCAGCGCCGCAGCGCACGGTCGATCGCAAGCACCAGGAGACCGAAGCACAGACCCCAGAAGGCCGAGCCGACACCCATCAGGGTGATGCCTGAAGCAGTGACGGCGAGCGTGCCGGCGGCGGCCAGTCGGTCCTGGTCAGCCGCGAGAGCTGCACCCATGGCGCTTGCCATCGAACCCAGCAGCGCCGTGCCGGCGACGGTGGCCAGCAGCGCCGGCGGCAGGGCGGCGAACAGGCCGACCAGCGAGGCGCCGAACAGCGCGATCAGGGCCCAGAACAAGGCGTAGAACGGTCCGGTCATCCAGCGTTTGGCGGGATCGGGATGGGCGTCGGGGCCGGTGCACAGCGCCGCCGAAATCGCCGCCAGGTTCGAGGTATGGGCGCCCAGGAATGCCGTGCCGAGCGACACCGCGCCAGTGACACCCAGAACCGGCCGGGTCGGCGGCTGATAGCCCGAGGCGCGGAGGACGGCGAAGCCCGGCAGGTTCTGCGACGCCATGGTGACGAGATAGAGCGGCACGCCAAGCCCGATGAGAGTCGCGACATCCCACGCCGGCGTCACGACCACGAGACTGGAAAGGCCAAGCGGCGGGATCGGTTTCACCAGGCCGAGCGACCAGGCCAGCGCCGCGCCGGCGGCCAGCACGATCAGCGAGGCAAGTGCGGGCACCAGCCCGCGCGCCACCAGGAACAGCGCGATCAGCGGCAACACCAGCAAGGGCGCGTGCGGCACATGTTCGACCATCGCCACGACAAGGCGCAGCAGGATGCCGGCCAGCATGGCGGCGGCGATGCTGGCGGGGATTTTCTCGATCAGCCTGCCGAGCGGTCGAACGGCGGCGGTCAGCAGGACCAGTACCGCCGACAGCACGAAGGCACCGACAGCGGCGCGAAAGCTCGGCACACCAGAAGTCGAGGCGATCAGCGCCGCGCCCGGCGTCGACCAGGCGGTGATGATCGGCATGCGGTAGCGCACGCTGAGAAAAACCGCGCTGAGCGCCGTGGCGATGCCGAGCCCGGAGACCCACGAACTGGCCTCGGCCGGCGACGCGCCCGCCGCCTGCGCCGCCGCCAGCACGACTGGCAAGGTGCCGCCGACGCCTGCGACCGTCGCGACCAGCGCGGCGGTCGCGGCCGAGACGACACCCGCCTTCACGTATTGGCCCGCTCGACCACCGCCTGCAAGAGGATCTGGCAGCCCGCGCCGACATCGACCTTGGTGGCGTCCTCGATCTCGTTGTGGCTGATGCCGTCCTTGCACGGCACGAAGATCATCGCAGTCGGCGCAACGCGAGAGACGTAGCAGGCGTCGTGCCCGGCACCGCTCACGATATCCATATGCGGGTAGCCCGCCTGTTCGGCGCCGCGCCGCACCGCCTCGACCAGCTCCCTGGCGAAGGGTGAGGGCGGGAAGTACCAGATCTGCTCGATCTTCACCTCGAGGCGGTGGCGCTTGGCGATCTCGGCCGCCTCAACGCGCATATCGCCATCCATCCTGGTGAGTTCGGCATCGTCGGGATGGCGAAAGTCGAGCGTCATGAACACACGGCCAGGAATGGTATTGCGCGACTGCGGCAGGCTCTCGATCACACCCACTGTCGAGCGGCCGTTCGGCCGGTTGCCGATGCGCCGCGCCGCCACGATCAACTCAGCCGCGCCCACCAGCCCATCGCGGCGGCCTTCCATCGGCGTGGTGCCGGCGTGGCTTTCCATGCCGGTCCATGAGATCTCGTACCAGCGTTGGCCTTGCGCGCCGGTGACGACGCCGATCGTCTTGTTTTCGCGTTCCAGGATCGGACCCTGCTCGATATGGGCCTCGAAGAAGGCGCCGACCTTGCGGCCGCCGACCGCCTCGGGACCGTCATATCCAATCTTCTTCAACGCCTCGCCGAAGCTGACGCCGTCGCGATCCTTGATGGAGAGCGCATGGTCGAGCGTGAAGGCGCCGCCGAACACGCCCGACGCCACCATGGCCGGCGCGAAGCGGCAGCCCTCCTCATTGGTCCACACCGCGACCTCGATCGGCGCCTCGGTGACGTAGCCCGAATCGTTGAGCACGCGCATGACCTCGAGACCGGCCATCACGCCATAGGCGCCGTCAAACTTGCCTCCCGTCGGCTGGGTGTCGAGATGGCTGCCGGTCATGATCGGTGGCTTCGACGGGTCGCGGCCCTCGCGGCGGGCAAAGATGTTGCCGAGCCTGTCGACCTTGATGGTGCAACCCGCCTCTTTGGCCCAGCGCACGAAGAGGTCGCGGCCCTGGCGGTCGAGATCGGTGAGCGCGATGCGGCAGACGCCGCCCTTCTCCGTGCCGCCGATCTCGGCCAGCTCCATCAGGCTCGACCACAGCCGGTCGGGGTCGATGCGCAGGTTGGGGCGGTCGGCGGCTTTCATGGCGAACTCCTAGCAAAACGAACGCGCGACCATAGCAAATGCCAGCCAGCGAAACGAAGTGCTTGAGCGGCGCGCCCGCGTCTTGCAAGGGTGCTGTAGGAGGAATTCCCGCGCATGCTGCCGCTCACCGACACGCTCGTCCTCGACCTCACGCAAGTCATCGCCGGCCCCACCGCCGGCCAGATCCTGGGCGACATGGGTGCCGATGTGATCAAGGTCGAGCCGCTCCACGGCGAGCATTTCCGCCCGCATTTCGGCGGCGCCTGGGTGCCCTCGATGAACCGCAACAAGCGCGGCCTGGCGCTCGACCTGCGCACCGAGGGCGGCCGCGACGTGCTGATGCGGCTGGTGAAGAAGGCCGACGTCTTCATGGAGGCTTTCACGCCGGGCGTGATCGACAAGCTGGGTTTCGGCTGGGACGTCGTGTCGAAGGAGAACCCGCGGCTGGTCTATGCCTCGATCTCGGGCTACGGCCAGACCGGTCCCTATTCATCGCGTGCCGGCTATGATCCCTGCATCCAGGCCGAGGTCGGGCTGATCGAGGCTACCGGGTCCGAAGGCGGCAAGATGTGCCGCGCTGGCACCGCGGTGATCGACTATTCGACCGGCTCCTTCTGCGCCGCCGGCATCGCCTTCGCTCTGCTCGGCCGAGCCCGGACCGGCCGAGGCCAGCGTCTCGATCTTTCACTGTTCGACGTCGGCATCCACCTGATGAGCCATTGGCTCACCCATCTCGGGCTCACCGGCGAGAACCCGGTGCGCATGGGCACCGGCAATTCGATTCTCTTTCCGCTGCGCGTGTTCAATACCAGAACCAAGCCGATCTACATCGCCGGCACCAACGATGCCTTCTGGCGCATGCTCTGTACCGCGCTCGGCTGCAAGGAGTGGCTCGACGATCCGCGCTTCTCGACCAACGCCGGTCGCGTCGCCCATCGCGCCGAGCTCGAGCCGATGATGGAAGCACATTTTGCCGAGCACACCTGCGAGGAGTTGCTCGAGACGCTTCTGCCGGCCGGCATGCCATGCTCGTCCGTCAACACCGTGAGCGACCTGCCGGAAAATCCGCAGGTCAGGGCGCGCCAGGCGATCGTCGAATACGACTATCCCGGCCTTGGACGGATCAAGGCCGCGGCCAACCCGATCAAACTCTCCGACGCGCCGTTCGCGGTGCGGCGACTCTCGCCCGGGATCGGCGAGCACACCGCCGAGATCATGCGCGAGGTGGGCTACAACGACGCCGACATCGCCGCCCTGCGTGACGCCAAGGCAGTTGGCCTGCCATGAAGATCGTCTATTCCGACCAGCACGCCAGCCACGATCCGCAGACCTTCATCGTGCGCGGCGTCAAGCAGCGCAGCGCCGAGCAGCCCGAGCGCGCCACGCGCCTCCTCGCCGCCGCCAAGAGTGCTGGGCATAAGATCATGCCGCCGAAATCTTTCGGCGTGGCGCCGGCCGAGGCGGTGCACACGGTAGACTACATCGACTTCCTGCAGATCGCCGCGCGCGAGTGGGCGAAGCTGCCGGGCGCCGGGCCGGAGGTGGTACCCAACGTCCATCCCGCGCGCGCCCACGCAAGCTATCCCAAGGCGCTGGCCGGTCGCGCCGGCTGGCATCAGGTCGACATGGCCTGCCCGATCGGCCCCGGCACCTGGCACGCAGCCCTTGCTTCGAGCGAAGTCGCCGCCACGGCGGCCGACACGGTGCTGGCGGGCGAACGGCAGGCCTATGCGCTCTGCCGGCCGCCCGGCCATCATGCCTACGCCGACATGGCGGGCGGTTTCTGCTTCCTCAACAACACCGCTATCGCCGCCCAGCATCTGCGGCAGAAACATGCGCGCGTGGCGGTGTTCGATGTCGACGTCCATCACGGCAACGGCACGCAGGGCATCTTCTATGAGCGCGACGACGTGCTCACCGTGTCGATCCACGCCGACCCCAGCGTGTACTACCCGTACTTCTGGGGCCATGCGCATGAGAGAGGCGCTGCCGCAGGCGAGGGTTTCAACCTCAACCTGCCGCTGGCATTGGGCTCGCCCGATGCACCGTGGCTTTCGGCCGGCGACAAGGCGCTGGCACGCATCCGTGACTTCGCGCCGACGGCGCTGGTGATCGCCCTGGGACTCGACGCCAGCGAAAGCGATCCACTGCAGGGGCTGAAGGTGACCGGCGCCGGCTTTCACGCCATGGCCGGAAAGATCGCCCAGCTCGGCCTGCCGACCGTGCTGGTCCAGGAAGGCGGTTATCTCAGCGACGATCTCGGCCGCAATCTCGTGCAGTTTCTTGCCGGTTTTGAAGGACGCGCGTAAAGATCGGATTCATCAAGGGAGTCCACAATGGCACGAACCGGCGCCGATCTGATCGTCGAAACCCTGGCTGCCGCGGGTGTCCGGCGCATCTATGGCGTCGCCGGCGATTCGCTGAATGGGCTGAGCGACACCTTGCGCCGGACCAAGACGATCGACTGGGTGCACATGCGGCACGAGGAGGCGGGCGCCTTCGCCGCCGGCGCCGAGGCGCATCTCACCGGCGAACTCGCCGTCTGTGCCGGCAGCTGCGGCCCCGGCAACCTGCACCTGATCAACGGCCTGTTCGACTGCTATCGCAGCCGCGTTCCCGTGCTCGCCATCGCCGCTCACATCCCGAGCACGGAAATCGGCAGCCACTATTTCCAGGCGACGCACCCGGAGAATCTGTTCGCCGAATGCTCGCACTATGTCGAGCTCGTCTCCAACCCCGACCATCTGCCGCGCATCCTGGAGAAGGCGATCCGCATCGCAGTGGCCGAGCGCGGCGTCTCGGTGGTGGTCATTCCGGGCGATGTTGCCCTGCAGCCGAACACCGCCAAGCCGGCTGCCTGGCTCGCACCCAAGCCGCCGGTCGTGCGGCCGAGCGATAGCGACCTCGATGCGCTGGCCGACCTGCTCAATGCCGGCGAGAAGATCACCATGATGTGCGGTGCGGGCTGCGCCGGCGCCCACGCCCAGATCACTGAGCTGGCGGGCACGCTCAACGCGCCGATCGTGCATTCGCTGCGCGGCAAGGAGCATGTCGAGTACGACAATCCCTTCGATGTCGGCATGACCGGCCTGATCGGCTTCGCCTCCGGCTATGCGGCCATGAAGGAATGTGACACCTTGCTGCTGCTGGGCACCGACTTTCCCTACCGGCAGTTCTATCCGGAGCATGCCAGGATCGCCCAGGTCGACATCAGGGCGGAAAGCCTCGGCAACCGCTGCCGGATCGAGCTGGGTGTCGTCGGTGACGTCGGCGCGACCATCAAGGCGCTTATGCCGAAGCTCAGGGCGAAGAAGGACCGTGTATTCCTGGACGCGGCGCTCGCCCACTACCGCAAGGCGCGCGAGGATCTCGACAAGTTGGCGGAAGGCAAGCCGGGCAGCGGCAAGATCCATCCTCAGTATCTCTCGCGACTGGTGAGTGAAATCGCCGACGACGACGCCGTGTTCACCTGCGATGTCGGCACGGCCAGCGTGTGGGCCGCCCGCTACATCAAGATGAACGGCAAGCGGCGGCTGATCGGTTCGTTCAATCACGCCTCGATGGCCAACGCCATGCCGCAGGCGATCGGCGCCCAGGCATCCCACAAGGACCGCCAGGTAATCTCGATGTCGGGCGACGGCGGCTTCTCGATGATGATGGGCGACTTCATCAGCCTCTCCCAGCTCGGCCTGCCGGTGAAGGTGATCGTGCTGAACAACGGCACATTGGGCTTCGTCGAAATGGAGATGAAGGCCAGCGGCTTTCTTGATACCGCCGTGGCGCTCAAGAATCCGAACTTCGCCGCCATGGCCGAGGCGATGGGCATCAAGGGCATCCGCGTCGAGGATCCGCAGAAGCTCGAAGGCGCGGTGCGCGAGGTTCTGGCGCACAAAGGACCTGCTCTGCTCGACGTGGTCAGCGCCCGCCAGGAGCTCGCCATGCCGCCCAAGACGACGTTCGATCAGGCCTATCATTTCGGCCTGTTCACGCTGAGGGCGGTGATGGATGGGCGCGCGACCGAGCTGATCGACCTCGCCCGGACCAATCTCCGGATCTGACGGTCAGCCTCCGCCGTCGCCCGCGACGGCGATCACCGTCACGATCGCCGGCAGGTCCTCGCGCGAGATTTCGACAGCAGGCCTGTCGGGCCGGATGAACTCGGCCTCGAGCGTGGAAGCCATCAGCCCCACGAAGCGCTCGAGCTGGGCGCGCCCCCAGTAGTGCATGGGCAGCACCACCTTAGGGTCTATCTGCTTGATGACATCGACCATCAGCGGCACACCCATGGTGTAGGAGCCGTCGATCGGCACCATCAGGACGTCGATGCGGCCGAGCTCGTCGAGATGGTCCTTGGTCAACCGGTGGTGCAGGTGGCCGAGATGGGCGATGCAGAGATCGCCGATGGCGAAGATGAAGATCGAATTGCCGTTGATGCGCGCCGCCGTCCGGCCCCAGTCGCGGGCGTTGGTCGGCACGTTCCACACCCGCATGTCCTTCAGCCTGACGTCATGCTTGGCCTCGCTCTCGCCCGGCTGGCTCGGCCAGCCGCGCAGCACGTAGGTGATGCCCTCTTCCGGCACATCGGTGAAGTGCGTGTCGTGGGCGTTGTTCATGGTCACGATGTCGGGCCGGCGGCCGAAGCCGTTGACGCCGTTGTAGTCGGCGATCGCCCGCACGCCCTGCGGCGTGTCGATCTGGTAGCTGGCATGGCCGACGAAGGTGATGAGGGCGCGGCTGGCCGACTGGTCGCTGGTTCTGACCAGCGACTTGTCAGCAGCCAGTTGTACGCCGTCGAACGAGGCCAGCTGGATGCCCGGCCCCCCTAGTCCGGGTGGGCGTTCGACCACGTTCTTCGAACAACGCGCCAGCGCCGGTCCGGCCAGCAGGGCCACGGCAGCGGCAGCCAGTGCAGCAATGGAAAATCGAAGGAGCATCCGGGTTCTCCGCAGGGTCTCGGGAGGACGGCAGCTTCGTCTTTAAAGCAGGCCCTGTGCCAGCCCTGACTCCCATTGACTCTCGTTTTAAGTCTGATTAGAACAAAAAGAGAACATTTATCCCCAACTGTGAAAAGCCTGAATTGAGGGGGCAATGCCCGTCATTTCCCCAAGTGCCTTTGCTCCCCCTGTCGCCAACGATTTGAGGGGGCCGGTTTCGACGGAACTGCGCGAGCGCATCCGCCGGCTGGAGCGTGCGCATAGCGCCCAGCGTGCCGGCCACGTTGCCTGCCCGCTCGGCCTGCCGGCCATCGATGGCCTGTTGCCCGAGGGCGGGCTGCTGACCGGCGCCCTGCATGAGATCGAGGCGGGACCCACCCCCTCCGGCCGCATCGCCGCCCATGATGGCGCCGCGCTGGGTTTTGCCGCCCACCTGATGAGTCGTTTCGGACCGGGAACGCTGCTGTGGTGCCGCCAACCGTCCGGCGTGTTCGACGCCCCGCCTTACGCGCCGGCACTTTCGGCGTGGTTCGATCCGGCGCGCCTGCTGATGGTCACGGCGCGGCGTGAGGAAGACGTGTTCTGGGCGATGGAGGAAGGTCTGCGCTGCCCCGGCGTCGCCGCCGTGCTCGGAGAAACCCGCGCCGCCGATCCCACTGCCGGTCGCCGTCTCTCGCTCGCCGCCGAGAAGAACGGCATGCCCGCTTTGCTGCTGCGGCCGCAGCCCGCGCCGCCGCAAAGCGTGTGCGTGACGCGCTGGCGGGTCGCTTCGGCGCCCTCGCACTCGACGCCGGGCCTGAAGGACATCGGTACCGCGCGCTGGCGTATCGAACTCAGACGCAATCGTTTTGGCGCGCCGTCCGTCGCGGAAATCCCGTCCTGGCTCGTGGAGTGGAACGATGAAACGCATAGTCTCGCTGTGGTTCCCCAAGCTCTCGACCGATCGGCTGGCGCGGACTGGACAGAGTTCGACGCCGCGAGATTGGTCTCCGGCGAGAGCCAGAGACTGGTCGGTTAGGGCCGCCGCCACCGTCGTCTGGCTCGACAGCTGCCCGCGGCTCGCGGCTGTCAACCCGCATGCCCGTGCGGCCGGTTTGCGCACCTACATGCGGCTGGCCGACGCGCGCACGCTCGTGCCCGACCTGGTCACATCAGCCGTCGAACCGCAGGCCGACCGTCGCCTGGTCGAGACGCTTGCCAACTGGTGCGACCGCTACACACCGTGGGTGGCGATCGATCCGCTGGGCGGCGCCATCGCCGAAGAAGGCACGGAGAGCTGCAGCGCCGGCGGCTTCGGCGGCGATGCCGGCCTGCTGCTCGACGTGAGCGGCTGCGGCCATCTCTTCGGCAAGGATGAAACGGGCGAGCGCGCGCTGCTGGCAGACCTGGTCGAGCGTCTCGCACGTCACGATTTCACCTGCCGCGCCGCCATGGCCGACACGGCGGGCGCGGCCTGGGCGCTGGCACGCTTTGCCGAACGCCAGGCCGACCTCTTCTGCCCGCGTCATGGCCAGCGCGCAGCGCTCGCGTCGCTGCCGGTCGACGGGCTGCGGCTCGATACACCGATCCTGGAAACCTTCCTGAAGCTCGGGCTGCGCCGCGTCGGCGATCTCTATTCCCTGCCGCGCGCGCCGCTCGCGCGACGTTTCGGCGACCAGCCGCTCGCCCGTCTCGACCAGGCGCTGGGCGCGCTCGACGAGCCGATCGAGCCGCGCCGGCCTGCCCCTGCCTTCCGTACACGGCTTACCTTCGCCGAGCCGATCGGCCGGCCGGAGGACATTGCCGCTGCAACCAGCCGCCTGCTCGCCGCCCTCTGCAGGCAGTTCGAACAGGCAAGGGTGGGCGCGCGCAAGCTCGAGATCACGCTCTACAGGGTCGACGGCTCGGTCGACCGCACCTCGATCGGCACCAGCCGGCCCAATCGCGACAACCCCAAACTGATGAAACTCTTCGAGGAGAAGCTGGGCGAGCTCGATCCCGGCTATGGCGTCGAGCTGATGATCCTGGCGGCGCCCGAGGTCGAGGCCTGGAGCGGCACGCAGGACGCCTTGCCCGCGACCGGAACGAACGCCAACCCGCTCGGCGAGGACGGCACGATCGATCTCGCCGACCGGCTGGCGCTGCGCCTGGGGGCGGAGAACGTGGTGCACCTGCTGCCGCGCGACAGCCACCTGCCGGAGCGCGTGCAGACGGCAGGGCCCATTTCCGCCCCATCGGCGCCGGAAGGCGCCTGGGAGCGTCTGGCATCGATGAAGGGCGCGCGGCCGACGCGGCTGCTGCAGCGGCCCGAGCCGGTCGATGTCGTGGCCCAGATGCCCGACGATCCCCCCAAGCAGTTCAGCTGGCGTCATCACGCCCACAAGGTCGTGAGAGTCGAAGGTCCGGAGCGGCTGGCCGACGAATGGTGGCGGCCGCGCCCCAACGGTCGCGTCATGCCGGCGAACATCGTCCCGCCGGTGCGCGATTACTATCGGGTCGAGGACGATGATGGCGGCCGCTTCTGGCTGTTCCGCGACGGGTCGCACAATGCCGCGGCCGGCATCGGCACGACCAAGTGGTTCCTGCATGGGTTTTGCGCGTGAACGGCCGTGCAGTACGCCGAACTCCAGGTCACGACCAATTACAGCTTCCTGCGCAGCGGCTCGCATCCCAAGGAGCTGGTCGAGCAGGCGATCGCGCTCGGCCATAACGCCATCGGCATCGCCGACCGCAACACGCTGGCAGGCGTGGTGCGAGCCTATTCGGCGATCAAGGAATATTACGAGGAGCTGGAGCAGCCGCCGCCGGAGGAAGAGCGTATCAAGCTCCTGGTCGGTGCCCGCCTCGAGACGCGCGACGGCTACTCGCTGCTCGCCTATCCCATCGATCTCGAAGCCTACAAGCGGCTATCGCGCCTGCTGACAGCCGGCAATCGCCGCGCCGCCAAAGGCGAATGCGATCTCACTTTCGACGATCTCGCCGAATATGCCGAAGGCCTGATTGCCATCGTCCTGCCGCCACGCGACGTCGATGCTCCAGTGTTCCACGACCGGCTGCACAAACTTGCCCGCCTGTTCGGCGACCGCTGCTATCTCGCCGGCAACATGCTGTTCCGCGGCGACGATGCGCGCCGCCTCGCCGCACTCGACAATCTCGCGGCCCGGATGAAGGTGCGTTTCGTCGCCACCAATGACGTGCACTATCACATCCCCGAACGACGTGCCCTGCACGACGTCATTACCGCCATACGCCTCGTCTGCACCGTCGACGCGCTGGGCTTCCATCGCTTCGCCTCAGCCGAACGGCATCTCAAGGCGCCGGAGGAGATGCACCGGCTCTTTCGCAAGCATCCGCACGCTATCGAACGCATCCAGGAGATCGTCGAACGCTGCGGATTCTCGCTCGACCAGCTCACCTACCAGTATCCGGTCGAGTACGAAGGCGGCGAGACGCCGATGCAGAAGCTCGAGCGGCTGACCTGGAAGGGCGCTGCCTGGCGCTATCCGGAGGCCGTCCCCTCCGATGTGGCCAAGACGATCCGTCACGAGTTCGCGCTGATCGAAAAGAAGAAGATCGCGCAATACTTCCTGACCGTGCACGAGATCGTGAAACAGGCGCGTGGGATGGGCATTCTTTGCCAGGGCCGCGGCTCGGCCGCCAACTCAGCGGTCTGCTATTGCCTTGGCGTCACCGAAGTCAATCCCAACGAGACCAAGGTCCTGTTCGAGCGCTTCCTCTCCAACGCGCGCAACGAACCGCCCGACATCGACGTCGATTTCGAGCATGAGCGGCGCGAGGAGGTGATCCAGTGGATCTACGGCAAATGGAGCCGCGAGCGCGCCGCCCTTGCCGCCACGGTGATCGCCTATCGCAGCCGCAGCGCCATCCGCGATGTCGGCAAGGCACTCGGCCTCTCGCCCGACACGCTGGGCGTGATGGCCGACACGGTCTGGGGCTCGGGTGAAAGCGGGGTCAAGAGGAAGCATGTGATCGAAGCGGGCCTCGATCCCCACGACCCGCGACTGGCCCTGGCGCTCGAACTGTCGGCCACCTTGTGCGGCTTCCCGCGGCATCTGTCGCAGCATGTCGGTGGCTTCGTGCTGACCGAAGGGCGGCTCGACGAGCTGGTGCCGATCCAGAACGCGGCGATGGACGACCGCACCGTCGTCGAATGGGACAAGGACGACCTCGACGCCTTGGGCATCTACAAGATCGACGTGCTGGCGCTCGGCATGCTGACGGCCTTGCGCAAGAGCTTCGCCCTGATCGAGCAGCATTACGGCAAGCGGCCTGCACTCGACATGCGGCCGGACGATCCGAAAGTCTACGACATGCTGTGCAAGGCCGATTCGGTCGGCGTGTTCCAGGTCGAGAGTCGTGCCCAGATGTCGATGCTGCCGCGGCTCAAGCCCCGAAGTTACTACGACCTCGTGGTCGAGGTGGCGATCGTGCGGCCGGGGCCCATCCAGGGCGGCATGGTCCATCCCTATCTGAAGAACCGCGCGAAGCCGGAGCAGGTCACGTATCCCAAGCCGGAACTCGAGGACGTCCTGAAAAGAACCATGGGTGTGCCGCTGTTCCAGGAGCAGGCGATGCAGATGGCGATCGTCGCCGCGGGTTTCAGCCCGGCCAAGGCCGACAAGCTGCGCCGCGCCATGGCGACGTTCCGCCGCTCGGGCACGATCCACAAGCTCAAGGACGACTTCATCAACGGCATGCTTGGCAACGACTACGAGCGCGAGTTCGCCGAGCGCTGCTTCAGGCAAATCGAGGGCTTCGGCGAGTACGGCTTCCCCGAGAGCCACGCCGCGAGCTTCGCCATCCTGGTCTATGTCTCGTCGTGGGTGAAGTGGTACTTCCCCGAGGTCTTCGCCGCCGCGCTCCTCAACGCGCAGCCGATGGGCTTCTATGCCCCGGCGCAGCTCGTCCGCGACGCGCGCGAGCATCACGTGGAGGTGCGGCCACCCGACGTGAATGCCAGCGAGTGGGATTGCACTTTGGAGTCTCCTTCCCCTCCCCCGTCTTCGGGGGAGGTGTCCGCGTCTTCGCGGACGGAGGGGGTCGAGAGCGCTCTGCATGACCCCCTCCGTCACCGTATGACGGTGACACCTCCCCTGAAGACGGGGGAGGAAAAAACTAGGTGTGCGCTGCGGCTGGGCTTCCGCCAGGTCACCGGCCTCGCCGAAGCCGACATGAAGCGCATGGTCGAGCGGCGCACGATCGAAGATCATGAGGCACCCTACCGCGATCCGGCCGATCTATGGCGTCGCGGCGGCCTCACTCGTCGGCAGATCCTGGCGCTCGCCCGCGCCGACGCCTTCGCCTCGATGGGCCTGTCGCGCCGCGACGTGCTGTGGGCGGTGCGCGCCTTCTCCGAGACCTCCCTGCCGCTGCTCGATGCGCGGCCGGCGGAGCGCGACCCCGAGCCGGAGGTCGCCCTGCCCGGCCTCACGCTCGGCGAGCAGGTGGTGGACGACTACGCCACCATCTCGATGTCGTTGCGCTCTCATCCCCTGGCGCTGCTGCGGCCGATACTTTCGGAGAGACGGGTGTCGCGCACCGACAAGCTCCTCGATTCGAAGAACGACGACCGCTTCACCCTGGCCGGGCTGGTGCTGGTGCGCCAGCGGCCGGGCACCGCCTCGGGAGTGGTATTCGTCACCATCGAGGATGAATGCGGCATCGCCAATCTCGTGGTCTGGCCCAGAGTGTTCGAGTCCCATCGCCGCATCGTCATGGGCTCGCGCCTGCTGGGCGTCAGCGGCCGCGTACAGCGCGAGGGGCTGGTGATCCATCTCGTGGCCGAGCGACTGTGGGACTGGTCGGCCGATCTCGACGACATCGCCGAGATCGACGATGCCTTCAGGCATCCCATGGGCCGAGGCGATCAGGTCCGGACGGATCGCGACGATCCCCGCGTCCAGGTGCCCGAAGCCAACGCCACGCGCCACCGCGCCGGCAAGCAGCCCTATGACCGCAGCCGCATCATTCTCGACCGGCCGCAAATCCGCATTCATAGTCGCGACTTCCACTGAGGCTGCTGCCCGCCGTTGCGTAGGTTTTCATTCCTCCTCACCGCTTTGCTGATTTTCGCGACGCCAGCCGGTGCGCAGGCGCTGGAGGATTGCCCGCGCTATGTGCCGAGCACGCTGGAAGCCTGGATCGCTTCGCGCGATCTGCGGATCGTGGCCTACGGCTACACCTGCCGCATGATCAACATTGACGCCACACTCGACCGGGCGATGCGCGAAGGCGTGCAGTCCGACGATGGAACGGCCTGGGCCGACACCTACCGACGCACGCTGGCGCGCATCCGCGAAGCTGCCGCCGTCAACCGCCGCTGGGCCGGTGCCGAGGCCACGCGCAATCTCGCCGTGCTGACGCGCCTCGAGGTGAAATACCGACGGCTCGCCGAGCATTGATCAAAGCGCGGCATAGACCCCACGCTCGAAATCCTCGAACCGCGCCACCGCACGGGCGTCGTAGAAC
This sequence comes from Asaia bogorensis, assembly GCA_945889625.1. Taxonomy (GTDB): domain Bacteria; phylum Pseudomonadota; class Alphaproteobacteria; order Reyranellales; family Reyranellaceae; genus Reyranella. The sequence continues at coordinate 58,268 of CAMDCE010000011.1, read as the reverse complement.
GGCAGGAGCTGGGTCGCCCAGACGCCGGTTACTTTCTTCACCGGATCGATCCAGAAGTAGGAGTTGGCCAGCCCGCCCCAGGTCAGGCTGTTCGCCGAGCGGCGGCCGGGAAAGGCCGCCGGGTTGATCATAAAGGTCAGTCCCCACTTCATGCCATCGACGAAATCCATGTCGGTGCTGCGATTGGGCAGCTGGGTCTTGAGCGGCCGGCACGACACGCCGGCGGCCATCGAATTGACCGACATCAGCGCCACCGTCGCGGGCCTCAAAATGGAACCGCCACCCGCCAGCAGGGCGCGCGTGAACTTCAGATAGTCGTTCACCGTCGAATAGAGCGCCCCGCCGCCCATGAAGACTTCCGGATTCTGGTCGAGCTCATGGTCGGTGGCGGTGAAGCCGCCGCCTTCTTTCCTGACATGAACCGCAGCCTTGCGCGGCCGTTGTGCCGGCCCGATCTTGAAGCCGGTGTCGGACATCTCGAGCGCATCGAACAGGTTTTCCTTCATATAGCGGTCGAGCCTCATGCCGCTCACCGCCTCGACCATCAGTCCCGCCCAGTCGATCGAGATACTGTACTCCCAGTGCTCACCCGGATCGAACAGCAGAGGCGTCGCCAACACCTGGCGCGAAGCGGGCTTCGGTATGCCCGTGACCTGGACGTAACGCGCGATGTCGGCGTCCCAGGTGTCGTAGCCCATACCCGAGGTGTGGGTCAGCAGGTGGCGCAGCGTGACCGGCCGCTTCGGTGGGCGCGTCTTCACCGTGCCGTCGGCACCGATGCCGACCAGCACCTGCTTGTCCGCGATCTCCGGCACGACATCGGCGGCCGGCGCATCGAGCGAGAGCTTGCCCTGCTCCACGAGCTGCATGGCGGCCGCACCCGTGATGGCCTTGGTCATCGAGGCGATCCAGATCACGCTGTCGGGCTTGAGCCCACCGGCGGCGCCTTCGAAGATCACGCCCCCGTCGGTCGCCGCAGCCGCCGCCACGCCCGGCACGTCGCCGGCGGCTACGGCGTCCTTCAGCGTCTGGGCGACATCCATGAGTCCTCCAATTCTTCCCAACGATCCTACGACAGGCGCGTCGCTTCATCGATCAATTCTTGCGCCGCCATGTCCAACAACTCGTCCTCGCCGGTGCCGCCCAGCACGCTTACCTTGCCGATCTCCAGCAGCACCGGCACGGCGAGCGGCGAAATGCGGTCGAGCCGGCGATAGTCGATGCGACCCTTGGCCCGCTTCAGGAGCTCGCCCAGGCGCTTGAGGTCCGCGAGCTGCCAGGCGGCGTCCTGGCGGGTGGCCCGCAGCAGGATATGGTCGGGTTCGTGCTTGCGCAGCGTGTCGTAGATCAGGTCCGAGCTGAAGGTCACCTGGCGTCGCGACTTCTCCTCGCCGGGAAAGCGCCGCTCGATCAGGCCGGCGATCACCGCGACGTTGCGGAACGAGCGTCGCAGCATGGTCGATTCGTCCATCCAGCTCTCGAGGTCGTCGCCCAGCATGTCCTCGTCGAACAGCTGGTCGAGCTGCGCCTTGGTAGGCGGCCTGAGCCCCCACAGGCCAAGTACATAATCTGTCGCGACGAAACCCAAGGGCTTCAGACCCAGGCGCTCCATGCGGCGGGTGAGCAGCATGCCCAGCGTCTGGTGGGCGTTACGGCCCTCGAAGCAGTAGGCCACGATGAACTGCTTGCCGCCGCGCGGAAACCCCTCGATCAGCAGGCGATCGCTGATCGGCAAGGTCGAGCGCCAACGCTGGATATCGAGCCACTGACGCACCTCGGCCGGCAGCTTGGGATGCCGAGACGGATCTTGAAGGATGCCGCGCACGCGCTCGGCCAGGAAGGTCGAGAGCGGGAGGCGGCCGCCGCCATAAGCCGGCACCTTGGGATCGCCGCCGGTCGCCAGCGAACATTGTGCGACCAGCTCGCGTACGCCCTCGAAGCGCAGCATGCGGCCGGCAAAGACGAAAGTGTCGCCCGGCACCAGTCCCTGGATGAAGGCCTCCTCGACCTCGCCCAGCACCGGCCCGCGCCGCAGCTTCACCTTGAGCAGCGGCAGCTCGACGATGGTGCCGACGTTCATGCGGAACTGCCGCGCCACCAGCGGCGAAGCGAGCATCCAGCGGCCATCGGGAAGTTGCTTCAGCCGGTGCCACTTTTCGTAGGCCGCCAGCGCGTAACCGCCGGTGGCCACGAAATCGAAGGTATCGTCGAAGTCCTTGCGCGGAAGATCCCGATAGGGTTGGGCACGGCGTATCTCGTGGAAGAAGGCCTCGCGGTCGATCGGCTGGGCGCAGGCCGAGCCGACAATGTGCTGGGCCAGCACGTCGAGGCAGGGCGGCCGCGCCGGATCGCCGTCGAGCTCGCGCGCCTCGACGGCCTCGAGTGCCGCCAGCGATTCCAGGACCTCGAAGCGGTTGGCCGGCGCGATCATGGCGCGGCTCGGCTCCTCCAGCCGGTGGTTGGCGCGGCCGATGCGCTGCATCAGGCGACTGACGCCCTTGGGCGCGCCGAGCTGGATCACCAGATCGACATCGCCCCAGTCGATGCCGAGGTCGAGCGACGACGTCGCCACCACGGCGCGCAGCCTGCCGGCCGCCATCGCCGCCTCGACCTTGCGGCGCTGTTCGACCGCGAGCGAGCCGTGATGCAGGCCGATTGTCAGATTGTCGTCATTCACGCGCCATAGGCCATCGAAGGCCAGTTCGGCCTGGGCGCGCGTATTGACGAACACGATCGAGGTCTTGTGCTGGCGGATGATGTTGTAGATCTCGGGCAGGGCGTGGCGGCCCATGTGCCCACCCCACGGGGTGCGCTCCTGGGCGTCGACCAGCGTGACTACAGGCGGAGCCCCTGGCTCACCCTCGACGATCTCGACCGGCTGATCGCGCAGCCGAAGAAAGTCGGCGAGCGCCGGCGGGTCGGCGACGGTGGCCGACAGGCCGACGAAGCGGGCTTGCAGCGCAAGCGCGGCGACGCGCGCCAGGCAGAGCGCGAGATGGTGGCCGCGCTTGGTGGTCGCCAGCGCATGCAGCTCATCGACGATGACGCAACGCAGGTTGGCGAAGAACTTTTCCGCGTCGGGATAGGACAACAGCAGCGCCAGCGATTCAGGCGTGGTCAGCAGCAGGTCGGGCGGCCGCTCGCGCTGGCGCAAACGACGGCTCTGCGGCGTGTCGCCGGTCCGGCTCTCAGCCCGCACCGGCAGGGTCATCTCGGCGATCGGCGCTTCGAGGTTGCGGCGAATGTCGTTTGCCAGCGCCTTGAGCGGGGAGATGTAAAGCGTGTGCAACTCGCCCTTGCCCTTGGCGTGGGCGAGGTCCTTGCCGGCCTGGCGGCGTTCGGTGAGCTCGATCAGGGAGGGCAGAAATCCCGCCAGGGTCTTGCCGCCGCCGGTCGGCGCGATCAGCAGCGCGCTCTTGCCCTCTGCTGCCAGATCGACCAGCGCCAGTTGGTGCCGGCGAGGCGTCCAGCCACGGCTTTCGAACCAGCGTGAAAACAGATCGGGCAGCCCCATATGGGTTGGGTAGGATGCAACGCGCCCCATGGCAACCGACAGCACCGATCCCCGCTCCTGGCTCTATCCCACGCCGCGCGGGCTATACTGCGAGCCCGGTGATTTCTACGTCGATCCCGCCGTCGCGGTATCCCGCGCGGTAATCACCCATGGCCACGGCGACCATGCGCGACCCGGTCATCGCGCCGCGCTCGCCACGCCCGAAACGCTCGCCATCATGCGCGCCCGTTTCGAGTCCATGCCGGATACCGCGCAACAGCCACTGGCCTATGGCGAAACGGTGCGTCTCGGCAAGGTCGACGTCCGCCTGGCACCTGCCGGCCATATTCTCGGCTCGGCGCAGGCGGTCCTGGAATACGATGGCCAGCGCATTGTGGTGTCGGGCGACTTCAAGCGTCGACCCGACGCGACCTGCCCGCCGTTCGAGCCGGTGGCATGCGACGTCTTCATTACCGAGGCGACTTTTGCCCTGCCTGTCTTCCATCATCCCTCCGATGCCGGCGAGATCGGCAAGCTCTTGAAGTCCGTCGCGACCTTCCCCGAACGCACTCATCTGGTGGGCGTCTATGCGCTGGGCAAGTGCCAGCGCGTGATCAGGCTTCTGCGCGCCGCGGGCTACGACAAGCGCCTCTGGCTGCACGGGGCGCTGTTGTCGCTCTGCGAGCTCTACCAGGCGCGCGGCGTCGATCTCGGCGACATCGCGCCCGTGTCCGACGCGATCCTCGAGAGCTTCAAGGGCGCCATCGTTCTTTGTCCGCCCTCGGCCATGGCCGATCGCTGGTCGCGACGTTTTGCCGATCCGATCTCGGCGGTGTGTTCGGGCTGGATGGGCGTGCGTGCCCGTGCCCGCCAGCGCGGCGCCGAACTGCCGCTGGTCATTTCCGACCATGCCGACTGGCCCGAGCTGACCCAGACCCTGAAGGACGTCGGCGCGCCCAAGGTCTGGGTGACGCACGGGCGCGAGGAGGCGCTGGTGCACTATGCGCGCTCGATCGGCATCGACGCCGAGGCGCTGCATCTGGCCGGCCGCGAGGAAGAAGGCGCCTAAGGTGCAGGCCTTCGCCGAGCTGCTCGACTCGCTCTCCTTCCAGCCGGCGCGCAATGCCAAGCTTCGGCTGATCGAGACCTACCTGCGCCAGACGCCCGATCCCGGCCGCGGCTGGGCGCTGGCGGCACTGACCGGCGGGCTCGACTTCCCGGCCGCCAAGCCTGCTTTGCTGCGCGGCTTCGGCCAGGAGAAGATCGGCGAAGAGCTGTTTGCTCTCTCCTACGACTATGTCGGCGATCTCGCCGAGACCTTGGCGCTGATCTGGGAGACCGATCCCGCGGCCGGGCCGCCGCCGGCCTTGGCTGACGTCGTCGAAACCCTGCAGCGCGCCAGCCGCACCCAGACGCCGGCGATCCTGAAACGCTGGCTGGATGCGCTCGATTCGACCGGCCGCTGGGCGCTCCTGAAGCTCCTGACCGGCGCGCTGCGCATCGGTGTCTCGGCGCGGCTGGCCAAGCAGGCCGCGGCCAACATCGGCAACCAGCCGGTCGACGCAGTCGAAGAGGTCTGGCACGGCCTCTCACCGCCTTACCGTCCGCTGTTCGACTGGCTGCTCCAGGGTGCACCCCGGCCGCAGAGCAACGCCGGCGGCGCCTTCCTGCCGCCCATGCTGGCCAACCCGATCGAGCGCGCCGAACTCGAGGCGCTCGATCCGGCGCATTTCCGCGCCGAATGGAAATGGGACGGCATCCGCGTCCAGGTAGCCTCCTCGGGTGGCATCAAGCGCCTCTATAGCCGCGGCGGCGAGGATGTCTCGGGCGCCTTCCCCGACATCGTCGAGGCCATCGACTTCGACGGCGTGTTCGACGGCGAGCTGCTGGTGCGCCGCGAGGCCGCGGTGGCGCCATTCAACGACCTGCAGCAGCGGCTCAACCGCAAGACCGTGACTCCCAAGATGCTGAAGGAGCATCCCGCGCATGTCAGGCTCTACGACGTGCTGTGGCTGGAAGGCGCGGATCTGCGGGCGCTCTCCTTCGACCGGCGCCGCACGCACCTGGAGGTATGGATGGCGTTGAAGCCTCGCCAGCGCTTCGACGTCTCGCCGCTGGTGCCATTCGGCGACTGGGAGACGCTGGCTCGGATGCGAGCGGAAATGCGCCAGGACGGCATCGAGGGCCTGATGCTGAAGCGGGCCGATAGCGCCTATCTTGCCGGCCGGCCCAAGGGCCCGTGGTTCAAATGGAAGCGCGATCCGATGCTGGCCGACTGCGTGCTGATGTACGCCCAGCGCGGCCACGGCAAGAGGAGCTCGTTCTATTCGGATTTCACCTTCGGCTGCTGGCGCGACGCCGAGAGCAAGCGCGAGCTGGCGCCGGTCGGCAAGGCCTATTTCGGCTTCACCGACGAGGATCTGCGCTGGCTCGACAAGTGGGTGCGCGACCACACCACCAACCGCTTCGGCCCGGTGCGTGAGGTCGAGCAGCAGCTGGTGCTGGAAATCGCCTTCGACGGCATCGCCCGCTCGACCCGCCACAAATCGGGCCTGGCGCTGCGTTTCCCGCGTATCCATCGCATCCGTAGGGACAAGCCCGCGTCCGAGGCCGATACGGTCGACAATCTGTTGCGGCTCTTGCCGTAGCAGACCCGCAATACCATTATCTAGGTGACATGATTGACCCGTTTGGCCGCCATATTTCCTACCTGCGCGTCTCGGTGACGGACCGCTGCGACTTCCGCTGCGTGTACTGCATGGCCGAGGACATGACCTTCCTGCCCAAGGCCGAGGTCCTCTCGCTGGAGGAGCTCGAGCGCCTGTGCAGCACCTTCGTGCGCCGCGGCGTCAGGAAGCTGCGCATGACCGGCGGCGAGCCGCTGGTGCGCAAGAACGTGATGTCGCTGTTCCGCGGCCTCGGCCGGCACCTCGAGAGCGGCGCGCTCGACGAGCTGACGCTCACCACCAACGGCAGCCAGCTCGCCAAGTACGCCCGCGAGCTGGCCGACATCGGCGTGCGCCGGGTCAACGTCTCGATGGACACGCTCGACAAGGAAAAATTCCGCGAACTGACGCGCTGGGGCGATCTCGACCAGGTGATGCGCGGCCTCGATGCCGCCCAGCAGGCCGGCCTGCAGATCAAGATCAATGCCGTGGCCCTGCGCGGCGTCAACGACATGGAATTCGACGAGCTGATCCGCTTCAGCCACGGCCGCGGCATGGACTTGGTGTTGATCGAAGTCATGCCGATGGGCGAGATCGGCGATCAGGCGCGGCTCGACCAGTACCTGCCGCTGTCGCTTGCCCGCACCGAGATCGCGCGCCGCTTCACCCTGACCGAGACCGACTACCGGACCGGCGGCCCGGCGCGCTACTTCAAGGTCGAGGAGACCGGCGGGCGGCTGGGCTTCATCACGCCGCTCACCCACAATTTCTGCGAAAGCTGCAATCGCGTCCGGCTGACCTGCACCGGCACGCTCTACATGTGCCTGGGTCAGGAGGATGCGGCCGACCTGCGTGCGCCCTTGCGCGCCTCCGAAAGCGACGAGCTGCTCGATGCGGCGATCACCGAGGCGATCGCGCGCAAGCCCAAGGGCCACGACTTCATCATCGACCGCCGCCACACCACACCCGCGGTCCGCCGCCACATGAGCGTGACGGGTGGCTAAGAGGGCCGGCTGAAGGCTCAGGCTGGCGGCCCCGGCGTAATGTCGGCGCTTTTGATCTTTGCGCGCCGCACCGCTTCGCGGTGGGAGATGTAGAGCGCGCTGGCAAAGATCACCGCCGCGCCCACGAACGTCCAGATGTCGGGGCTCTGGCTGAACAGGAACAACCCCAGCAGCGTGTTCCAGATCAGCGACAGGAATCCGATTGGCTGCAGCAGGGTGATGTCGGCGATCTGGTAGCCGCGCTGTTGGCAGATATGCCCCAGGGTGCCGCACAGGCCAGCGGCGAGGAACCACAGGAGGTCGGTCCATTCCGGCGTCTGCCAGAACCAGAAGGCGACCGGCGCGGCGCAGATCACGATCACGAGGTGCTGCCAGATCACGATGGTCGAGGCGCTGTCGGTGCGCGCCAGGGCCTTCGAGATCAGGTTGGAGGCCGAGAAGATCGGCGTCGAGACCAGGACGCAGATCGCGCCGATGCCGATCTCGGTGAAGCCCGGACGGATGATGATCATGGCGCCGCCGAAACCGACCAGCACGGCGGCCCAGCGCCGGAGCCGGACGCTCTCGCCCAGGAACAGGGCGGCGCCGATGGTCACGAAGATAGGGCCGGTGAAGCCCAGCGCCGTGAGCTCGGCCAGGCTGATGCGCGGCAGGGCGGCGAACCACAGGAACATGCCGCAGGCGTGGATGACGCCGCGCGAAATGTGCAGCCCCTTGCGACGGGAATGGAATGAGCGGTAGGGGCCGAGCCGAATGATGAGCGGCAGCAGGATCAGCGTCCCGGCAAGGTAACGCATGAACGCCATGACGTAGGAGTTGAGGTGCTGCGCGGGGATCAGCGTGAAGACGTTGAGCAGCGCGAACAACACGCCCGACAGGCCGACCCAGATGATGCCGCGCAGATTGGGCGGCAGCGCGCGCCAGCGAGCAAGCAGGTTGGACACGCCCGCACTATGTCACACGGGCTGCAGCGCTGCACCGTGGGCGGTAGCGCCACACCGCTCGCGCTAGGCCTGGCCGACCGCCTCGACCTGGGGCGGCACCGACGGCTGGGTGTCCTCGCCGCGCAGAGTAGCCACCCGCTCCAGCATCTCCTCGATGTAGGGATCGTGGATGCCAAGCGCCCGGGCGTGGGCGGCGGTGTTGGCGAGGTAATCGCGGCAGGCGCCGCGGCGGCCCTCGGCGAAGGCGATATGATGGGCGGCGCGCTGGATCGGCAGGTCGCCGCAATACTGGCAATGGCTGGTGTCGACCTCGAAGGTCACGGCCGTCACGGTGCGGCCGTCGCGTAGCTTCGTCGGCACCCAGCGCGGCTGATAGACGCCCGTAAGCATCTCGCGATTCCACAGGATGGCCAGTTCACTGCGCACCTGGTCGGGCGCCAGCCGGAATGCGATGCCCTCACAACTGCCGCCGCGCTCGAGGGCCAGCATCAACCCCGGCAGTTCGGGCGTGCCGCGGCCGAGCGGCACCCAGAAGCAGAAGGAGCGGCGCCAACCCGTGACCAGGCAGGGTTGCTGCTCGGCAAACTCGATCGCCGGATTCCACATCAGCGAGCCATAGGCAAAGACCCAGGCCTCGTCGCCCGGCGCATACTTGGCCAAAGCCTCCTTGAGGCTGGCCTCGCGCTCTTCGGCCGACAGGAAGAAGTCGTATCCCGCCTTGCGGGCGTCCTGGACGATCTGCTCGATCTTTTCCGGACTCAGTTCTTCACGTTTGAGCAACTCTACTCTCCTACGCCCGACGACTTACGGCGCGCACTCTCAGACGCCGTACACAATGGACATTGTCTCGGCCACACAGGCCGGACGCTCCTGTCCGTCGATTTCTATCGTGACCTGATTGGTCAGCCGCACGCCGCCGTCCTTCATCGGGTCGGCCGCGATCAGCTTGGCGCGGGCGCGGACACGCGAGCCGGCGGGCACGGGGTTGGTGAAGCGCACTTTGTTGCAGCCGTAGTTGATGCCGTTGCGGACGTTGTTGATGTGCGAGATCTGGTGATTGAGCATCGGGATGAGCGAAAGCGTGAGAAAGCCGTGGGCGATGGTCTTGCCGCCCGGCATGTCCTTCCTGGCGCGCTCGACGTCGACATGGATCCATTGATGATCGCCGGTTGCCTCGGCGAACTGGTTGATCCGCGCCTGCGAAACCTCGACCCAGTCGCTGACCCCAATTTCCTGGCCCACGTGCTTGTGCATCTCGTTCGGGTGGGCAAATTCCCTCTTGGCCATTTCCTAACCTCTGGCGTGTTTTTTCCCTATGTATGCAAGGATACCACGAAATCACTTGTTTGCGGTCAATTTCCTTGCCTAAGCGAAACCCCAACACACTCCCCAACACATCCGGATCATAGCCCGCGCGACCTCTCCGGGGTCGGCCAATCGGGTGCCATTTGTAGCGATTGGGTCCCATTTGTATCGTCACTCGGTTCTTCGCATCATGCGAGCCGCAAAAACGCACAGGAGGAGACCCGTCGATGGCCTATGAAACCGTGCTCTACGAGGTCGCCGATCGCATCTGCACCATCACGCTCAACCGTCCGGAGAGACTGAACGCCTGGACGCGCCAGATGCATTTCGACCTCAAGGACGCCATGCACGCCGCCGGCGGTGATCCCGACGTCCGCGCCATCATCCTGACCGGCGCGGGCCGCGGCTTCTGCGCCGGCGCCGACATGGGCGGGCTGCAGGCCATCCAGGCGGGCGGCGGCCAGGGAGGCGCAACCGCCGACCGATCGACCAAGGCACAATCCGACCTGGCGGGCGGCAGCGCGCTGGCCGAGTTCCGCATGAACTATTCGTACTTTCCGGCCATCCCGAAGTTCATCATCGCGGCGATCAACGGCCCCGCCGCCGGCCTGGGCTTCGTCATCCCGCTCTATGCCGACCTGCGCTTCGCGGGCGAATCGGCGGTGTTCACCACCGCCTTTGCCCAGCGCGGCCTGATCGCCGAACACGGCGTGAGCTGGCTGCTGCCCCGCCTGGTCGGCCTGCCGGCGGCGATGGACCTCCTGTGCTCGGCGCGCAAGTTCCGCGCGCCCGAGGCGCTGGCACTGGGTCTGGTGAGCCGCGTCATCGCCGACGACAAGTTGATGGCCGAGACCCGCGCCTACGCCCGGTTGATGGCCGACACGGTGTCGCCGCGCTCGGTTGCGGTGATGAAGAAGCAGATCTGGGAAGCCGAGTTCCAGACGCTGGCCGAGGCCACCGTGCAGGCCAACCACGAGATGGAACTCTCCTTCCAGACATCCGACTTCAAGGAGGGCGTCGCCCACTTCCTCGAAAAGCGCACGGCGCGCTTCACCGGGCACTAGACGGGCGTCACAGGGTGTGGCGGGAAGTGGGAAGAATCGCCGAAAACCCTTATGCCATCGGCATCGGAGGCTTCCCACGCCGGTGGGAAACCGTGACAAGGCCAGGCCTCACTTGAAGGTCCGCTCAGCCCACCACGGAAAGTAGGACGGCATGCCGTCGGTCACCTTCATGGGGAAGCGCGCCGGGCGTTTTTCCAGGAAGGCGCTCACGCCCTCCTTCACGTCGGCCGACTTGCCGCGGGCATAGATGCCCTTGGAATCGACCTTGTGGGCCTCCATCGGATGATCGGCGCCCAGCATCTTCCACAGCATCTGGCGATTGAGCGCCACCGAGACGGGCGCGGTGTTGTCGGCGATCTCGCGGGCCAGAGCGTAGGCTGCCGGCAGGAGTTGGTCGGGTTTGTGGACCGAGCGCACCAGCCGGCCGGCCAGCGCCTCCTCGGCCGAGAAGACACGGCCGGTCATCACCCATTCCAGCGCCTGCTGCGGGCCGACGAGGCGCGGCAGGAACCAGCTCGAGCAGGCCTCCATGACGATGGCGCGACGCGTGAACACGAAGCCGTAGCGCGCCGTCTCCGACGCCAGCCGGATGTCCATCGGCAGCTGCATCGTGATGCCGACGCCGACCGCCGGCCCGTTGCAGGCGGCGATCGTGGGCTTCAACACGTCATAGAGGCGCAGTGTGAACAGGCCGCCACCGTCGCGATGGCCGTCGAGGCCGGGATCGACCGGCCCGCGGTTCTCGGCGTTGAAGGTATTCGCGCCACCTGACAAGTCCGCACCTGCGCAGAAGCCGCGACCGGCGCCGGTGAAGACGATGGCGCGCACGTCGTCGTCGCGGTCGGCGCGGTCCATGGCATCCAAGAGCTCCGACAGCATCTTGCCGGTGAAGGCATTAAGCTTGTCGGGCCGGTTCAACGTGATGGTGAGGATGCCGTTGGCGGTCTCGTACTTGATCTGCTCGTAGGTCACGCGTGCACCCTCACGTCTGATTGATCAAGGCGACGCCGCCCATGATGAGCGCGATGCCGCCGATCTGCTTGATGCCAAACGGTTCGCCGAACAGGAAGTGGCCGAGCACCGCCACGATCGCATAGGACAGCGACACCGACGGGAAGGCGACCGACACCGGGATCTTGCGCAGGGCGAAGATATAGAGAAAAGCGGCCGAGCCGTAGAGAGCGAGGCCGCACAGGGTCGACGGCCGCAGAAGCTGACCGACGATGGTCGGCGCGTCGGCTCCCTGCTTCAGGAGCATCTGGCCGGCGATACCGGCCAGGATGCCGAACCCCAGCACCACGTAGTAGATCATCATTGTTCAGGACTCCGGTTGGGACGGCTGGCGATGGGGCTGGCCGGCTGCTTTGGTGTCGGCCTGCGGCCGCTCGACCTCGAGACCAGCCCCCGATCCTTCTGGGCCGCGCCGGAACACCTCGCGCACGAGATATTGCGGCTTGCGGTTCACGGCGAGGAACATGCGGCCGAGATATTCGCCGATCAGGCCAACCACGATGAGCTGCACGCCCGCGAGCACGAGCACCGCCACCATCAGTGAGGCCCAGCCCTGCGGCGGCTTGTTCGCCGAAATCGCCTCGGCGATCACGATCACGGCGGCAACGACCCCCAGCGCACCGAATGCGATGCCGAACAGCGTGGCGAAGCGCAGCGGTATCACCGAGAAATTGAGGAACATCGACAGCCACAGGCGGAACAGCCGGGCGAGCGTGTAGTTGGAGCGGCCCTCGACGCGCGGCAGGTGCTCGACCTGCAGGCGTCCGACATTCTGCGTGACCTGGAAGACCAGGCCGTCGACGTATGGATAGGGGCCTTCGTAGCCCACCGCGATGTGCTCGCGCACGAAGGCCGAGATGCAGCGGAAGCTCGAGAGATAGAGGCCGCGCGGCTTGTCGATCAGGTGGTCGGCGCACCAGTTGGTGAAGCGGCTGCCGAGGTTGCGCCAGGCCGCGTGCTTCTTCTCTTCGTAGTAGGTGTAGACCGCGTCGTAGCCGCCGTCGCGGGCATATTCGAACAGGCGCTTGACCTCGCCGGGCGGATTCTGCAGGTCGTCGTCCATGGTGATGGCGTAGGCGCCGCGCGCGCGCGAAAGGCCCGCCATTACCGCATTGTGCTCGCCGAAATTGCGGCTGAGGCTCAACAGCACGACCGGCGCACCCGGCCCGGCGGCAAGCTGTTTGCAGACCTCGAGGCTGTTGTCGGGGCTGCCGTCGACCACCAGCACGATCTCCAGCCCGCCCGGGATGTCGAGAGCGCGCAGCGCCCCGACCAGTTCGCCGACCGTGGCGGCGCCATTATAGACCGGCACGACGACTGACAGCGCGGGCGACAGGGCGGGGGCCTCAGCCATCGCGCGCCGCCACGACGATCAGCGAGCCGCCGAACGGCAGGGAGATGCCGGCCGCGATGGCCATCCGCTCCAGCGCGAGTGCGGCGGAGAACAGCGCGTCGAGCCAGCCGGGAAAGTCGCGTACGTCGCTTGCGGCGTCGCGGCGTTCGACTACTCGGTGCAGCAACATCAGGGGAAACAACAGGGTGTTCCAGTAGCTGGAGCGGAGGATATGGAAACCATGGCCTACGAGCAGCGCGCGCGCCTGACCACGGTCGAAACGGCGGACATTGTGCACGCGCCTGTCATGGGCCGACAACAGCCAGCCGTAGGCCGGCAGGTTGAACACCGCGACGGCGCCCGGCGCGAGGCAACGATACGCCTCGCCAAGAGCACGCCCCGGCTCGACCCCGCCATGGCACAGCACGTCGAGCGACAGGTAGCCGCCGAGCGTGCCGTCGCCTAAAGGCATTTCGTTGACCGAGCCGGCGGCCACGGGCCGCCTGGCCTTGGCGGCGGCGAGGCCGGCTGCAATTACATCGTACTCGAGCCCCAGGGTCGGACGGCCAGCGACCGCGGGTCCCAGCCTCGCCAGCATGCCGCCGGTGCCGCAGCCGGCGTCCAGCACCGGGCCGGCCGCGCCCGAGCGCTCCAGGGACCGGGCCAGCAGGTCGGCGGCCAGCGTGCGCAGGCCGCGATACCACCACATGCGATCTTCGACCGCATGCATGCGCTCGTATTCAGCCCGCTCCATGCCGCGTGCTTTCCCTCCCCATTCCTATGGGGAGATGGCGCGGTCATACGGCGACCTTGCGCCTTCGCAGGCGCCGGGGGTCCACAAACGCCCCAGATCGTGACTCATGACCCCTCCGTCGTCGCAAGACGCCGACACCCGCGCGACTATGGCCGCTTTTGCGGCCATAGCGCTAGCCCAGCAGACTGGGGAGGAGAAATGACTCCCGCTTATGATATCTTCGTCCTGTCTTGCCAACCGTCACGACCAAGCCGCCAACACTCTCGCCGCGTGTCGAACGACTGCTGCTGGTGCCGCTGTTCGCCCTGCCCGTGCTGTGGCTCGCGGGCTATTTCTTTCCGCCGATCAACCACGACGTCGCGGCCGTCCTCGACGTTTCGACCCGCTGGATCGGCGGCGAGAAGCTTTATGTCGAGGTGATCGACGAGAACCTGCCGCTCACCTTCATCGTCCACGCGCTGCCCGTGCTTACGGCCAAGCTGCTGCCGGGCACCGTGGCCTTCTGGTTCACCGCCTGGGTGGTGGCCGGCATCTTTGCATCGTTCTTCGCCTGCCGCCGGCTGGTCCGTCTCGTGCCCTCGGCCGACCATGCGCTGACCGAAGCGCTGTTGCCGCCGGTGCTGCTGTTCCTTTTCACGGTGCTGCCCAATGAGCATTTCGGCCAGCGCGAGCACCTGATGTTCGTGGCCTGCGCACCCTACCTGCTGGCGTCGATGGCGCGCGCCGAGGGCGTGCAGCTGACGCGCGGGTCCGCCCTCGCCATCGGCCTTGTGGCCGGCATCTTCCTGATGCTCAAGCCCTACTACCTCGCCATCCCGGCGGCAGTGGAACTCTTTCTGCTGCTGCGCCGCGGCTGGCGGACGACCCTCTCCGATCCCATTCCCTGGGCGATCGGCGCGATGGCCGTCGCGCACCTCGTGCTGATGTTCACGGTCTTCTCGGTATTCGGCCGCTTCGTGATGCCGCTGGCGGTCGAATCCTACCAGCCGATCGGCGAAGCCGGATGGCGGCAGGTACTGTTCAGCGACGTGATGGCGCCGACCCTGCTGGCCCTGCTGATCTTCGGCGGCTTCGCGGTATTCCTCACCCATACGCTGGCCGCCCGCGCCTTGCTGGCCTTCGGCGTCGGCGCCGCCGTGTCGGCGATCGCCCAAGCCAAGGGCTGGCCCTATCACGTGCTGCCCGCCCTCTCCGCCGCGATCCTGCTGGCGGCACTCACGCTGTCGCAGACCGTCGACCGCTACCTGCCGATCAGCCGCAGCGGCCATCGCCTGCCGGTGGCCGTGATCTCGGCCACGCTGATGGTGCTGCTCTACTTCCAGGCGGCGCTTTACACCCCTCCCTTCTACAAGCAGCGCCAGTACGAGGATTCGATCGGCGGCATCCTGCGCCACATCGTCGAACAGAACGCACCGCACCGCACGATCATGACGCTCTCGCCCGGCATCTATCCGTTCTGGCCGATGCTGAACTACGTCGACGGCCGCATGACCATGCGGTTCCTGACGATGTGGGTGGTGCAGGGCGTCTATGCCGACTGCGAGGATTTCCCCGCGCTCTACAACGCACCCGACACGATGTCGGACACCGAGAAGTTCGTGTTCGACGCCGTCTCGGAGGATTTCGCGCGCGGCAAGCCCGATCTCCTGATCCTCGACACCATCCCCGGCATGCCGCGCTGCCAGGGCAGGGTCTTCGACTACCTCGAATACTTCCAGCAGAATCGTGTGTTCGCCGACGCCTTCGAAGGCTACGAGCACCTCATGGATGTCGACCGCTACAAGATCTACCGCAGGAAGAGAAAAAAGTAGCGACACATGCGGCGAGCGACGGTCCTCTCTCGACTCGTTGCGGCAACCGGTTTCGTCCTGCTCGGGACAGTTTGCGCGGTTGCCGATGACTCGTGGACGAGCAGGATCGACGGCCGATACACCGGCCAGCTTCGAGGCGGACCTCAACCACTGCCCATCACGACGACATTTCGCGCGGCGACAAATCAGATGGTGACGGGCGAGTATTTCTTCGCCGAGCCGGGTGGCATCCGCGTCGACGGCACGCTCGAATCGTGCGCCGCCGTCCGGTCGCTCACGATGGTCTGCCGTTGGCGCGATCGCCATGGCGACGGGACGCTGGACATGATCTTTGCCCAGGACCTGCAGTCCTTCGCCGGTCGCTGGTCAAGCACCATCAAGCCGAACAACTGGTATCCCTGGTCAGGGACCAGAAGCGTCGCGCCGGGCAAGTAATCAAGCCTTCCTCCCCAGTCTGCTGGGGAGATGTCGGCGTCTTACGCCGACGGAGGGGCGTTACTCCCCCCACCGGCCCATCGCCTTGGCGCGCAGCGCTTCGGGGATCTTGTCGACATCGGGCACCTTGAACACGCCGGAAGCGACCAGCACGATCTCGCCGCCGCAGACCAGGTCGCAGCTGGCAAAGCAGAAATTGACGGTGCGGCGGGCGATGCGGGCGGTGCCTTCGAGCCACTGGCCGAGCCGCGCGCCGCGCACGAACTCGGTGCCGAGCGACACCGTGGGATGGGGCCAGCGGATGCCTGTCGCATGACCCGAACCCGCACCCAACACCATGTCGGCCACCGTGACCAGCAGCCCGCCGTGCGCCCAGCCCATCGGATTGCCATGGCGCGCCTCGAGCGGCAGGCCGATGCGCAGCCTCTCGCCGCCAGCGTCCTTTTCGGCCTTGAACCAGAGCGGCCCGATCAGGTCGACGAAATCGTCGGTGACGTCGAGCTTGCGGAATCCTTCGGGAATGAGCTTGTCGGTCATGTCGGAAGTCCGTCCTTGGAAGCGGCGAATCGTTCGAGCGAGGCGCGCACCGTCGGGTCGAACGGCACGCTGCGATGCGTCTCTTCGTTCAGGGACACCATGATGGCACGCAGGGTGGCGGTGCAGTTTCCCTCGCCGTCGAACAGCCCGTGGCCGACCACGCACTTGCGCTCGTGCGCCTCGACGAGGCGGGCGCAGGCGGTCGCGCCGCCGGGGTAGAACATCTGGCGCTTGAAATCGATCTCGAGCCGGCCGACCACGACACGAAAGCGCGGCAAACCGGAGCGCACGATCTGGCGCATGTAGGACACCCGCGCATTCTCCAGGAGCTGCAGGAAGGCGCCGTTGTTGATGTGACCGTTGGCATCGACGTCGGCAAACCTCAGGTGCTCGGCTGTGGCAAAGCCATAGATGCCGCGGTCGGCAAGATCGAACGCCATGAAGCCTAGCGCTCCGCGAATTCCAGGGTGAGGTGGGCGGCTTGCGAGGGTGGCACGAGCAGCCGGCCGGCGTCGGGCTTAAGCAACTTCACGCCGTTCTTCTTCAGGAGCGCCTCGCAGGCGGCGAGATTCGCGACGCGGACACTGAGCAGTGCGGGATGGTCGCCCGGCCGCACCGGCGTGATGCCGGGATAGCGCGCCGCGTAATCCTTGCGCGCGAGGTAGTGGATCGGCTGGGTACCGGTATCCACCACCAGCCCCCCGCCAGCGCGCCTGGCGGAGCCCGCGCCAAAATACTTCTCGAGTTCCGGGATCCATTTCGCCGGCTGCTCGGCAATCACCGTGACGCCCAGGATGCCCCGCGCGCCGTTGGGGTGCATGGCCCATTCGGCGCGATAGACGAATTGCGGCGTCAGGTGCTCGCAGACGAAGAAGCCGACGACCGGCATGTGGGTCTTGGGGATGCGCACGGTGCGGAACTGGGCGTGTTCGGTCTTGCCGGCAATCTCGACGGCGCGGTCGAAGAACAGCGGCGCATCGGGCTGCAGGCCGGCGGCCTTGAAGGCATCGAAGGCGAGGTCAGAGCCGTCGGTGGCGAGCGCCACGTTGGCCAGCCCTCCGCCGTCCTTCAGCCACTCACGGCGCTCGGCATTGAAAGGCGAGTCCTCGACGATGCCGAGGATCTCGAAATAGTCCTTCTCGAAGATCATGAGATGGTTGGCCGTGCCGAGCTTCTTGTGGAAGCCGCGCGGCTGCACCTGGAAGCCGAGCTTCCCATAGGCTGCGTGTGCCGCATCGATGCCGTCGACCATGACGACGACATGGTCGAGACCCTTCACCGCCTGCGCCATGCCGGCCCCCTCATGCTGGCTTTCGCCGCACCATGTTGATGCCCTTCAGGGTCAGCACCAGTTCGCCCTTCTGGTTGGTGGCGCCCCAATGCTCGTGGATGACACCGAGGCCGGGCTTGCTCTTGGACGGCACCTTGGCCGCGCATTCGACCCAGGCGGTGAGCGCGTCGCCAGGCCGCACCGGCTTCAGCCAGCGGACCTCGTCGAGCCCGGGCGAGCCCAGCGCCGTGCGGTTGTCGAGATAGTTGTCGACGAACAGCCGCATCAGCTTGGACGTCACATGCCAGCCCGACGCAATGATGCCGCCATACATCGAGGCATTGGCCGCCTCGCGATCGACGTGAAAACTTTGCGGATCGTAGAGCCTGGCGAAATCGACGATCTCCTGCTCGGTGAAGCTCGTGGAGCCCAGCGGGTATTTCTTGCCGACTTCGTAGTCTTCCCAGTAACGCGGTTCGCTCATCGCGGGCCAAGATGCTGTGTTGCGCTCACGCTGACAAGGCCTGGCCGAACCGCTTGGCGATCTCCTCGAGCATGACTTCCGAGGCGCCGCCGCCGATCGACTGCACGCGCGCGTCGCGGGCCATCCGCTCGACGGCGGTTTCGCGCACGAAGCCGCTACCGCCGTGGAACTGGACGCAGTCGTAGAGCACCTCGTTCACCAGCTCGCCGGCCAGCGCCTTGACCATCGAGACCTGGGCCACGCAATCGCGGCCCTCGGCATCGAGCCAGGCGGTGTGGTGCACGAGCTGGCGCGCCGCCTCGACCTCGGCCAGCCGCCGCGACAGGCGCTGGCGGATGGTCTGCTTGTCCCACAGCGGCTTGCCGAAGGCGGTGCGCTGGTTGACATACTCGAAGGTGAGCCTGAGCGCCTCGCGCGCCTCGGCCATCGCCATGGCGCCGATCACCAGCCGCTCGGTCTGGAAGTTGGCCATGATCGAATAGAAGCCACGGTTCTCCTCGCCCAGCACGTTCTCGGCCGGCACGCGGCAATCCTCGAAGACGAGCTCGGCGGTGTCGGAGCTGCGCCAGCCCGTCTTGTCGAGGGCGCGGCCGACGCGAAAGCCGGGAGTGCCCTTCTCGACGATGAACATGGTGATGGCGCGCGACCCCTTGGCCTCGGGGTCGCTGCGGGCGGCGATGAAGTAGAGATCGCCATGCACGCCATTGGTGATGAACATCTTGGCGCCGTTCAGCACGTAGTGATTGCCGTCGCGCGCCGCCCGCGTGCGGATGCCGGCCACGTCGGAGCCGGCGCCGGGCTCGGTGACGCCGACCGCGGTGATGGTCGTGCCCGCCATCACGCCCGGCAGGTATTTCTCGAGCTGGCGCCCGGTGCCGAAGCGCACCAGATGCGGGCTTGCCATGTCGGTATGGACCAGCACTGTGATGGCAAAGCCGCCATGGGTCGAGCGGCCGACCTCCTCGGCGAGCACGACCGAGGCGCGGGCATCGAGGCCCGATCCGCCCAGCGCCTCGGGCACGCGCAGCGAGAAGAAGCCGAGCTCGCCCATCTGGCGCAGCACCTCGCGCGGCACGAAGCCCGCCTCCTCCCATTTCGGACCGTCGGGCTTCACCCGCTCCTCGACAAAGCGGCGGAGCTGGGCGCGGATGAGGTCGTGTTCCTCGGTGAAGATGGGATGTGCCATGGCGGCGGGATGCTACACTCAGCCCCCATGTCGCGCGACAAACGCCTGCAGGACCGCTCGATCTATCCGCACTGGTGCACCGACACGGTGCGCTTCTCCGACCAGGATGCGGCGGGCCATATCAACAACGTGGCGCTCTGCGCCTATCTCGAGACCGCCCGCCTCACCTTCATGCGGGATATCGGCATGATGGCGCAGGGCGAGGACGGCGTGCGCGGCATCTCGGCCGGCATGACGGTGAGCTTCCTGGCCGAATCGCACTGGCCCGGCCAGGTTGAGCTGGGAACCGGCGTGATCAAGATCGGCAGCAGCTCGATCACCGTGGGCTCCGCCGCCTTCAAGGACGGGGTCTGTATTGTCGCGGCGGAGATGACGGTGGTCCGGCTCAAGGGCACGACGCCCCACCCGCTCGACATGACCTTCCGGGAGGCTTTGGGAAAATACCGTCTGAAGGGCTTTTAGCACCCTTGACCCAGTTGCGAACGCGTCTTATCTTCTATTTGCGAGTAAGTCGCAACTGCATCGGGAAACGGTCGAAACGTCTATGTATCTCTGCATCTGCCGGGCCATCCGGGAACGCGATGTTGACGCCGCCGTCCGGGCGGGCGCCCGCCGTCCTGTCGACGTGTTTCGCGCCTGCGGGCAGAGCCCGCAATGCGGCGGCTGCGCCTCCGACCTGCGCCAGCGCATCTCCCAGACCATCGCCTCGGAACAGGCCTCGCCGCAGAACGTCCTGGCGGCCGACTGACGCGCCCCGCGCGTCACCTCGGGCGGGATAACCCCGCCCTTTGAGCCTTTGAGAAGGGTCTTCAACTCGACTCCTTGCCCTCGCCGATCTGGCTCTGCAGATAGTTCTGCTCGCCGACCTTGTCGATCAGCCCGATCTCGGTCTCGAGGAAGTCGATGTGCTCCTCGGCATCCTCGAGGATATCGACGACGATCTCGCGGCTGACGAAATCCTTCGCCGTCTCGCAATGCGCCACCGCCGCGACCAGCGCGGTGCGCGCCGCGCTCTCGAGCTTGAGATCGGCGGCAAGGCACTCCGGCGCCGTCTCACCGATCGCGATCTTGCCGAGGTCCTGCAGATTGGGCAGGCCGTCGAGGATCAGGATGCGCTTGATCAGCCTGTCGGCGTGTTTCATCTCGCCGATCGATTCCTCGTAGATCTTCTTGCCCAGCCGCTTGAAGCCCCAATGGTTCAACATCCGGGCGTGCAGGAAATATTGGTTGATCGCCGTCAGTTCGTTTTTCAGAAGCTTGTTCAGTTCGGCGATGATTTGTGGATTGCCTTTCACGACGAACCTCCGCGGTGACACGTCATCAATAGATACTCCTCGGGACACGCAACGCAACCCAGGAGCGCGCGACTCAGACCGTTCTCTCAGAAAAACGCGGATGGCGCTCCCGCCGTGCCGTCGGGCGCGGCAAAAATGAGACGCAACAATAACACTCGCCCTGCGTTGCCAGTCGTGAGTGTCGGTAACGAGGAGCACGCGTCATGCCATTGGACAAGGCTAAATCCGGGTTCACCCTGCCAAAGCTGCCCTTCGCCGAAAACGCCCTGGAGCCGGTGATTTCGGCCAGGACGATCTCTTTCCACTACGGCAAGCATCACGCCGCCTACCTGAGCAAACTGAACGAGTTGGCGGCAGGTACGCCGTACGAGGGCCTGTCTCTCGAAGAAGTCGTCAAGCGCTCCGCCGGCAACGAGAACGACAAGGCGATCTTCAACAACGCCGGCCAGGCGTGGAACCACGATTTCTACTGGCGCAGCATGGCGCCGCGGGGCGGCGAGCCGACTGGCAAGATCAAGGCGGCGCTGGACAGCAGCTTCGGCGGCCTCAAGGACTTCAAGAAGGCCTTTTCCAAGGCCGCGGTCGCGCACTTCGGCAGCGGCTGGGCTTGGCTGGTGAAAGGCAAGGACGGCAAGCTCAAGGTCGTCACGACATCGAACGCCGACACGCCGATCGCCCATGGCGAGACGCCGCTGCTCGCCGCCGACCTGTGGGAGCACGCCTACTATCTCGATTATCAGAACCGCCGGCCCGACCACGTTGCAGCGTGGCTCGACAAGCTCGCGAACTGGTCGTTCGCCGAGAAGAATCTCAACTAGCCAGGAGGAAGCCCATGCTGGGCACGATTCTGCTGATCATCCTGATCCTGATCCTGCTCGGCGCCTTGCCGACATGGCCCTATAGCAGCGGCTGGGGCTACTACCCCAGCGGCGGCGCCGGGCTCGTGCTGGTCATCGTGATCGTCCTGCTTCTGATGGGACGACTATAACCTAGTAGCGGAACGTGACGTTCAGCGACCCAAACTGATCCCACCGGTCGCTCTGGAAGAACTCCGGCGTGCGCAGGACCTGCGTGTAGCTGATGCGCACGCCGCGGAACAGGAAGGTGAAGCCGGCCGAGGCCTCGGCGACGAATGGCCGATGCGTGACGCTCACGATGTCATGGCCAGCGGTATTGCCGTCGAGGAACATGTTGCGCGCCCAGGCCTCGCCGTTCAGTCCGGCGAAAAAATACCAGCCGAAGCCGTCGCCGACGAAACCCTCGGAGCCCGGCAGCGCAGGCCGCGCCCGGGTCGGACCGAAGTCGTTGCGCAAATCCTTGCCGATGCGAAGGATCGCGCCTGTCGAGGCATAGGTCGCCAGATTGCCCACGGTGGCGCCCAGCCGCGGCACGATGTCGTACTCGAGCTTGGGATCGTCCAGCACGATGCCGCGACCGATCCGCCAGCGCCTGTCGACAGTCAACCCGAAGGTCGGCTCGTTGTAGAGCTGGTTGGCCCAGCCATTGGCGGGCGCGACCCCGATCAGCCGATGGAAGTTGTTCTGCACGAACTCGCCGCCCGCCGCCGGGCCGACCAGACCGAGGTCGAGTTGCACGGTATCCAGCCGCACCGGTTCCTCGTTGCCCGGCGTAGCGGGCTTGGCGCGCTTGTAGGTCGACTGCAGGGCGAAGCTGGCATACAGCCAGGCCGCATAGGGCCGATCGTTGTAGATGGGCGCCGATGTCGTCGTGTCGGCCGGCGTGTAGAGATTCTGGCCGAACGAAATGCCAACCCGCCGCGTGACCGAGGTCGCGGGCATTTCGCCGAAGAACGTCGGAAAGGTGATCAGTCTCGTGACACCGTCCGGCAGATCAGGCAGCGCCGGCGACAGCCAGCCGAAGCGGATCCCGTTGGTGTAGTCGCGGTCCGAGTTGCCAATGCGATTGAAGACGTCATTCTCGACCTGGAACGTGAAGATGTTGCGCAGCTCATCCGGGTCGGGGGTGGTGTCGAGGGGAATGCGCTGGGCGTTGACGACCGGCACCGCTCCCATCAGCATCGCGGCAACGGCAATAGCGACGGTTTTTGCAGGGCGCCTCTTCATCGCGACGCAAACGTGGGGCCGCGCGAAAGGTTGCGGCCGGCGGTCAGCGCGTGTTGGCGGCGGCCTCCGGATGCCACAAGTGACCGCGCCAGCGGAGAAGGATCAGCAGGGTGAAGGCAATACCCAGCACGCTGTAGAGCGAGCCCGTCACAGCGAAGCCGAGATGTTCGATCAGCGGACCGGTCAGCAGCAGCCCCAGCGGCAGGCCGTAGACGGCCAGCATGCGCACGCCCATGACCCGGCCGCGGAAGGCGGGATCTGCGGTGCGCAGCAGGATCACCGCCATCGGCACCATGCAGAAGCTTTGCACGAAGCCGATCGCGAACAGGAGAGCCTCGCCCCAGAGTGGCGCCTCGATCCAGGAGAAGACGAAGTTGAGCGCGAACCACAACAATGCACTGACGATCATGGTGCGCGCCGCCCTGATCCGCGCGCCGTGCGTGGACAGCGCGATCGAACCCAACAGCGCGCCGCCGGCGAAGCAGGCGATCAGCCAGCCCAGCCCGCTCTGGCCGAGGCCGTAGATATCCTTGGCGACGTAGGCCAGCAGCGAGCCGACCATCGGATAAGCGGCAAAATTCATCAGGAAGGCGAGCAGGATCGCCGCCCGCAGGTCAGGCGTCGACCAGACATAGGCGAAGCCTTCCTTCAACGCCCGCAACGTCGACACGGCTTCCATTCCCTCGCTCAGCACGCGGATGCGGCGGATGCCGACATTGAAGGTGAGCGCCAGGCTCACGGCATAGATCGCGCAGACCGCGACATAGGCCATGCCCGATCCGAGTGCCGCGACCAGGCCGGCGCCGGACAGCGCACCCACGACGCGGGCCGAATCGGCCGTCGTGCGCGACACGCCCATGGCGCGCATCAGCAGCTCGGTCGGCATGGTCTCGCCAACCAGCAGGTTGCGCATCGTGATGTCGGACGGGCGCACCAGCCCGACCAGAGTGGCAAGCACGAAGACGGCCACCGGTGTCGCGAGATCGGCAATGAACAGGACCATCAGCACCAGCGCCGCCAAGACGTAGGTGGCGCGCATCAGGCAGAGCAGCATGCGGTTGCCGATGCGGTCTCCCGCCATGCCGAACAGCGGCGAGATCAGCGTGCCGAGGAATTGCAGCGAGCCGAACAGGGCGAGCGCCAGCACCGAGCCGGTCGAGACCAACACGAACCAGCCCAGGATGACGCCTTCCATCTCGAAGGCCCAGGAGGCCAGCAGATCGGCCGGCCACTGGAAGCGAAAGCTCCGAATCTGGAACGGCGCCAATGCCGGCACGCGCGCGATGACACTCACGTCTTGTTCGTTTCCCTCCCCCCAACGCCTTCGCGGGCGTCTTCTTGGGGGAGAGGCAAGGTGACCGGTCGCGACGGGGCCTGCAATGAACTCCTGTTCATACCGCCCCCGAGCCAGACGGGGGTCAAATTCCTATTTACTGGACGGCAATGTGCATTAAAAAGGGAGTGACTGAACTGCGGCACTAGGCAATTGTCCTATCCCCTTGGTCGGACTTGCCTTGCCAAGGCTCACAGAGCAGTGTGGCTGGGGAGCGACCGTCAAGCGGCCGGCACTGTGCTGGGGCCGCCAGCGGATGTGTGTTTTGAGGAAAGTCCGCAATGGGCCGGCCAGCCAAGAAAACGACCTTCCAGCTGATATTGGTCAAGCCGACGCACTATGACGACGACGGCTATCCGATCACGTGGCTGCGTTCTCACATTCCGTCCAATACCTTGGCCGCGCTCTATGGCCTGGGCGAGGATTGCCGCCGCCGGCAAACCCTGGGTCCGGATGTCGACATCGTCATCAAGCCGTTCGACGAAACCAATACCCGCGTCCGGCCGGACCGCATCATCGCCGATTTCAAGAAGGCCGGCGGCCGCGGGCTGATCTGCCTCGTCGGCGTGCAGTCCAACCAGTTCCCCCGCGCGGTCGACCTGGCGCGTCACTTCATCAAGGCCGGGTTGCCGGTGGCGATGGGCGGCTTTCATGCTGCCGGCTGCCTGTCGATGCTGCCGGTCGTGCCGCCTGAGATCCAGAACGCCATGGACATGGGCATCTCGATCTTCGCCGGCGAGGCCGAGGAAGGCCGGCTCGACGAGATCCTGCAGAACGCCTGGAGCGGCACGCTGAAGCCGCTCTACAACTACATGGACGACCTGCCGGGCATCGAGGGCGCGCCGACGCCCCGCCTGCCGCCGGCGGCGCTGGTGCGCAACGAGGGCAAGAGTTCGAGCTTCGACCTCGGCCGCGGCTGCCCGTTCCAGTGCTCGTTCTGCACCATCATCAACGTGCAGGGCCGCAAGAGCCGCTTCCGCAGCGCCGACGATCTCGAGGCGATCGTTCGCGACAACTACGCCCAGGGCATCACGTCGTTCTTCATCACCGACGACAACATGGCCCGCAACAAGCATTGGGAAGATTTCTTCGACCGGCTGATCGAGCTCAAGGAGAACGAAGGCATCGCGGTGTCGCTGATCATCCAGGTCGACACGCAGTGCCACCGCATCCCGAACTTCATCGCCAAGGCGCGCTGGGCCGGCGTCTACCGGGTGTTCATCGGGCTCGAGAACGTCAACCCCGACAACCTGCTGGCCGCCAAGAAGCGCCAGAACAAGATCACCGAATATCGCAAGATGCTGCAGGCCTGGCACACCAGCGGCGCCTCGACCTGGGCGGGCTACATCCTGGGTTTCCCCGGCGACACGCGCGAGTCGATCCTGCGCGACATGGAGATCATCAAGAAGGAGCTGCCGCTCGACATCCTCGAATTGTTCATGCTGACGCCGCTGCCCGGCTCCGAGGACCATCAGACGATGTGGAAGCAGGGCGCCTGGATGGACCCCGACCTCAACAAGTACGACCTGCACCATCGCGTCGTTCATCATCCGAAGATGAGCGATGCCGAATATGAGCAGACCTATCGCGACTGTTGGCGGACCTACTATACGCCCGAGCACATTGAGACGGTGGCGCGCCGTCATGGCGCCATTCGCGGCCGCAATCCGGCCGAGCCGGCCCACTTCATGACCATGTTCAAGACCATGGTCGAAGCCGAAGGCGTCCATCCGCTGGAAGGCGGCGTCGTGCGGCTGAAATACCGCCGCGACCGGCGCTACGGCATGCCGATCGAGCCGATCGGCCTGTTTCACCTCAAGATTGCGGTCGAGATCTTTCGCAAGCTGAAGATCTACGGCCGGCTGGCATGGCAGGGCTGGCGCATCGGCCAGAAGGTCAAGTTCGACCCCAAGCGCCACGAATACATGGACCTCGCGCTTACGCCGGTCGTCGACGAGGACATGGACAAGCTCTCGCTGTTCGCTGCCACAGCCGGCGGCGCCGCCGCCGTCACCAAGACGCGCGGCGAGGATCTCGCCCGGGCCAAGGTTGCCGCCGCCCAGAACCAGCGCCTCGCCGCGGCGGAATAGCCGCGGCCGCAGTGCTATGGTCGCGGCATGGACGACGAAACCGTCGATCGCGTCGACGCCGATCCGTCAAGTTCAGGACTCAATTGGACCTGACGCGTTGATTTGATTTGAATCTACTCGGCGGTGCGGGCGTGCAAACAGACCCTGGGCCCTACTTGTCGACCGGGGCGGTGCGCGAGTTGCCGGTGGCGCCTTTGCTCTCGAGCTTGCTGGCCGCCGACTTCGATCCTCCTCCGCCGCCGCCCGCGCTCTGATACTTGTTCACGCCGCGATTGGCTTTCTCCGTGGCGCCGACGCCGCTGGCGGCCGGCGCAGGTGTCGGCGGAGCCGCGCTGGTCGGCATCTGGGCCATGGCGAAAGTCGGCAGGACGACGAGCGTAGCGAGGAAGGCGACAAGGCGCATGAGGATCTCGAACCCTTCTAGTGCAAAACGGAGGGCTTAACTTCGTTGAGGCCGTCGGCGTCGGTCGCCGAGATGGTGGTGCGCGTCATCGTGCGCTCGAGTTCATAGGGCCACGGCCGGCCGCGATGCAGCATGGCGCGATTGTCCCACATCACCGCGTCGCCCTGCCGCCACTGGTGGCTGTAGACGAACTCCCGCCGTGTCGCCTCGTCGAGCAATTGCGCCAGCAACTGGCGGGCATCGCGGTCGTCCATGCCTTCGATCGCATAGGCATGGCTCGCGACATAGAGCGCGCGGCGGTCGTTGCTCGGGTTGCGCCAATTCAGCCGCCAGCGCACAGGCGGCAGCGCCTTGCGCTCCATTTCGGTCGCCAGGTCGGGATGAATCTGGTCGCGGCTGTTGGCGTAGGAGTGGGTCGCCACGGCGTCCTTCAGGCGGGCCTGCAGGTCGGCGGGCAGGCGCTCCCAGGCAAGCCGCGTCGAGGTGAACTCGGTCTCGCCACCGGCGTCGGGCAGCACGCGCGCGGTCAGCACCGAGGCCAGTGCCGGCGTCTTCTTGAACGAGGAGTCGGTGTGCCAAAGCGCGTTGGCCTTGGCGACCAGGATCTGGCGGTGGTCGGGCGGTACGATCTTGCCCTTCACGTTGTTGGTGAGGCGCGAATAGAAGGTGTTCTGGCCGATCGACGAGACCTTGGTGAGCTCGAGCGGCCCGAACGAGCGGGAATAGGCAACCTGGACGTCATCGGCGATGTCCTGGTCGCGAAACACCAGCAGGGAATGCTCCTCGAAGGCTGCACGCACGGCCTTGTAGGCCTCGGCGTCGGTTGCAACGTCGAGCATGCTCAGACCCTTGACCTCGACTCCGAACCCTGGGCCCAGCGGCACCAGTTCCATGCTGTTCCTCCTCGCGACTTTGTTGGGGGTGATTTTACCGCAACCGGGCCCATGACGGCTATAGTACGATTCTTGCACTGAACGCATCGCAGATCCCCCAATGGCCGCTTCCTCCTCGACTCCGCGCCTCGCCTTCGTCGCCGCCGCCTCGCCAGCGGCGCGCGCCGCACGGACCGCGCTCGAGCGCCGCTACGGCGCCGTGCCGCCGGCCCAGGCCGACATCATCGTGGCGCTGGGCGGCGACGGGCTGATGCTGCAGACCCTGCACCGCAACATGCGGCGCGAGACACCGATCTTCGGCATGAACCTCGGCACCGTCGGCTTCCTGCTGAACCAGTATCGCGCGAACGGCCTGCCGGCGCGGCTGAAGAAGGCGCGCATGGTGGTGCTCACGCCGCTGCGCATGATCGCGACCACCACGCGTGGCAAGCGCCACGAAGTCACGGCGATCAACGAGGTCTCGCTGCTGCGGTCGAGCCGACAGACTGCGCGCATTGCCGTCTCGGTCGATGGCCATCGGCGCCTGCCCGAGCTCCATTGCGACGGCGTGCTGGTGGCAACGCCGGCCGGCTCGACGGCCTACAACCTCTCCGCTCACGGCCCGATCATCCCGCTCACCGCGGGCCTCCTGGCGCTGACGCCGATCAACGCCTTCCGGCCGCGACGCTGGCGCGGGGCGCTGCTGCCGCGCCATTCCTCGGTCGAGTTCACCGTGCTCGATCCGCGCAAGCGCCCGGTCGCGGCAGCCGCCGACTCGGTGGAGATCGCCAACGTCGCCAAGGTGACCGTGACCGAGGCCACCGACATCGCGCTGACCCTGCTGTTCGATCCCGAGCACGACCTGGAAGAACGCATCCTCAAGGAGCAGTTCGCGCCTTGACGCCCTTCCGTCATCCCGACCGGAGCGCGAAGCGCGGAGCGGAGGCCCCCCCCTTTCCATCACCCCGTCCTTGCCCCAAGACGAGACCCCTCGGCTTCGCTCGGGGCGACGCTTCGCGTCGGTTCCCGCCTTGAGTGAAAAGGAAATCCCGTTCAAGCCCGAGCGCAAGAACGTCATCGGCCACGAGGGAGTCGGGCCGATCCTGCTGGTGATCGCGATCGGCGGCGTCGGCGGTTTCGTCTTCGACTGGCTCAAGATGCCGCTGGCCTGGATGCTGGGCTCCTGCATGTTTTCGACCGTGGCGGCCTTCGCCGGCTTGCGCGTCGGCATGCGGGTCCAGCTGCGCCAGGGCATGATCATCATCCTGGGCGTGCTGCTGGGCTCGGGCTTCTCGGCCGACCTGGTGCAGCGGCTGGGCCAATGGGCGATCAGCCTCGGCTTCGTTTCGATCATGACTCTCTGCGGCGCTGGCCTCTGCTACCTGTGGCTCCGCCGCTTCACCGACTGGAACAAACCGACCTGCTACTTCGCCGCCATGCCGGGCGGACTGAACGACATGACCATCCTGGGCGGCGCCATGGGCGGTCAGGAGCGCGCGATCGCGCTGGCCCATGCGCTGCGCATCCTCACCGTCGTCATGACCATTCCGATCTGGTACCGGCTGGTGAACGGCGCGCAGACCAGCGTGCTCACCATGACGCAAGGACCGACCGGCAACGACTGGCGGGACTACGGAATCCTGATCGCCTGCGGCATCGTGGGCGCCGCGGTCGCGCGCGCCCTGCGCCTGCCCGCGAGCTTCATGATGGGCCCGATGATCCTGAGCGCCATCGCCCATCTCTCCGGCGTCACCGATTCCAGGCCGCCGGGCGAACTGGTGGCAGCGGCGCAGGTCGTGGTCGGCGCCGGCATCGGCTGCCGCTTTGTGGGCGCGGCCATCGACAGACTGCACAAGGAAATGGCGGCCTCGATCGGCGCGGCGTTCATCATGATCCTGTGTGCGGTGATCTTCGCCAAGGTCTCGGTGGCGGTCACCGGCCTCAACCTCGACGCCACGGTGCTGAGCTACGCGCCGGGCGGCTTCGCCGAGATGAGCCTGATCGGCCTGGCGCTCGGCATCGAGATCGCCATGGTGGCCACCCACCATCTCTTCCGGCTGTTCCTGATCCTGCTTGCCAGCCCCTTGGTGTTCCGCTTCTGGCTCAGGCACGACAGCGCCAAGGCCAGCTCCGACTAGCGCCCGTTGCCGGCCGGCTCGGCGGGCCGCGGTTCACCGCAGCTTGAACACCAGCTTGCCCTTGAGATGGCGCGCCTTGCTGATGCCGACGGCTTCCACGGCGTTGGCCAGGCTGAACAGCCTGACAGGCGGTGGGCGGACGGCGCCTGCCCGATGGAGCTCGACAATGCGCTCAAGGGGCGCCCTGGCGCGGCCGACCGCCGGCCGCAGGGAAGTGACGTCGCTGCGATCAGGCTTCGGCGCCTGCGCGCCGGAAGCGATGAAGGCCGCCCGGCCGCCCGGCTTGAGAACCGCGAAAGACTGCATCGCGACATCGCCCCCGACGGTGTCGAACACCGCATCGCAGTTGCTCACGACCTTCCTGAAGTCGGCCGCGTTGTAGTCGATGACCTGATCGGCGCCCAGCTCGCGCAGGTAGCCGTGATTGGCCGCGCTGGCAGTGGTGATGACGCGGGCGCCGATATGCTTGGCAAGCTGGATGGCAAAGGCTGCTACACCGCCGGCGCCACCCTGGATCAGGATCGTCTCGCCGGATTTCAGCTTCAGCGAATCCTCGATCGAACGGATCGCCGTGAGACCGGTGAGCGCCAGCGCCGTCGCGTCGACATGCGAAAGCGTGGCCGGCTTTTTTGCGACAATGGCGGCGCCGATGGCGATCTTCTCGCAATAGGTGCCATCGCGGCCCGCCTCCAGCACGCCGAACACCTCATCGCCGATCCGCAGATCCCCGACGCCGGCGCTGACGGCGCTCACCACACCGGAGAAATCGCGCCCCAGGATCACCGGGAAGGTCGCCTGGGCGTATTCGCCGGCGCACACCTTCCAGTCGGCGCCGTTAACGCTTGCGGCAAAGGTATCGACGACGATCTGGCCCGGCCTGGCCGACGGATCAGGAAGATCGCCGTACTTCAAGACCTCCGGCCCGCCGAATTGCTGGATGAAAGCAGCCTTCATGGTGTGCTGACCTTTGCGACGAGAGTTGGGAAGCGGTAGCGCGGTCGGGATCATAGCCGAATGTTGGCCGACACTCTTGTGTGCGGCCGCACTCAGGCCACCCTAGGCTCGCACCGTGATGCCGCCGTCCACCACCAGCAGGTGGCCGTTGACATAGGCCGCCTCGTCCGACGCCAGGAAAAGGGCGGCATTGGCCGTATCCCAGCCGGTGCCCATCTTGCCGGTGGGCGAGGCGCGATCGCGGAGCGCGATCATCTTGTCGTAGGCCTGATTGTGGTCCTTCTCGCCTTTGGCGTACTGCTCGGCCAGGAAATCGATCATCGGCGTGTGCATCAAGCCGGGCAGGATGGCGTTGCAGCGGATGCCCTTCTCGGCGTACTGCGAGGCGATGGCGAGCGTCAGCGCGTTCACCGCGCCCTTGCTCGCGTTGTAGGCGAGATAGGAAATGCCCTTGGGGCTGCGGATCGAGGCGATCGAGCTCACGTTGACGATCGAGCCCTTGCCCTGCTTTTCCATGATCGGAATGACGTGCTTGGCCGTGAGGAAAAAGCTCTTCACATTGACGTCGAACACCTTGTGCCATTCATCTTCGCTCAACTCGACCGGCCCCCCGGTCGAGCCGATACCGACATTGTTGTCGAGGATGTCGACCCGGCCCCACTTTTCCATGCAGGCATCGACCATCGCCTTCACATCGGCGTTCTTCGAGGAGTCCGCTTCGAAGGCCACAGCAGCGCCCGCCTCCTTGTCGATCAGCCCGACCGTCTCCTCGGCCGCGGCACGCTTGCGGTCGACGCAGAACACCTTGGCGCCCTGGCGGGCAAAGGTGACGGCCGTGCACTTGCCGTTGCCCCAGCCCGGCCCGCTCGATCCCGCGCCGACCACGATCGCCACCTTGTCCTTGAGACGTCCGGACATCTCATCCTCCCCGTTTTGATTTCTTGCGCAGATGGTGGCTGAGCGCCAACCCGATGCAGTGGCCGAGCGCTCGTGCCGGCACTCGCTCGCGCGCGTCGAACACGATGGCGCGCTTGCCTTCGTAGCTGAACGTGTCGGGATAGATCGTGCGGAAGGAATCGACCAGGCCGCTCTGGCAGTGGAAATAGACCGCATAGCCGTCGCGGTCCTTCAGACGGTCGATGCGCACCGTGGTGCCGCTGCCGGTCTCGGCCGTGAGATAGCTCGGCTGGCCCCATTTCAGGGTCTCCGTCAGGCGGCCGACGCCCTCGGTCCTGGCCGCGACGTCGAACACCAGCTCGCGCAATGCTATTAGCCTGGCGCGGACGCCAGCCGGGTACGCCCTGAACAGAGCCGCCACGCGAATATCGTCGAACCGCCGCATGCGATCAGCCTAACACGGCGCTGGCATCGGCTGGCGACGCATGAAAAGCTCGGCGCAACGAAGATCGGGAGGAATTCATGCGTCGCCGCGCTTTTGCTGCCTCGGCTTTGGCCACACTCGCCATGCCCGCCGCCCCGGCAACGGCGCAGGCCTGGCCCAGCAAACCGATTCGCATGGTGATCCCCTACCCGCCCGGCGGCCCGTCCGACGTCTCGACCCGAATCGTCCTGGAGTTCGCGTCGCGGAGCCTCGGCCAGCCCATGGTCTTCGACAACAAGGCCGGCGCCTCGGGCATGATCGGCGCGGAGTTCGTCAAGAACCAGCCAGTCGACAATCACACCTTCCTCACCACGACGACCGCCATGGTCTGCATCACCCGTCACCTGCAGGCGATCCCATTCGAACCGGAGAAGGACTTCATCCCGGTGTCGCGCATGTGCACGTCGTGGGGCGTCTTCGCCATCAATCCTTCCGTGCCGGCCCGGACCGTGGCGGAGTTCGTGGCCTACGCCAAGGCCAACCCGGGCAAGATCAACGTCGCCTCATCGGGCCTTGCCACCATCACCCACCTGTTCGGCGAGATGCTGAGTCTCGAAGCCGGCATCAAGATGACCCACGTGCCCTACCGCGGCAGCGCGCCGGCTACCAATGCCCTGCTGGCCGACGAGGTCCAGGCGCAGTTCGACCAGACCTGCCTGCCGCACGTCAAGGCCGGCAAGCTGATTGGCCTTGCCATGCTGGCCGACGTGCGCCACCCCGACTTTCCCGACATCCCGACGCTGCGCGAGACAGGCTATGGCAAGGACGGCGGCGATTCGTGGTTCGGCATCCAGGCGCCCGCCGGCACGCCGCCGGCGATCGTCACAAGGCTCGACCAGGCGATTGCCGAGGCGCTGCGGTCGCCGGCGGTGATCGAGAAGCTCCATCTCGGCGGCTCGCGCGTGACCTACCTCAACCCGGCCGACTTCCGCGCCCGCATCGCCGTCGAGAGCAAGACGTTCGGTGACATCATCATCCGGGGCAACATCAAGATCTAGCGGGGTGACCCGGCGGGCGCGACCTGGCGGCCAAACCACGCCCGCGGCACGGCGCAGGAGAGCAGCAACGCTACCAGCAATCCGCCGCCTGCCGCGACGAACGCGAAGCGATAGCCGGCGAGAAAGCCTTCGGTGCCATCGAGGCCTGCCGCGCCATAGGCATAGAGCGTGCTCAATACCGCGGCGCCGCTCACGTTGCCGATCGTACGCGTCAGCAGCGCCAGGCTGCCGGCGACGCCGCGATCGCGCTCGGGGAGCGTGCCGATGACCAGATCCGTGTAGGCGACGGCGAGCAGGCCCATCCCCAATCCTTCGAGGGCGAGCAGCAATCCCACTACCGCGAGCGGCGTCGCGGCGCCCGTCAAACCGAACGGCAGCAGTGCCAATCCGACGAGCGCTACACCGCAGAACGCGGTCGGCCGACCACCTATCCTCGGCACCAGCCACGCGGCAACGGGTGCTCCCGCCAGCGCCGCAAAAAATGCCACGGCAAGCACCAGCCCGCTCAGGACGGCCGACAGCTTCAGCACGTTTGCCAGGTAGTACGGCGTCAGCAGCAGGATGGCGAAGGCCGCCAGACTCGCCAGAGCGTTCATGACGTTGGGCACGGCGAAGGCCGGATCGGCAAACAGCGATGGCCCGATGATCGGCTCATCCAACGGACGACTTCGCCTGACGTACCACCACGTCAGCCCGAGCGAGGCCAGGAACACCGCGAGCGCCAGCCAAGTCGACACTTCCGGCCGCTGCACCATCACCAGCGCGAGCAGGAAGGCGCTCATGGCCACGGCCACCAGGATGCCGCCGGTGAAATCGAAGCGCCGCGCGTCGGCAGGTGGTGACGGCAGCAGTCCCGACAAAGCCAGCGTCAGCAGCGCAATCGGCACGCGCACCCAATAGACGGCGGGCCATCCCCAGAGCTCGACCAGTACGCCGCCCAGGAACGGCCCGACCGCAGCGGCGAGCGACATCATCATGGAGAAGGCCGCCAGCGCCCGCAGGCGCCGCGCCGGCGGATAGAGCGAAACGGCAAGTGCGGTGGTGCAGGAGATCGCCAGCGCTGTGCCGACCCCTTGCACGGCACGCGCCCACAGGAAGAGCGACCAGTCCGGAGCAGCGGCGCAGGCCGCGCAGCCGATCGCGGAAACGACGAGGCCGATGCGGAAGATCAGTCGGTGGCCGAGCAGGTCGCCCAGCTTGCCGCACACCAGCATCAGCGAGCCGTAGACCAGCACGTAGCAGATCACCAGCCACTGCACGTCGCCCATAGCCAGCCGGAAATGCGCGGTGATCGCCGGCAAAGCGACGTTGACGGCGATGTCGAGCGGGGCGAGCGAGGCGCCCAGCCCGACGATTGCGAGGCCGAGAAAGGGACGTACGGTCATCTCATTGCTGGGAGTGCGCTACTCCAGTGGCGCATCAATTCATGAATATGAGCGCCACTGGAGTGGCGCGCTCCCAGCAAAGATCAGAGGTGTCTACCGAGGAACGTCATCATGCGCTCCCACGCCTGCTTGGCCGCGGCCGCGTTGTGGGCCGGGCTCGCCTCGTTGGCAAAGGCGTGCGCGGCGTCATAGCGGTAGACCTCGGGCTTGTTGCCGCCCGACGTCATCGCCTTCTCGAAGTCGTTCACCACCTGGGGCGTGCACCAGTCGTCGGTATTGGCGAAATGGCCCTGGATGGGGATCTTGATCTTGGCCGGATCGGCGAGCTGTCCCGGCGGCACGCCGTAGAACGGCACGCCGCAGGCGATGCCGGCAACGCGCGCGGCGGCCGCAATGGTGAGCGCGCCACCCATGCAGAAGCCCATGACGCCGACCTTGCGGCTCATGGCGGCGAGATGCTTGACGGCACCCGCAATGTCCTGGTCCGAGGCACCGACGAAATCGAGGCCGCTCATCATGTGGTTGGCCTCGTCGGGCTTCTGCGTGACGCGGCCCTTGTAGAGATCGGGCGCCAGCGCGTTGTAACCGGCCGCTGCGAAACGCTCGGCGACGCCCTTGATCTGGTCGTTGAGCCCCCACCATTCCTGGATCACGACGATGCCCGGCTTGCCCTTGCCGGCTTCGGCGACATAGCCCTTGCAGGTCGAGCCGTCAGGACGCTTGAAGTCGATCATGCTGCCCATGGTTTCCTCCTAGAGTTTTGCCCTGAGTTCTGTTTTCAGAATCTTGCCGTAGTTGTTTTTCGGCAGCGAGTCGATGAACTTGTAGTCCTTCGGCCGCTTGAAGCGCGCGATATTGTCGAGACAGAGCCTGTCGAGATCGGCTGGCGAAAGCGCCGCGCCCGGGCGCGCCACCACGAAGGCCACGACCTCCTCGCCCCATTCGGGATGCGGGCGGCCGACCACGGAGCATTCGGCGACGGCGGGATGGAGGCAGAGCACGTCCTCGATCTCGCGTGGATAGATGTTGGAACCGCCCGAGATGATCATGTCCTTGGAGCGATCCTTCAAGGTCAGGAAGCCCTCCTCGTCGAAGGCGCCGACATCGCCGGTCCATAGCCAGCCGGCGCGCAGCGACTGCGCCGTAGCCTCGGGATTGTTCCAGTAGCCCGCCATGACCGGATCGCCCTTGCAGATGATCTCGCCGACTTCGCCAACCGGCACCTGGCGGCCCTCCTCGTCGACGACGCGGACTGCCATGCAGGTATCGGCGACGCCGGCCGAGGCCAGCCGGGCCTCCCAGCGCGGATGGTCCTTGGCGGCGTGGAAGTCGCGGCTGAGATGGGTGATGGTCATCGGGCTTTCGCCCTGGCCATAGAGCTGCGTCAGCGCCCGGTCGCCCAAGGTCTCCATCGCACGCTTGAGGTCGCTGACATACATCGGCGCGCCGCCGTAGGTGATGAAGCGCAATGCGCCCGGCCGCAGGTCGCCCACGGCAGGATGCTCGATCAGGCGCTTCACCATGGTCGGCGCCAGGAAGATCGAGCAATCGGGCCAGCGGTTCATCAGCTCGACCGTCTCGGGCACATCGTAGTGGCCGCTTTCGGGGAAGACCTGCACCGCACCACGCGCCAGCAGCGGGAAGTTCCACAGGCCCGAGCCGTGGCTGATCGGTGCGGCATGCACGATCGAGCCGCGCGGCTCGGGACGATCGACGTCGGCATAATAGTTGAGCGTCATCGCCAACAGATTGCGGTGGGTGAGCGTGGCGCCCTTGGGCCGGCCGGTCGTGCCGGAGGTATAGAACAGCCAGGCCGGATCGGTCGGCTCGGCGTCGGCCATGGGGCTGGGATCGCCCACTTCCATGAAAGTATAGGGACGCGTCGTCGTGTCGACGATCTCCTTCAGTTCGGCTGCCTCCTTGGCGGCCTCGGCGATGGTGGTGGCGAGATCGGGCGTGACGAAGCAAAGCCTTGCGCCCGAATTCTCCAGGATGAAGGCGAACTCCTTGGCGTGCAGTTTGGCGTTCATCGGCACGGCGCAGAGGCCGGCGTGCCAGATGGCGTACATGACCTCGATCGCCTCGACGCAGTTGGTCATGGCAAAGGCCACGCGGTCGCCCGGCTGCAGGCCGAAGCGCACGCGGAGATGCGTGCTCATGACCGAGACCTTGCGCCACAGTTCGCGGTAGGTGAGATGCGCCCGCGTGCCGTGCGCCAGCGCCGTGAGGTCGCGGAACTCCGTGGCCGAGCCGAGCAGCAGATGGGCGATGTTCATTTAGGATTCCCGCGCCAATCTTCCTCGAAAGCGCTCAAGGCGCGGGTTTGAACCCCGAAGCGCAACGCCAACACACGGATGGCGAACACGAACGCCACCGTCGCCGCCCCCGCCCATTGCAGGGACACGCCGAGTTTCAGGAGTCCGACGAAGAGGATGCAACCCATCAGCGAGGCGAGCCCCAGCAGGACACCCGGCCGCAGAATCTCGGGCTGGATGCCCATTAGAACATCGCGCAGAACGCTGCCGCCGACTGCATTGACCACGCCGACCAGGATGATGCCGAGCAACGGCAGCTCGGCCGCCATCGCCAGGTTCATGCCAACCACGGCGTAGGCGCCGATGCCGACTGCGTCCGCCAACGTCAAAAAGCCGGACATCCAGCCGAGCTTGCGCAGGCGTTGGCCGAAGAAGACGACCAGTGCGGTGGCGATCGCGACCATGAAGAGATAGTTGGGCGTCTTGATCAGCCGCGGCGGCCCGTCGGGGAGGAATATGCCGTCGCGCAGCAGGCCGCCGCCTGTCGCCGACACCATGGCGACGATGAAGATACCCATGATGTCGTAGCCCTTGCGGGCGCCCAGCATGGCGCCGCTCAGCCCCCACAGCAGGGTCGCTCCCAGGTCGTACCAGTTGAACACGGAGTCGGAGACCGGGAACATGGCTCGATATTGCCGACGCGCCAGCGACACTGCAATGTAGCTTCATGCAGGATTTCGATTTCGCCATCGTCGGCGCCGGCATCGCCGGAGTTTCCGCCGCCTATTCCCTTGCGCCGCACGCCCGGGTGATCATCCTCGAGCGCGAGCACGTGCCGGCCTATCACACCACCGGCCGGTCGGCGGCGCTGCATTCGGAGACCTACGGCAGCCCCGCGATCCGCGCCATCACGGTGGCGAGCGGGCTGTTCTATCGCCGGCCGCCACAGGGCTTCGCCGACCATCCGCTGCTCACGCCGCGCGGCGCGGTGATCGCCGGCCGCGCCAGCCAGGGCGCGGCGATGGACAAGGCGGCGGCCGAATTTGCCGCCCTGGTGCCGAGCGTGCGCCGGCTCGATTTCAAGGAGACGCTGGCGCTGCAGCCGCTGATCCGTCCCGCGGTGCTGGACGGCGGCTCGGTCTACGAACCCGACGCCGACGACATGGACGTGGCAGCCATCCACGGCGGCTTCCTCAAAGGCGCGCGCGCAGCCGGCGCGGTGCTGCGATTGAACGCCGAGGTCGCCGCACTCGACCGCAAGGAAGGACGCTGGTCGATCAGGCTACGCGATGGCGACACGGTGAGCGCCGCCCACGTCGTCAACGCCTCCGGCGCCTGGGCCGACGTGCTCGGCGCAATGGCCGGGACGAAACCGATCGGGCTGGTGCCCAAGCGGCGCACCGCGTTCACCTTCGATTCGCCGCCCGGTCTCGAACTCGCGCGGATGCCGATGCTGATCGACTTCGACGAGAGTTTCTATTTCAAGCCCGAGGTCGGCCAGTTCTTGGGCTCACTCGCCGACGAGACGCCCTCGCCGCCCTGCGACGCGCAGCCCGAGGAGATCGACATCGCCACCGCCGTCGACCGCATCGAGACGGCGAGCACGCTGCAAATACACCGCGTCAAGAACAAGTGGGCCGGCCTCAGGAGCTTCGTCGCCGACAAGAACCTGGTGGTGGGCTACGACCCCGCGGTCGAAGGCTTCTTCTGGCTGGCCGGCCAGGGCGGCTATGGCATCCAGACCGGCGCCGCGGCCGGGCGCCTGGCCGCGAGCCTGGCGCTCGGCAAGGGTTTGCCAGGCGATATCGCAGCGCTCGGCGTCGCAGAGGCCGTGCTATCGCCAGCCCGCTTCACGCAGCGGTGATCGGGAAATCACGCTCCATCGCCAAGCCCTGACTTCACGACGGAGGCGCGCGGAGTCAGGATCGGTCCGACGGTTCGTGCAGAGGAGTTCACGATGAACAAGCGCATCCTTCTCGCCGCTTCGGCAGCGGCGTTGTTCGCCGCGGGCAGCCTGGCGTCGGTCGCGTCGGCGCAGGGCGCCGTGAAGTGCAGCGGCATCAACTCGTGCAAGGGAACCAGCGCCTGCAAGACCGGGTCGTCCTCGTGCAAGGGCAAGAATTCATGCAAGGGCCAAGGCTGGAACGAAGTCGTGAGCGCTGGCGAGTGCACCTCGAAGGGCGGCAAGGTGCTGTGATTTTTCGTGCTGCAAGTCACTTCCGAGGGAGCAAAGAGATGAACAGGTCGTTGGTCATTGCGGCAGCGTCGATGTTCGCCGCAGGTACGCTCGGTGTCGCAGCACGTGCTCAGGCAACCCACAACTGCTACGGCATCAACGCCTGCCAGGGCCAGAGCGCCTGCAAGAGCTCCATGACCGCGTGCAAGGGCATGAATATGTGCAAGGGCAAGGGCCTCACCGTCACCGGTACGGCGCTGGAATGCACCGCGTTGGGCGGCAGGCCGTTGACCTAGAGCGGCTTGCACTCAAATGGAAACGCGCTGCACCAAGCGTCTGCCTTGTCGGCATGGTCCGACCTGCTGAGTTGGACTAGAGTCCATCGCATGAGCGACATCGGTTTCGGCCTGGGCCTGCGCCACCAGCACTACGAGGAGATCGCCCAGTCGCCCGGCAAGGTGAGCTGGTTCGAGGCGCTGTCGGAGAACTACATGGTCCCCGGCGGCCGCCCGCTCCATTGGCTCGACACCATCCGCCGCGACTATCCGATTGCGCTCCACGGCGTGTCGCTGTCGATCGGCTCGATCGATCCGCTCGACATGGACTATCTCGCCGGCCTGAAGGCGCTGGCGGCTCGTGTGCAGCCCCTGTGGGTCTCCGACCATCTCTGCTTCACCGGCCTGCGCGGCACCAACATGCACGACCTGCTGCCGCTGCCCTATACCGGCGAGGCGCTCGACCATCTCGCCGAACGCGTCGCCCGCGTACAGGACTATCTCGGCCGCCGGCTGGTGCTCGAGAATGTCTCGAGCTACGTCACCTATGCGGCGTCCGAGATGACGGAATGGGAATTCATCGCCGAGCTCGCCAGGCGCGCCGACTGCGAGCTGCTGCTCGACGTCAACAACGTGTTCGTCAGCGCCTACAATCACGAGTTCGACGCCATGGCCTTCCTGCGCGGCATGCCGCGCGAGCGGGTGCGCCAATTCCATCTCGCCGGACACGAGAACAACGGCACGCACATCGTCGACACCCACGACCATCCGATCGTCGAAGGCGTGTGGGATCTCTATCGCCAAGCGGTGCGGCTGTTTCCCGGCGTGCCGACCATGATCGAGCGCGACGACAATATCCCACCCTACGCCGAGCTGGTGGCCGAGCTCGAGGTGGCGCGCGACGTCGCGGCGAAGGCCGGCCGCGAGGCGGCCGCGTGAACCGATCCAACGCAGGATCGCTCGCCGACCTGCAGCGCGCCTTCCAGGACTACCTGCTGCAGAGTTCCGACGGCTTCGTTGGATCGGTGCGCAATACCAGGAAGGCCTCGCGCGAGCTGTTGCTCGGCGTCTATCGCGACGCCTATGCGCTTCGCCTGATCGAGGTGCTGGGCATCGACTATCCCGGCGTGATGGCAATGACCGGGCCCGCCGAATTCGACGGCTTGGCGCGGGCCTATATCGCCGCCCATCCCTCGCGCCATCCCTCGGTGCGCTGGTTCGGCGCCAAACTTGCGGATTTTCTCGGCACCACGCCGCCATTCAAAAGCTCGCCGGCTGCCGCCGAGATGGCGC
Organism: Asaia bogorensis; assembly: GCA_945889625.1. Lineage (GTDB taxonomy): Bacteria > Pseudomonadota > Alphaproteobacteria > Reyranellales > Reyranellaceae > Reyranella. Next base: position 18,039 of record CAMDCE010000011.1, on the reverse strand, counting down.
GCTTCGAATGGCTGCTGGGCGAGGCCTTCGACTGCCCCGATGCCGAACCGGTCGAGGCCGCGGCGCTGATGGCCCTGCCGCCGGAAAACTGGCTGACGCTCAGCTTCACGCCGCTGCCCTCGCTGCGCCGGCTGACGCTCGACTTCGCCACTCCGGCGGCCTACCAGCGGCGCGACGAGGTCGAACCGGGCCACCTCGAGGTCGCACGCCAGGAGGGGCCCGTGGAATGGGCGATCTGGCGGCCGCAGTTCCTGTCGCTTTTCCGTTCCCTCGAGCCCGACGAGGCCGTGCTGCTCGACGCCCTGATCGCCGGCCGCACTTTCCCAGAGATCTGCGAGGCCGCGATACCGTTCACCGACGAGGCCCAGGCCGCCCAGCGCACCGCCGGCCTGCTACGCTCCTGGGTCGAGGAAGGGATGATCGGCGGCTACGGCGTCGGCGCAATCCCGTAGACGCTGAGCCGCCCCACGACCTTGAAGGTGCCGTCGCCGTTCGGTTTGACGATTGCACCCTGGCCTTCGGGCAATTCGACACCGGCAGCGTCGCGCATGGTCGGCGCATGGCCGATCAGCACGAGGTTGCCGCCGCCCGGCGGACGAGCGCCCAATCGCACCTTGAGCTTGTCGTCGGCGGCCGCCACCTGCGCCGGCGTCTGGGTCACATGATAGAGAAGATCGGGATTGAGCGTAGGGGCGCGGCCGAACACCAGCTCGGCGGTCTGGCGCGTGCGGCAGAACGGGCTTGCCTCGAGCGTCTTGGCGGTGATGCGCTGCTCGCGCAGCTTGGCGCCGATCAGCGCCGCCTGCTCGCGGCCATGCTCGTTGAGATTGCGCTGCCAGGAGCAGTCCGCCAGATCGCGTACGGTCGGCTCCGACCAGGTCGCAGTCTCGGCATGGCGCAGATAGATGATGTAGCCGCCGTTGCGCAAATCGGCCAGCAACGCGGCATAGGGATCGGGCGCCGGGGCGCGCGCCGCCTGCTGGTCGGCGCATGCCGCCAGCAGACCTAAGAGCAGACAGGTCAGGATGGTACGCATGGCTTTTCTTTAGCACATTGCCTCCGTAAGGTCGCGCCCCGGTTCGCCCGCTTGATGGAATTGGTAGACATATCGGACTTAAAATCCGAAGGCCCGAAAGGGCCGTGCTGGTTCGAGTCCAGCAGCGGGCACCAGTGAGGGGGAGGTATCGATGAAGGATCTGGCAGGCAGGATCGCCGTCATCACCGGCGGCGGCACGGGCATGGGCCGCGAACTCGCCCGCCAGCTCGTGGCCGAAGGCTGCAGCATCGCCATGTGCGACGTCTCGGCGGCCAACATGGCCGAGACGAAACGGCTGTGCACCGTCGACCGCCTGCCCCAGGGCCTGCGCATCACCACGCATCTGGCCGACGTCGCCAACGAGGACGACGTCAAGCGCTTCGCCGCCGAGGTCGCAAAGCAGCACGACACCGACAAGATCCACCTGCTGTTCAACAATGCCGGGATCGGCGGCGGCGGCAGCATGATCGTGCACGGCCGCGACGAATGGGAGCGCACCTTCAACGTCTGCTGGTTCGGCGTCTACTACAACACGCGCGCCTTCCTGCCGATGCTGCTGAAGGCCGACCGCGGCCACATCGTCAACACCTCGAGCGTCAACGGCTTCTGGGCGTCGGTCAGCCCGAGCGTGCCGCACACCGCCTACAGCGCCGCCAAGTTCGCCGTGAAGGGCTTCAGCGAGGCGCTGCAGACCGACCTGCGCATGAACGCCCCGCACATCAAATGCTCGGTCGTCATGCCGGGCCACATCGGCACCTCGATCGTGTCGAACTCGCGCAAGGTCCAGAGCGGCAACGAGAGCGACACCATGAACGCCAAGGAGATCGCCCAGATGCGCGCCCGTGTCGCCTCGATGGGCATCGACGTCGCCAAGCTGTCGGACGGCGACATCGCCGGCATGGCGGCCGAGCGGGCGCGGCGCTTCCTCGAGGAAGCGCCGACCTCGGCCGCCGAGGCCGCCAAGATCATCCTCGACGGCGTCAAGGCCGACCGCTGGCGCATCCTGGTCGGCAGCGATGCCGAGAAGATCGATCAGCGGGTGCGCGAGGCCCCGGAACGCGCCTATGACCGCGACTTCTTCGAGAGTTTCGCCAAGGAGGTCGGCTGGAAGGTCGGAACCTGACCTTCCGACGCAACCCCGCGCCACCTGCCGCGTTTCTCCTTCGGTGAATTCCTGAAACCGCCAGGAGGCGGCCATGGTTTATGTCGATGTGCGACGCCGATTGTTGATCAGCGCGGCAGGCCTCGTCCTTGCGACGCCGGTCCTGGCCGATTCGCGGCGCCAGGCGGCGCCCAAGAAGAAGACCGCCGAGGGCACGATCATCCCGGCAACGGAACGGCTGATGCGCAACAATGGCGTGCTGCTGCGCGTACTGCTGATCTACGAAGCCGGCATCCGGCGTCTGGGCCACGGCGAGGACATCGATCCCGTGGTTTTCACCCAGACGGCCGAGACCATGCGCGACTTCATCCATGACTACCACGAGAAGGCGGAGGAAGAGCAGGTCTTCCCGCGCTTCAAGACGGCCGGCCGCATGGTCGAGCTCATCAACGTCCTGATCGCGCAGCATGGCGTCGGCCGGCAGCTGACCGAGCGGATTCTCAAGGCGGCGCCGGGCTCGTCCAGCAAGGACCAGCGCACGGCGATGATCGAGGCCATGCAGGCCTCGATCACACTCTATCGACCGCACGTCGCGCGCGAGACCACCGACGTCCTGCCGACCCTGCGCAGCCTGGTCACGCCGAACGAATTCGACGAGCTTGGCGAGTCACTCGCCAAGGAAGAGAACACGAAAATCGGCGCCGGCGGCCTGGAGAAGATGGCCAAGAAGGTCGAGGAACTGGAAAAGCGCATCGGCATCCACGATCTGGCGCAGTTCACGCCCAAGACCTGATCCTAAGACCCGACACCTACCCCCTGTAGTGGCAGGACACCCAGTGGCCCGGGCGGCTTTCGCGCAGCTCGGGCACCCGTTGCGCGCAATCGGGTTTGGCGATCGGGCATCGGGTGTGGAAATGGCAGCCCGACGGCGGCCGGATGGGATTGGGCACGTCGCCCTGCAGCATGATGCGCTTGCGCTTGACCGTCGGGTCGGGGATCGGCACCGCCGACAGCAGCGCCTCGGTGTAGGGATGCAGCGGCGTGTCGTAGAGGTCGCGCGACGGCGCGATCTCGACCACCCGGCCGAGATACATCACCGCCACCCTGGTGGAGATATGCTCGACCACGCTGAGATCGTGGGCGATGAAGAGATAGGTGAGGCCGAACTTCTCCTGCAGGTCCTCCAGGAGGTTGATGACCTGGGCCTGGATGGAGACGTCGAGCGCCGAGACCGGCTCGTCGCACACCACCAGCTTGGGCTCGACGGCGAGCGCGCGGGCGATGCCGATGCGCTGGCGCTGGCCGCCGGAGAATTCGTGCGGGAAGCGGCGCATGTGGTCGGGCTGCAGGCCCACCGTCTCAAGCAGCTGGACGACGCGGTCCTCGAGCTCGCGCTTGGAATTGGTGAGTTTGTGGATCAGCAGCGCCTCGCCGATGATCGCGGCCACCGTCAGCCGCGGATTGAGCGAGGCGTAGGGATCCTGGAAGATGATCTGCATGTCGCGGCGGAGCGCGCGCAGCGCCTCGCCGCCGAGCTGGCGCACATCGGCGCCCTGGAACCAGACCTCGCCCGAGCTGGGCTCGATCAGCCGCAGGATGCAGCGCCCCGTGGTCGACTTGCCGCAGCCGGACTCTCCTACAAGGCCCAGCGTCTCGCCCTTGCCGATATCGAAGCTCACGCCGTCGACGGCGTACACGCGATCGACCTCGCGCGAGAAAATGCCGCCCGAGACGGCGAAATGCTTCTTGAGGTGACGGACGGAGAGCAGCGGCTGATCGGTCATAATACGCACGCGACACGGTGGCCGGGAGCCACCTCCTTCAGCGGTGGTACCGCCTGGATGCAGATATCCATGGCGTACTTGCAACGGGCGGCGAAGCGGCAGCCGGGCGGCGGCTCGAGCAGGCTGGGCACCGTGCCGGGAATGGCCTCGAGCCGCTTGTGCGCGGCCGCACGGTCGACCCGTGGGATCGAGCGGATGAGGCCCTGCGTATAGGGATGGCGCGGATTGCCGAACAGGCTTTCGACCGGCGCCTCTTCCACCACCTTGCCGGCATACATCACCACCACGCGCTGCGAGGTCTCGGCGACCACGCCCATGGCATGGGTGATCAGCATGATCGCCATGCCCAGCCGCTCCTTCATCTCCTGCATCAGCTCGAGGATCTGCGCCTGGATGGTGACGTCGAGCGCCGTCGTCGGCTCGTCGGCGATCAGGAGCTTGGGGTTGCAGGCCAGCGCCATGGCAATCATCACCCTCTGGCGCATGCCGCCGGAGAAATGGTGGGGATAGTCGTTCACCCTGCGCTGCGGGGTGGGGATGTTGACGAGCTGCAGCATATCGACGGCGCGCGCCATGGCCTGCTTGCGCGAGAGCTTCTCGTGCCGACGCAACACTTCGGCGATCTGCTGGCCCACGGTGTAGACCGGATTGAGCGAGGTCATCGGCTCCTGGAAGATGATGGCGATCTCGCGGGCGCGGATCTTGTCCATCTCGGCATTGTCGAGCGGGATCAGGTCGCGGCCCCGCCACAGGATCTGGCCGGCCACGAAGCGGCCTGGCGGCATGTCGATCAGCTTCAGCACTGACCGCGCAGTGACCGTCTTGCCGCAGCCCGATTCGCCCACCACGCCCAGGGTTTCGCCACGGTCGATATGGAGGTCGACACCGTCGACGGCCCGCACCAGCCCGTCGTCAGTGGAAAACCAGGTCTTCAGCCCGCGGATGTCGAGCAGGGTCTCGGCTGCCATGCCGGGCTTACAGGACGCGACGCGGATCGAGCGCGTCGCGCAAGCCATCGCCGATATAATTGATGGTGAGCACGGCGATGAAGATCGCCGCCCCGGCAAACAGCGCCCAGTGCGGCGCAATGTCGAGATAGTCCTTGGCGTCGGACAGCACGCGGCCCCAGGTCGGGATGTCGGGCGGGAAGCCGAGGCCGAGGAACGACAGGGTCGATTCGGCGATGATGGCGGCGGCGACGTCGATGGTGCCGGCCACGATCACCGGCCCCAGGGCGTTGGGCAGGATGTGGCGCACGACCTGGCGCATCTTCGACGCACCGAGCGCACGGGCCGCCTCGACGAACTCCTTCTCGCGCAGCGACAGGATCTGGGCGCGCACCAGGCGAGCCACCGGCATCCAGCGCAAGCCGCCGATCACGATGACGATCATCACGAAGATGCCGCCCTCCGGCCCCAGCACGCTCTTCAGCGAATCGCGGAACAGATAGATGATCAGCAGCAGCAGCGGCAACTGGGGCAGCGACAGGAAGAAGTCGGCCAGCCACACTATGAAGGAATCGACGTTGCCGCGCGACATGCCGGCGATCGCCCCCAGCAGCACGCCGACCACGCAGGCCACCAGCATGGCCGCGAGCCCGACGGCGAGCGAGATGCGGCCGCCATAGATCAGGCGCGCCAGCACGTCCTGTCCGAGATCGTCGGTGCCCAGCGGATGCGCCCAGGAAGGCCCCTGGAGCTTGGCGGCGAAATCGATCTCGTTGATCGGCACCCGCCACAGGAACGGCCCCAGCGCCACCGTCGCCACGAGCAGCAGCAGCACGACGGCGCTTGCCATGGCAAGCCGGTGACGGCGGAAGCGACGCCATGCTTCCGCGGCCGGCGAGAAGTGCTGTGCCTTGCGGGGCTGGGCGGCAACGGCAGGCGGGCTGCCGGCGGTAACGTCAGCCATGGGGCGCCTCAGCGGAAAGCAATACGGGGATCGAGCCAGGCATAAAGGAAATCGGCCATCAGGTTGAAGAGAACGACGAGGCAGGCGAACACGAAGGTGACGCCCATCACCACCGGCGTGTCGTTGGCCTGGATCGAGGAGATCAGCAGCGAGCCGATGCCGGGCACGCGGAAGATCTGCTCGGTGACGATGGCACCGCCGAACACGATCGGCATCTGCAGCGACACCAGCGTGACCACGGGAATGAGCGCGGTACGCACCACGTGCTTGATGATCACCTTGCGCTCGCCGATGCCCTTGGAGCGCGCGGTGGTGACATAGTCGAGCCGGATGACGTCGAGCACTGCCGAGCGCACGTAGCGCACCAGCGAAGCGCCCTGGAACAGGCCGAGCACGGTCACGGGCATGATCGACTGGCGCACATGCTCCCAGTAGAACCGCCAGCCGGTGGTATTGAGGTCGGCACGATAGACGAAGGGCAGCCAGTCGAGCTGGATACTGAAAACCAGGATCAGCAGCAGGCCGGTGAAGAAGGTCGGCAGCGAGAAGCCGATGAAGGCGAAGGTGTTGGCGATCTGGTCGAACACCGAATAGGGCTTGGTCGCCGCCAGCACGCCGACCGGCAGCGCCACCAGGATGGCCAGCAGCTGCGCGCTGCCGATGACGACCAGCGTCGTCGGCAGGCGTTGCAGGATCAGCCTGTCGACGTCCATCCGGCTGACGAACGAGAAGCCCCAGTCGCCCTGCATCATGGCGGCCAGCCAGTGCAGGTATCGCGACCACACCGGGTCGTCGAGGCCGAACTTGGCGCGCAGCGCCGCCCGGACCTCGGGCGGCACTGCCGGATTGCTGGCCAATTCCTCGAACGGATCGCCCGGTGCCAGAGCCAATATCGTGAACAGCAGGACGCTGATGCCGAGCATGCTCGGCAGGACGATCAGCAGGCGGCGGATGACGTACTGGCGCGACACGAGCGCGGCTCCTCAGCCCTCCTTGTACCAGTTCTCGATATCCCAGGTGTTGTTGTCCCAGCCGCTAAGCTGCGCCACCAGCTTGTTGCTGAGGGCGGCGACGCCGGGGCGGCCCACCACGGGGATCACGACCACGCCGTTCACCACCATCTCGTTGAGCTTGATGAACATAGCGGTGCGTTTGATGGGATCGACCTCGACCGTCGCCGCCTTGTGAATGTCGTCGTACTCCTTGTTCTGCCAGCGCGTGATGTTGCGGCCCTGCCACTTGTTCTCCTTGGTCGAGACCTCATCGGAGCGGAACTGCAGCATGAACACTTCCGGGTCGGGCTGCGTCATGGTCGTCGTGTACATCTGCAGGTCGCAGTAGAACTTGGTGTAGGTGTCGGGATTGGCGACGTCGGACGAGAAGAACACCGATGCCGTCACCGCCTTGACCTCGATGTCGATGCCGGCCTTCTGGCAGGCCTGCTTGACGATCGCCTGGGTCTTCTGGCGCGGCTGGTTGATCGAGGTCTGGTAGACGAATTTCAGCTTCTTGCCATCCTTCTCGCGGACGCCGTCGGCGCCCTTCTTCCAGCCGGCCTTCTCGAGGATGTCGGCGGCCTTGTCGACGTTGAACTCGAACTTCGTTGTCTTGGAACGGAACTTCTCCGGATTGTTGACGAAGTTCGCCGTGGCATTTCCGGTGCGGCCGTAGATGTGCTTCTCGACCGAGTCCTTGTCGACCAGCATCGACAGTGCCTGGCGTACCGCCGGGTCCGACAGCGTCGGATGCTTGGTCTTGGCGCTCGCGCGCTCGCCGTCGACCTCGGTCCACGGATCGGTGTTGTTGACCTGGATGTGCTCGATATTGCCGCCGGGCGAGATGACGACGCGGCCCTTGCCGCCCTTCTCCAGGCGCTGAAGGATCTCGTCCTCGACCTGCATGTTCCAGGCGAAGTCGAACTCGCCGGTCTGCAGAACGGCGCGCGCTGCCGACACGGCATCGCCGCCGCCCTTCATCTCGAAGCTGTCGAAATAGGGCCGGTTGGCCTGGTGGTAGTTCATGTTGATCTCACCGGCCACCATGTCGCCCGGCTTGAAGTCCTTGAACTTGTAGGGGCCGGTGCCGACCGGCTTGAGGTTGGTCGGCGCATCGCGAGACTTGTCGCCGGCGTAGTCGGCGAACAGATGCTTGGGAATGATCATGCCGCGCGTACCGACGAAGGCGTCGGCCCAGAACGGCGTCGGCTTCTCGAACATCACCTTGACGGTGTGCTGGTCGATTTTCTCGACCTTGACGTCCTTGTAGGAGCCGCTGGTGGTGGCCGCGGTCGCCGGGTTCTTGGAGTACTCCCAGGTGAAGACCACGTCGTCGGCGGTAAACGGCTTGCCGTCGTGCCAGGTCACGCCCTGCTTCAGCTTCCAGGTCACCGACTTGCCGTCGGCTGCCAGGGTGCCATCCTCGCGGCCGGGGATCGCGGCCGCCAGTACCGGCTTGAGGTTGCCGTCACCGTCCCAGTTGGCCAACGGTTCGTAGAACCAGCGCGAGCCGTCCTGGTCCTTGGTGCCGACCGCGAAATGCGGATTGAGCAGGGTCGCGCCCTGCCACCACAGTACCTTCAGCGGCCCGCCGCCACCGCGCTTGGTCGGCTTGTAGGTCGACTTGGGCTGGGCCATCGCCACGCCCGAAAAGGCCAGCAACTGCGTCGCCATCGGCGCCGTCAGTCCCACCGCCGCCATGCGTCGCACGAAGACGCGGCGGGACATCCCACCTGTCTTCACCTGGTCGATCAGACCGCGCAATTCACGTTCGTTCATCGGATGCCCCATCTACGTTGTCGAAGCCGCTTCCCAAATCGACGCTCTCGCCATCCTGCAAGATGCGTGCAATCCTTGATGAGAACAGGCTGCGACGCCGCCGTCAACGACGGCCCGGCCGCAGGCAATTGCGGGGAGATCACAATGGCTTGGGTTTATCTGGTAATGGCGGGGATTCTCGAGATCGGCTGGCCGGTCGGCCTGAAGCTCGGCTGGACCGACGACGGCGCCCGGCCGCTCTGGATCCTGTTTTCGATCGTCTGCATGGCGGCCAGCGGCGCGCTGCTTTTGTGGGCACAACGCTTCATCCCGATGGGCACCGCCTACGCGGTATGGACCGGCATCGGCGCCGTCGGCGCCTTCACCGTTGGTGTGCTGGCGTTCGGCGACTCGGCCTCGGCGCTGCGCATGGTCTCGATCGGCCTGATCGTGGCCGGTATCATCGGCCTCAAACTCGCATGAGGGACGCAACAATGCGCATGAAGAACAAGGTAGCCCTGGTCACCGGTGCCGCCAGCGGCATGGGAGCAGCGACCGCCCGCCTGTTCGCCCGCGAAGGCGCCAGGGCGGTGGTGATCGCCGATGTCCTCGACAAGGAAGGCGCAGCCGTTGTGGCCGACATCCAGAAGGCCGGCGGCACGGCGACCTACCTCCATCTCGACGTCACCGACGAGGCGCAATGGAAGGCCTCGGTCGACAAGGTCGTGGCGGCGCATGGCGGCCTCAACGTGCTGGTGAACAACGCCGGCATCAGCGGCTCGGCGGAAACCGATCTCTACGACACCGCCGCGTGGAACCGGCTGATGGGTATCAACGCCACCGGCGTGTTCCTCGGCATGAAGCACTGCATCGCGGCAATGAGAAAGGGTGGCGCCGGCGGATCGGTGATCAACCTGTCTTCGATCTCCGGCATCGTCGGCCAAGGCAACATCCATGTCGGCTACAACGCGTCCAAGGGCGCGGTCCGGCTGATCACCAAGGCGGCTGCTGCCCAGCACGGCAAGGAAGGTATCCGCATCAACTCCGTGCATCCCGGCCTGATGCCGCCGATGCGCACCTCCGGCCGCACCGCCGATCCGGTGCAGCGCGCCAAGACGCTGAAGGGCGTGCCGATGGGCCGTGCCGGCGAGATCGACGAGGTGGCCTATGCCATCCTGTTCCTGGCGTCGGACGAATCCTCCTACGTGACCGGCGCCGAGCTGGTGGTCGACGGCGGCTGGACCGCCGTCTAAAGCGCGATGACTTTCACTCGAATCGCGCCGTCGGCCCGGCCGCAGCGCGATGACTATGGTCATCGCGCTGTAGTGCACCGCTCCGCTGCGGGAGCCGGGCCGACGGATGAAGCAAAAGTCATCGCGCTGTAGGCGGCACTCCCCGAGCAGCGACAAGCTGGCCCTTTTGTCGGCAGCGCTAGCGGGGCATAGTTCGGCCATGGATCGCAAACACTCCGACTCGAGCTGGCGCGCGACGGCACTCGCCGCGGCGTTGTTTGCGATCACGCTCAATTTCCTGCAGCCGCTCGCCCACGCCACCCTGATGCGCGATGGCGCACCGACGGCGCTGTGGACGATCATCTGCAATTCGGCGGCGGCCGATCCGGACAAGCAGTCGGGGCCGATGCCGGCCACCGGCCAGAACCACGAATGCTGCCTCGGCTTGGCGCACGCCCCGACCCTGGCGGCGCCGCCCACCGACTTCATCGCCACCGAACCCGTCGTGGCTTCGGTGGCACCTTCGCTGCCGGCCGAGCAGCAGAGCCCCGTCGGCATCCGCGACGGGCCCAGCCAACCCCGCGGCCCACCCTCCTTCGCCTGATCGCCCGTCCGTCGCGCGCCGCCTCTGCCGCGCGTGCGTCAATGCATCAATCGAAGGAAATTTCCATGTTGTCGATTCTCAGGGCGATTATCATCAATCGTCGCTCTTTCGTGTTCCTGACTCTCATTCTCTTCTGGACCGGCGCAGCCCTCGCCCACGACTACAAACTGGGCACGCTCGAGATCGGCCATCCGTGGACGCGCGCCACGGCGCCGACCGCGCCGGCCGGTGGCGGCTACCTCAAGATCACCAACACCGGCACGACGCCCGACCGCCTGATCGCCGCAAAGAGCCCGACCGCCGACAAGGTCGAGGTCCATGAGATGAAGATGGAAGGCAACGTCATGCGCATGCGCGAACTCGACAAGGGCCTCGAGATTCCGCCCGGCGCCACCGTCGAGCTCAAGCCCGGCGGCTTTCACATCATGTTCATGGGGCTGAAGGCGCCGTTCGCCAAGGACGCCAAGGTGCCCGCGACGCTGGTCTTCGAGAAGGCCGGCAGCATCGACATCGAGCTGCTGGTCCAGGCGATGGGCGCGCCGCCGCCTGAGCACAAGCACTAGCGCGGCTTCCGGCCGGCTGAGCACGGCGCGCTTACGCGCCTCAGCCGGTCGGACTATGCACTAGCCGATGCCGCCGCATCGAAGCGGCGGCAATCGCGCTACATCGCCTGGAACAGCGGCCAGGCAATCATGGCCAAGCCGATCACCCCGACGAACCAGGCCACGGTGCGCAGCCAGGGAATGCCCAGCAGGTAGATCACGGCATAGACCAGCCGCGCCCAGAAGAAGATCAAGGCGCCCATCCCGGTCATGGCATTGGCCTTGCCGGAGACCGCCGCGATCAGCACCAGGGCCGCGAACAGCACCATGTTCTCGACCATGTTGAGATGCGCGCGCCGCGCCCGGCCGGCAAAGCCGCTGAGCACGGGCAGGTCGTCGCGGTTGCCGGCCAGAGTCGGCAGTCCCACCACCTGGTTGGCGGCGGCGGCGGCGATCAGCACCTGCACGAAGGTCAGGAGGGTCGACAGCAGGAGATACTTCAGGTCCAAAGACATCGTTTACTCCCCTTCTTGCTTTTCGGCCGGGCTACTTGGTTCCGAACAGGCGGTCGCCTGCGTCGCCCAGGCCGGGAACAATATAGCCGTGATCGTTCAGCTTGGCATCGATGGCGGCAGCGAATACAGGCACATCTGGATGCACTTCCGCGAAGGCGCGCGCGCCGGTCTCCGAGCCCAGGATGCAGATGAACTTCAGCCGCTTGGCGCCCGACTCCTTCAACCGATCCACCGCCGCGATCGCCGAGTGCGCCGTCGCCAGCATCGGGTCGCACACCAGTACGTCGCGGTCGGAAATGTCCTGCGGGATCTTGAAGTAGTACTCGACCGCCTGCAGCGTGCGCGGATCGCGGTAGAGGCCGACGTGACCCATGCGGGCGAGCGGCATCAGGTCGAGCAGCCCTTCGGCAAGCCCGAGGCCGGCGCGCAGGATGGGCACGACCACCAGCTTCTTGCCGTCGAGCAGCGGCGCGTCGGTCGGCCCGATCGGCGTCTCGATCCTGGTCGACGTCGTTGGCAGGTCCTTGGTGGCGTCGTAGCCCAGCAGCAGGCCGATCTCGCGCAGCAGCCGGCGGAAGTTGGCGCTCGAGGTCTGCTTGTCGCGCATCTTGGTGAGCTTGTGCTGCACCAGCGGATGCGACACGACGTGGATCGAGTGTGGCAGTGACATCTTCTTCTCCCCCTCAATCAGAACACAGTGCCATCGCTGGCGACGGCGATCGGCGGGCCGCCGCCCGGGCGCCGTTCGGCGGCGAGCTTGCGGCCGGCGAACCAGGTGCCGGCCTCCAGCACCTTTACGAGCGGCAGGCGCGCGGCGTCCATGCCGAGGTGCACGCGCACATGCTGGGCGATCCGGTCGAGCAGCGCCACGGTCAGCGCCCGCCATTCGACGATCGGCTCGTCACCCGGCGCGAAGGTCTTTTCCAGCAGCGCCGTCTGCTTGGGCCTGAGCGCGCCTGCATCGACCAGAAGCCCACCATTGCGATATTCCGGCAGGCCGGTCAGTGCGTCGAGCTCGACGACTTTCAATCCGGCGCCTTCCAGCGGCTCGACCAGCGAATAGGACATCCATTGCGAGAGCTTGTGGAACGGCACCAGCCCGATCGCCGGATGCGGCCACACATCGCCCATCGGCGACGGCCAGATCGGCGAGAGCTTGTCGAGCACGGCGGCGAGGATGGAGGCGGCCTTCACGTCGCCACCGGTCGCAACGATGTCGAACAGTGCCCCCGGCCGTTCGAGTCCGACGCCGCCCAGCTTGCGCAGCAACTCGGCGCGGCCTTCGAGACCGAGCAGCGGATTGTGCGCGCGCACCTGGAAGCCGGCACTCAGCTCGGCCGTCGAAAGCTGGCAAAGTCTTTGCGCATCGACGCGCGCCGGATCCGTGGGATCGGCACTGAACAGGCCAGCCGCGAACATGTGCAGGCTCGCGACGCCCAACCCTTCCGAGCGGGCGTAGGTCACCTGCGTGCCCGGCTCGCGATAGCTCCAGTCGGGCCCGGCGCCGGCATCGAGCAGCACCGAGACGACGGCGAGATCCATGCGGCGCCGCGCCATCTCTTCCTTCGGTAGATGCGCGAGGCGCGGGGCCAACGCACCCCAGCGGTCGCGGCCGCCTGATTCGAAATGCCGCCAGCGCGAATGGAAGGGGATCTTCGACGGATCGGGGAAGCGCTGGCGCGCCACGGCAAGTGTCGCCTGCACCGCGGCCTCCAGCCCTTCGGCGTCGAGGGCGAACCAGCTCGACCGGCCGTCCTCGACATACTTCAGCACCTGCTCCGCCCGCGCGCGGATCGCGGCGGGCGTACGCAGCCAGGCCAAGGAGTCCGTCACTCGTTGAGGCCCCGCCCCTTGGGCTTGGCCAGGTCGGTCGTTCCCGGCTTGGTCGAGGTGAAGTAGCCCGCGGCCTTCTTGGCATCCATCTCGACCTGGGCGTCGGCGGGGATCAGCTCGTCGGGGATCGCCACCTGCTCGACGATCTCGATACCCTGTTCGCGGAGCGCATCGGACTTCATGTTGCTCATCGAGGCGAAGCGGTCGATGCGGCTGATGCCCAGCCAATGGAACACGTCGGGCATCAGCTCCTGGAGGCGCATGTCCTGCACACCCGCCACGCATTCGGTGCGATTGAAGTACTGCGCCGCCGAATCGCCGCCGACCTGGCGCTTGCGCGCATTGTAGACCAGGAACTTGGTGACCTCGCCCAGGGCGCGGCCTTCCTTGCGGTTGTAGATCACGACGCCGACGCCGCCCCGCTGCGCCATCTCGATGCAGATCTCGATACCGTGCGCGAGATACGGCCGGCAGGTGCAGATGTCGGAGCCGAACACGTCCGAGCCGTTGCACTCGTCGTGGAGGCGGCAGGCGATCCTGGTCTCCGGCCTGCCGAGCTTCGACACCTCGCCGAAGAAATAGATCGTCGAGCCGCCGATCGGCGGCAGGAACAGCGCGAGGTCGGGCCGCGTCACCAGCTCGGTGGACATGCCGCCCGTCTGCTCGAAGAGCGTGCGGCGCAAATCGACTTCCTTGACGCCGAAGCGCTCGGCGATGCCGGGCAGCCACCACACCGGCTCGATCGCCGCCTTTGTCACGCGCACGTCGCCCGAGCCGCTCAGGATGTCGTTGTCGGGCTTCAGCCGGCCGGCTTCCATGGCGTCCATGATCTCCGGCATGTTCACATGCGCCTTGGTGACGGCAATGGTCGGGCGGATGTCCCAGCCCGCCGCCAGCCTGTCGGCGAAGACCTCGGCCACCATGTGGCCCCACGGATCGAGCGAGACGATCTTCCTGGCGTCGAACCAGCTCTCGAACGGGCCGATCTTCTCGGCCGGCGAGGTGTTGGTGAAGTCGGGACGATGGTCGGCCTTGAGCTCGTGCGCCGCGACCGCCAGCGCGCGGTAGATGCCGTAGCTGCCGGAATGCACGCCAATGGCATTGCGCTTGCCCGGGTCGGCCACGGTGCCCACGACGGGGCCGCGAATCTTGGGATCGCGGGCACCCCAAACGATCGGCGGCGCCTGCACGCCGCCCTGCGAGGGGTGGGTATTCAGTCTGATGTGAGCCATGTGCTTTCCAGATGCCTAAAAGCCGGGAAAGCGAGGCAGTGTAGGCGCTGTGGATGACGATGGGAAGGAGCGGGTTAGGGTGTTGATTTGCAATAGCTTCCGCCCATGACCCCCTCCGTCGCCGTATGACGGCGACACCTCCCCCGCAGACGGGGGAGGGAAAGACTCATGAGCGTTATAACCCTCCCCCGTCTGCGGGGGAGGTGTCGGCCTCATTGGCCGACGGAGGGGGTCAGCGAGTGGTCAAATAGTCGACGATCGCCGCCACGTCGCGTTCGGCGACCGGCGCCTTGAAGGTGTGGATCATCTTCTCGACCTCGGCCTGCCAGGCCGCCTTCGACAGCGCGGGTTGGGTGAGCACCATGCCAGCCGAATGACAGGCGAGGCAATTGGCGGCCATCACGTCGACGCCGGTCGCCGCCGGGAAGGCCGCGTCGCTTGCCGGCAGCTCGACCGACACCGACTTCAGCACGAACGACGGTGCCGTCGATGCGCTTGTGGGCCCCGGCAGGCGCTCCGACGGATGGCCGATGAAGGCCAGCACCAGGGCCGCGATCACCGGCACGCTGAAGCTGACGACGCCCATGTCGAGCTTCATGCCGCCACCTTGAGCCGCACGGTCTCGACGGCGTTGAGCATGAAGGCGCCGGGATTCCAGTTGGCGGTCATCGGCTGCGCCAGGCCATCGCTGTTGGTGCAGCGGACCAGGATTGCCAGCGGGCCGGCGGCGGGCGCGAGCTCGGCCTGCCACTGCCGGAAGCTGTACTTGCCCTCGTCCGTCCCGAGCACCGTCGGCCGCCAGGCCGCACCGCCATCGGTCGAGATCTCGACCGACTTCACACCGGTGGCGCCGCCGAAGGCGATGCCGCGCACCTGAAGTTTGCCGCCCGCCTTCACCGTGGCGCCGCTGTGCAGGTTGGTCACGAACGATCGCGGCACCATGCGGTTGATCGGCACCATCTTCACGCCCGCCTGGCCCGGCTTCATGTCGGCGCCCGGCGTGTCGGGGATGAGATAGGCGGTGGCCATCCAGAAACTCGTATCGGCCGCGTCGAGCACCTCGATGCGGCTCAGCATCTTCACCCAGTAGGTGGCGTACCAGCCCGGCACCACGAGGCGCAGCGGAAAGCCGTTGAGCAGCGGCAGCTGCTCGCCGTTCATGGCGTAGGCGATCATCACCTCGCCGTCGCGCGCATGGTCGAGCGCCAACGACTTCATCAATTTCGGCGCATCGGCCACCACCGGCTCGTCGAGGCCCGAGAAGCGGACGGCCACGGCGCCGGCCTTGACGCCTGCTCTGTCCAGCACGTCGCGCAGCCGCACGCCCATCCACTTGGCGTTGCCCATGGCGCCGTTCGACCACTGTGCGCCGGGCACGGGCGGCTGGCTGTAGCCGCGCGAATTGCCCGAGCACTGGTTGACCGCCGCCAGCTCGACCCGCGGCAGGCCGTCGACGATGTCCTTCAGCGTGAGCGACAGCGGCCTGTCGACGTGACCCGCCACGTCGAGGCGAAAGCTCGCGACATCGATCTCGGTCGGGATGACCGCCCAGTGCCAGCGCACGTAGAAGGAGTCGTTAGGCGTGAACACACCCTTGTCGAACACCTCGAACGGCGTCTCGAGCAGCGGCGGCCGCGTGCGCTGCAGGATCATCGGCCCCTTTTGCGGGAAGGCTTTGGTGATGGCGCGCTCGCGCGGGCCGCCCGGCAGCGGCAACTCGACGGTTGTCGTCGTCGTCTGCGCCCACGCCGACCCGGAAACCAGCGCGAGCCCGCCGATGCCGGCCTGGCCCAGGAAGGCCCGGCGCGAAGTCACTCTGTCATTCATTCGATGTGCTGCCCCCGGCGGCAGGATAATCCCGTCGCCCCACGGCGCAAAGCGAGGCATTGTGACACTGGGGAAGACGATGCGAAGGCAGGCTAGGGACGTTGCAATCAAAGGTGTTTCTGTCGTCCTGAGCGTAGCGAAGGACCTCACTGAACGATCAGACAGTGGACTCCGGTAGTTGGCGTGAGATCCTTCGCTACGCTCAGGATGACAAGAGTAGGGGGAACAATGGCCTTCACGACGCGCGCGGCAATGGGTTTGACGCTCCTGCTGCTGCTTCTGGCAGGCCCCGCCTCGGCGCAGCAGGTCTGGGCGGTGCTGGCGAAGATGGGTATCGGCGGCACGTGGGCCGCGGTCTGCACCGAGGATGTGAGCGACTCGAACTGGTTCCACACCTACTACGCCGACAAGAGCGGCGCCGCCCGCCGCCGCGCCGATCGCGGCACGACCCTGCCCGCGCTCAACAGCACGATCGACAGCTCGCAGTACCTGACGCCCACCACCTTCCTGATGCGCATCCGCAACGACGATGCCGGCTGGGGCGACAACAACCAGGTGGCCTACGACGTGATCGCCGAGATCGGCCCGCGCGGCATGCGCTCGCTGTCCTCGACACGGACGAGCGACGGCAAGCAGTTCATCAAGGACGGCAAGTTCACCGCCAACGGCAATCCCGTGAGGTCCTTCCAGAAATGCAAGTGAAGCTAAGGGCGGCATGGCTCGCCCTCGCGCTGCTGTTGCTGCCGGGCGTCGCCGCGGCCCAGGAGCGGCCGTGGCCGGTGCTCGAGAGAATGGGCATCGCCGGTACCTGGGCGCCGTCGTGCGCCGCCGGACCCAGCAAGACGAACACATTCGCGACCTACTACACCGAGAATCAGGGTCTGGTACGCTGCAAGGTCAACCACGGTCCCGAAGGTTCCGACCTGAACACGACGGTCGACGCCGCCAAGCAACTCTCGGACACCCGACTCTCGATGCGCTGGCGAGTCGACGATCCACGATGGGGGAGGCAGAACGGCAACGTCTTCACCATCGTCATGGACATCATCAACGGCCGCACGCGCACCATGGCGTCGACCAACAGCACCGGCAGGGTGCTCATCAAGGACGGCGTCATCCTGGCCAGCGGCCAGCCGACGCCGCTCAATGAAAGATGCGGCAACTGAGCAAGCACGGAGGACACCATGGCCGACCTGTTCCCCACCACCGAGGAAGCCGCCAAGGACCAGAACGTCGCCGCCGCCGCCGAAAGCGGTGTCGGTATCGTCAACCATCTCGGCCCCGACAGTTTCGAGAAGGACGGCCTCAGGCCCTTCTTCGAATACCGGCCGTTCGGCCTGAAGGAGCTGACCGGCGGAAAGGTCGGCGCGCATGTCATACGCGCCAAGCCCGGCAAGCACGCCGACGCTCCCAGCCACACCCATGCGCTGACCTTCCAGTTCGTCTATGTGCTGAAGGGCTGGGCGATCTTCGAGTACGAGGGCTACGGCCGGCACAAGCTCGTCGAAGGCTCGACCGTCTACCAGCCGCCCGGCATCAAGCATCAGGAGATCGATCATTCGGAGGATTTCGAGGTGCTGGAAATCACCATGCCGGCCGAGTTCGAGACCAAGGAAGTGAAGTGAGTTCATGACCCCCTCCGTCGCGGTATGACCGCGACACCTCCCC
>CAMDCE010000010.1 GCA_945889625.1 Asaia bogorensis | reverse complement strand
GGCGATAACCTCAAGGTCCTCCGGGATTCGATCAAAGACGAGACCGTCGATCTGATCTATCTGGACCCTCCATTCAACTCGAACGCTACCTACGGTTGCCGTCCTCGCAGACGAGGGCGAGCGAGGCCAGCTTGTCCGCCGAGTCCTTGAGGTGCTGGATCACCTCGGCGGCCTGCCAGCCGGGATTGAGGGCATAGACCAGGGCGGCGCCGGCCGCCAACGGTTTAGCGGTTGTAAAATGGCCTTTGCGCGCCCCGCCGCCGGCATTGAGAACAATGAATAACAATGCGGTCGATCCTGGAATTTCTGGGTGCCATAAAGGGTCAAACTGCATCAAGAGCACGTCGCTGAAATTTCGTGATGGCACAACGAGTTAGGAGTTTGGGTCCCGGGTCCGGTCGTCGTTGATAACAATGGCGAAGCAATGACGCGTCGGGCGTTTCTAAAGTAGAGGCAAATAGATCAGGCGCGGTGGCCTCTGAAGCATCGAAACTCATGCAGATGTGTCCCCAGTGTGTCCCCGGGAGCCACCCGCACCGCACCCCAACTCCTAAGGCATTACAATTACGTCACTAATTGCCTCAGCGGTGGCATATGACCTTGCCTTCGAAGGGCGAAGTGTCGTTTCCCGCCATCCGCGCCACGGCGAGCTGATAGACGGTCTGCGCGGCTGCGCCGGCGGCGACGTGAATAGAAGCCGCGGCTGCGCCGCCCATGCGTGCCGCGGCGGTCGCGGCCTTGCCATGCACCAGGTCGCCCGCCTCGGTGGTGAGTTCGCTGAGCGAGGTCCACAGCGCCCTCTCGGGATATTGCGCCTCGGCCTCGGCCAACAATTTTTTCCGCAACGCCTCGTCGCGATCCCACAATTCGAGCGAGGCGTCGGGTGATTTCAGCAAGGCCTCGGCCTCGCGCCACGATCTGACGTGATCGACATCGCGGCCATCGCCATAGGCCCGCGCATCGACGATATCGCCTTCCGTCAGCTCTTCGCCCAGGGCGGCAAACCACGAGGCGGCGCGTATGTCCGTTCGCAGCGAGCCGAAGAAGATCACGCCGCCTGCCGGACCTCCGGCAAGGTGAGGCCGTATTTGGCGGCGACTTCTGTCGCGCGCTTGACGAAATCATGGCGCATCTCGTCGTTGGTGCGCTGCTTGATCTTCCACTTGCGAAAGATTTCGTTGTTCCTCGACTTCGAGCCACCGAAGAACGACGGCAGGTAGGGCCAGTATTCGTTCACTGCCGCTTGCAGGCGCGCCTTGCCGTCGGGCGTCTTGACCAGCTCGGCAGAGAAATCCTCGCCGAACTGGGCGTGGAAGCGCTCCTCCGGCATGGTCGCGCGCGCGAGGTTGCGCAGCGGGTGGAAGGTGCAGTGCAACAGGTCCTCGACCTGCAGGATCTCGGCCAAATCGGCCAGGAGCTTGATGGCGACGAACTCCTCCCAGGTCTTGAGCGGGAATTCGAAGATCGACAACGGCTTCTTGCCGGCGCCCGGCATCATCCGTTCCTCGGGGATGCCCATCTGGATGCCCAATCCCTTGAAGCGCACGTGATGGCCGTACTCCTCCATCGCCACGCGGCAGGTCAGCCACTTGGCGTAGGGCGTCGGCGCGTAGGCGATGGCCGGCTCGTCGAACACCTGCGCGCCGTAGAGCTCGTTGATGGCGTGGCTGATCACCAGCTTGGCGACGGCGTCGCGATACTCCTCGGGCGCGCCCTTGAGCTCTTCGACCGTCTTGATGACGATGTCGGTGGTGTTGGTGTTCATGGGGCCTGTCTCCGTTAGACGAGCGGTTCGGTATTGAAGGCTTCGAGGTCGGTGGTCATGTCGGTGAACTGGCCGCCGAGCTTGGCCACGAGGTCCTGCGCCAAGGTCGCCGGCGTTTCGACCGTGAGCTTGGACACGGGGCGCGGCTGGCCGAACAGGAAGACCTCGCGGCCGCGCACGCCAAGCAGCTGGCCGGTGATGCTCTTTGCCGCTGGCGTGCACAGCGCTGTTACCAGGTTGGCGACGTGGTGCGCACCGATCTTCAGCGCACGTTCCTTGTAGGACTTCTGGGCATCGTTGGCCGGCTGGATGATGTCGGTGACACGTGTCTTGGCAAAGGGCGCCACCGCATTCACCGTGATTCGCGCGCGCTGCAGGTCCATCGCCGCGACGCGCGTCAGACCAAACAAGCCGGCCTTGGCGCTGGCGTAGGCGGCCTGCCCCAGATTGCCGTAGAGCCCGGCCGAGGAGACGATATTGACGATGCGGCCCCAGTCGTAGCCGTCCCCCTTCCCATCCTTGGCATCGCCGCGACCTGACTTGCCCTGTTCACGCATCACGCCGGATGCTGCATTGATCAGGTAGAAGGCGGCCGACAGGTTGGTGCGGATCACCGCGTCCCAGTCGCGTGGGTCCATGCGGAACACGAAGGCGTCGCGCAGGATCGCGGCATTGTTCACCACGATGTCGATGCCGTCGAAATTCTTGATCGCCAGGTCGACGAGCTGCTTGGCCACGCCGGGCGAGGCGACGCTTTCGGAGAAGGCGATCGCCTTCTTGCCCAGTGCATTGGCGGCGTCGCGTGCGACCGCGGGATCGCTGTCGTCGCCGCCGATCGAAGCGCCGTTGTCGGCCACGATCACGCTGGCGCCCTCGGCCACCAATGCTTCGGCGATGGCGCGGCCGATGCCGCGGCCGGCGCCGGTGACGATGGCTGAGCGTCCTTCCAAGGTGCCTGTCATAGGTCTGCTCCCGTTTTTTTGCCGGCGCTCGCCATTTCGGCTGCCGTATAGAACGCGTCGGCATGGATATCGATGCGCCGCATGCCGCGTTGCTCGAACAGTCTGGTTGCCGCCTCGACCATGACCGGCGGGCCGGCGAGGTAGGCCTTGCAGCCATCGAACTCGTCGAAATCGGCGGCCACCGCCTCGTGGACCAGGCCGCACCGCCGGGTCATGCCGTCGCCGTCACTCAGCACCGGCATGAAGTGCAGGTTGCCGTGTTTTTCGGCCAGCGCGGCGAAGTGGTCGTTCAGGTAGAGATCACGCTCGTTGCGGACGCCGAAATAGAAGTAGATGTGCTGCGGCAAGCTCTTGGCCAGCGCCCGCTCGACGACCGACTTCAGCGGCGCCATGCCTGAGCCGCCGGCGACGGCGATGATCGGTCCGCGATGGCTCTCGCGCAGATAGGAGGTGCCGAACGGGCCTTCGACCCGAACGCTTTCGCCAACCTGGAGCTTTTCCGCGACATGGGCGCTGGTGGCGCCGCCCGCGGTGCGGCGGACGTGGAACTCGAGCACCGGATCGCCCGGCACGTTGGCCATGGAATAGTCGCGCGGCGGACAGCCCTCGAAGGTGACGGAGGCGAACTGGCCGGCGGAGAAGTCGTACGGCCCGCCCGATTCGATCGCCAGCCGCACGCGCTTGATGTCGTGCGTGGCGTCGTCGAGCGCCGTCACCCTGCAGGCGAGCAGTCGGCGGGGATGGACGATCAGGTCGTCCTCCTCGAGCCAGGCGACTTCGGAGTCCTCCCAGGGCACGGCGCGGCAGGCCAGTATCAGGCCGCGCGCCTTCTCCTCGTCCGACAGCGCGAACTCGGAATAGCCCTCCATCGTCACTTCGCCCTTGATGAGGTGCGACTTGCAGGCGCCGCAGTTGCCCGACTGGCAGCCGAACGGATAGCCGACGCCGGCGTTGAGGGCCGCCTCCAGGATGGTGCCGCCGGTCGCAACGTCGATGGTACGCTGGGCGGGGACGATGTGGACTTTGAAGCTCATGAAGGGATGCGGGCCAGAATTTGTTTGCTCCCCAAACAATCGCGGTTTACCACTTGGCCCATGGCTCGTCTACCCACTGCTTCCGTGGTCAAGCCGCCGGCGCAAATACTCGATCTCGGCGTGCTGCCCTCGCTGCTGGGCTATGTGTTGCGCCGCACCCAGTCGGCGGTGTTCGCCGATTTCGCCGCCACCTTCGCCAGGGCCGGCCAGGCGCTGACGCCAGGCGAGTTCGGCCTGCTGGTGCTGGTCGAGCGCAACGCGGGCCTCAGCCAGATGGCGCTTGCCCGGGCGCTCGGCATCGACCGCTCGACGCTGGTTCCCATCCTCGACCGCCTGCAGGCGCGGGGGCTTCTGGTTCGTCGGGCCTCGCCGACCGATGGGCGCACGCACGCGCTTGCACTCACGCCTTCGGGTGGCAAGGCGCTGGCGCGCTTCGCGCGGCTGGTGCGCTCGCACGAGAAGCGCATCGCCGCAGGCCTTTCGTCGGCCGAAACGCGGACTTTGATCCAGCTCCTGGAAAAGGTGCGCAGCGGTACGCGCTCGCTATAGTTCGCGCGCCATGAACTCGACCCATCCCGACTTCGTCGGCGTCGACGCGACCTCGATGAGCGACGCCGACATGCTGCGCCACATCCAGGACAACAGGGTCGAGCCGACGCACCTGCTGAACGGCGACTTCCTGTCGGTCGATTCGGAGCGCGGCATCTGCCGCTGCCGCTTCAGGATCGTGCCGGCCTTCTGTCATTCCAAGGGTACGATCTGCCAGGGCGGCTTTCTCACCGGCATGGTCGACATCGCCATGGCCCACGCAGCCCTCGCCAAGGGCCGCTTCGCCTGCGCCGTGCCGACGCTCGAGCTCAAGGTCAGCTTTCTCGATGCCGTCGGTCCCGGCGAGGTGATCGCCGAAGGCCGGGTGCTGCGCTGGGGCGGTTCGGTGGGCTTCCTCGAAGGCGACCTGCGCGACGACAAGGACCGCCTGATCGTCCACGCCACCTGCACCGTCAAGATCGTGCGGCCGAAGAAGGCCTAGAACTGCGAGCGCCAATGCTCGGCGATCTGCCGGCGCGTGGCGAACCAGGCGCCACCCTTCTGCTTCATATGACTGACGATGCGGTCGAGTGCGGCGATGCGGCCGGGCCGGCCGATCATGCGTAGGTGCAGGCCGATCGACATCATCTTCGGCTGTCGCTCTCCTTCAGTCCATAGCGTGTCGAAGGCGTCGTTGGTGTACTCGGCGAAGTCGCGCGCCGTCACGAAGCGGTGGAAGCCCTGGTGATAGTGCATGTCGTTGGTGTCGAAACTGTAGGGCAGCACCAGATGCCGCTTGCCCGAGACGTCGACGAAGAACGGCAGGTCGTCGGAATAGTCGTCGCTGTCGTAGAGGAAGCCGCCTTCCTCGACGAGAAGGCGGCGCGTGTTGGGTGAGGGTGTCGAACGGGTGTGCCAGCCGACGGGACGCGTGCCGGCGATCTCGGCGAGCACGCGCACGGTGTCGGCAATGGACTTGCGCTCGGCCGCTTCTTCCATATGGGCGTGCTTTTCCCAGCGCCAGCCGTGGCAGGAGATCTCGTGGCCGCGCTTGACGGCATCCTCGATCAGCCAGGACGAGAGCTGCGCCGCCATCCCGCAGCTGCTGACGGTGGCCGGAACGCCCAGCCGCTCCAGCGTGTCGGCGATGCGCCACCACGCCGCTCTGGTGCCGTACTCGAAGTGCGATTCCATGCAGCGATCGGGCATGCCCACGACCTCGTCGGTGACCTCGTAGACCTTCTCGTTATGCGGATCGCCCGAGGACAGCGACATCTCCGCGCCCTCCTCGAAATTGATCACGAACGACACGGCGACGCGCGCCTGGCCCGGCCACTGCGGGTTGGGCGGCGTGCGGCCGTAGCCTTTCAGGTCACGTGTCACGGTGCGCGATCACATCGGCGAGCTTCTGGCTCAAGCCCTTCGAGTCCTTCGGCCCGGGCCGGCGATAGGTGCCGGCGGTCGCCTTGCGTGGATTGAGGCGCACGAGGCCCTCCGCCATCGTCACCGCGGCCTGGATGCCGTCGACCAGCGGCACGGCAACGCGGTTCCTGATCTTGTTGGCGAGGCCGGCGAGCGGTGCGCCGGCCAGGATCACGACGTCGGCGCCGTGGTCGCGGACAACGCGATTGGCCAGATCGACGAGCAACGGCTCCTTCTCGTCCTGCACATCGTCGATCGACTTGAACGCCTCATCGAGCATGCGGATCGCCGCGCAGCGGCCCGACAGACCGTGCCAGTCGACGATCTCGGCGAACCACGGCTCCAGCGCCTTGGCGAAGCTCACGATGGCGAACTTCCGGCCAAGCGTGCAGGCCACCAGCATCGCCGCCTCCGCCATGCCAATCACGGGAAAATCGAACAGCTCACGCGCACCGCCGAGGCCCGGATCGCCGAACGCCGCGACGATGGCGGCGTCGAAGGTGCCGCGCTTCTCCGCCAGCATCTCCAGCATGACGGCGCTGCCGATCGCCGCCTCGGCGCGGGTGGCGATATAGGGCACGCCGCGCGGCGCGGTCATCGGCAGCAGCTCGGTGCCGGGACTCGCCACCAGCTTGCCGGCGGCCACAAGGCGGTCTGTGACACCGGCCGAGGTGTTGGGATTGGCGACGAGTATCTTCATCGGGGGATCTTCATGACGGCCCTTCGCGGCTAGACGATCGGCTGGCGACCCGCACGCTGCCACAACGCGCCGGCCGCCGCCTGGGCTTGCGCCACGATGGCGTCGCCGTCGGCCGTGGCAAGCCGGCCGCCAGCCAGCACCACTCGGCCATCGACGATCACCGTGTCGACATTCTGCCCGGACGCACTGTGCACGACGGCGCCGTAGCCGTCGATAATCGGCGCCAGCGCAGGCGAGCGCAGGTCGAGCAGGACGATGTCGGCGCGCTTGCCCGCCTCGAGTGAGCCGATCCGATCGCCCCAGCCGATCGCCTCGGCGCCCTGGCGCGTGCCCCAGTCGAGTACCGTGCGGGCGTCGAGCACGCTGCCCTGGCGATGGATGCGCTGCATGGCGATGGCCCAGCGCATTGCCTCGATCAGGTCGCCGCTCGCGGCATCGGTGCAGAGCGTGATGCGGCAGCCTGCCTCGGCAAGCTCGACGATCGGCGCGATCTGCCCGCCCTTGGCGTTGCCGATCGGGGCGTGCGCCACGGTGATGCCGGCCTTGCCGCATAGCGCCACGTCGTCCGGCCCCATATGGATGCAATGCGCGGCGATCAGGCGGTCGGTCAGCAGGCCGAGCTTGTCGAGGAGCTGCGGCGGCGTCAGGCCGCTGCGCGCCTTGATCACCTTCACCTCACCGCGCATCTGCGCCAGGTGGGTGTGCACCTTGCCGCGTCCGGTCGACAGCCGTGCCACCTCGCGCAGCAGGTCGTCCGAGCAGGTGTCGGGCGCATGCGGACCCCAGTCGCAACGGATGCGGCCGTCGTCATGGCCGTCCCACTGCTCGATCAGGTCGGCGTTCTCCTTGAGACTTGCCTCGCCAATGACGCGGCTGTGCTCGTAGCGGCCGAGGGTCAGCGCCTCGGGATCGGCGTCGTGGACGCGGCCGGTGATGACGGCGCGCAAACCGAGCTCCGCCGCAGCACGGGCGCACGAGCCGGGATGGCGGTAGAAATCGACCACCGTGGTGTTGCCGGCGCGCAGCAGCTCGTACATGCCGAGTAACGACAGCGCATAGGTCTCCTCGGCGCCGAGCCAATGGCCCTGCGGGATGCCCGGCGTGTACATCGGCGCGTGGCCGATATCCTCGATCATGCCGCGCGTGATCATGAGAGGCGTGTGGTTGTGGACGTTGACCATGCCGGGCATGACCAGCCGGCCTCGGCCTTCGACCGACGCCGCCGGCGCCCAGCGCCGGGCGAGGTCGGCCGCCGACCCGACCTCGGCAATGTCGCGGCCGACCACGGCAATGGCTGCGTCCTTCAGGATGCGGCTGCCGGCGTCCAGCGTCAGCAGGATGTCGGCGGTGACCAGGAGGTCGCAGGGCTTTGGCGCATCGGTCATGGCTAGAACTCCGCGAGTTTGCGCAGGCCGACCAGCCTGTCGCCGACGATGAGCGCCAGGATGGCGAGCAGCACCATGCCGGCGGAAATGGCGGCAATGGTCGGGTCGGGATGCTCGTCGACGTATTGCAGCACCTGGATCGGCAGGGTCTTGGTCCAGGCGTCGGTAAAGAAGATCGAGATCGGGTAATTCTCGACCGAGGCGAGGAAGGCGAACATGCCGGAGGTCAGGAAGGCCGGCCCGAGCGACGGCACCAGCACGCGCAGCAGCGCGGCCGGATAGGAATAGCCCAATGTGCGGGCCGCATCGATCAACGAGAAGTCGAACAGCGACAGGGCGCCGACCACGGTGCGCACGACGAAAGGCAGCGTGATGACGACATGGGCGATGATCAGGCTGCCATAGATGTCACGCAGGCCCATCGCCTTGAAGCCCTGCAGCATGGCGATGCCGATCACCAGGCCCGGCAGCATCAGCGGCGAGACCAGGAAGGTCAGGATGGAATCGCGTCCCGGGAAGCGGGCGCGCACCACGGCGATGGCACAAAGGGTGCCCAGGATCATGGCGACCGCCGTCGCGAGCGCGGCGACCTGCAGCGAGATCAGGAGCGCCGGCAGGAGGCCCCGCTCGTCGGCGAGCCGCTGGTACCAGCGCAACGACCAGTCGGGCGGCGGAAGGGTGAAGACCGAGGACGAGCCGAACGACACCGCCACGGTGACCAGGAGCGGCGTCATCAGGAACACCACGACGACGAAGGCCGAGAACCACATCAGGCCCCTGGCCAGGCGCTCGGACGCGGTCACGTGTTGCCGCCCAGGCGCCGGCCCAGCCAGGTCGAGCCCACGACGATGGACACGGCGAGCGCCAGCAGGATCACCGCCGTGGTCGAGCCGAGCTGCTCGTTGCGCATCAGCAGGAACGATCGCCCGGTGAGCGTCGACAGCGTCTGGAAGCGGTCGCCGATCAACAGCGAGGGGATGACGAACATCGACACGCTCATCGAGAACACGAAGGCGATGCCGGAGACGATGCCCGGCAGCGTCAGCGGCAGCGTCACGCGCGTGAAGCGGTAGAGCGGCGTCGCTCCCAGGGTCGCACCCGCTTCGCTGAGGCGCGGGTCGATCAGCTTCACCACCGAATAGATCGGCAGGATCATGAAAGGCAGGAAGATGTTGGCGGCGCCCAGCACGAGGCCGGATTCGGTGAACAGCAGGCGCTGCGGCTCGTCCCAGATGCCGAGACCGACCAGCACCTGGCTGACTACGCCGTTGCGGCGCAGGACGATCTGCCAGGCGAATGCCTTCACCACGGCGCCGATCGAGAGCGGGAGGATGATGGCGACCAGCATCACGATCTGCAGGACCACGCCGGCGCGTGCCAGCGCGAAGGCGGCTGGATAGCCGACCAGGAAACA
The DNA here is from genome assembly GCA_945889625.1 of Asaia bogorensis. GTDB lineage: Bacteria > Pseudomonadota > Alphaproteobacteria > Reyranellales > Reyranellaceae > Reyranella. The sequence goes on along the minus strand of CAMDCE010000010.1, from coordinate 99,419 downwards.
TACCAGCGTGACCCAGAAGGCGACGCGCAGCGTGTTGCCCATGACACGCCAGTTGAAGGGATCGCTCATGAAGGCGATGTAGGGCTGCAGCGTCAGCCCCGACGGTCCGCTGAAGCTCTTGAGCAGGAGCCAGACGAGAGGAAAGGCGTAGACGACGGCCAGGTAGATCACCGCGGGCGCCGCCAGCAGGGCCACCGGATCGATGCGCCGCCAGGCGGTCATGGCCCAGGCGCCGGGTAGACCAGCGTGTCGGCCTGCGCCCAGCCGAGCTGCAGGCTGGCGCCCGCCGGCGGTACGCCGCCCGCCAGATCGGCCGTCTCGACCAGCAGGCGGTCGCCGTCCCTGGCGGCGAAGTGGAGCTGGATCTTCGATCCCTGAAACACGGCGTCGCGCAGCGTGGCCGTTACCGTGTTCTCGCCCGCAACGCCGACCTGGACGCGCTCCGGCCGCAGGCCCACCACCACGTCGGTGCCGGCGATGAAGCTGCCCCGCCCGAGCAGCCGGCCAAGCGATGTGTCAACCGCGACCCCGCCGGCGCCCGAGGTCCCAACGACCTTGCCGGCGATCATCGAGGACAGGCCGACGAACTCCATCACGAAGGCGGTGGCGGGCCGGCGGTAGACGGTCTCGGGTGTGTCGAGCTGCTCGATCGCGCCGCGTTCCATGACGGCGATGCGGTCCGACATGGTGAGCGCTTCTTCCTGGTCGTGCGTCACGAACACCGCCGTGGTGCCGAGCTCACGCAGGAGCCGACGCAGCTCGATCTGCATGGTCTCGCGCAGCTTGCGGTCCAGCGCCGAGAACGGCTCATCGAGCAGCAGCAGCTTCGGCCCGACCGCCAGCGCACGCGCCACGGCGACACGCTGCTGCTGGCCGCCCGACAGCGCGCGAACCGAGCGGTCGGCGAACTCCCGCAGATGCACCAGGTCGAGGAAGCGATTGACCGTCGGCGCAATATCGGTGACTGGCCGCCGCTTCGCCTTGAGGCCGAAGGCGATGTTCTCGGCGACGGTGAGATGAGGGAACAGGGCGTAATTCTGGAACACCACGCCGACGTCGCGCTTGTGCGGCGGCCGGCCGGTGATGTCCTGGCCGTCGAGGCGCACGGCGCCGCGATCCGCCGCCAGCAAGCCCGCCACGATGCGCAGCAACGTCGTCTTGCCGCAGCCCGAGGGGCCGAGCAGCGACACGAACTCGCCGGCACCGACGCCGAGATCGACGCCGCCCAGCACCGTGGCCGCGCCAAACGCCTTCTCGGCGCCCTGGACGTCGAGGAAGCTCAAGGATCCCTCACTTTACCCGGCATGACATGGCCTTCAGCCGTGTCACGTCGCCAGGTCACATCGCCATCTCGCGATCCCAGCGCTTGACCCACTCCGCGCGGTTGTCGGCGACGAACTTCCAGTCAGTGGCGTGCACGGTGACACCGGTCGGCATGCCGGCGGGCGCCGGAAGGTCCTTCTGCACCGGCAGCGACGTCGTGGTGGCGGCGAGCTTGGCCTGCACATCGAGGTCCAGCATCGTGTTGACGAAGGCCGCCGCCAGCTCGGGCTGCGGCGCGCCCTTGACCAGCGCCACACCGGACGGCATGGCGAACATTCCTTCCTTGGGCGCGGCGATGTCGACCGGCGCGCCGCTGGTCTTGCGCTCGATCGCGACCTGGGTGAAGGCGCTCGAGATCATGTAGCCCTCGCCCTGCTCGAGCAGGTTGTAGGCCTGCGGCATCTGCGTATAGACGGTCAGCAGGTTGGGCTTCAGCGTCGCCAGCTTCTTGAATGCCGCGTCGATGTCTTTCTGCGCCTCGGCCATCGGCTTGCCGGTGGCGAGGTGCGCCGCCATGAACAGGTTGGCGAGTCCTTCGGTGTTCTGCAGTGACGGCAGGATGATCCGGCCCTTGTATTTGGGATCGTAAACCTCGGCCCATGACGGGGGCGGCGTCTTCATGATCTTCGGGTTGTAGGCGATCCCCAGCAGCGGCTGCAGGTAGTTCACCCACATGCCGTCCATGTGGATCGTGCCCGGCTTCAGCGTGGCCATCGCTGGAACCTTGGCAGGCGTCATCTTCTCCAGCAGGCCCTCCGCGACCGCCGGGATCATGACGGGGTCGTCCATCATGACGACCGACAGGTATTGCTTGTCCTTGTTCTTCTGCATCTTCTCGAGATTGACCAGCGAACGCGTGCCCTCGAACATGACCTTGGCGCCGGTCTTCTTCTCGAACTCAGGAGCGATCACCTTCTCGACGAAGCCCTTGTGGCTGGCGGCACCGCCAATCACGACCTCCTTGGCCTGGGCGCGCGCGAGGCGCGGCGCGGTGAGGGCGGCAGCGGCCGCTCCGGCGGCCGCCAGGAGGGCGCGGCGATTCAGGGCGATGGCAGCGGCTTTGGATTGGATCTTGAGCATGGCGGAACTCCCTTTCGAGACCGAAAAGGCAAGTTCCGTGCCGTCTTACCGGCCCGCTTTGAGCCGTTCCACTTCTTCTTCCAGTTCCTTGATCCGCTGGGCGAGCTTGTCGACAGCCGGCGCGATCTCGGCCTCGCTGTAGCGCGGCACGATGTGCTGGCGGCAGTTGATGTCCCAGGCTTCCAGTGTGAAGACGATGGCGCGTGCAGGCTTTGCCTTATAGGCAGGGTCGACCAGCCGCTCCATCAGCTCGATGTCGCCTTCGACCACGCGCGCGCGGCCCCACAGCTTCAGGCGCTGTTGCGTCGCGAAATGCGGAATGAAGATGTAGGCGCGGTCGTTTTCCTTGAGATGGCCGAGGGTGATGTACTGCCGGTTGCCGGCGAAATCGGCAAAGGCCAGCGTCTGGCTGCCGATCGTCTTGAGGAAGCCCGGCGGCCCGCCGCGATGCTGGACGTAGGGCCGGCCGTCGGCACTGGCCGTTGCCATGAAGAAGGTGTCGATGGCTGCCAGGAACTGGCGAAGATCGTCGGTGATCTCGGTGTTCCACTGGCGGCCCTCGAAGGCGGTGCGCGACCCGAGGCGCGCCTGCTCCGCCTTGACCGCCGGCGAGAACAGCACGTCCTCGGGCCCACTCATCGCGGAGCTCCCATCGTCAGTCCAGCTTCTTGCCGAGTTGGCCCGCCACTTCCTGGATGAATTGCCAAGCGACGCGGCCGGAGCGTCCGCCGCGCGTCACCGACCATTCGACTGCCTGCTTGCGCAGGGACTCGACCGGCACGCCCAGCCTGTAGTGGGTGGCATAGGCCTCGATCATGGCGAAGAAAGTGTCCTGGTCGGCATTGTGGAAGCCCAGCCACAGGCCGAAGCGATCCGACAGCGAGACCTTCTCCTCGACCGCCTCCGATGGGCTGATCGCCGTCGAGCGCTCGTTCTCGATCATGTCGCGCGGCATCAGATGGCGGCGGTTGGAGGTGGCGTAGAACACCACATTGTCCGGCCGGCCCTCGATGCCGCCCTCGAGCACGGCCTTGAGCGACTTGTAGGCGGCATCCTGGCCGTCGAACGAAAGATCGTCGCAGAACACCACGAAGCGCCGTTTGGTCTCGCGGATGCGGGTGAGCAGCGCCGGCAGCGAGGGGATGTCCTCGCGATGGATCTCGATCAGCGCCAGCGGACCCGGCGGGCCGCCCATCTCGCGGTTCACGTGGGCGTGGACGGCCTTCACGATCGAGCTCTTGCCGGAGCCGCGCGAACCCCACAGCAGGGCGTTGTTGGCCGGCAGCCCCTTGGCGAAGCGCCGCGTGTTCTCGAGCAGGGTCTCCTTCTGGCGGTCGATGCCCATCAAAAGCTCGAGGTTGACCCGGTTGACCTTCGGCACCATCTCCAGCCGGTGGCCGGCGGCGTGCCAGACATAGGCCTCGGCCGCGCTCATGTCGGCGCTCGGCGGGGCCGGTGGGGCCAGCCGGTCGAGCGCTGCGGCGATGCGTGAAAGCGTGGCTTTAAGGTCTTGATCCATCGTTGCCCGAGGGTGCGAAGGGGGCGACCATATCGCCCCGCACTTGCGTTGCAAAGCGGGCGCGGACCGCTATAGTCCGCGCGCTTTTTCGAAGGCCGGAAGATCGGAGCAGATGATGTTTATTTCCCAGGCTTGGGCGCAGGCAGCAGGCGGCGGCAGCGGGGATTTCCTCGTCCAGCTGTTCCCGCTGGTGCTCATTTTCATCGTCTTCTACTTCCTGCTGATCCGTCCCCAGCAATCCAAGATGAAGGCCCAGCGCGAGATGCTGTCCGGCGTCAAGCGCGGCGACCGGGTCGTCACCGGCGGCGGCTTCATCGGGCTGGTCACCAAGGTGATCTCCGACAACGAACTGCAGGTCGAGCTGGCCGAAGGCGTGCGGGTGCGCGTGATCAAGGCGACCATCACCGACATCCTGACGCGCGGCGAATCGGTGCGCGGCGCCAAGGAGACTGACGACGACGACGACAAGCCGATGCTGCCGCCGCCGCCGCCGGCGGGTGAGAGAAAGAGCCTGCTCGGCAGCCTGTTCGGCGGCAGGAAGTAGCCGGGCTGGCCCGGACTTAAGTAGGTCGGAATGCTCAATCTTCCGCGCTGGCAGACCATCGTCATCATCGCGATTACGGTGCTGTCGGGACTGTTCGCCCTGCCCAACCTGCTGCCCGCTGCCATGCTCGACGTGCTGCCGCACTGGTATTCGCAGAACCGCATCAATCTCGGCCTCGACCTGCGTGGCGGCGCCCACTTCCTGCTGGAAGCCGATCTGCGCAGCGTGCTGAACGAGCGCGTCATCAACCTGTCGGACGCGGTGCGCGGCGAGCTGCGCAAGCAGCAGGTGGCCTTCAAGGACATCACCATCGAGAACGGCCCGGCCGTGGCGGTCGTGCTGCGCGATGAAGCGCAGCGCGCCAAGGCACTGGAGGCGATCCGCACCCTCGATCCGTCGCTCGCCGTTTCCGGCGCCGGCGACACGATTAGGCTGACTTATTCCAACGTGGATCTCGTGCGCAAGAAGCAGGAGGTGATCGAGCAGTCGATCGAGATCCTGCGCCGCCGCGTCGACGAAACCGGCACCATCGAACCCACCATCGTGCGCCAGGGCGACGATCGCATCCTGCTGCAGGTGCCCGGCATCAAGGACACCACCGACCTCAAGCGCAAGATCAACCAGACCGCCAAGCTCACCTTCCATCTGGTGAACGAGGACGTGGCGGCGACCGGCCAGAATCTGCCGGCCACGCTGCCGCCGACCACCTTCCTGGTGCCGACGCGCGAGGGCATGCAGGCGCTGCGCGCGGCCAATCCCAAGGCGTTCGAGGAAATCCAGAACGCCAACCCGCGGCTGTCGCCGGAGCAGATCTGCCGCCGCTACCAGCCGCAGTGCCTGCCGGTGTTCAAGCGCGTGGTGGTGGGCGGCGAGGATCTCGACGACGCCAAGTCGACCTTCGAGCAGCAGCAGGGCGGCCGGCCGATCATCAGCTTCACCTTCAACGCCGCCGGCGGCCGCGCCTTCTGCGCTGCCACGCGTGCCAACATCGGCAAGCGGCTCGCCATCCAGCTCGACAGCGAGATCATCAGCGCCCCGGTCGTGCAGAGCGCGATCTGCGGCGGCAGCGGCATCATCACTGGCCAGTTCACCACGCAGCAGACCCAGGAACAGGCGCTGCTGCTGCGCTCCGGCGCGCTGCCGGCCACGCTCACCATCATCGAGGAGCGCACCGTCGGCGCCGACCTCGGGGCCGACGCGATCCGCGCCGGCACGATCGCGGCGATCGTCGGCACCGTGCTGGTCGCGGTCTTCATGTTTTTGGCCTACGGCCCGATCTTCGGTGGCTTCGCCAACCTCGCCATGCTGGTCAACCTGCTGATGGTGTTCGCCGGCATGTCGATCCTCGGCGCCTCGCTCACCCTGCCGGGCCTGGCGGGCCTGGTGCTGACCGTCGGCATGTCGGTCGATTCCAACGTGCTGATCTACGAGCGTGTGCGCGAGGAGAAGGCGCTCGGCCGCTCGCCGTTCAGCGCGCTCGCCACCGGCTACGAGCGCGCCATGTCGGCCATCATCGACGCCAACCTGACGACGCTGATCGCCGCCTTCCTGCTGTTCGGCTTCGGCTCCGGCCCGATTCGCGGCTTCGCCACGACACTGTCGCTCGGTCTGCTGACCTCGATGTTCAGCGCAACGATCTTCACCCGCATGCTGCTCGCCCTTTGGGTGCGCTGGCGGCGGCCCACCGAACTCGTGATCTGAGGCGCCGGCATGTTGTGGAAGCCGCTCCGCCTCGTCCCGAGCAAGACCAGCTTCGATTTCCTCGGCAAGCGCCAGATGGCGCTGATCCTGTCGACGACGGTCAATGTGCTGTCGCTGCTCGGCGTGATCCTGGTCGGCCTCAATTTCGGCATCGACTTCCAGGGCGGCATCGCCGTCCAGGCGCGCGCCAAGCAGGGCGTCGCCCAACTCGACGAGCTGCGCACCGTCCTGGGCGGGCTCGGGCTGGGCGAGGTGGCGCTGCAGGAGTTCGGCGACCCCAGCTCCGTGTTGATCCGGGTCCAGCGCCAGGAGGGCGGCCCGCAATGCATCGCCGCCGCCGGCCGCGTGATGGTCAAGCGGGCGGGCGCGGGCTGGCAGGCCAAGCCCGGCGCCCCGGGCACCGGCGACGTCGAATTCACCGCCCCGGGCGCACTCGATGGCGCAGGCTGGCGCGACGCGGTGAGCCGGGTCGGCCTCACCGTGCTCGAGCGGCAACTGCCGCGCAGCAACACGGCCACGGCCAAGATCGACATGAGCCCCGAGCAGCGCGCCGAGTGGTGCCAGCAGGTCGCGATCAAGATGGTCGAGGACACGATCGGCGCGAACTACGAGCTGCGCGGCACCGAGTCGGTCGGACCCAAGATCGGCAGCGAACTGATGGAGAGCGGCATCATCGCCGTGCTGGCGACGCTGGTGGCGATTGCCGCCTACGTCTGGTTCCGCTTCGAATGGCAGTTCGGCGTCGCCGCCCTGATCGCGCTGCTGCACGATGTCATATCGACCATCGGCGTCTTCGTGCTGCTGCAGCTCGATTTCAGCCTGACCGCGCTTGCCGCCGTGCTGACCATCGCCGGCTACTCGATCAACGACACCGTCGTGGTGTTCGACCGCGTGCGCGAGAATTTGCGCCGCTACAAGAAGGTGCCGCTGGTACAGCTCCTCAACATGAGCGTCAACGAGACCCTGTCGCGCACCCTGATGACGTCCGGCACGGTGTTCGTGGCGGTGATGGCGCTCTTCCTGTTCGGCGGCCCGGTGCTCTACAGTTTCTCGGTGGCGATGCTGTGGGGCGTTATCGTCGGCACCTATTCCTCGATCTGGATCGCCTGCGGTGCGCTGGTCTACATGAAATTCCGGCCCGATCAGCTGCGCGCCAAGGACGACGAGGTCGCGAAGGCCAAGGCGTGATTCCGCCGAAGCAGGTGCCCGGCGACAAGACCCTGCCGACGCCAAGTTCGGAGCAGGTCCAGGTCATCCGCAGCTACGGCCCCGGCCGCTTCCTGATCGGTCAACGCGAATGGCGCTCTGCCGTGCTGGTGACGCCCAGCGCCACCACCATCTGGAACGTTGCCCGCGCCGAAGAACTGTCGCTCGACAGTCTCGCCGCGCTCAAGGCGGCAGCGACGCCGACCGAGCTCCTGGTGCTGGGCTGCGGCCCGCGTGCCGTCTTCATCGGGCCCGAAATGCGGTTGGCGCTGAAGGGGGCCGGGTTCGCGCTCGAGGTGGTCGACACCGGCTCGGCCTGTCGCATCTACAACGTGCTGCTTGCCGAGAGCAGACGGGTGGCAGCCGCGCTCATTCCGCTATAATGCGGCCGTGATCTCGATCGACATCTACCTGGCCTTCATCGCAGCCACGGCGGTCCTGATGCTGATTCCCGGGCCGAACGTCGCGTTGATCGTCGCCAACAGCGTGGCCCACGGCACGCGCTTCGGGCTGCTCACGGTGGCCGCCACCTCGAGCGCGGTGGTGGTGCAACTCGCTCTCACGGTACTGGGTGCGACGGCGCTGCTGAATTTTCTCGCCGCAAGCTTCGATTGGCTGCGCTGGATAGGCGTTGCCTATCTCATCTGGCTGGGCGTCGCGGCGTGGCGCGCACCGGCCGTCGATCTTGCGGGTACATCGCCGCAGGCGCGCTCGGTCCGGCTGATCTATGCCCGCGGCTTCCTGGTCTGCCTGACCAACCCCAAGACGCTGTTGTTCGTCGGCGCCTTCCTGCCGCAGTTCGTCACGCCGGGGCCCAGCGCATCGGACCAGCTTCTGCTGCTCGCGGTGACGTTCCTGGCCGTCGCCGTGGTGCTCGACAGCCTGTGGGCCATCCTGGCCGGCCGCCTGCGCGCGCTCCTGGTGATGCGTGCCCGGCTGCGCAACCGGCTGACTGGCGGATTGTTGGTAGGTGCGGGAGTCGGCCTGGCGCTGGCCCGGCGGCCGTGAAAGGCGGTTAGAGAGGGCGGGGAAGAGCTGACCAACCAGAACGGCTGCTCAAACAAAAGTCGTTGATCTGATAGCCCGAAGGCATTGGGGGGAGCATGCAGCGTCGTTGGCTTGTGTTTGCCGGACTTCCGGCCATTCCCCTTGCTGCCACCACTGCGGCTTCACAGCCTACACCCTCTTTGGGGCAAACGGCTGTCGCGACGTTGCTGCCGGCCACGAAACTCAGCGATGAGCAACTGCGCGCCAAGTGTCTTGAAGTCTTCAGTGGCACTCACCAGGGCGCCGCACGCTACACAGCAACGGTCAAGACCACCAGCACAGGCGTCAGCCCGAGCAACAAGGACTACACCTTCGAATTCAAAACGGCGGGAGAAATCCTCACCGATCCTTCGGGAAAGCGGTTCTGCACGGCAACGCTATCCTGGTGGAACGCGGCGTATAACAGCACTGGCTATAACTACCCAATCGCTTTCAACGGCGAGGCGGCGATATCCTGGGACCCGCAGTACTACGCCTCGTACCCGCAGTACTATGTGACTCTCGGGCTAATGCCTGATGGAAGCCTGAACTACCACAACTACGTCTACGTCTACGGCAATCGTGGGAAGCCGGCGGAGGCTACGGGCACATTCAAGAGGAAGTGACGGCTACGAGCCATGAGGGAACGGTCCTGAAGGCGCGCGCCCAAAAGAAAACCTCCCCGTCGCCGGGGAGGTTCCTTCGAAGCGAGGCGTCGCTTCTCGTTATTTCCGATTGAGGATGTAGAGGACGACGCCGATGGCGATGAGGCCGACCAGGCCCTGACCGCCGAACGCCTTGATGAAGCCCATGATGTTGCCGGCGACGTCGCCGACGAACTGCGTATTGTTGCCGAACAGCAGCTGCAGGATGATGGCCAGCGCCAACAGGGCGATGCCGATGTCGGTGAACTTGACGATCATCGTCTTAGCACGATCAAACCATTCCATCTTTGTCTCCTCGCGGTTTCTTCTTGAGAGGGGTTACTTGCGATTGAACAGATAGAGGATGATGGCGATCGCCACCAATCCCACGACGCCGTTGCTGCCCAGCGCTGACACCAGCTTGATCACATTGCCAACGATGTCGCCGAAGAAGACGACGTTGTTGCCAAACAGCATCTGCAGCACGATGCCGAGAGCGATGAGCAAGAGGCCCAACTCCGTGATCCTGACGATCCAGGCTTTGGCCTTGTCAAAGACTTCCATCACTTGTTGTTCCTCCGGTTAAGCGTCGGGGATACGAGGGGTTCCCCGTTCTTTGCTCTTTGAGGGTCTTGGACGCTACGCGTGCGCAACTACGCTTGGGCACTGTGGCCGACGCATCGGAATGCCGAGATACGTGCTCCCGTCCGCGCGGGGGCTGCTGGCAGAGATGCCCAGTTACATAGTGTAATATTGTTGCCACTAAGGCGCAACATCTAGTGGGGGATAATCCCGTACAGACTAGATGTGCGCAGGGGCAGCAATGAAGGTCCCAAGACGAAAAACGGGGCCCCTCGCCGTTTCGCGCCATCGGCGCGAAAGCGGCTTAAGGGCCCCGTTTCCGCAATCAGTGGCCGTCGGCTCAGACGGGCGCGTTCTGCTGCGCCACCATGCAGTAGAAAACGGGGCCCCTATGGCCCCGTTTCGTAGTCGACGTTGGACGGATCAGACGGGCGCGTTCTGTTGCGCCACCATGCAGTACAGCATGCCGATCGAGAACATGGTGTTGAAGCGGCTGGCATAGAGCGCGATGGGCGCGGCCTTGGCTTTTTCTTCCGCCGTGGCCTCGACGAGGCCCAGGATCTTTTGCTGGTTCGGCCAGATCAGGAACCACACGTTGAAGGCCATGATCAGCGCCATCCACATGCCGATGCCGATCATGATGAAGCCCTTCTGCAGGGTCAGCGACTGGACGAGGCTGCCGCTCATCCAGGCCAGCAGCAGGCCGGTGACGACGGTGGCCAACGCGGCGTAGCGGAACCAGAACAGCACGTTGGGCGCGATGAATTTGGTGATGGCGGTGCGGCTCTCGACCGGTTGGATCGTCGGCATGGTCGGCACCTGCACGAAATTCAGGTACCACAGCAGGCCGATCCACATCACGCCGCTCAGGACGTGTAGCCAGCGCATCACGAAGGTCGACCAGGCATGATCGATCTTGGTCATTTGGCCGGTGACGGCACCGACCACCACAACTATGACGATCAGCAGAACGACGCCGGCGGCGAGGGTCCGCTGCAGCGATGTGAAGATGACGCCCATGGAGGATATCCCCTTATCTTGTTGATGGGATTGACGAATCCCTGTGCGCACCATTGTATGCTCGTAGCCTGCTGCGTTCAACGGCCGCAGACGAGTGTTTTCCCGATGATCGAGTCCTACCGCGCACCCGACGCCTCGCATCGCTACGTGCTCGACCTGGTGCGCGCTGCCGACCGTGACCGCTTCGTGGCGGCGCTGTTCGCGGCCGAGCCGGCGCGCCGCGGATTGCTGGCATTGCTGGCGTTCGATCACGAACTTGGCCGCAGCCGAACGGTCACGCGCGAACCCCTGCTGGCGCGTATCCGCCTGGAGTGGTGGCGCGAGGCAGCGGCCGAGGCGGCGGGTGCCGCCAAGCCGCGCGCCCAGCCGATCGTCGAATCGCTCAGCGAAACCGTGCGGCGACACGGGCTCGGCGCCGACGCTCTCATGGCCCTGATCGATGCCCGCGAGGAGGAGATCGAGGGCCGGCTCGACGTGGTGCGGGCGGGCCACGCGCTGGCCGACCTTGAGCTCGGCGTGCTGGGTGTCAGCGACGGCGAAACGCAAACCGCAGCCCGCGCCATCGCCACGGCGTGGCTGATGGGTGAGGGGCCGGAGCGCAACGAGCTGCTCGCCGCGGCGCGCGCGCGCAGGGACAAGGTCGATCCCGCGGCATTGCCGGTCCTGTTGCCGGCCCTTTCGATCGGCCGCGATCTCAGCCCGTGGCGCCGGCCGCTGGCCTTTTGGTGGGCCGCCAAGCGCGGCCGCTACTGAAGATGTCCAGCCGCATCGACAAGTCATGGACTGTCTTCAACAGCATCGAAAACGGCGAGCATGATCGCTGTGTCGATCTGTTCCGCCGCCCGGATGGCAGTTTCGGCTTCGAGGAGTTTCGCCGCGATGTCGAGGATGCCGGCGAGTGGACGCCGGTTGCCTTCTATTCAGGCGCCGCCTATTCCTCGAAGGACGCCGCCTCGAGGGCGGCCATCAAGGCCGTGGCGTGGCTGGCCGACGCAGTCGGGAAACGATGAGAGGGGAGGAAACGTGGCGCGCGCAAAGGCAAATGGCATCGAGATCGAATACGAGGCAACGGGCGACAGGAACAATCCGGCGCTGCTGCTGGTCATGGGGCTGGGCGCGCAGCTCACGATCTGGCCCGATGCGCTGTTCGAGGGCCTGGCCAAGCGCGGCTTTTATGTCATCCGCTACGACAATCGCGATACCGGCCTGTCGACCGACTTCGGCTCGTGGGGCGTGCCGAACGTCGCCGAGGCGATCGGCAAGGTGATGAACGGCAAGAAGGTCGAGGCACCCTATTATCTGACGGACATGGCGGCCGACGCGATCGGCCTCCTCGACGCGCTCGGCATCGCGAAGGCCCACATGGTGGGCGCTTCGATGGGCGGCATGATCGTGCAGATCGTGGCGGCGCAATATCCCGGGCGCACGCGTTCGATGGTGTCGATCTACTCGACCAGCGGCCGGCCCGGCCTGCCGCAGGGCACGCCCGAGGCGCTCGCCATGCTGTCGGCGCAACCCGAGGGGCCGTCGCGCGAGCAGCGGGTCAGATTTGGCATGAAGCTGCGCCAGACGATCGGCAGCCCGGGCTACCCCGCGCCGGAAGCCGAGCTGCGCGCTTTCGTCGAGAAGAATGTCGACCGTCGCTGGTATCCCGAGGGCTCGGCGCGGCAATATCTTTCGGTGATCGCCTCGGGCAATCGCGTCGACTTGCTGAAGACGATCAAGGTGCCGACGCTGGTGATGCACGGCGACGACGATCCGCTGCTGCCGATCGCGGGTGGCCGCGATGTCGCGAGCCTGGTGCCGGGCGCGGAATTCCAGAGCTATCCCGGCTGGGGCCACGATTTTCCCGGCAAACTCGTTCCCATCATCGCCGACCGAATAACGACATTCTATAAGGGGAAGTAGAGACAGATAAGCCTCACCCTGAGGAGCGCCCGCAGGGCGCGTCTCGAAGGGTCGGCAACATCGAGACTGGTTCCCATCCTTCGAGACGCCTGTGCGCGGGGTCTACCCCGCGCTAATCGCGCGGCTCCTCAGGATGAGGTAGAGGCGAGGAGCGCGACATGAAATTCGGCATCTTCTATGAACACCAGCTGCCGCGGCCGTGGGGCCCGAAGAGTGAGTATCAGCTCCTGCAGGACTCGTTGACGCAGATCGAGTTGGCCGACAAGCTCGGCTACGACTACGCTTGGGAAGTCGAGCATCACTTCCTCGAGGAATATTCCCACTCCTCGGCGCCGGAGGTTTTCCTCGGCGCCGCCAGCCAGCGCACCAAGCGCATCCGCCTCGGCCATGGCGTGGTCCAGCTCACCACCAACCAGCCGCATCGCGTCGCCGAGCGAGTCGCCACGCTCGACCTGCTGTCCGGCGGCCGCGTCGATCTCGGCATGGGCGAGGCGGCGGGGCCGGCCGAGCTCCATCCCTTCAACATCAAGGTGCGCGACAAGCGCGAGCGCTGGGAGGAGGCCGTGAAGGCCATCGTCCCGATGTTCACCAGGGAAAGCTGGGAGTTCCACGGTCAGTACTACGACTTCGAGGCGCGCAACGTGATCCCCAAGCCGCTGCAGAAGCCGCATCCGCCGCTGTGGGTCGCCTGCTCGAACATCCAGACCATCGGCAAGGCCGGCGAGTGGGGCATGGGCGCGCTTGGCTTCACTTTCGTGACGCCCGAGGCGGCGCGCGCCTGGGTGCACAAGTACTACAACAACCTGCTGAACAACTCGAACAAGCTCACCGACTATCCGAGCAACCCCAACGTGGCGATGGTCTCGGGATTCATGTGTGCGCCGACCGACGAGGAGGCCGTGGCCAAGGCCGCCGGCTGGACCTTCTTCATCTTTGCCCTGAGCTACTACGGCCGCAAAGGCGTCGACGCGCCGGGCACGTCCGACCTGTGGCGCGAGTACCAGAGCTGGAAGGGCGGGCCGGAGGAGAAGAAGGCGCTCGATTCGGGCCTGATCGGCTCGCCCGAGACCATCCGCAAGAAGCTCCGCCAGTTCGGGCAGAGCCGGGTCGACCAGGTGATCCTGCTCAACCAGGCCGGCAAGACCAGTCACGCCGACATCTGCTCCTCGCTTGAGCTGTTTGCCAAGGAAGTGATGCCGGAATTCCACGCTGCCGAAGCCGAGCACGTCGCGTGGAAACAGAAGGTGCTGGCGCGCGAGATCGTGCTGGAGGATCTCGATGTCGCGAAATACGACATCTACAGCCACCAGAACGAACATATCGTCCGCCTCACGCCCGAGCAGCTCAAGGCCAAGATGGCCGAGAAGGAAGCGGCCGCGAAGCGGGCCTAGGATCACCTCACCCTGAGGAGCGGCCCACAGGGCCGCGTCTCGAAGGGTGGGCAACCGGCACCGCGTCTGTCGCCCATGCTTCGAGACGGCTGCTGCGCAGCCTCCTCAGCATGAGGTTTTGCTTGTTGGCGTAGTCCCAGCGATTCAAATCGACAGCCTGTTGAACACGAGGCGCGGGATGTGGCGCACGATCAGCATGACGGCCTGCCAGATCGGCGGCGCGTAGACGACCGGACGGCCGCGCCTGATGCCAGCCACCGTCACGCGCGCCACGTCCTCGACAGCCGCGACGCGCCTGCCCATGGCCTTCAGATCGGCGGTCATCGGTGAGTCGGTGGGGCCGGGCTTGATCAACACGATCCTGACGCCGGTGCCGGCGAAGCGGTGCTCCATGCCCTCGGCGTAGCGCGCCAGGAATCCCTTCGCCGCGCCATAGGTGTAATTGCGCTTGCGACCGCGATCACCGGCCACTGAACCGATGATGGCGACGGTACCGCGGCCGGCTTTGGCGAAATGCCCGGCGAAGGCCTCGGCAAACAGGACCGGCGAGATGGCGTTGATCTCCAGCGATTCACGGCAAAGCGCGAGATCGTTCTGGCACGCCTCCTGGCCGGGCATCCAGCCCTGCGCGATCAGGACGATGTCAACGGGCCCGCTTGCGACGGCGCCATCGGCCATCGCCTGGATGAGCCGGGGATCGAGGAAATCGCTCTGTACGATGGTCACGGTGGACCCCGGGCCGCGTACGCGCAGATCGGCCGCGATCCTCTCCGCCTTGGCGAGATCGCGCGCGACGAAGATCAGCTCGGTCGGGCCCTCGGCCACCCAAAGCCGGCAGCAATGTTCGGCGATCGCCGATGTCGCTCCCACCACGACGATTTTCATGTCGACCTTCCTTTCAGCTTCCCGTCAGCCGACGGGACATCGCCGAGCTCGCACCGGTGTCGCGATGGCGCGTGAACTCGGAGAGATTGGGATAGGTCGCCTCGAACAGCTCGCGCGGCATGCGCGCATCCTTGGCGAGGTAGATGCGGCCGCCGGCTCGGCGCACGATGGCGTCGAGTCGCTCGAACAGGGTCGGCGTCGCGCGGCTGTTGCGGAAGTCGAGCGCCAGCGTGACGCCGGCCTGGGGAAAGCTCATCAGGCCGGCCGCCTTGCGCTCGCCGAACGCCTTCAGGACAGCGAGGAAGGAGCCTTCGCCCGATTTCCCGATGGCGTCGAGCATCTCCTGCGTCGCGGCCAGGGCGGCGCCGCGCGGCACGACGCTTTGATACTGGAAGAAGCCCGACGGACCGTACATGCGGTTCCATTCCAGGATGCTGTCGAGCGGATAGAGGAACGGCTCGTAGTGGACGATGCGGGCGCCGGCGCGACGCTTGCTCAAATTGAAGTAGGCGGCGTTGAAGGGTCGCAGGGTAAGGCCATTCACCAGCGAGACCGGCGGCGTCATCGGCATCCGGCGTCGCCGCTCGCGCCACTCCGGACCGTCTTGCCGTTCGGCCGGGTTGGCGCGCATGAACAGGCCGCGCAGTGGGCCGGCCGACGTGCAGTCGATCCACGACACGGTGTGTTCCCAGTCCGCCTCCGAGGCGTCGGAGAGCGAAAAGAATTCGGCCAGCCCCGAATAGGCGATGGTCTCGGCCTCGAGCCATGGGCCGGCGACCGGGCGCAGCTGCAGCTCGGCCTGGGTGATCACGCCGGTCAGCCCCAGGCCGCCGACGGTCGCGGCGAAAAGCTGCGGCTGCAGGTCGGGACCGCACTCGATCGTCTCGCCGCCGCTGCGCGCCAGCCGCAGCGCCCGGACATGCTCGCCGAAGGTGCCCATGCGGTGATGGTTCTTGCCGTGCACGTCGTTGGCGATGGCGCCGCCCACCGTGACGAGCTGCGTGCCCGGGAGGACCGGCAGGCTCCAGCCGCGCGGGATCGCCAGACGCTGGATGTCGCGCAGCACGACGCCGGCTTCGCACACCAGCACGCCGGTAGCGTCGTCGAAGGCGATGAAGCGATCGAGCCCTGCGGTGCTCCACAGCACGCCGTCGGGATTGAGACAGGCATCGCCATAGCTGCGACCCATGCCATAGGCGATGCCGGAACGCCGGCGCGCCAGCTCGCCCGCTACGCCGTCGCGGTCTTTCAGTTCGATCACTTCATGGGGGAGCGCAGTCAATCGCCCCCACGACGAGACGGGCTTCATGAGGCCCGTGCGCGGGAATGACCGTCACTCACTAGCGCACGTTCACACACGCGGTGTCATGCAAATCAAGGATCCCTCGCTTCGCTCGGGATGACAACGAAGGTGGCGCAGCAGTAACCAAACTTGTCATCCCGAGTCGGGCGCGTCTGACGCGCCCCAAGCGAGGGGCCTTTCGCCGCTCTTGATCAAGGGCCCCTCGTCCTAGCTTTGGCTATTGTTTCAGCCGATGAGTATAGGCGAAACTGCAAGGAATGGGAGCGGCATCGATTTCGACATCTGCTTATGAGCTGCTGAGGCTCTTGCGTCCGAGGCAGTGGATCAAGAACAGCTTCGTTCTGGCGCCCCTGGTCTTCGCCCGTGAGTATCTTTACGCCGGATCGATCCGCAATGCCGCGCTCGCCTTCGCGCTGTTCTGCGTCGCCTCGTCGGCGAGCTACATCGTCAACGACCTCCACGATATCGAAAGCGACCGGCGCCATCCGGTAAAGAAGAGCAGGCGGCCGCTCGCCGCCGGGACGGTGTCGGTGCAGGCGGCATTGATATTGCTGGGCGTCCTTTATTGCGTGCTTACGGCCGGCTGGCTGTGGTCGCCTCGCGCCATGATCCCGATCTGCGGCTATGTGCTGCTGAACCTCGCCTACACCTGGTGGCTGAAGGATCAGCCCGTCCTCGACATCTTCTCGATCGCGATCGGCTTCGTGCTGCGCGTCTATACCGGCGCCGAGGCGTTGGCCGTGCCGCTGTCGAGCTGGATGGCGATCACCACGCTTTGCCTGGCGCTCTACCTGGCGGCCGTCAAGCGGCGCCAGGAGCTGGCCAGCACCGGCACGGTCTCGCGCGCGGTGCTGCAGAAATATACGCCGGCGCTGGTCGACCGCTACGCCGAGATGTCGGCGACCGGCGCGCTGGTCTTCTACAGCCTGTTCGTGATCTCGACCAACCCCAGGCTCTCCGTGACCATCCCGTTGGTGCTGTTCGGGCTGTTTCGTTACTGGTACGTGGTCGAAGCCCGCGATGGCGGGGAGTCGCCGACCGACGTGGTGCTGACCGATTGGCCGATGGCGATCGTCGTCCTCTTGTGGATCGGAGCCTGCGTCGCGGCGCTGATGCCGTGAGGCACGTTCCCGTCCTCATTGCCGGCGGCGGCCCGGTCGGCATGACCCTCGCCCGCACGCTTGGCCTGTTCGGCGTGCGCTGCCTGCTGGTCGAGCGCAATCAATCGACCACGCGGCACCCCAAGATGGACATCACCAATGGCCGCTCGATGGAGCTGTTCCGCCGCCTGGGCGTCGCCGGCAAGCTGCGCGCCGTCGCGGTCCCCGAGGAAAACAACTTCGACATCTCGTGGATCACCTCGCTCACCCCGGAGCGAGGCGGCCGCGAGCTGCATCGCTTCCGCTATCCCAGCGTGGTCGAGAAGCGCGCCGAGATCGTGGCGAAGAACGACGGCACCCAGCCGCGCGAGCCCGCCATGCGGGTGAGCCAGGTGGAGATCGAGCCGGTGCTGCGCGACGCCATCATCGGCCATCCTTTGGTCGCGGCGCAGTGGGGCGTGGCCTTCGAAGACTTCACCCAGGACGAGACCGGTGTCACCGCTACCCTGCGCACCGTCGAGACCGGGGCGGCCGAGACGGTGCGCTGCGATTTCCTGGCCGGCTGCGACGGCGGTTCGAGCCTCGTGCGCGAGCGGCTCGGCATCGGACTGGAGGGCAAGGCGGCGGTTGCCCACCGCTACATGGTCCATTTCCGCTCCGAGGCGCGCGACGTCCTGCAGCGCTTCGGCGTCGCCTGGCACTATCAGAGGGCCACCGGCACGATCATCGCGCAGGACGACAAGGAGATCTGGACCCTGCAGACGCGGCTGCCGCCCGGAGCGGATCCGGCCGCACTCGATCCGCACAAGATGCTGGACGATTTCGCCGGAATCAGCTTTCCGCGCGAGATCCTGGTCGCCAATCCGTGGTTCACCCATCTGCTGCTGGCCGAGCGCTACGGCGGGGGGCGCGTTTTCCTGGCGGGCGATTCGGCTCACCAGTACATCCCGACCGGCGGTTACGGCATGAACACCGGCATCGGCGATGCCGTCGACCTCGGATGGAAGCTCGCCGCGGCGATCAAGGGCTTCGGCACGCCCGGCCTGCTGGCGTCCTACGAAAGCGAGCGCCGGCCGGTCGGCTATCGCAACCGGCTGGCGTCGGAGCGCCACACCGGCGTGCGCCTGAAGATTGCCGAACTCTACCAGAACGAACGCGATCCCGAAGCGCTGGGCCGCGGCATCGCGGCCCTCGGCAATGCCGAGAACGAAAGCTGGGGCGTCGAGTTCGGCTATCGCTATGACGGTGTCGAACCCGATCCCGTGCGCTATGAGCCGACGACGGCACCCGGCGCGCGCCTGCCCAGCACCTTCCTGCGCGATGGCAGCGCGCTCTACGACCGGCTCGGGCCCTGGTTCACCCTGCTGCGTTTCGGCGATGCCGATCCCTCGCCGTTGATCGATGCTGCCCCGGTGCCGCTTGAAATAGTCATCATTGACGAGCCGGCGCTGGCGTCGATCTACGAGGCCAAGCTCGTGCTGGTCCGGCCCGACACCCACGTCGCCTGGCGCGGCAATGACTGCCACGATGGCGCCGCGGTATGGAGCAGGGTGCTCGACGGGAGGCTGGCGTGACGGCCTTGCGCGTCGCAGTCATCGGTGGCGGCATCGGCGGACTCTCCGCCGCGCTGCAGCTCCTGAAGGCGGGGCTCGACGTCCATGTCTACGAGCAGGCGCCGCGCATCACCGAGATCGGCGCCGGCATCCAGATCAGCCCCAACGCTTCGCGTCTGCTGCATCGCCTTGGCCTGCGTCCGGCGATGGACGCGGTCGGCGTGTTCCCCAAGGCCGTCCATCAGCGGCGCTGGGACGATGCCCGCACCCTGCAGCGCGCGCCTCTCGGCCCCGAGATCGAGGCGACCTTC
Source organism: Asaia bogorensis (assembly GCA_945889625.1). Taxonomy (GTDB): domain Bacteria; phylum Pseudomonadota; class Alphaproteobacteria; order Reyranellales; family Reyranellaceae; genus Reyranella. The sequence goes on along the minus strand of CAMDCE010000010.1, from coordinate 80,323 downwards.
GGCGCGCCCTATTATCATTTCCATCGCGCCGACCTCGCCAATCTGCTGGCCGATGCGATGCCGCGCGAGCGCCTGCACCTCGGCCACAGGCTGGTCGGGCTGGAGCCGCGCGGCGACCGCGTCGTCGCGCGCTTCGAGAACGACGCATCGGCCGAATCCGATCTGCTGGTCGGCGCCGACGGCATTCATTCCAGGGTGAGGGCGCTTGTCTTCGGCCCCGGGAAGCCGCGCTTCACCGGCTGCGTGGCCTGGCGCGGGCTGGTGCCGGCCGAGCGCATCGCGCACCTCGATATAGAGGTGGCGTCGCACAACTGGATGGGACCGGATGCCCACTGCGTGCATTACTGGGTCTCGGCCGGGCGGTTGATGAATGTGGTCTGCGTCGTCGAGCATGGCACCTGGACCTCCGAGTCGTGGACCGACAAGGGCGACGTCGCCGACGTGCTGGCACGCTACGAGGGCTGGCATCCGATCGTGCGTGGCCTGATCGGTGCCTTCCCCGAGACCTTCATCTGGGCGCTGCACGACCGCGCCGAGCTGCCGCGCTGGACCGACGGGCGCGTGACCCTGCTGGGCGACGCCTGCCATCCCATGCTGCCGATGATGGCCCAGGGCGCCGCGCAGTCGATCGAGGATGGCGCCGCGCTCGCATCTCTCCTCAAGGCGATGCCCGGCGACGTGCCGGGCGCGCTCGTCCGCTACGAGACCTTGCGCAAGCCGCGCGCGACGCGCCTGCAGCAGGCGAGTGCCGCCAACCGCAAGCGCTTCCATCTGCACGACGGGCCGGAGCAGCAGCAGCGCGACGCGGCCATGGCCAACTCAGGCGACCGCTCGATCGCCAACATCGGCTGGCTCTACCAGCACGATGCGGCGGTGGTTGAGTCGGGTTAGAGGCGAAAATCGACGCTCCTTTTCCTCCCCTGTCTTCAGGGGAGGTGCCCTCGTCTTACGAGGGCGGAGGGGTCATGAATCTCGGACTGAGGCCTCCGACCCCTCCGACGCCTATGCGGCTTGGTTACAAGCCGCCAGACGGCGCCACCTCCCCATCAGAATGGGGAGGAAAGGGCTTGAGGAGGAAAGGCCTGAGCCGCTGATCCCCCTACTGCCGCTTCGGCAGCTTCGCCTGCTCGGCCACGATGGCACGGTCGATCACCGTGAACAGGTAGGCGTCGGGAGCCAGCGTGCAGCCGCCGCGCACCAGCAGGGCGAGCTGACCGCCGCGGTCGTCGTCGGGGATGACCACGCCGCGGTGGCGCGCCGCGTGATCGGCGAGGTAGAGCGCCAGCATCTTGCGCGGCTCGGGCTGCATGGCATGCGCCTCGCGGCAAGTGATGTAGGCCGCCTGGTCGAAATTGGTCGGTGCGAGCTGGGCCTGCGCCAGCGCGGAAGCGACGAGCAGGCCGGTCGCGGCGAGGAGGAGTGTGCGGGTCATGTCTGGCTCCTGCTACTTGCTGTTGCCGATCGCGGTGCCGCCGAGATAACCGACCGCGCCGCCGATCAGGCCGGCGCCGACCACCTGGCCGAAGCTGCCGCCGGCCACCATGCCGATGCCGGCGCCAAGCGCGCCGCCCGTGGCGAGGCCCTTCTGGCCGGGCGACATGTTCTCGCAGCCTCCGACGACTGTCATCGCCGCGACGAGTATCAAGGCAGTTGTGGTCTTACGCGTTGCGGTCATACGCATGATGCTCTCCCTCAGGCTTCGACGATCACACTAACGCCGTGGTCGCTTCGGCGTCCAGCCTTGCGCAACAACATAATGTGCGTGGTTGCAGGACACAAAGGAGTCGGGGCGCGCCAGTTCCCGGAGCGAATCCAGGTCGCGATCGAAGCGGTGGTGAAGTAGCGTTTCCGCGGCCAACTCGAGCATGAAGCTCGGAGCGCCCCGAGTCATTCCCGACTTCTTCATCGGCGCTCACGCCGCCGTCGAAGGCTGGCCGCTGCTCACGCGCGATGCGGCCCGCTATCGTCGTTATTCTACGAAGGTCGCGCTGATCGCATCGTCGGCTTGAACAAAGCGGTGACCGATCGCTGGGGTTTGCTCGGCGGTCCGGATTTGCTTCACCATGTCCTGCAGCCGGGGATCGGTTATCAGCAACTCATAAATCGGGGCCAGGGCTTCGGCGAAGGACTTCTTGTCGACGTCGGTGATGATCTTCGCGCCGGCAGCCTCGGCCGTCCGGCGTGCCGCGACCCCATGCTTCTCCCACGCCTTGCGCATGACGGGCACCGATTCCCTGGCGGCGGTGCGGATGATCCTTTGGTCGTCTTTGGAGAGCGTGTCCCAGGTCCTCTTGGAGAACACCAGCACCCCGGGTGCCATGGAGTGCTCGGTCAGGCTGTAGAACTTGGCGACCTCATGGTGGCGCGAGTTGACGTAGGCCGGCAACGTGCTCTCTGCCGCATCGACCACGCCGGCCTGCAGCGCGCGGTGCGTCCGGCTGGCCTGCATCATCGCCGGCTCGGCCTGCATTTTCTGCAGCATGGTCGCCCAGATGTCGGACTGCTGGACACGGACCTTCAGTCCCTTCATGTCGGCGACGTTCCTGATCGGCTTCTTGGCGCCGTAGGAACGCGAACCCATGTCGTAGAAGCAAAGACCGATGATGCCGTGGCGCTCCATGTCCGCCAGGATTTCGTCTCCGACCGGACCGTCGAGAACGTACTGCAGGCGCGCCGCGGACTTGAACAGGTAGGGCAGCGAGGGCACGATGGCCGATGCCACGAGGCTGTCGAACACCGCCAGGTTGACGCGCGCCATGTCGAGCGTGCCGTTCTGCAACTCGGCGATTGTGTAGTTTTCCGAATCCTGGTCGTTCTGTCCCAGTCGCGCGATGCTGAGCCGGCCGGCCGAGCGTTCACGGACAAGCTTGTCCATGTGGGCCACGGCCTGGACCGTCGGGTAGCTGGCCGGGTAGACGTCGGACGAGCGCAATTCATTGCCGTGGGCCGCGGTGCCCGCCGTGCTTGCCAATACGGCCAGCGCGATGATGGTTCTGATCGGGAACATTGGGCCCTCCCCGGGGCTCGTTTGCCGGTACCTTGCCGACACGATTGTATGGTCGGTGCAGTGCGTGAACGCCGGCATCCAGCGAAGGTTGCAGGTATTTTCAAAATCGCTACCTATGCGGGAGGTAACCGCCACGCCGGATTTGCGTGCTGGCTCAATCCTTTGCAGGAATTCGACATGGTTGCGTGCAAACAATTTGTTGGAGTGCAAACATCACCTCATCGTGAAGAGGCCGCGAAGGGCGGAAGATTCGACGAGGGAGAGACGACCATGATCGAAGTGAACGGCCTGGCGCACGTCATCCTGACCGTCAGCCAGTGGGAAAAGGCGCGGACCTTCTATGCCGAGCTGCTGCCCTTCCTCGGCATGAAGAAGGTCTATGACGGCAACAATTTCCTCTATCACGTGGGCGGCCGCACCGCGCTCGGCATCCAGCGCTGCGCGCCCGAGTACGAGGGCCAGCCGTTCGTGCAGAACCGCATCGGGCTGCATCACCTCTGCCTGCGCGCCCGCACGCGCGAGGATGTCGATCGGGTCGCGGCCAAGCTCCGCGCCATGGGCGCGCATGTCGACCGCGGGCCGGTCGAGGGCGACTGGGCGCCGGGCTACTACTTCATCGTCTTCGAGGATCCCGACGGCATCCGTCTCGAGGTGAACTTCATTCCCGGCAAAGGCCTGCTCGCCGCCGACCCGCCGCTCAACCCCAGCGCCGATCCCGACTGGGACCAGAACGCCGGTCCGCCAAGATTCTGATTGGCGCGCTTCTAGAGCGTGATGACTTTCAGTAGACTCACGCGTCGGCCCAGCACGGGCGCCGCTCAGGCGCGATGGCCAACCATCGCGCCATAGCTGCGAGAGCTGGGCCGACGCGAAATGCCAAAGTCATCACGCTTTAGGGCGCCCGACGGAATTCCATCTCACTCTGGTTGTATTGGCTGGTCTTCAGGCAAGTCGCCCGCTCATCGTCGATGCGCCGGCAGCGCAGCGTGTTCTCGACCCAGCCCGATCCGTTGGTGCAGGCGCCTCGCGGCTGTTGCGCGTGGACCGTGCCGTCGTTGCCGAACTGCGCCGAGACAGGGGCCTGGCATCGATAGGAACCGCTGGTCGGGCAGATGATGCTTGACTGGTGTTGACCGCCGCCGCGGTCGTCGAAGCACAATCTTCCGGCCGTCGCCGTGCAATGCTCCTGGGGTTGCCCGTTCGATGCATAGGTGACCCAGGGTGTCGGCTGGCCGAGCGCCCAGCACCCCCGAAGCACGCTGATGTCCTTCTGCGCCCAGCGGTCGGCCGGCAGCGACGGCGGTGGCTTGGGCGGCTCGGCTGGCTTCGGCGGCGGTGGCGGAGGGGGTGGCGGCTTGAGCAGCGCGGTCTGCTGCGGGCGTGGCTTGCCGGCGTGGGTCGGCAATTCGAGCGGCGGGGTTGGCGGCGGGGGAATGCTGGCGCACTCGAGGTTCCGTTGCGCCAGGTCCAGCTCGAGCTGGCGGGCCTGCCTCGCCAGGGCCATGCCGCGCTCCGAGTCGGTCGACAGCGCCAGCGGTATCGAGGGACAGAAATTCCAGCCGAAAGCCGTCATCGACAGTCCGCAGGCGCGCAGCAACACGATGCCCGAGAGGGCGACCGTCGCAACGAACGCCACCCACAGCACGATCGACAGACCTGAGCTTGCGCCGCGACGCGTCATCGCCAACTGGTCTCCCCCACGGCAGTCTCCCAAAGCCCCGAGACGCGGGCAACTCTGCGTCGACCGTCAGCGCTTCAGCCCGGCTTGATATTGGCCGCCCGGATCACCTTGCCCCATTTCTCGGTCTCCGCGACCAGGAGCTGGCCGAACTCGGCCGGCGTCATCGGCATCGGCACGCCGCCGAGGTCGAGGATGCGCGCCTTGATCTTGGGATCGGCCAGCGCTTTGCCGCCTAAGTTTGAAACACCTCGTGAAGACTCGCCCTGGTTGCCTGGCGCATTCGCGGGCGACATCTTCGTCCAGTCCAGTGGATTCATGGTCGCCACTCGCGATGGTGTACTTCATCGAATGGCCCTCGACCTAGCGCGGCCTTAGCGAGCGCCTCAACCTTGGCCCCCTAATCCGACTTTGACCAACTGGTCTCTCAGCCGATAGCTCTTGCTCTTCGAGATCCCGAGTTCCCGCGCCACCCGGTTTGGGTTCAGCCCGTCCTTGAGCAGCGCCGCGACACGGTCGAGCTCGCTCTCGTTCGCCGGTCGCCAGTTCCACCGCGCGTTGCCGGTTGCGTCCGTCTCCAGCCGCGCCTCGATCGGATTGACGGCCTCGCCATGCAACCCGCGCGCCTTCTCGAAATGGATCTCAAAGCGCGCGCCGTCGCTCGGTCTGTAGTCGCCGGGCCGGCGCAGGGCCAGGACCGTGTCGAGCACGTCCTCGCGCTGGCTGGTGCCGCGCTGGCGGCCGCTGTTGTTGGCGTGGTGGACGATCAGGACCGCGACGCCGAGGCGGCGCAGGTACAGCAGGTAGTCCTGAATCGTGCTCCAGCAATCGGCGCCGTTGCGCGTGGTGCCGACCAGGCTTGCGAGGTTGTCGAGCACCAGAAGGTGGGGCGTCTCGCCCCAACCCCTGATGAGCTTGTTCAGCCCCTCGGCGGTGCCGAGATCGGGAAGGCCGTCGTGGCGATTGAGGTCGGCCAGCAGGAAAGTGAGCGAGGGCGGGGGGGCGCCGAACAGGCCAAGCCGCTGGCGGATGTCGGCCGCGGCCATCTCGCCGTCGATGTAGCAGACGCGGTGCGGCCGCGACGCGCGCCAGCCGAGGAAGCTGCCGCCCGAGGCGGCGGCCCAGGCGATGCCGAGTGCGGCGAAGGTCTTGCCCAGGCCGCGCGGACCGTAGAGCAGTGCCAGGCTCTTGCGCGACAGGATCGGATCGAGGATCGCCGCGCGCGGCGGCAGGGAGTCGGCCGCGAGCAGCTCCGGGGCGGAGAGGGAACGCGGCATCGGCGGCGGGTCTTGGGTCTCGGTGGACATGCGGTTGACCATAATGCGAGATTGCGATATAGGCAAGAACATAATGCGAACAGAGAAAGCTCGAACCGCAATGCCCGGCGATCGCGCCCTGCGAGGTCTGGTGACACCGACGCCGTCTCGGGAGCCTCATGAGATTCATGAGATTCATGAGGATTGCCGTTCGTGCCCGCCGCTGCTGGTCCATCTGCGATTCCTCGCGAGGCGCTTTTTTTTGCGCAGGGCAGGGGGTGTGGCGCGAATTATGGGAAGGAGTGCGGGAAAACGCGGCGCGGTCGGCGTCGGATGCTTCCCGCGGGCGTGGGAAGCGATGGGAACCATGACCCCCCGGCGCCTGTGAAGGCGCAAGGTCGGCGTCAGACGCCGACACCCGCGCGATTTGGCGCAAGAGCGCCAAACGCTAGCCCGCAGACGGGGGAAGGTGATGACTCTTAGGCGACGGAGGGGGTCAAGCTTCCTTGGCGCCGAGAGCGCCCCAGCTTGCGACGCGCTCGATATGGATGGCGATGACGGGAAGCTCGCCGATCTGCATGGCGTCGAGCTGTCGGTAACGCGATCGCAGCAGCGCCTGTGCCCGGTCGTGCTCGCTGCCGGCGGCGAGGATCTCCGCCCGTCCGTGCAGCATGACCCAGGCGAGGCGCTGCCAGTCTTCGTCATAGCGGTCGAACACGATGGCCACTTGGCGATTGTCGGCGATGTTGCGCAGCCGCTTCAGCGGCCGGCCGCGATCCTGCTTCGGCTTCCCGTCGATGGTGATGTAGACCTTGTCGTCCAGCAGGCCGAAGCAGACCGGAACGACATGCGGCGCCGCGTTTCGGTCGGCGGTCGCCAGATGACCGATCCGTCGCGTATCAACGAAGTGACGCTCGCGAGGCGATATCATGCAGGGTCTCCCCGGGGTCCGTGGACTGTAGCAGAGCGCAGGGTTGTGTAGACTGGCCGCCACAACGAAGGCGCCAACAGAGGATTTGGAGAATGAGCAGCTCATCCGATTACACCCCGCCCAAGGTCTGGGCCTGGAACAAGGCGAACGGCGGCCGCTTTGCCAACATCAACCGCCCGATCGCCGGCCCCACGCATGACAAAGAGCTGCCGGTCGGCCGTCATCCGCTGCAGCTCTATTCGCTGGGAACGCCGAACGGCCAGAAGGTCACCATCATGCTCGAGGAGCTGCTGGCGCTTGGCCACGCCGGTGCGGAGTACGATGCCTGGCCGATCCGGATCGGCCAGGGCGAGCAGTTCGGCAGCGGCTTCGTGGCGGCCAACCCCAATTCCAAGATCCCGGCCCTGGTCGACCGCAGCGGGCCGGCCCCTATCCGCGTGTTCGAGTCGGGCGCGATGCTGCTCTACCTCGCCGAAAAGTTCGGCGCCTTCCTGCCAAAGGGTGGCACCGAGCGCGCCGAATGCCTGTCGTGGCTGTTCTGGCAGATGGGAAGTGCTCCTTACCTCGGTGGCGGCTTCGGCCATTTCTATGCCTACGCCCCGGCGAAGTTCGAATACGCCATCGACCGCTTCGCGATGGAAACCAAGCGCCAGCTCGACGTCCTCGACCGGCGGCTGGCTGAGAGCAAATATCTTGCCGGCGACGATTACACCATCGCCGATATCGCGGTGTGGCCGTGGTACGGCGGCCTGGCCAAGGGATTGCTGTACGGCGCCGGCGAGTTCCTGTCGGTCCAGGACTACAAGAACGTCCAGCGCTGGGCCGACCTGATCGGCGAGCGTCCGGCGGTCAAGCGCGGGCGCATCGTCAACCGCCTGCAGGGCGATCCCAAGGCCCAGCTGCATGAACGCCATGACGCCAGCGACTTCGACTTGAGGACCGAGGACAAGCTCGCGGCCAAGAGCTAGTTCAAGAATTGGGGGGATCGCGTGAGAAGCGCATTGTTGGTTTGCCTGATGGCCCTGACGTTCCCGGCGTGGGCGCAGAAGGCACAGATCGTGTCGACCTACGAATCGTATCGGACCTGTTGCGGCACGCTTCCGAACTCGCTGGCGCCCCATTCCGGTGTCGACTTCAGCGGCAAGTTCGGCGACGACGTCATCGCGCCGGCCGATGGCGACGTCGTGGCCCACATGGGCGCCAATCCCGCGACGTGCGGCAATACGGTGGCGCTGTTCCATCGTGACTTCAGTCGATACACGATCTACTGCCATTTCCAGACGGTGAGGGTTCAGCCCGGCATGACGGTCAAGCGCGGCGATGTCATCGGCACCCTGGGCGACAGCGGCAACGCCGCCGACTGCCGGCTGATCCGCGCCTGCGCCATCGTCCATATGGAGGTCTCCGCCGTGCCGCGCGGCCATCCGCGGGCGAAACCCGGCGAGACCTTCAACGCGCTCGACTATTCGGTCGGCTGCTTCGACCCGGCGAAGACCTACCCGACGGACCGCCTCGTGCTCACCTATCCGGTGCGCTGCAAGGACTGAGCGTCACACGAAGAGAGAGGAAACAAATCCATGCCTCGCATGACCGGTGGCGACGCCATCGTCGATTCCCTGCTGCGCCACGGCGTCGACACGATCTTCGGCCTGCCGGGCGTGCAGATGTACGGCCTGTTCGATGCCTTCGCCCGCAACGCCAACCGGCTGAAGGTGATCAACGCGCGGCACGAGCAGACCACCGCCTACATGGCCTTGGGCTATGCCCAGTCGTCGGGCAAGCCGTCGGCCTTCACGGTGGTGCCCGGCCCCGGGGTGATGAACACCATGGGCGCGCTCACCACGGCATGGGGCGTCAACGCCCCCATCATGTGCATCACCGGCCAGGTGCCGAGCGCCATGATCGGCCGCGGGCGCGGCCAGCTCCATGAGATGCCCGACCAGCTCGCCACCCTGAAGACGCTGCTGAAGTTCGCCGAGCGCATCGAGCATCCGACCGAGGCGCCCAGGTCATGGCGCGCGCATTCCAGGCGATGACCTCGGGCCGTCCCGGTCCGGTCGCGGTCGAGATGCCGTGGGACATGTTTTCCGCGGCCGCCGATGTCACGCCGATCGACCCGCTGGGCAAGCACGGCAATCCCGTGCCCGATCCCGACAAGGTCGCCGCACTCGCCAAGCTGGTCGACGGTGCGAAGGCGCCGATGATCTGGATCGGCGGCGGCGCGGTCGATGCCGGACCCGAGATCCTGGCGCTGGCCGAGAAGATCGGAGCACCCGTCGTGTCGTTCCGCATGGGCAAGGGCGTGGTCGATTCGCGCCACCCGCTGTCGCTGAACACGGTGGGCGGCTTCGAGCTGTGGGACAGGACCGACCTGCTGATCGGCATCGGCACGCGGCTCGACGTGCCGCTCGCGCGCTGGGCGCCGGCGCCGGCGCCGGCGGGGCTGAAGACGGCGCGCATCGACATCGACCCGATCGAGCATCGCAGGCTTTCCGTCGATGTGGCGATCGTGGCCGATGCCGCTGACGGCACGCGCGCGCTCGCCGCCCTGGTCAAGCGCAAGGACGATCCGGCGTGGCGCGGCGCAGTGACCGCGGCCCGGGCGGCGGCGCAGGCGGCGGTCGAGAAGGCCGACCCGCAATACTCCTTCATGAAGGTGCTGCGCGAGGTGCTGCCCGACGATGGCATCGTGGTCGATGAGGTGACGCAGCTCGGCTACATGATCTGGTACGGCTATCCCGTTCACCAGCCGCGCCGCCTGGTCTCGTCGGGCTTCTCCGGCACGCTGGGCTACGGCTTTCCGACGGCGCTGGGCGTCAAGGTCGCCAATCCCGACCGGCCGGTGGTGTCGGTCGCCGGCGACGGCGGCTTCCTGTTCGGCGGCTCTGATCTCGCCACCGCCAAGCAGTTCGGCATCAACCTGGTGACGGTGGTGGTGAACAACGCCTCTTACGGCAACGTGCTGCGCGACCAGCAGCGGCTCTACGAGGGCCGCCATTCCGGCGCGGTCCTGACCAACCCGGACTTCCAGGCCTACGCCCGTTCCTTCGGCGTCGGCGCCTGGCGGGTCGAGACCGCGGACGGCCTGCGCGGCGCGCTCCGCGAGGCGCTGGCCAGCGACGCGCCGGCGCTGATCGAAGTCGTGTCGGACATCGCCAAGGATTATCCGCCGTACGGGTTCCATCAGCCCCGGCTGGGCCAAGCTTAAGAGGAGCACTCCTATGACCCAGAACACAAAGTCCAGACCGGTCGCCGTCATCATCGGCGCCACCTCCAAGTGGCAGTCCGACGGCCGCAACACCAAGCTCGCGCACGGCAAGGCGCTCGATGACAGTTCGACGCCGGTCGGGGCTCGCTGGGGTGTCGGCGGCGCGTTGGCGCAGAAGTTCGCGAAAGAGGGCTTCTTCACGGTGCTGACGACTCGCACCGCCTCGAACGCGGCGGCGCTCGAGGCGGCGATCAAGCAGCAGGGCAATTCCTGCATGACCGTCGAGCTCGATCTTTCGTCGGAGAAATCGATCGCGACGGCGTTCGCCACCATTCGCGCCCAAGCCGGCGAGCCCGAAGTCCTGATCTACAATGCCGGCTACCTCGAGGGCCGCGATCTGCCGCCGGGCAAGGAACTGCTCGAGCATATCCCGGTGGAGATGTTCGACGTTGCCCACGCGATCGCGACCCGCGGGCCGTTCCTGGTGGCCAGGGAAGTGCTGCCTGCCATGCGCCAGCGCGGCTCGGGCTCGTTCTTCTTCTCGAACAACGCCAAGTCGCTGCGCGGCACCAAGCGCAATACCGGCGAATCGCTTTACTATCCCCGGGTGATGATGCGCACGGTGGCCCAGGTCCTGACCGAGGAATACTCGGAACATGGCATCCACGTCGCCAACATCGTGATCGATGGGCTGATCGATTCGCCGGGCACGCGGGCGCTGCCGAGGGCGCACAACAATCCGGACATCATCATCAACCCGATGAAGATTGCCGAGGCGTTCTTCTATCTCCACACGCAGGACCGGTCCTGCTGGACGCACGAACTGCAACTGACGCCGTTCTCCACCAAGCCGAGCCACTAGAGCCGAGCCACCAGGCGAGGAGGAACCTATGCCGCTTCTCTACAAAAAGCAGGGCCATACCGGCATCCTGACGCTCAGCCGTCCGGACGCCCGCAACTGCTGGGGGCAGGACTATGCCGACGGGCTGATCCGTCACCTCGACGCGGCGGCCGATGACGACGAGGTGCGCTCCGTCATCCTGACCGGCGACGAGGCCGGCGGCGCCTTCTCCGCCGGCGCCAATCTCCGCGATCCCAACACCCACAACACCCGCTCGGCCGAGGCCTTCATCAAGCGGGTGGGCCGCGCGCGCAATTTCCCCTCCAACCTGGTGAGCGACTTCCCCAAGCCGGTGATCGCGGCCGTCAACGGCTATGCCATCGGCATCGGCTGCATCATTACCTTCTGCTGCGACCTGATCGTGGCGTCGGAGCGGGCGGAGTGGCGATTGCCGCAGGTGGCGCTCGGCATCCTGCCGAATTACGGCGGCGCGACGCGGCTCGCCCGGATTATCGGCAAGGGATCGGCGATGCGGGTGGCCATGGGCTTCCCGCTCAAGGCCGACGAGGCCCATCGCATCGGGCTCGCCCAGTGGCTGGTGCCGCACGATCAGCTGATGAAGCAGGCGCTGGCGATCGCCGACCACATCGCGGGACTCCCGCCGCTCGCCGTGCGCATGGTCAAGGAGTCGATGAACCGCGGCCAGGACATCCCCAACATCGCCGACGCCTCGCTGGTCGATTCCTACCGGTTCATGGTGCTCGAGATGAGCGAGGACAAGGCCGAGGCGCACGAGGCCTGGAGAGCGCGCCGCAAACCCAGCTTCCGCGGGCGATAGCGGTGAAAAAGGTCGCCCTCGTCACCGGCGCGGCGCGCGGCATCGGGCTCGCGGCGGCGACCCGCTTCCTGGCCGACGGCTGGCAGGTGGCGATGCTGGATATCCTGGGCGACACGCTGCGCTCGGCAGTGAATGCCCTGGACCGCGCGGATGCCACCCTGGCGCTCGAGGCCGATGTCTCCGACCCGGCGGCGGTTCAGGCCGCCGTGCAGCAGGCGCAGCGGCAGTTCGGCCGCATCGATGCGCTGGTCAACAATGCCGGTATCGCGCTGTTCAAGCCGATGCTCGAGGTGACGCTGGAGGATTGGCAGCGCGTGCTCGCGGTCAATCTTACCGGTGCCTTCCTGATGACCCAGGCGGTGGCGCCGATCATGCGTGACCAGGGCGGCGGCGCCATCGTCAACATCACCTCGATCTCGGGCCTGCGGGCCTCGACGCTGCGCGTCGCCTACGGGACCAGCAAGGCGGGGCTGGCGCATCTGACCAAGCAGCAGGCGGCCGAACTCGCCCAGTACGGCATCCGTGTCAATGCGGTGGCGCCGGGGCCGGTCGATACCGCCATGGCCAAGGCGGTGCACACCCCGGCAATCCGCGCCGACTACCACGACCATATCCCGCTCGACCGCTATGGCCTGGAGTCGGAGCTGGCCAATGCGATCTGTTTCCTGTGCAGCGAACAGGCCGCCTACATCACCGGACAGGAGCTGGCGGTGGACGGAGGCTTCGACGCCGTCGGCGTCGGCTTGCCGACGTTGCGAAGTGAAAGGCGGAACCGCTGATGGCGACCATGCATGCTACGCCGCCTGGCGCTTCGTCGCGGCAGCCAGCACCAGTTCGGCGCACTTCTCGCCGATCATGATGGTCGGCGCATTGGTGTTGCCGCTGGTCAGTGTCGGCATGATCGAGGCGTCCGCGACGCGCAGGCCCTGGATGCCGCGGACGCGCAGCTCGGAATCGACCACGGCCAGGTCATCCGCGCCCATCTTGCAGGTGCCGATCGGATGGTAGGTCGTCTCGGCGTTCTTTCTCACCCAATCGAGCAGCTCGTCGTCCTTCTGCAGGTGTGCGCCCGGCGCGATTTCCTCTCCCGTGACCTCTTTCAGCGGTGACGTCGCCATCAGCTCGCGCCCCTTGCGGATGGCGGCCAGCACGCCGGACCGATCGTGCTCGGTCGACAGGAAATTGAAGCGGATCGCCGGCGACTCGGCAGGATCGGAAGACTTGATGTGGATCGAGCCCGTGCTTTCGGAGCGCAGCACGTTCACGTTCATGGTGATGCCCTTCTGCTTCGAGACGCGCCGCTCGTGGCCGACCATCTCGTACAGGAAGGGCGCGATCGAAACCGTCGCATCCGGCGTCTCGAGCCCTACGCGGGTGCGGAAGTACATGCGGATCGGCACCGATGTCGAGGCCAGGAACCCTTGGCGAAGCAGCGCGTACTTCAGCGCCTCACGCGCCAGCCGCCAGCCGCGGGCGTTGTCGTTGAAGGTGAGGTTCTTCTCCTTGATGGCGAACTTCACGCGGGGCGAGTAGTGGTCGCGCAGGTTCTCGCCGACGCCGCGCAGCTCGTGCACCGGCGTGATGCCGAGCGAGCGCAGCCGGTCGGCCTGGCCGATGCCGGAAAGCTCGAGAAGCTTCGGCGAGTTGATCGAGCCGCCCGAGACGATGACTTCGCGGCCGGCCCTGGCATGGCGCTGTACGCCGCCGACGGAATAGCGAACGCCGACGCACCGCTTGCCTTCCAGGATCAGCGTTCCGGCCATCGCGCCACGGTCGATCACGAGGTTCGGCCGCGAGCGGGCCGGGTCGAGATAGCAGTAGGCCGTGCTCTGGCGGCGACCCTTGGCGATCGTCACCTGCGACATGCCGATGCCTTCCTGCGTGGCACCATTCTGGTCGGGGTTGAAGGGCAGCCCGATTTGTTCCGCCGCCGCGATCATCTTCTCCAGGAGCGGCACCTTGTGGCGCGGCGTGTGGGTGACGCGCAGCACGCCGTCGCGGCCGCGAAACTCGTCCGAGCCGCCGTCGAAACGTTCCATCCGCTTGAAGATCGGAAGTACGTCCTGGTAGCTCCAGCCGCGGTTGCCGAGCTGCGCCCAGTGATCATAGTCCTGGGCCTGACCGCGGATGAAGACCATGCCGTTGATTGAGCTCGAGCCGCCCAGCATCTTGCCGCGCGGAACCTCGATGCGCCGCCCGCCCGAGCCCTCGTCCGGCTCCGACGAGTAGCACCAGTTGACGGCCGGATCGTCGATCATCTTGGCGACGCCGACCGGCACACGCGACCAGAAAAAGTTCGAGCCTTGGGTTCCCGCTTCCAGCAGCAGCACGCGGTACGCGCCGCTCTCGGTCAGCCGGCTTGCGACCACGGCCCCCGCCGACCCCGCACCGACGACGATGTAGTCATAGGTGGAGTCGTCAAGCATTGTGTATGCTTTCCCTTGCTGAGAGCGCTGGACCTTCGCCAATGGCGAAGAAGACCAGCGCCCACGCCTTATGGCAAGGGATGGCGCGGGCTGACCTTTCCCGGTCTTTCGCTGCTCGAAGAGGTGAGGGTCATCGCTGAATTCCGTTGCAGCGGAACCCGTGAGAACGGAAGATCAGGCCCAATGAAGATGCTCCTCCACCTCGCGGCCGTGCTGCTGGCTGCCGTCACCCTGTGGTCGATGCGCCATGAGCTCAGCGAAAAGGCTGTCGCCCGCTTCGAATGGGCGATGGCGCCCACGCTGGCGATCGTCGTGGCGGGGCTGTTGCTGTTCGTGTCGCCGGGCAAGCGCTTCGAACTGTGGGCCGTGGCTATCGTGGCAGGCCTTGCGCTGGGTCTGGGCGCGGGGGGGATAGTGAAGGTCAACAGGGATTTCGAACGCAATCTGATGCGCGTGCGCCGCACCTGGGACGGCGTAGGCGCGGCGGCGCTGCTTCTGCTGTTGGCAGTGGCTCGAGTAATAACCTCCGATCTGATGTCGCGCCCGTCGGGCAAATTCGGCGTTCTTGGCGCAGCAGCGGCGTTTCTTGCGGCCTATCTCGGCGCTCGGGTCATCTCCTTGTACTACTCAGGCGGAAAAACGATCCATCTCGACATGGTCCGGGGCGAAAAGCCCAATATGGAATAGGCGGCTTCGCCAGGCCCGGCGGAATGAGGTCCTTAGGCATGACTGCTGCCGCACGCTTCGCTGCACATGCGCTTGGCACGCAATTCACCGATCTGCCGGCGGCAGCGGTTCAGAGCGTCAAGGTATTCGTTCTGGATAGTCTTGGTGTCGGCATTGCCGGCTCATCGGTCGAAGGCGGGGCGGGGCTTCTGCGCGTTGCCTCGGGGTGGGGCGACCCGCTGGTGCCTGCGTGGGGCCGCGCCGTGCGCTTGTCGGCGCCGGCTGCCGCCTTCATCAATGCCTGGCAGATGCATAATCAGGAGTTCGACTGCCTTCATGAGGGCGCGGTCGTGCACGCCATGGCGACGGCTCTGCCCGCGGCGTTGGCGGCAGCCGAAATGCGCGGCGGCGTGAGTGGCGCCGAGCTGATCGCGGCGATCGCTGTCGGTGTGGACGTCGCTGCGGGGCTGGGCATGGCCAGCCGCGCCGGATTTCGCTTTTTTCGCCCCGGCACGGCCGGAGGGTTCGGCGCCGTGGCGGCGGCCGCGCGCGTGCTGGGTCTGGACAAGCCGACGCTCGAAGCGGCGTTTGCCTGGCAGTTGGCGCAGGCCAGCGGCACGATGCAGGCGCATGCGGAGGGCAGCCCGATGTTGCCCGCGCAGCTTGCATTCAACGCTCGCGCGGCCGTGCAATCCTGCGAGCTGGCAACGCTTGGTTTCAGCCCGGCAGCTTCGGTGTTCGAGGGGCCGTATGGATACCTGAGCTTGTTCGAGGGTGACTTTGCCCTCGAGCCGATCCTGGAGAGTCTTGGCCGCGAGTGGCGAATTGCGGAATTCAGTCACAAGCCATTTCCTGCGGGTCGCGCCACCCATGGCGGTATCGAAGGCGTCATGTCGCTTCAAACGCAGCATGGCTTCAAGGCCGTGGATGTCGGGCATATCGAGGTCAATGCTCCGCCCTTGATCGTGCGCCTGGTTGGCCGGCCGCTGCTTCCCAGTTCCGGCGCGTCATACGCGCGGCTGTGCATGGCCTATGCCGTCGCGAAGGTTCTCAGGAATGGAGCGCTCGATCTGGCCGATTTTCGCGGCGATGCGCTCACGGATTCTGAAACCCATCGATTGGCGGCTCGTGTCGAGACACGCCCCGATTCCAACCCCGACGCGAACGCCCTGGCGCCGCAAAGTGTCGTCGTAACTCTCAAGAGCGGCAGGGAACTCAACTGGTCCTGTGAGACAATGCTGGCAAACCCGGCCCGTCCCCTGACACCGAGTCAGCATCTCGCCAAATTCCACCGCTGTCTGGACTTCTCGGCCACGGAGATGCCCGTCGACACGGCCGCGCGGCTGATGGATGCGGTGGATCGTCTGGAAGCGCTCGAGGATGTTCGCCCGCTCTCCAGACTGGCCGCCAACATGCGCGATGGTTGAGGGGGTCAGGCCCCCTTGTTCGGATTGATCAGGAACTTCTCGCCCGTCGCGCGCTTGCCGTAGGCGGCGATGTTCGGAAGCTGCAGCGCCTCGGGCAGCGACACCACCTTGGTGTAGTGGCTGGCGAAGGTGGTCTTGAGCTCGGCGACCACGCGCTCGCGCAGCGGCGCCTGGCCGGGCCGGCCGATCTTCTGGAGGAACGGCGTCAGCAGCCAGCCGCCGACGCCCCACATCATGCCGTAGTTGCGTGTCAGCTCGACAGGCCCGGTGTTGAGGCTGCCGTAGAGATAGACCTGCTTGTGCACGGAGGAGCCGTAGCGGCTGTACTCCTTGGCGCTCTTGTTGATCGCGACTTCCATGGCGGTGAGGATCTGGCTCGCGAGCTTGCCGCCGCCGATGGCGTCGAAAGCGATGGTGGCGCCGGTCTCGACCAGCGCCTGGGTGAGGTCGTCGGTGAAGGTCGGCGCGGTCGAGTCGACCACGTGCTTGGCGCCGATGCCCTTGAGGAGCTTGGTCTGCTCGGCACTGCGCACGATGTTGACCAGGCCGATGCCGTCCTTGAGGCAGATCTTGTTCAGCATCTGGCCGAGGTTCGAGGCCGCCGCAGTGTGGACCAAGGCCTTGTGGCCCTCGCGCTTCATGGTTTCGGTCATGCCCAGTGCGGTCAGCGGATTGACGAACCACGAGGCGCCCTCGGCCGCGCTGGTGCCGGCCGGCAACGGCTGGCAGTCGCTGGCCTTCAGCAGGCGGTACTGCGTGTACATCGCGCCGCCGACCATCGACACCGTCTTGCCCTTGAGCGCCTGTGCCGCCTCCGAGGAACCGGCCTTGACCACCGTGCCCGCGCCCTCGTTGCCGACCGGCATCGCCTTGTCGAGCCGTGCTGCGAGCATGGGCAGCGCCGCCTGCGGCACCTTGGCCGTCACCACGGTGCTATCGCCGCTGCCGGAGGACTTGAAGGTCGCCGCGTCGGCGGGACCGAGGAGCAAGCCCAGGTCCGACGGATTGATCGGCGTCGCCTCGACCTTGACCACGACCTGGTCGGGCCCCGGCTCGGGAATGGCGACCTTGGCCAGCGACAGTTCGAGGTCGCCGCTCTTCTTGATCAGGGAGCGAAGCTCCAGTGCCGTGTCGCTCATCGTCAATCTCCTGTTGTCAGCCGCGCCAGGCCGGCCGCGTCGTCGAGAAGGCTAGCACAGCCGAGAACGATACGATGCCCAAGGCCACGAAAGTGAACAGCCCGGGCGTGCCCCAGCCCATGACATCAAGTGCGAACAGGCTGCCGCACACGGCGATGACGATGCGGCTCACGTTGGCCGCCACCGGCCACATCATCTCGCCGGTGCCCTGCGAGGCGAAGTAGAGCGCCATGGCCAGACCGAAGAAGCCGTACACGGGACCGACGATGTTCAAGTAAGTGCGGCCCGAGGCGAGCGCGCCGGGATCTTGTGTGAAGAGGCCCAGCCACAGGTCGGGCCAGATCGCGACCACGATGCCGATGGCCGCGGCGATGCCGCCGGCCATCAGCGCGCCGACCCAGGCCAGGCGCTGGGCGCGGGCATGTTGCCTGGCGCCGATGTTGGTGCCGACCAGCGCCGTCAGGGTGGCGCCGATGCCGAAGCTGATCGGCACCAGCATGTATTCCAGCCGGCTGCCGATACCGTAGCCCGCGATCGCGGCGTCGCCGGCGCGGCCGACCAGGCCGGTGATTAGCAGCACCGTGCCATTGGTCAGGATCACCACGAGGCAGGCGATCAGCCCGACCTTGAGGATGTCGCGGAACGAGGCCCAGCGAAAACCACCCTTCGGCCAGTGGAGTCGGAGTGCCGCGTTGGGTCCCATGAGCCGCGACGCCATCCAGACCGCGGCCAGCGCAAAGCAGATCACCGCCGCGGCCGCCGGTCCGCGGATGCCGAGCTGGGGCAGGCCGAACCAGCCCAGGGTCAGTGCGCCGGTCAGCGGGATCTGCAGGAGGGCGGTGACGACCAGCGCATAGCCGGGAGTCTTCATGTCGCCGGTGCCGCGCAGCACCGAGGCCATCGAATTGGCCACCCAGTGCGCGACGCAGCCGCAGAACAGGATCGTGGCGAAGGCCTCCGCGCCATCGAGCGCGCGGCCGCTACCGCCCAGCGCGCCGTAGATCCGGCGGCCGAAGCCCACGAACACGATGGCGAACAGGACCGCCATGCCGAGGGCGATGGCCAGCGCATGGGCCGCCGCCGCTTCAGCCGCCGCGCGGTTGCCCGAACCCAGCGCGCGCGCCACCGAGGAGGAGATGCCGCCGCCCATGGCGCCGGCCGACATCTGGCCCAGCGCCATCTGCGTCGGGAAGACCAGCGCCAGCGCCGCGAGTTCCACCGTGCCGAGCTGGCCGACGAACCAGCCGTCGGCGATGCTGACCAGGCTTTGCATCGCCACGTTCAGCACATTGGGGGCGGCCAAGGTCAGGATGGTGGCCACGATCGGCCCGCTCAGCATCATCTGCCGGCGTTCGGCGGGAGTCATGGGGGTTAGGTAGCACGCGTCCGGCTGGCTGCGCGCAAGCTTATCTCATGGGACCATCAGCCCACTGTCGTCCTGAGCGCAGCGAAGGACCTCACGCCAGTCCCACAAGTTGCCCTTCGATCGTTCGATGAGATCCTTCGCTGCGCTCAGGATGACAAGAACCGCCGAGCCAGGCGTCGAAATCGCGTAACGCCCGCGCGCTGAGCGCCTGCTTGCGTTCCTTGCCGCGGAACGTCCCGTCAATCGGCGGGAACAGGCCGAAGTTGACGTTCATCGGCTGGAAGGTCGCCGCGTCGGCGCCGCCGGTGATGTGGCCGAGCAGCGCGCCCATCGCCGTGGTCAGCGGCGGCGGGCTGGGCGCCATTCCGTGCTGCTCGGCGGCGGTGAAGCGGCCGGTCATCAGGCCGACGGCGGCGCTTTCGACATAGCCCTCGCAACCGGTGATCTGCCCGGCGAAGCGAATCCTCGGCATGGTTTTCAGCCGCAAGGTGGGATCGAGCAGGCTCGGACTGTTGAGGAAGGTGTTGCGATGAAGCCCGCCCAGGCGCGCGAACTCGGCCTTCTCCAGGCCCGGGATGGTGCGGAACAGGCGCACTTGCTCGGCGTGCTTCAGCTTGGTCTGGAAGCCCACGATGTTCCACAGCGTGCCCAGGGCATTGTCCTGGCGCAGCTGCACCACCGCCCACGGCCGCGTACCGGTGCGCGGGTCGCGCAGGCCCACGGGCTTCATCGGCCCGAAGCGCAGGCTCTGCGGTCCGCTGGCGGCGATCACCTCGATCGGCTGGCAGCCCTGGAAGTAGGGCGTGTTGTGTTCCCACTCCTTGAACTCGGTCTTGTCGCCGGAGAGCAGGTCCGCGACGAAGGCGTCGTACTGCTCCTTGTCGAGCGGGCAATTGAAGTAGTCGGCAACTCCGCCGCCGGGACCTTCCTTGTCGTAGCGCGACTGCTTCCAGGCGACCGTGCGATCGATGCTGTCGAGATGCACGATCGGCGCTATCGCATCGAAGAAGGCCAGAGACTCCTCGCCGCTCGTCTTGCGGATCGCCTCGGCGAGAGCGGGCGAGGTGAGAGGGCCGGTGGCGATGATGACGCTCTGCCAGTCATCGGGCGGCAGGCCGGCCACCTCCTCGCGCCTGAGCTCGACCAGCGGATGGCCGAGCAGCGCCTCCTGCACGGCGGCGGAGAAGCCGTGGCGGTCGACGGCCAGCGCCCCGCCCGCCGGCAGCTTGTGGGCGTCGGCGGCGCGCAGGATCAGCGAGCCGGCGCGGCGCATCTCCTCGTGCAGCAGGCCGACGGCATTGTTCTGGGCATCGTCGGAGCGGAAGGAGTTCGAGCAGACCAGTTCGGCGAGCGAGTCGGTGAGATGAGCCTCCGTCCCGCGCACCGGCCGCATCTCGTGCAGCACCACGGCCACGCCGGAGGACGCGAGCTGCCACGCCGCCTCAGCGCCTGCGAGGCCGCCGCCCACGATGTGCACTGTCCTGTCCTTGATTTGGGCGCTTGACGTCATCCCATCCAACCTGAAACCGTGCGCCTCCTTACATGGGAGACCCTAGGATGGCCAACAAGTTCCATAACCCCAAGAGCGTCACGCTCGCCGGCAAGTATGCCTTGGGTTGCGAGGTCCCGCCGGGCGCGCGCGTCCTCTTCGTATCGGGCCAGGTCGGCCTCGACGGCAACGGCAAGCTGGCGGACGGTATTGAGGCGCAGTGCGAGCAGGTCTGGAAGAATATCGGCGAGGTGCTGAAAGCCGCCGACATGGGCTATGGCGACATCGTCAAGATGACCTCGTTCCTGACCGACAGCCGCTTCATCGTGGCCAACCGCGCGGTGCGCGACAAATACCTCGCCGCGCCGTATACCGCCTCGACCCTGCTGATCGTTCAGGGCCTCGCCGACCCCGCCATGCTGGTCGAGATCGAGGTGACTGCGGCCAAAGCCTAGACATGACCGACAGCCTCAAGGTCGCGCTCGCCCAGCTCAATCCCAAGGTCGGCGACGTCGCCGGCAATCTCGCCAAGGTGCGGGCGGCGCGCGCCGAGGCGAAGAAGCAGGGCGCCGACCTGGTGCTGACGGCCGAGCTCGTGCTGGCGGGATACTTCCCCGAAGACCTGGTACTGAAACCCGCCTTCGTGAAACGCTGTCATGAAGCGGTCGAGGCGCTGCGCGCCGACACGCGCGACGGCGGGCCGGCGCTGTTCGTCGCCACGCCGTGGCATGAGGACGGCAAGCTCTACAACGCCATCATCTGCCTCGACAGCGGCGAGATCATCGGCAAGCGCTACAAGGTCGACCTGCCGAACTACGGCGTGTTCGACGACAAGCGCGTCTTCGCGCCCGGCCCGATGCCGGGGCCGCTGGTGTTCAAGGGCGTGCGCATCGGCGTGCCGATCTGCGAGGACGTGTGGACGCCCGATGTCGTGGAGTGCATCTCCGAGACCGGTGGCGAGATCCTGCTGGTGCCCAACGCCTCGCCCTACGAGGTCGGCAAGTTCGACCAGCGTGTGCAACTGGGCGTCAGCCGCGTTGTCGAGAGCGGCCTGCCCCTGGTTTATCTCAACCAGGTCGGCGGACAGGACGAGGTGGTCTATGACGGCGGCTCGTTCGCGCTGGGCGCCGACCGCCAGCTGAAAGCCAAGCTCGCCTCGTTCCGAGAGGAGGTGGTGACCGTCGAGTTCCGCCGCGGCCAGAAGGGCTGGGAGTGCCTGCCGGGCAGGATCGCGCCCGAGCTGAGCGACATCGAATCGATCTACCAGGCGATGATGCTGGGCCTGCGCGACTATGTGAACAAGACCGGCTTCCCCTCGGTCGTGATCGGCCTGTCGGGCGGTGTCGATTCCGCGCTCACCGCCGCCGTCGCCGCCGACGCGCTGGGCCCCGCTCGCGTGCACACGCTGATGATGCCCTCGCCCTACACCAGCGCGCATTCGCTGGAGGATGCCAAGGCCTGCGCCCAGGCGATCGGCATCAAGTACGACATCGTGTCGATCGAGCCCGCGATGGAGGCTTTCCGCAAGATGACGTTGCCCTTGTTCGGCAATCGCAAAGAGGACGTCACCGAGGAAAACATCCAGAGCCGCGCCCGCGGCGTCACGCTGATGGCGGTATCCAACAAGCTGGGCGGCATGGTGGTGACCACCGGCAACAAGTCGGAGATGGCGGTGGGCTATGCCACGCTCTATGGCGACATGTGCGGCGGCTTCAACGTATTGAAGGACGTCTACAAGACGACCGTGTTCGAGCTTTGCCGCTGGCGCAACGCCCACCTGCCCGAGGGTGCGATGGGGCCGAAGGGCAGGGTGATCCCCGAGCGCATCATCGCCAAGCCGCCGTCGGCCGAGTTGCGGGCCGACCAGAAGGACGAGGATTCGCTGCCGCCCTATCCCGTGCTCGACGCCATCCTGAAGGGCCTGATCGAGCGCGACCTCGCGGCCGAGGATCTGGCGAAGGAGGGCCACGACCTCGCCACCGTCAATCGCGTCTGGCGCCTGCTCGAAGGCGCGGAATACAAGCGCCGCCAGGCGCCGCCGGGCGTCAAGATCACCTCGCGGCTGATCAGCAAGGAACGGCGGTATCCCATCGTCAACGGCTTTCGAGGGTAGACCATGCTGATCGCCCAGATCACCGACATGCACATCAGGGCCGAGGGCAAGCTGCTCTATGGGCGCATCGACACGCCGGCCTATCTGACGCGGGCCGTCGCGCACCTGAATGCGCTCGATCCGCGGCCCGACATCGTTCTCGCGACCGGCGACCTGGTCGATCGCGGCCTGCCGGAGGAATATGCCCATCTGCGCAAGCTCCTGGCGCCGCTCGGGATGCCGGTTCATTTCATCCCGGGCAATCACGATGCGCGCGATGCGATGCGCCAGGCCTTTCCCGATCATGCCTACCTGCCGAACGGTTTCCTGCAGTACGCCATCGAGGGATTGCCGGTGCGGCTGATCGCGCTCGACACGCTGGTCGACGGCAAGCCGCACGGCGCGCTCTGCAGCGAGCGGCTCGATTGGCTCGAGGCGCGGCTCGGCGAAGGCGATCGGCCGACCGTTCTCTTCATGCATCATCCGCCGTTCGAGTGCGGCATCTCGGCGTTCGACAATTCGCGGCTGAACGAAGGCGAGGAGCGATTGGCTGAACTTGTCCGCCAACACGGCAATGTCGAGCGCGTGCTGTGCGGCCATGTCCATCGCCCGATCCAGGTGCGCTGGGCCGGCACCATGGCCTCGATCGCGCCCAGCACGGCCCATCAGGCGACGCTCGACCTGCATCCCGGCGCGCCGCTCTCGATGATGATGGAGCCGCCAGGCATGGCCCTGCATCAATGGCGGCCCGGAGTAGGCCTGGTCACCCACATAAGCTATGTCGGCGCGTTCGACGGACCCCAGCCGTTCCGCACATTGGCCAAGTGAGCCACGTCGGCCAACGACTCCACCTGCGAGGCCTCTTCAATCGGCTCGGCCCGGGCGTGATCACCGGCGCTGCCGACGACGATCCCGGCGGTATCGCCACCCATTCGCAGGCAGGTGCGCAGTTCGGCTTCGGACTGCTGTGGACCGTGGTGCTCACCTGGCCGCTGGTTGCGACCGTGCAATCGGTGAGCGCGCGCATCGGCCGCGTCACCGGCCATGGGCTTGCGGCCAACATGAGCCAGGTGTTTCCCAAATCTGTCGTCTCGATTCTGGTGGTGCTGCTGTTTGTCGCCAACACTGTCAACATCGGTGCCGACCTCGCCGCGATGGGCGCCGCGGCGGGTCTGGTAGTCGGCGGCGGGCAGCACTTCTTCACGGTCGGTTTTGCACTCTTCTCGCTGCTGGCCGTCGTGTTCATCCCCTATCACCGCTATGTCGGGATCCTGAAGTGGCTGACCTTCTCGCTGTTTGCCTATGTCGGCGTGGTATTCACCGTGCACATCGACTGGCGCGCGGTTGCAGTTGGTGCCGTCGTGCCGCGCTTCGAGTTGACCGGCGATGCGCTCACCATGATCGTCGCCATCTTCGGCACGACCATCAGCCCCTATCTGTTCTTCTGGCAGAGTTCGCAGGAGGTCGAGGACGAGGAGGCCGATACGGAGGCTGGTCCCCTGATCGACCGGCCTGAACAGGCGCCGCATGAACTCCGTCGTATCGCCTGGGAGACCTGGGTCGGCATGGGACTGTGCAATCTGGTCGGCTTCTTTATTGTCCTGACCACCGCGGCGACGCTGAACGCGGCGGGGCAGACCGACATCCAGACGTCGGCGCAGGCGGCGGCGGCGCTGAAGCCGATCGCCGGCGACTTGGCCTTTCTGCTGTTCAGCCTGGGTATCGTCGGCACCGGCCTCCTCGCCGTCCCCATCCTGGCAGGCTCGGCCGCCTATGCTATCGGCGAGGCGAGAGGCTGGCGGACCGGGCTTGAGACTCCGCCACGGCACGCCAAGGCTTTTTACGGCATTATCGCTCTTGCCATCCTGCTTGGCCTCGCTGTCGACCTCTCGCCGCTCGATCCGATCAAGGCGCTGATCTGGAGCGCCGTTCTGAACGGCGTCATCACCGTGCCGATCATGGCGGCAATGATGATCGTGGCCTCGCGCCGCGCGCAGATGGGCGACTTCGTCGCCACCCTGGGCCAACGCGTGGTCGGCTGGGCCACGACGGCGATGATGGCCGCCGCCTCGATCGCGATGCTCGTGACGATGTAGGCGGGAAGATCAGTCCTTCACCGCCGGCAGGACGAGGCGATTGAGGATCGCGATCGGGATGATGCCCTGAAGCGGGCTGCCGTAGTGGGTGGCGTTGATTGCAACAACGAGGTCCAGTTCGGGGACCACGAAGAGACGTTGCCCGCCATTGCCGAAGCCGGCGGTCCAGGTGAGATCCCGGCCGCGCAACAGCGAGCGACCGAGCCACCATTGATAGCCGTAGTAAAACCAAAGAGGCGCTTCAGTGTTGAGCCGCGGCTTGGTCGATTCTGCGACCCAGCCCTCGGGCAGCACACGCTTGCCGTTCCACAGCCCGTCGCCGGCCATGAGCTGGCCGATCTTGGCAAGATCACGCGGGCGCAGGCGTAGCCCGCCGAACGCGGCGATCTCGCTGCTGCCGGCGAAATTCAGCCATTCGAAGTCGGTGATGCCAAGCGGCGTGAACAGCTTTTCCCTGGCGTAGTCGTCGATCTTGCGCCCCGTCGCCTTCATCAGCGCGCCGGCGAGCAGGGTCGTGGCGCCGCCGCTGTAGTTGAACAGCACGCCGGGCGGCAAGGCGACCGGTTGTTCCAGTACGTAGCGATAGGGATCCCTGGCTTCGAACATCAGCCGTTCGGTGTTCCTATAATCGTTCCAGGCAACGTTCTCGTCCCACACCAGGCCGTGCGACATGGTCAGAAGATGACGGAAGGTGATGCGCGCCTTCTCGGCTGTGCGCAGGTCGGCATATTCCGGAAAGGAATCGACCACCGGTGAATCGAGCGGCGGAAACTTGCCCTCGCCCAGTGTGATGCCGACCAACAGTGAGGTCACGCTCTTGGAGATCGAGCGGATGTCGTGCTTTTCGGTCGGCGAGAACTGCGTCAAGCCCGATGACAGCACCCAGCGTTCGTCTTGGCCCGCGAAATAGCGTTCGAAGACCAGCTTGCCCCGTCGCACGACGACAACGGCATGGATGTTGCGCTTGGGCCAGGCGCCAAGGAACGCTTCGAGCTCGCAAAGCCTGGCGCCGTCGAGGCCGACATCGTCTGGAGCGGCGATGCTCCAGCCGTCACCGATCTCCTGTGGCGGATCGCAGGCTTCGGCTCCGGTGGGAAGGGCGAAGGTGGCGGCGAACAGAAGCATGAGAAGTCTTGCCATGGAGACCTAGCTTAGGTCGCGTGCCGTTGCCGGCAAGCCCGTGTTAGCGTCACCGATGTGAAACTTTACTCAGGTCCGCTCAGCATGTTCGGCGCCAAGGCCGAGATCGCCGCCCGCGAGAAGGGCGTCTATTTCGATCTGGTCATGGTGCCGTTCGAGATGAAGACGCTCTATCAGCCCAAGCATCCCGAGGTGCTGCGCATCAATCCCAAGTGCCAGGTGCCGGTGCTGATCGACGAGGGCGTCGAGCTCTTCGATTCGACGCAGATCTTCGAGTATCTCGAGACCCTGAAGCCCGAGCCGGCGCTGTGGCCAGCCGGCGTGAAGGCGAAAGCCCGGGCTCGGCTGTTGGAGCACAAATCCGACGAGATCTATTTCCCGCACGTCGTCCGGCTGATGGGCTTGCAGGCCACGCCCGACGATCCGGCTGCCGTCGAGGCGCGCGCCGCGGCGGGCCGCTTCTATGACGAGATGGAGCGCACGCTCGGTGCACAGCAATGGCTGGCCGGCAGCTACTGCTACGCCGACATCGCCTTCTACATGGCGCAGTTCTTCGGCGAGCGCATGGGCGCGCCCTTGACCGACGCGCATCCACGTCTGCGGCAGTGGCGCGACCGCATGAGTGCGCGCTCTGCGGTCGCTGCAGTCGCAGGCGCGATGGCACGTTACCTGCTGTCGCAGGGACGCAAATTGCCTGATTTCCTCACGCGGCTGGCCTGAGCCATGCGCAGGGTCCTGTTCCTCCCCGGCGCTGGCGCCTCGCCGGATTTCTGGAAGCCCGTCGGATCGCGGCTGCCCGCCGAATGGTCGAAGCACTATTTCGGCTGGCCCGGACTCGGCCATCAACCGCACGACCCGGCGATCAAGGGCATCGACGATCTGGTGCGACTCGCGGCGGCGAGGATCGACGGCCCTGTCGACCTGGTGGCGCAATCGATGGGTGGCATCATTGCCGCGCGGCTGGCGCTGGCCCAGCCCGCCCTCGTGCGCCGGCTGGTGCTTACGGTCACATCGGCCGGCGTGGACATGGCGCGGCTCGGCGCCGCCGACTGGCGGCCCGACTATCGCAAGTCGTTTCCCGAGGCGGCCGAATGGATCACCGCAACCGCCGCGGCGTCGGAACTGCCCGTCGAGCGCATCGCCCAGCCGACGCTGCTGATCTGGGGCGACTCAGACGCCGTCAGTCCGCTCGCCGTGGGAATGCATCTCGAGGCCCGTCTGCCGAATGCCCAACTCCTCGTCGTGGCAGGGGGCGACCACGATCTTGCCTCGGCGATGCCTGATGTCGTCGCACCGCTGATTGCCCGGCATCTCGATGCGGATTGACGGATCGCCGGGCAGTTGAGGCGCTTGGTCGATGCACGAATGCGTTGTGCCCCCGTCGATCCGAGAGCGGGTCGTGTGGGTGCAGACCGACAGCGCCGAAGCGCTGGCCAAATGGGGCAACCACGCTTGCCGCCGGGCCAGGAATAATCCGGCCGCTCGGTGATCGGGACGAACTCGAGGCGGCCGTGCGTCGGCAGTGGGCTGGATCGCACTCCCCAATGTGAGCTCTAGGCCGTCGGAACTCGGCCTGCGACCGTCAGCGCGCCGTCACCGCTGCGGCGCGCGACAATGATCTCGCCTGAATCGGCGTAGGCGCCGAACTGCGCCGCGATCACCGCGCCATGGGTGATCAGCACATGAGGCTGTACCAGGTCCAGCCGGGAGAGCCAGGCGCGCAAGGCCTCGACCCGCGCGGGATCGCTGGCAGATCCCGGACCCGTACGGCTTCCCTGGTGAAAGTTGAGCAGCGCCTGCTGCGTGACGTCGCCGAGCGCGAGCAAGGTCGCGGTCTCCAGGCAGCGGCACCACTGGCTCGCGAACACGCGCGCGGCAGCAATGCCATTGCGGTGAAACAAGTCGCCCGCCCGGCTCGCCTGGGTGCGGCCCTCGGCCGAGAGGTTGCGCTGGGTGGCGCAGTCATCGAGCTTGAAGCCTGGCGGATCATAGGTTCCCGGCGCCAGGGCATGGCGCATCAGCGCGACATGGCCGCCGGCGCGCAATGCCCGCCACACGCCTTCCGTCTCGCCGCGTGCCGCCGCCAGCGGCAGGCCGGCCGACGCCGCGAGCAGCGCGCGGCGCAGGATCACCCCTTGACCTTGCGCCTCAGCATGGTCTCGTAGACGCGCAGGACAGAGGAACTGTCGTCCGGCCCCCAGCCCATGCCCTTGGCCAGGCGCTGCAGGTTGTGGGTCGAGGCGCCTTGCTGCAGCGGCACACCCAGCTCGTCGCCCAGCTCGAGCGCCAGATGCAGATCCTTGTAGGCGAGGTCGAGCGCGAACGACGGCGGCGAGTAGTGGCCGACAAGGGCGCGTTGCGTGAAGTTCCTGATCGCGTTGGAGTTGCCGCTGGAGGTGGAGATCACGTGCAGCAGCTTGTCGGGGTCGAGTCCATAGGTGGTGCCGAGCATCATGCCTTCGGAGAGCGCCGCCATGTTGCAGAACGACAACATGTTGTTCACCAGCTTGGCCACCGTGCCGTTGCCCAGCGCCCCCATGTGGATGACGTTGGCGCTGAACGACTGCAGCACGGGAAGGGCATCGTCGAACACCTTCTTGTCGCCGCCCACCATGATGGCGATGGTCGCGGCCTCGGCGCCGACCGTGCCGCCGCTCACCGGCGCGTCGAGCATGGCAATGCCCTTGGCGGACATGGCGGCGCCGATCTTCTTCACCATCGAGGGAGCGTTGGTCGACAGGTCGATGTAGGTCTGGCCCTTGGCGATGTTGGCCAGGATGCCGTTGTCGCCCAGGGTCACTGCCTCGACGTCCTTGGGCATCGGCAATGAGGTCATCACCACGTCGGCACCCTTGGTCACCTCGGCGATCGATTTGGCGGCCGTGCCGCCGAGATCGGTGCAGGTCTTCACCGCCGCCGGGTTCAGGTCGAACACGGTCACGGCGTGATTGCTCTTCTTGATGATGTTGCGGCACATCGGGCCGCCCATGTTGCCGACACCGATAAATCCGACCTTCATGATTTCCCCCGCAAAAGTCCGTTGGGCTGACTATATACGACAGAATGGACGACGCTTCTCCCCACGAGACCCGCGATGCGGATCGCGCCCGTGCGCTCCGCCGTATCAAGCTGGCGGCGACCCTGGTGCTGGTCGCCACGGCGAGCCTGTTCGTGGTGGCGCGTCATTTCGAACCGATGCACTGGGGCTGGGGTTACGTGGCGTCCTTCGCGGCAGCGGCGACCGTGGGCGGCCTGGCCGACTGGTACGCCGTGGTAGCGCTGTTCCGCCGCCCGCTCGGCCTGCCGATCCCGCACACCGCCATCATTCCGCGCAACCACCAGCGCATTGCCGACAATCTCGGCACCTTCGTCGAAACCAATTTCCTCGCGCCCGAGGCGGTCGACAAGAAACTCGGCGAGGTCGATTTCGCCGCCCTGATGGCCGACTGGCTGTCCGACCGCGACCGTAGTGCGGCGCTGGCGGATTTCGTGCTGAAGCTCCTGCCCCAGACCCTGACGGCGATCGACCAGTCCGGTCTGCGCTCTTTCATCGGCCAGCGGATCAAGGCCGAGCTGGAACGCGTCGAGCTGGCGCCGCTGGCAGCCGGTCTTTTGACGGCGGTCATCGAGAAGGGCCGGCACCAGCGCCTGCTGAACGAGCTTCTCGGCGCCTTGGAGAAGCTGCTCACCAACCAGGAGGCACTCGACGCGTTGCGCGAGAAGATCCGCAAGGAGCTGCCGGCGCTATTCAACGTGTTTCGCTCCGACGCCTATCTCCTGCGCAAGATCGTGGCCTCGGCGACGGCTTTCATCGAGGAGGCACGCGGCGATCCCGCGCATCCGCTGCGCCGCGAGTTTGACGGTTTCGTGACAGGCTTCATCGAGCGCCTGCGGACATCCAAGGATTTTGCGCGCCGCGCGCAGGCGCTGAAACACGACCTGCTAGCGCGGCCGGAAATCGTGGCACTTGCAGAAGGTGCCTGGGACAGCCTGCGCTCGTTCCTCGAGCGCGATGCTGCGGCCGAGGATTCCCAGATCCGCCGCCAGCTCGAGGCCATGCTGGTCGATATCGGAGGGCAACTGTCGCGCGATGCCGCAATCCGCACCGAGATCAACCGCGGCATGGTCCGCGTGCTGGGTGATTTCGTGCAGAGCCAGAAGAGCGGTGTCGGCCGCTTCATTGCCGACCAGGTAAAATCCTGGGACATCGACATGCTGATCGGCCGCATCGAGCTCACCGTCGGAGCGGATCTGCAATATATCCGTTTCAATGGTGCCATGATCGGCGGGCTGGCCGGATTGGCCTTGCACGCGCTGGAGCAGGGGTTGAAGCTCCGCTTCTGACAGACAGGAGGTACCCATGGCCGATGCACCCCAGAACTTCATGGACATGTTCCAGAAACTCGGCGAGCAGCTCAAGGTCCCGTCCTTCGACATGACTAGGATCATGGAGCACCATCAGAAGAATCTCGATGCGATGTCGCGCTCGTGGCAGGCGATGGCCGCCGGCGCCACGGCGGTCGCCAACAAGCAGCGCGAGATCTTCGAGGCGACCGTCAAGGACATCACCGCGATGGCGCAGGACTACAAGCCGACGGGCGCGCCGCAGGACATGCTCGCCAAGCAGGCCGAGTTCGCCAAGAAGGCGATGGAGGCTGCGATCGCCAACACCCGCGACCTTGCCGAGCTGGTGCAGAAGTCGGGCGGCGAGGCGGCCCAGATCATCCACGAGCGGATGAGCCAAAGCTTCGAAGAGATCAAGGACGGCATGACCAGGAAGTAGTCATCGGACCGCGCGCTCCCAGCGCGCGCCAGGCGCTCGGCCTCAGCGCCGGCGCCTGCTCATATAAGTCGACGACCCAGGCCGTCGTGCCTGGCCCTCTGACCGGCTCGTCGCCGACGCCCGCGACGCCTGCTATTCGTACGGTCTGACCCCCGGCACCGCCCGCTTCGATGGCTGCGTCGGCCGCGAGGCCGATGCCCGGCGCTGGCGCGAGGAGGCGGCCTATGGCCCGGCCCCCGTCGGCTATTATGCAGTCACCACCGTCACCTACCCGACGCCGGCCTATGTCCCGCCGGTGCCGCCCCCGCCGCCGGCCGGCGTTCAGGCCTTCCGCGACGAGTATGGTTTCCGCTATGATGGGCAGGGAAACCGGATCGACGCCCGCGGCAACATCATCAGCCCGCAGTCGACCAAACCCTAGGGGGATTGAATGGCTGCGACCCGCGTGATCGTCCTGACCTCGATTTGTGTGGCGATCGCCGGGTGCAATCAGCCGGTGCCCGAATACAAGCTGGTCACGATACCGCCGTCCTATCGCACGGCGGCGGACGGCCTTCGCGTCGACAACGAGAACTATGTTCTGGACGCCGAAGGCTATCGTCTCAACAAGCGCGGCGAGCGTATCGGCATGGTCGACGTGCCGGCCAAGATGGACAAGGAACTCAAGGCGACCTCCAACGCGGTGGCCGGTTACTACATCAGCAGCACCGGCGCCCCTGCGCCTGGTTCGATCGCGGCGCCCAGTGAAGGTGCCGGTGCCGGCGTAGGCTCCGGCCCGGGCGCGGCGTCTCCCATGGCGCCGCGCTGATCATTGCGAGCCGACTGGACTATTCGATTCCGACGCGCGTTACGCGCCGGTTAGCGCTATTCGATCTTGACGTCGGCGGCGCGGATAATCGGCGCCCACTTGGCGAGCTCGCCCTTGATGAACCGCGCCGTGCGCTCGGGCGAGGTGTCGGTTGCCGGGACGGCGGCAATGTCTTTCAGGAACTTGATGACGCTCTCGTCGGCCATGAGCTTGCGTGAGGCCTGGTCGATCGTATCGACGATCGGCTGAGGCAGTCCGGCGGGCCCGAGGATGAGATTGAAGGTATAGGCTTCGTATCCCTTCACGCCGGCCTCCGACATCGTCGGGATCTCCGGCGCGATCGCGGCGCGCGTGGCGTTGGCAAATCCCAGGATTCGCAACTTGCCGGCACGATGATGCTGCAGGGTCCCGCCGAAAGTCTCGAACATCCAGACGACGTTGCCGGCCAGCAGATCCTGCAGGGCGGGCGTCGAGCCCTTGTAGGGCACGTGCACCACGTCCAGGCCGCCGACTTCCTTTTTGAAGTACTCAGCGGCAAGGTGAAGAATGCTGCCGATGCCGGACGATCCGTACGAATACTTGCCCGGGTTCTTCTTCATGAGCTCGATCAGGCCCTGCACCGTCGGCGGCATCGAGGGATGCGTCACGAGCACCGCCGGATTGGTGCAGATCGACGAGATCGGCGTGAAATCCTTGATCGGATCGTAGGGTGGCTTGACGAACGCGGTCGGATTGATGGCATGCGTGGACGAGGTCGCGACCAGAAGCGTGTAGCCGTCCGGCTTGGCGTTCTTGACATCCATGGCGCCGATCGCGCCGGCCGCACCGGACTTGTTGTCGACGATCACGGTCTGCCCGATCAGCGACGACAATTTGTCGGCCACCATTCGGCCGATGACATCTGTGGGGCCTCCTGCCGGAAACGGCACGACGAAGCGGACCGTGCGATCCGGATATTTAGGTTGCGCACGCACGATCGCCGGTGTGGCGAGCGTGCCGAGGCCGGCGGCAAGAAGATGGCGGCGTTTCATTCTACTGCTCCCTGTGCTCATTTCAGCGTTTCACTGAACAATTCGATGGCGGTCCCCAGTATGACACTAGCGGAGCCCGCTTGACCCGCCAACGGCCCGCCGCCACAAGTCGCCGGTCATGGCCAGCCCTGCCGAACCGCCACCTGTAGTCCGTTTCGCGCCGAGCCCCACTGGGCTGCTGCATGTCGGCAATATTAGGGCAGCGTTGTTCAACTGGCTGTTTGCCCGCCGGCACGGCGGCAGCTTCATCCTGCGGTTGGACGACACCGACCGCAGCCGCAGCAAGCCCGAATACGAGGCCGCGATCGAGCGCGATCTCCTGTGGCTGGGCCTCGACTGGACCCTGAAGGAGCGCCAGTCCGACCGGCTCAGCCACTACGATGCGGCGCGGGACCGGCTGGTCGCCGCCGGCCGCCTCTATCCCTGCTACGAGACGCCGGAGGAACTCGAGTTCCGGCGCAAGCGCCTGCTCGCCCAGGGCCGCCCGCCGGTCTACGATCGCGCCGCGCTGAAACTTGATTCCGCCCAGCGGGCAAGGCTCGAGGCCGAGGGCCGCAGGCCTCACTGGCGCTTCAAGCTCGCCTCGGAGCAGGTACGCTGGGACGACCTGGTGCGGGGCGCCCAGCATGTCGACGAGGCGAGCCAGAGCGATCCCGTGCTGGTGCGCGCCGACGGCTCCTGTCTCTACAGCTTCACCTCGGTGGTCGACGACATCGACTTCCGCATCACGCACGTCATTCGCGGCGAGGATCACGTCACCAACACCGGCGCGCAGATCCAGATGTTCGGCGCCCTCGACGCCGACGTGCCGGCGTTCGCCCATCTGCCGCTGCTGGTCGACGCGTCGGGCGGCGGCTTGAGCAAGCGTGCCGGTTCGCTGTCGATCGGCGAGTTGCGCGAGCGTGGCATCGAGGCGCTCGCCATTGCGGCTCTCCTTGCCCGCCTCGGCACCGCCGATCCGGTCGAGCCGGTGGCCTCGTTCGACGCGCTCCTCGCGACCGTCGACTTCGCCCGGGTCGGCCGCGCGGCGGCGCGCTTCTCGGAGGAGGAACTGGCACATCTCAGCGCCCGAACCCTGCACGCCATGCCCTATGCCGCCGTGCGGAGCCGTCTTGCCGACGATCCCGGCGAGGCTTTCTGGCTCGCCGTGCGCGGCAATCTCGAAAAGCTCGACGACGCGAAGATCTGGGCCGAAGTCATGCGGGGGTCCGTCTCGCCCAAGATCGAGGATGCCGAGTTCTTGGCCGATGCCGCTGCCAGGCTTCCGCCCGAGCCGTGGGACGAGGCGACGTGGAAGACCTGGACGTCGGGGCTCGGCCGGAAAGGCAAGGCGCTGTTCCATCCGCTGCGCCTTGCGCTTACGGCGCGCGAGACCGGCCCGGAGATGGCCAAGCTCCTGCCGCTGATCGGCAGGGCCAAGGCCGAAGCACGATTGAAGGGGCAGTCGGCCTAAGGCCATGACCCCCTCCGTCGCCGTATGACGGCGCCACCTCCCCCGAAGACGGGGGAGGAAGAGATTCATTCTCCTCCCCCGTCTTCGGGGGAGGTGGCCCTGTAATCGGGGGCGGAGGGGGTCTTGCTCTCGCAGCTCATTTGCGTAGCAGGAACGCATCGGTTAACTTGAGGTATGTTGTTCTTTCTTCTCCCGGGCGCGGTCGTCGCGCGATGTATCGAGGTCTGAGGTCCGTTTCGGGCCGGTCAGTCTTCGTCTGCATGTGATTCGGGAGAAGGGCGATGTCCCTCGTCATCTACAATACGCTGTCGCGCGAGAAAGAGCCGTTCGTGCCGCTCGATGCGGCCCATGTGCGCCTCTATGTCTGCGGCCCGACGGTCTACGACTATGTCCATATCGGCAATGCGCGGCCCGTCGTGGCGTTCGACACGCTTTATCGGCTCCTCAAGCGGCGTTATCCGCGCGTCACCTACGTGCGCAACATCACCGACATCGATGACCGCATCATCGTGCGCGCCGCGGCCAACAAGGAGAGCATCGACGCTCTGACCGACCGTACGGCGAGCGCCTACCAGAGCGACATGCTGAAGCTGGGTGCCTTGTCACCCGACGGCGAGCCGCGCGCCACCCGGTATGTCGACAAGATGGTCGCGCTGATCGGCCGCCTGGTCGACAACGGCCATGCCTATGCCGCCGAAGGCCATGTGCTGTTCAGCGTGCCCAGCATGGCCGACTACGGCCGCTTGTCGCGGCGCTCGCGCGACGAGCTGATCGCCGGGGCCCGCGTCGAGGTGGCGCCCTACAAGAAGGACCCGGCCGACTTCGTGCTGTGGAAGCCCTCGACGCCGGCGCAGCCTGGTTGGGCGAGCCCGTGGGGCCGCGGCCGGCCGGGTTGGCACATCGAGTGCTCGGCGATGAGCGGCGCGCTGCTCGGCGAGACCTTCGACATCCACGCCGGCGGGCTCGACCTCATTTTCCCCCACCACGAGAACGAGATCGCGCAGAGCCGCAGCGCTTTCGGCCACCCGCTGATGGCGAAGTACTGGATGCACAACGGCTTCCTCAACATCTCCGGCGAGAAGATGAGCAAGTCGCTCGGCAATTTTTTCACCGTGCACGAGCTGCTCGACCAGTTCCCCGGCGAGGCGATCCGCCTGCTGCTGCTCTCGGCGCACTACCGCCAGCCGCTCGACTTCACGCACGAGGGGTTGACCAACGCCAAGGCGACGCTCGACCGCTGGTACGGTGCGCTGCGCGGCAGGAATACCAAGGCTGGTGGCGCGGTTCCGGAGTCCGTCGAAGACGCGCTGTCCGACGACCTCAACACCCCGATGGCAATCGGCGCCATTCATCAGCTTGCCGATCCGGCGGCGCTGTGCGCCGGCGCCAATGCGCTCGGCCTCCTGCAGCAGGATGCCGAAGCGTGGTTCCGCTGGAGGCCGGAAGGAGCGTCGGGGCCGACCGACGCCGAGATCGACGCCGCGATCGCCGCCCGTCAGGCGGCGCGCCAGGCGAAGGACTTCAAGGAATCCGACCGCATCCGCGACGATCTCAAGGCCAAGGGCGTGATCCTCGAGGACGGGCCCAAGGGCACGACCTGGAAGCGCGGCTAGGCAGGTGAGTGTCGGGCACCGTTCGGCTGTGATCCCGACGGCACCACGCTTGCGCTGCCGCTCTACTTCCGAAGCCCCGCCTGGCGCAGCAGCGGCATCACCGCGCTGTCGAAATATTTGAGCTCCTCGTTGTAGTCGAGGAAGCCGAACACCACGCCATCGATGCCTGCCGCCGAGACCTCGGCGAGCTGAGCGGTGACCTGCTCGGGTGTGCCGATGATGGGATTGGTGCCCCAGCCCGCGACCAGGCGCTCGCGATACTTCTGGATGCGGTCGTTGAACGATTGGCTCTCGATGCCCAGCACCTTCATGAGATTGTCGGCGGCCACCCAGTCGCCTTGCTCGATGATGCTGCGATAGACCCGGCGCGCCTCGGCCTCGGTCTCCCTGCAAACGACAAGAGCCGAGGTGCACACGCCGATATCGCGCTGATACTCCGCGCGGGCCATCCCGCGCACCCGGGCGGCCACTGCCTTGACCGATTCGACGCTGTCGAAGCCCACGAAACTGAAATCGACCTCACGGGCGGAGAAATTCGTGGCAGCCGGTGAATGGCCGGCGTTGATCAGGACCGGATAGGGTTTCTGGATCGGCTTCGGATGGGCCTGTGCCTGCCTGATCTGGAAATGCGCCGACTCGAAATCGAACGGCTCCTCGTCCGTCCACAGGCGCTTGACGATGGTCAGCCACTCGGCGCCGTAACGGTAGCGATCGTCGTGTGCCCGCTGGGCACCCTGGAACATCTCCATCTCCGGCGTGAACCAGCCCATCACGAGGTTGAGGGCAAAGCGGCCATTGGAGATATGGTCGATAGTTGTTGCCTGCTTTGCGGCAACGATGGGATGCACCGTCGGCACGTGCGAGGTCGCGACAACCATGATGTTCTTGGTCGCCTGGGCGAGCCCCGCCGCCCAGGTGTAGGTTTCGAACGATTCGCCGTTGAAGTCGGTCGTGCCGCCGAAACCGCGCCAGCGCGCCACCGGCAGGGCCAGCTCGAAGCCCATGGCATCGGCACGCTTGACGATCTCGGACGTGTGTTCCCAGGTCACCTTATAGGTGGTGGGGGCGTGTGAGATGTTGAGTCCGTAGCTGCAATTGATGCCGAAGACACCGAGCTTGAGCTTCTGGTCATTGTACAGCGGCACGCGCGCGCGGCGGTACTCCTCCAATGCGCGCGCTTCAGCCTTGATCATCCGGCAGCCCGCTTGGAAGCTTTTCGATTCGCGGGCGAGCCATTGCTGTCGACAATCAGGGGTAGACGATCTTGGCGAGCGGCTTCCACTTGTCGTAGTCGGCCACGACCCGCGCACGGAACTGCTCGGGCGTGCTGGCGCGCGCCTCGTTGCCCATGTCGCGCAACCGGGTCTGAATTTCAGGCAGCGCCACCGCGACCTTCACGGCCTCGGCGAGCTTTTCAGAGACGTCCCGCGGCAAACCGGCCGGCGCGGCGAGGCCCAGCCATGAGACGACCTCGTAGCCGGGGACGTCGTCGGCTGCCGGCGGGATGTCGGGATTGAGCGGCCAGCGTTGCAGCGAGGTGACCGCGATGGCCCGCGCCTGCCGGCCGATGAGGGCGCTGTGGAAGTTGGTGAATGTGCTCACGGACATATCGAGACGACCGCTCATGACGTCAGAGATCAATTGTGCCTGGTCCTTGTAGGCCACCGCTTCCATCTCGATGCCGGTCCTGGCCTTCAGCAATTCGATGGCGAGGTGCAGCGTGTTGCCGGTGCCGGCATGCCCATAGTTCAGCTTGCCAGGGCGCTCCCGGGCGGCCGCCATCAGGTCCTTCAGCGTCCGGATGGGCGATTTTTCTCCAACGAACAGGGCGAACGGAAAGAGCGTGATTGTCGAGATATAGGAGAAGTCCTTCAGCGTACTGAAGGTCACCTGGGGGTCCGTCGCGCTGATGACGTTCGCGCCGCCCGTGATCAGGTACAGCGTGTAGCCGTCGGATGGCTGGTTCATCAGGTATTGCGCGGCGATCCGCTCGCCGGCACCCGGCTTGGGTTCGACGATCACGGATTGGCCCAGCGTGCTCATGAGGCTTGGCGAGATCACACGCGCGATGATGTCGGGATTGGAACCGGGGCCGTAACCATGAACGATCCGGATCGGCTTGGAAGGATATGAGGACTGGGCCCGGGTTACCGCCGGCCATCCGGCGGTTACGGCAAGAGAGCCGAGAAAATCCCGGCGTCGCAGCCTGCGCATGGTGTTGTTCCTCCACTTCGGTCGTGGTCGTTGCCACGCTTTCTTTGTTCGCTGCCGAGGCCGACGATGTAACTCTGAATATTCCTTTTCAAGAAGATTCGCCGGTGGTTCGACTCCGCCCCTACCCCGCAGTATCCCGCGCGTATCCGCCGCTCGGCATGCTCAGCCTATGAGGAGACGTCCCAGGCCGCGGTGGGCATCCTTCGCTAGCGCGGCACATACGGTGTTGCAGGCAAACCGCGCCCGCCTTCCCGGTTCCCGGCGCCCCTGTCGTGGGTGGCATATCGACCATCCGCACCCGGCGCGTTCGCGCACGAGGCGCAGCCTGCCGCGATGGCAAGCAGGGTAGCCATGAGGGCTGAGAGCTTCATCATGGTAACCTCACCCAGCTAGGAGGCGTTGGGCATCTTCCGCTCGGGCCCCAGCTCGTAACATTTCACGGTCACGGACTTCGGCGCGAGATCGCGCAGGCCCTTGAGGAAGACCGCCATATGCGGCGTGGCGAAGTGGTCCTTCAGCGCCCGCTCGTCCTTCCACAGTTCGCGCACGCGCATCAGGTCGGGCTCGAGCAGGTCGAAGGCGTAGTCATAGCTGGCGCAGCCCGGCTCGGCGCGCGAGGCCCGGATCATCGGTCGCGCCACCGCCCGCACTCTTTCGGTCTGCGCCGGGTCGAAGCGTGCTTCGGCGAGCACCACCAACATTCTCAGCCCCTCGGTTTTTGCGGGTTGACAGTAGCATGAGGTGTATTTAACCTATCCGTTAAATATGGATTCACTCTCGCAAACCTTCTCGGCCCTGGCCGACCCGACCCGCCGGGCCATCCTGGCGCGGCTCGCCTCGGGCGACGCCACCGTGGGCGAGCTCGCCCTGCCGTTCGACATGTCGCTACCGGCGGTGTCGCGCCATCTCAGGGTGCTGACCGATGCCGGCCTGATCGAGCGCCACACCGAGGCGCAGTGGCGGCGCTGCGAACTGCGCGGCGAGGGCATGCGGGCGGCGGCCGACTGGATTGAATTCTACCGCCGTTTCTGG
This sequence comes from Asaia bogorensis, assembly GCA_945889625.1. Lineage (GTDB taxonomy): Bacteria > Pseudomonadota > Alphaproteobacteria > Reyranellales > Reyranellaceae > Reyranella. Next base: position 41,789 of record CAMDCE010000010.1, on the reverse strand, counting down.
GAGCAGCAGTTCGACAAGCTCGATGCGTTCCTGAAGCGCACGGCGCCCGACGCGCCCGCAGCACCACCCATCAAGCCGAAGAAGGGGAAACGCCGTGGCTGAATCCGCCAGCGGTCTCATCCTGCGCATGACGCGCACGTTCGACGCCACGCCGGAGCGCGTGTTCGCCGCCTGGACCGATCCCGAGCAGTTCGGCGCCTGGTTCGGTCCGGTCGGCATGAAGACCGTGATGTGCGAGATCGACGCCCGGGTCGGCGGTGTCTGGCGGCTGATGGGCGAGGGCAGAGACATTCCAGGGCACAGCACCCCAGACCTCGTACGGCCGACCGTGTCGGGAAAATATCTCGAGATCGAGCCGCCGCGGCGCCTGGTTTACACCTTCGCGTGGCACGAGAAGGATGACTTCGCCTCGCCGCGCGGTCCCGAGACCATCGTCACCATCCAGTTCAAGCCGGTCGGTCAGCGCACCGAAATGGTCTTCACCCAGGCCGTGTTCGACGATCAGCAGCATCACGACGCACACAACCACGGCTGGACCGAGTCGTTCGACAAGCTCGGTGACTTTCTCAGGAGGTCAACATGACGACACCTCGCATCGTATCGCACGAAGAGTGGATGAAGGCGGCGAAGGCCCATCTCGCCAAGGAGAAGGAGTTCACGCGCCAGCGCGACCAACTGGCCCGCGAGCGGCGCGAGCTGCCGTGGGAGAAGGTCGCAAAAAGCTACGTCTTCGAAACGCCGGAGGGCAAAGCCACGCTCTCCGACCTGTTCGCCGGCAAGAGCCAGCTCATCGTCCAGCATTTCATGTTCGGTCCGGACTGGAACGAGGGCTGCCCGAGCTGCTCGTTCTGGACCGACAATTTCAACGGTGTCGACGTCCATCTCGCACAGCGCGATACGGCCTTCGTGCTGATCTCGCGCGCGCCGATCGCCAGGCTCGAGGCCTACCGCAAGCGCATGGGCTGGAACGTCCGCTGGGTGTCGTCGCTCGGCAACGATTTCAATTTCGACTACGCCGTGTCGTTCCAGCCGAACGAGCAGGGCGCCAAGTACAACATCGACACCATGAAGCCCTACGGCCAGGAAGCGCCCGGCCTCAGCGCCTTCCGGAAATTGAGCGGGGGTGGCGACGACGGCGCGATCCACCGCACCTACTCGACCTATGCCCGCGGGCTGGACGTGCTGAATGGCGCCTATCACCTGCTCGACATGACCTCGAAGGGCCGCGACGAGGATCCCAAGCACCCGATGGCCTGGGTGCGCCGGCACGATCGCTACTGAAGGAGGCTGCCATGGATACTGTCCTCGATACCAAGACGCTGCGCCTCGTTCGTGTATTCGACGCGCCGCGCGAGCGCGTGTTCGATGCCTGGGCGAAGCAGGACCTGTACGTTCAGTGGATATGCCCGCCCGGTGTGGAGGTGACGGTGTGCGAGATCGACGTGCGGCCGGGCGGCGCCTGGCGGGTAGGCGGCCATCACGACGGCGGCCGTGTCTTCGCCTCGTCGGGCAAGTATGTCGAGGTCAAGCGGCCCGAGCGGCTGGTCTTCACCTGGGCCCATCATGCCGATGGCGACTATGCCAGGCCGCGCGGCCACGAAACGACGGTGCGCATCGAGTTGCGCGCGCTCGGCGACAAGACCGAGTTGACCCTGATTCACGGGCCGTTTGCCGACACGCCCAGCAGGGACAACCACAACGCCGGCTGGACCGGCTCGTTTGACAAGCTCGAGCGCTTTCTGGCGAAACGTCAGCCAATTGCTTAGAGCATGGTCCGTCCGGCTAGGGCGCGTAAGTGCGCCGCGATCAGCCGGACGGACTATGCCGACAAAAGAGACGCTTGCCGCAACGCATTTCCGCTCAGATGGAACCGCGACGCGGTTCCATCTGAGCGGAAGCCGCTATAGGCTCGACCGGCAGCTCGGAGGACCCTATCGATGACTCACACCGCAACCTGGCACGGCCAGGTGATCGCCAGGAGCGACAAGACCCTCGAGGTCGGCGGCTATGTCTATTTTCCGCGCGACACCGTGCGCATGGACCTGCTCAAGCTGACGCCGAAGACCGAGAACGATCTCAAGTGCCCGCACGGCGTGCAGTTCTACGACGTCATCGAAGGCGATGCGCGCAGCCCGCGGGCGGCGTGGTCCTACCTGGCGCCGCAACCCAAGATGAAGGCGGTCGATCACTGGATCGGCTTCTGGGAGGACGTGGAGATCAAGTAGCCGTTTTGCCCGGAGGGCAAAAGCGGCCGACGCGCCTGAGCGGCTACTTGACGGGCGAGATCGCCGTGACGGTGAGCGGCGTCGTCAGCCCGATCACCACGTCGCCAACCTTGATCTTCTTCAGCATGTCCTGCTTGGCGATCGAGTTCGCCGAGTAGGTCTGCACCGCACCGCCGCGGCCATCGATGACCGACACCTTGTTGGCGGCGAGATCGACGGCCGTCACGGTCAGCGTAAATCGTCCCGCTTCGATGTCGGTCATGGTCGGACTGGCCGACTCCTTGCGCGCGGTTTGCGAGCCCGGGCCCTTCTGGCGCAGGTTCAGGAGTGTGACGACTTCGTTGTAGGTAACATCGACGAGGGCATCGTCCTGGATGTTGTCGAGATTGCGCACACTGTCGGCCACGGCAAGGCTGACCAGCCGCCCGGCCTGCGTGGTGAAGGCCATCGTGCGAGTTTCGACGTCGATCGACTCGACCTTGGCGCGAACCGTCACCGTATTGGCGAAGGAAACGCCCGCCCGCGGCACCGCCTGGACGGCGGCCCCCTGTGCCGACGACGACTGCACAGGCAGGCTGATGCCCACTGCCAGCATTGCCGCGAACATCGAAAAGCCTGCGGCGCACTTGATCGAACGGAGTGTCATCGGCCTGTACCCTCGTGAAATTCTGACGCGCCGGACAATAGCGATCCGGCTCGGCCTTGCAACATCCATCGGCAACCTCGAAGGATCGGCGGATTTCTCAGGTCAGATGAGCGAGGACGGCCCTGGCCACTGATTCTGGCCGGTCGAGATAGGCCAGATGGCCGGCGCCCGCGATCGTTTCGACCTGCGCCGTACCGGTGATGGCGGCGGCGAACTTCCTGGCATAGCTCGGCGGCAGCACGGCATCGCGGTCGCCCCACAGGATGAGGGTGGGCGCTGCAATCAGGCCGAGGCGCTTTTCAAGCTTGGTGTTGCCGAGCGGCCAGAAGGCGCGGGCGGCGGCCTCCGAGGCGCGCGTCATCTCGATTGGCCATTCGACCGAATTGGCGCCCTCGGGTACGGCTACCATCGCCTCCCAGTGGCCGCCGTCGGCGCACATCAGGCCGGCGACCTTGTCCTTGCGCTGGGCCCACGGATCGGCGGCGGGCTCGGCCTCGTCGAACAGACCGAATGGCGCGATCAGCACCAGCCTGGCGACCTGGCCGGGGAAGATTGCCGCCATTTCGGCGGCGAACGCGCCGCCCACCGAGGCGCCGACGAGATCGGCGCCGCTGAGGCCTGCCTTGTCGATCAGCTGGCGCACCGCCAGCACCCAGTCGAGATGGCTGTCGAGCACGGCATGGCCGCTGCCGCCGGGATAGCCGGGCAGCGACGGCGCGATCACGGTGCGTGTCTTTGCCAGTTCGTCGAGGAAGGGCAGCCAGCGTGGCAGGCCGCCCAACCCGGCGAGAAAGCCGAGCTTGGGTCCTTGGCCTTTGGTCCAGACGCGGCAGGCAAAACCGTTGACCTCGACGGTTGTGGTCTTCGGACCAGACAAATGATCGGGCAAGGGATTACTCCGCGGCGGCGGCGTGCGGGCGGAAGGCCGGGACCGAGGCGCGCTGGCCCTTGGCCATGGGTTTGGGCCACCACTTGTCTTCCCAGTCGCCGAACAGGTCCTTGACCTTGGGCATCACCTTCTCGGCGAACAGGCGAGTGTTGTACTTGGTGGTGTCCTTGCTCATGTTGCCGAACTGCAGCAGCAGCATGAGATGGCCGACGTTGAGACTCGTCGCCACGTGGCGGACCTGCTCGGCGACTTCGTCGGGCGAGCCGATGATGACGTAACCGCCGTCGACGATGTCCTTCATGTTGGTGGCCTTCAGTGCCGCCTTGGTCGCGGGATTGGCGAGGTTGGCCGCCTTGGTCATCATGCCCTCGATGCCGGCGCGCTGCGTGGCCTCGGTGGTGTAGCCGGGCGGCAGGGCGAAGCGCGGATCGACGTGCAGGCAGCGGCCGTAGAAATACTCCGCCGGCTCGCTATAGAGGTCGAGCGCCTGCTGGCGGCTTTCGGCGACGCCGACGAACTGCAGGAAGCCCGCGCGATAGGGATTGCGGTCCTTGCCGAGCTTGGCCATCTCGTTCCAGAAGCCGTTCATCGTCGTCAGACCGGCCTTGTAGCCGTAGTAGGAGAGGTAGCAGTAGACGTAGTCCATCTCCGCGCACCACCGCCATGTCTCGATCGAGCCGCCGCCCGGGATCCAGATCGGTGGATGCGGATCGTTCTGGATCGGCCGTGGCCAGATGTTGACGTAGCGTTGCTGGTTGAAGCGGCCGGAGAAGGCGAAGGTGTCCTTCTCGGTCCACGCCCTTTTCACGAGGTCATGGGCTTCGAGATAGCGCTCGCGCAAACTGCTGGGGTTCTGGCCGTAGGCGTAGCAGGTGTCCATCGGCGAGCCGACCGGGAAGCCGGCAATCAGCCGGCCACCCGAGATGCAGTCGATCATGGCGAATTCTTCGGCGACGCGCGTCGGCGGATTGTAGAGCGCCAGCGAATTGCCCATGACGCAGAGCGCGGTGTCGGTGGTGCGACGGGCGAGCGACGCGGCAATCAGGTTGGGCGAGGGCATCAGCCCGTAGCCGTTGGAATGGTGCTCGTTCACGCAGACCGCGTCGAAGCCGACCTCGGCTGCGTATTCGAGCTCATCCATGAAGTCGTTGTACATGTGGTGCGCCCGGCGTGGGTCGAACAGCGACGAATGGATGTCGACCCACACCGAGGGATGCTTCTTGTTGAAGTCGTCAGGAAGCTCCGTGTACGGCATCAAGTGAAACCACATGAGCTTCATGCTGCGTCCTCCCTGGACTCGCACCGCTTTAGGTAAACGAGCGTTTACCTGGGGCGAAGGTGCCCCGGTTCAAACAGGCGTGCAATGTGGGACTTTCGCAGGTCGCGGGTAATTTTATTGTTTTTCCCCTGCATCATTCGTTCCGATTCGTATTTTGTGCATTGCACTCTCGCTCTCGCAGCAATAGTTTCGCTGCATTGCAGGAGGCTTTGCCCATGTCCGTTGTCGCTTTCGCGGCGCGTCCGCATCCGACGGCCAATCAGCCGAAGAAGGATCTGTACGAGGTCGGCGAAATTCCGCCGCTCGGGCACGTGCCGAAGAACATGTATGCCTGGGTCATCCGGCGCGACCGTCACGGTCCGCCCGAACAGTCCATGCAGCTCGAGGTCGTGCCGACCCATGCGATCGGCGAGGACGAGGTGCTGGTCCTCGTGATGGCGGCCGGCGTCAACTACAACGGCGTCTGGGCGGGGCTTGGCCTGCCGATCAGCCCCTTCGACGTGCACAAGCAGCCGTTCCACATCGCGGGTTCCGACGCCGCCGGCATCGTCTGGGCGATCGGCGCCAAGGTGAAGCGCTGGAAGGTCGGCGACGAGGTTGTGGTCCACTGTAACCAGGACGACGGCGACGACGAGGAGTGCAACGGCGGCGATCCGATGTTCTCAACCAGCCAGCGCATCTGGGGCTACGAGACGCCAGACGGCAGCTTCGCGCAATTCTGCAAGGTCCAGGCGCGCCAATTGATGAAGCGCGCCCAGCATCTCACATGGGAGGAGAGCGCGTCGTACACGCTGACACTCGCCACCGCCTATCGCATGCTGTTCGGCCACCGCCCGCACATCCTGCGGCCCGGCCACAACGTGCTGGTGTGGGGTGCGGCGGGCGGCATCGGTTCGATGGCCGTCCAGCTCATCGCCACGGCGGGCGCCAACGCCATCGGCGTCATTTCCGATCCGTCGAAGAAGGACTTCGTGATGTCGCTCGGCGCCAAGGGGGTCGTCAACCGCAACGACTTCGAGTGCTGGGGCCAGCTGCCCGACGTCGACGACCAGAAGACCTACGCCGAGTACATGAAGAAGGTGCGCAAGTTCGGCGCCGCCATCTGGGAGATCACCGGCAAGGGCAACGACGTCGATTTCGTCTTCGAGCATCCCGGCGAGCAGACCTTCCCGGTGTCGTGCAACATCGTAAAGCGCGGCGGCATGGTGGTGTTCTGCGCCGGCACCACCGGCTACAACCTCACTATGGACGCGCGCTTCGTGTGGATGCGCCAGAAGCGCATCCAGGGCAGCCACTTCGCCAACCTGCTGCAGGCGAGCCAGGCCAACCAGCTGGTGATCGAGCGCCGCATCGATCCCTGCATGAGCGAGGTCTTCGACTGGGCCGACATTCCCAAGGCCCACACCAAGATGTGGAAGAACCAGCACAAGCCCGGCAACATGGCGGTGCTGGTCTCGGCCAAGCGGCCGGGCCTGCGCACTCTCGAAGATGCGCTCGACGACTGATGTCGACAATCTGCCGCGGCCTGATCGAGGACCGGAACCAGGCGGGACCTGACGTCTGGTTCAGGTTGCCGCCCAGCTCGGCAAGCTCAGCCCGGCATCGAGTTGCACCCTCAGGCTTCTGAGCGCCGTCGAGATCAACGAATACTGGCCGATCGTAAAGACGAGATCGAGCAATTGGTCCTCGCCGTAGCGGCCCGCCAGGACGCTCCAGACCGGGTCGGAAATTTCTCCAGCCGCCCTTGTTTCGTCGACGGCTGCGATCAAGGCGCGCTCTTCACGAGACCAAAGCTCATCTGCGCCGTCGCTGCAGAGCGCGGCGATTTCGTCGCCCGAAAGCGCGGCAAAGTACTTGGATATTTCGACGTGCTGCGACCAGACGTATCCGCAACGCCACCTGAACGCGCTTCTCAGAATCAGGATCTGGCGATCCCTGTGCCCGAGCGATGAAGCGGGAATGATGTATGTCGCAAAGGGAAGCCATTTTTCGTAGAGGCCGGCGTTCTTGCCAAATGTCAGGTGCATGTTGGGGGGCGGATTGCCCATCGCATCCATGCGCCTGTACATCACCTCAACCTGCGGTGCGGCGTCCTCACGCTTGAGCGGCGCTATTCGCGGCGGCCGGCCATTCATCTGTTCCTCCGGACTGATCTCCAGTCGTGCTTGGTTGCGATGATGCGGTGAGCTACAGCGCGATGCCTTTTGCTTCAGCCGTCGACCCGGCTCCCGCAGCTGTAGCGCGATGGTTGGCCATCGCGCCTGAGCGGTGCACGAGCCCGGCCGACGGCGCGATAGAGGATGGGCAAAGCCCATCCGCTCGAGTGAAAGTCATCGCGCTTTAGCCGCAACATCTTCAAGGGCGCAGCCGAGGGATCCTTCAGGCCGCAGTAAAGATCCCTCGCTTAGGCGTGCGGGCTACCCCGCGCGACTCGGGCTGACACCGTCATTTGAAGCGAGCAGCAACCGGAACCGGGAACTACTGCTTCTTGGCGACCAGCGGGCAGCCGCCGTCTTCCATCGGCCGGAAGGCGTCCTTGCCCGGCACCGTGGCGACCATCTTCACCAGATCCCAGCCGCCCTTCGACTCCTCGGGCGTCTTGGCCTGCATGAGGTACATGTCGCGGATGACGCGGCCGTCGGCGCGAACGCTGCCGTTCTTGGTCATGAAGTCGTTGATCGGCAGCTTCTTCATCTGGGCCATCACGGCCTTGGCCTCGTCGGTGCCGGCGGCCTGTACGGCCTTCAGGTAGTGTAGCGCGGCGCCGTAGGTTCCGGCCTGGATGAAGGAGGGCGGCCGGCCCCTCTCCTTAGTGAAGCGGTCGGTGAAGGTGCGCGCCTCCGGAGTCATGTCGTAGTAGAACGGGCTCGAGATCATCGTACCCTGGGCGATCTTCAGCCCGATGCCGTGAAGGTCGGGGAACTGCGCCAGCGGTGCGCTGACCCGCATGCCCTGCTTCATGAGGCCGAACTCGGAGGCCTGCTTGATGCCGTTGATGATGTCGCCGCCGCCATTGGCGAACATCAGCCCCTTTGCCTTGGAGGCCTGTGCCTGCAGGACATAGGAGGAGAAGTCGGCCGTGTTCAGCGGATGGCGGACCGAGCCCAGCACCTTGCCGCCTGCCGCCTTGATGAAGGCGGTGGCATCGGCTTCGACCGCCAGGCCGAAGGCGTAGTCCACGGTGATGAAGAACCAGGTATCGCCGCCCATCTTGCTCAGCGCATTGACGATGGTCTTGCCCTGGCCGTAGGTGTCGTAGATCCAATGGACGCTGTGCGAGCTGCAGGACTTGCCAGTCAGCTCCGATGTCGCCGCCGCGGTCGGCATGACGATGCGGTTCTTCTCCTCGGCCACCCTCACGAGCGCCAGCGCCAGCGCCGAGTTGGGAATGCCGAGGATCATGTCGACGTTCTCTTCGTCGTACCAGCGCTTGGCGATGCCGGCGCCGACATCGACCTTGTTCTGGAAATCGGCGGTCACCAGCTCGATCGGCTTGCCCAGCACCGAGCCGCCGAAGTCGGCGATGGCGAACTTGACCGAGGCGACGTCGCCCGGGCCGGTGTTGTCGGCGTAGAGGCCGGCCATGTCGTCGAGCACGCCGATCTTCACGGCGTTGTTCTGGGCCTGCGCCGTGCCGCCGAGCAGGCAGCAGGATAGCAACGCCGCAACGGCGGCCTTCATGTATTGCATCGTTTCCTCCCATTCCTATTTATTGCGATAATCTTAGCACAGCATCTGCTGTCGCCTAGCGGCCGATTGCCCGAGAGAAAAGAATGACCAGCGTCATCGACGACTATCTGGTGGACCCCGAGGTATCCCTCCTCGACAAGACGCGGATGCAGGCCCAGGTCCTGGTGCCGGTGCTTCACGCGCTGCGGGCCGAGGTGGGAAGGGACAAGGCCGACGCCATCGTCAAGCAGGCCCTGCGCGACTGGTCCAAGCAGCTGTTCGCCGCCATCGGCGACGGCATCGAGGGTAGCCCGCGGCGCAAATGGGCGACCATCCAGGACGTCTGGGGCGAGGTCTCGGGCAGGGAGGTCGAGGTCAAGGTCCTGCGCCAGGACAAGGAGGCGCTCGACATGGACGTGACGCGCTGCCGCTTCGCCGATTTCTTCCGTTCGCTGGGCGAACCCGAGCTCGGTGCGCTGCTGATCTGCCAGGCCGATTTCGACATCGCGGCGACCGGCGAGGGCGAGGTCAGCCTCGACCGCGCCCAGACGATCATGCAGGGCGCGCCGAGCTGCACCTTCCGCTACAAGTTCGCGCCACGCTAGAGCGGCTTCCGATCGGATAGAACCGCGTGCGGTTCCATCCGATCGGAAACGCATTGGCCAGTCCGTCATAATTGGTAGGGCATATTCCGTCCAGCCGATCGCGGCGCGTTTACGCGCCTCAGTCGGACGGAATATGCTCTAGTTGTCTCCGGCCTTCCGAAGGAAACATCCCGATGTCCGAACCACTTCCCGCCTTGTGCCTGATCGCCATGCCCGGCCGCCGCCGCCACACCATCGAGTTGGCGCAGGAGGCCGAGCGGCGCGGCTTCGCCGGGATCTACGTGCCGAGCCCGACCGGCGGCATGTCGACCTGCGAGGCGCTGTCGTGGAACACCGCCTCGGTCACGTTTGGCACCGCCATCGCGCCGATCTACCAGCGTACCATCGTCGATTTCGCGCAGAGCGCTGCGATGATGCACGAGGTCTCGGGCGGACGGTTTCGCCTCGGCATCGGCATTGCGCACGGCCCGTCCTATGTGCGCATGGGCGTCACGCCGGGCAAGCCGTTGGCCGACACGCGCGCCTTCATCGAGAAGCTCCGCGCCGAGACCGGGTTCGGTCCCCTGCCGCCGATCCTGGTTGCGGCGCTGCGCAAGAAGATGGTGGCGCTGTCGGGCGAGCTGGCCGAGGGCGTGATCTTCGCCAACGTCTGCCTGTCGCACATGGCGGAGTCGCTGGCCGCGCTGCCCGCGGCCAAGCGGAACACTCCGGACTTCTTCATTGGCAACATGATCCCGACCTGCATCAACGACGATGTCGAGGCCGCGCGGGCGGTGAACCGAAAGACGCTCACCAACTACACGTTCCTGCCGAACTATCGAAACTATTGGAAAGAGGCGGGCTACGTCGAGGAAATGGACTTGATCGAAAAGGCCATTGCCGAGGGCCGTCGCGACGACGTGCCGAAGTATCTGAGCGACAAATGGCTCGCCGAAAACACACTGTTCGGGCCGGCGGGACGCGTGCGTGAAGGCGTCGCCGCCTGGCGCGCGGCAGGTGTGCACACGCCGATCCTGGTGCCGTCTTCGGCCGCCGGCAACCAGATGAAGGCGATCGAGGAAGTCTTCGCCGCGTTCGGCTGACGGAAAGGGGGCGGCGTGCCGGTCCGGCAACAAGATCGTTGCCCGCGCCGAAGCACCTTGGTGGAGCGTTCCAACGCCTTGCCCGCAGTTGCGAAGCGGTACGGCGAGCGAATTCGGTAAGGACCATAGTCGTCGATCCGAGGTCGCCAGGTGTAGGTTTGGCTCATGGAACACATCTCCTGGACCACGTCGCATACCCCGGCCGCATCCCTCGCGGAGCCGTCCGCTGTTTTTTTTGTGTTTGTTTAACAGCGGGCCCCTCGGGGAGACGTCGAATTGACTTTCAAGAAAAGCGAACCCGGCGGCCCCGGCCGTCCACTTGGCCGCCGCAACGACCCGCCGCAGGACGACGATGACGATCCGTTCGCTGACGAATGATCATGGGCGGGCTGGAAGCAAGCGGTCCGCTGAGCCAATATGAAGGTCGAATAGGAGACAGCCATGCAAGGATCCCTGCGCGGCAATTCAGGCCCCCGCTATCGCCACACCGGCGACGACAGCGCGCCCTACGAGACCATCGCTGTCGACAAGCTGACGCCGATCATCGGCGCGGAGATCGCCGGCATCGACCTCAGGCAGCCGCTCTCCAACCGCCAGCAGGACGAGATCCATCGCGCGCTGGCTGAAAATTCGGTGATCTTCTTCCGCGACCAGCACATTACGCCTGACCAGCACGTGGCCTTCGGCCGGCTGTTCGGCGAGCTGCATGTCCATCCCGCCGCGCCGCACGAGCCCGGCCGGCCGGAGCTGATGATCATTCATGCCGACAAGGACAGCCCCCGCGCCAATGGCGAGGGCTGGCATACCGACGTGAGCTGCGATACCGAGCCGCCGATGGGCAGCATCCTCTATATCAAGACCTGCCCGCCCAAGGGCGGCGACACGCTGTTCGCCTCGATGTACGCTGCCTACGAGTCGCTGTCGGACCGCATGAAGACCTATCTCGAAGGCATGACCGCCATCCACGACGGCGAGTCGGTCTATCGCGGCCTCTACAAGAATTTCGGCGTCGCCGAGAAGGAAAAGTACCCGCGCGCCGAGCATCCGGTGATCCGCACCCATCCGGTGACCGGCAAGAAGGCGCTCTATGTCAATCGCGGCTTCACCCGTGGCCTGGTCGGCGTGCCGCGCGACGAGAGCGACGGCATCCTGCGCTATCTCTACGAGCACATCGAGAACCCGCTGTTCCAGTGCCGCTTCCGCTGGCGCGAGAATTCCATCGCCTTCTGGGACAACCGCTGCGTCCAGCACCGCGCCATGTGGGATTACTGGCCGCATACCAGGAGCGGAAACAGAGTCACCGTGGCGGGTGACAAGCCTTACTGAGTTTGTTGTCGTCGGCGGCGGAGTAGTCTCCGCCTCGAGCGTAGCGAAGGACCTAGCATTAGTTAAGTCGAGTCCTTGACGAGCGTGAGATCCTTTGCTGCGCTCAGGATGACAGAGGTTTTTATCTTGTTGGTCATCTTCGATTGCGACGGCGTGCTGGTCGACAGCGAGCCACTCGCCAACACCAGCTTTTCGGGTGCGCTCGAGGCGCAGGGACTCGACTGGAGCGTCGAGGAGACGATGCGCCGCTTGATGGGCCGCTCGCTCAAGTCCGCTGTCGAGATTTGCGAGGCCGAACTCGGCCGCAAACTGCCGACTGATTTCCTCGAGAAGATGCAGGCCCGTACCTATCAGAGCTTTCGCGACGCGCCGCTTCAGCCCATTGCGGGCGTCAGGGACGCGATCCTGGCTGTGCAGGCGGCGGGGGCCGATACATGCGTGGCAAGCTCGGGCGCGCCGGAGAAGATGCGTTTCACCCTGGGCCTCACCGGCCTGTGGGACCTGTTCGGCGGCCGCATCTACAGTTCGAGCCAGGTGCCGCGCGGCAAGCCGTTCCCCGATCTTTTTCTTTACGCGGCGATATCCATGAACGTGCAGCCCTTCGACTGCGTGGTCGTCGAGGACTCCGTGCCCGGGGTCCAGGCCGCGCGCGCCGCCGGCATGCGGGTGCTGGCTTATGCCGGCGCGCCTTATGCCGACCGCGACGGGCTGGGCGCGGCCGGCGGATTTCTGTTCAACGACATGAAACAGCTTCCCGAGCTGGTACTGCAATGACCGGCTCGTGGTCGATGGGCGCGGCGAAGCCCGAACGGGTGATCGTGGTCGGCGCCGGCATGGCGGGCCTGGTGGCGGCGCGGCTGCTGCATGACAGCGGGTTCGCGGTGACAGTGCTGGAAGCGCGCAACCGCTTGGGCGGCCGCACCTGGACCGACGATTCGCTCGGCGCACCGCTCGATCTCGGCGGTTCGTGGGTGCACGGCGTCGAGGGCAATCCGTTGACTTTGTGGTGCGACAAGCTCGGCGTCGCTCTGGTCGAGAACCGGGGCGACCGCCTGCTGATCGACAAGCGTGCGACGGCACCGACGCGCGAGGGCCAACGCAAACGCGCCGTGCTGGGACGCGCCGCCTTCAAGACCGCCATCGAATGGGCGAGCTGGAAGAGCAAGGCCATGACCGCGGTCAACGGGCCGCGCTCGATCTCGGTCAAACAGGCCGTCGATCCGCTGCTCCGCGCCGCGTGGCTGCCGGAAGTCGACAAGCTCGTGATCGCGACCTTCGTCGAGATGAGCGAAGGCGTGCAGGGCGCACCCTACGATGCCGTGTCGGTCGAGGAATGGTTTCCCAGCGAAGGGTTGGAGCGCAACGCCCAGCCGAAAGGCGGCTTCCATCCGCTGCTCGAGGATGCCGCGCGAGGTCTCGAGGTGCGGTTCGCAGCGGCGGTGCAGCGGCTGGCCTGGAGCGGCTCGGGCGTCCGCGCGATCCTGCAAGGCGGCGAGACGATCGAGGCCGACCGCGCGCTGATCACCGTGCCGCTCGGTCTGCTGCGCGCCGGCCTGCCGACGCTCGATCCACTGCCGCCCGAGGATCAGCGGATCGCGATCGGCCGCCTGGGCTATGGCGCGGGGGTGCTGGGCAAGATCTACCTGCGCTTTCCGCGCCGCTTCTGGCCGGAGCATCCGAAATGGTTCGGCCGCCTGCCCGACGCGCCGGACCGGCGCGGCACCTTCAACACCTGGGTGAGCCATCTCGGCGAGACCGGGTTGCCGATCCTGCTGAGCTTTTCCAACGGAGCGACCGCCGCGCGTCTCGACCGTTCGGCGAGCGATGCCGAGGTCAGGGAGGTGGCGATGGCGTCGCTGCGCAAGATGTTCGGTGACGACATCCCCGAACCCGAAGCGATGCTGTTTCCACGCTGGCTCTCCGATCCATGGTCGCTCGGTGGCTATTCCTATCCCGGCGTCGGCAGCGCTCCGGAAGACCGCGAGATCCATGCCCGGCCGCTCGGCGGCCGTGTCTTTTTTGCCGGCGAGGCGACCGAGCCGGTCGAATATGGCACGGTGCACGCAGCCCTGTGGTCGGGCGAGCAGACCGCCGAGGCGATCTTCAAGGCCGCGACCGGCGCCGCGGCGTCGCGCGCGAACCGGCCGTGGGCGGCCGCGCGGACTGGTGCCGGCCGGCACAATGAAGGATAGGAGGAGCCCATGAAGCTCGAGAGCATCCTGTTCGTCCTGGTGATCGTGTCGGGTCTCGCCACGCTCGGCGTGCTGTTTGCCGGCCTCATCGGCATGGCGCGCGGCCCCGCCGACAGCGTCGAGCGGGCGCGCGGCAGCAACCGCATGATGTGGTGGCGCGTGCGCCTGCAGTTCCTCACCATCATCCTCATTCTTCTGTGGTATCTCGCAAGCCGGGGCTAAAGCCGATGGTCAAGCTGACCCGCATCTACACGAGGGGCGGAGACAAGGGCAAAACTTCGCTCGGTCGTGGCGAGCGGGTCGCCAAGCACGATCTGCGGGTCGAAGCCTACGGTACCGTCGACGAAGCCAACGCGGTCGTGGGCCTGGCGCGCACCGCCATCGCCGGCAGCAAGAAGAACGCACGGCTGGCCGCGGCAGACGCCATGCTGGCCCGCATCCAGAACGACCTGTTCGATCTCGGTGCCGATCTCTGCACGATGGAAGGCAAGAGCCGGAAGGGCACGACGGCGCTACGCATCGTACCGTCGCAGGTCGAGCGGCTGGAACACGAGATCGACGGCATGAACGGCGAGCTGAAGCCGCTCACGTCGTTCATCTTGCCAGGCGGCGGCGAGGCGGCGGCCTTGCTGCATCTGGCGCGCACCGTGGCGCGCCGGGCCGAGCGGCGCATGACGGCGCTCGCCGCCAGGCAGCCGGTCAACGCCGAGGCGATCAAATACATCAATCGCCTGTCCGATCACCTGTTCGTGCTCTCCCGTCGCCTCAACGACAACGGCGCGTCGGATGTGCTCTGGGTTCCTGGCGGAGCGCGTTAGGAGGGTTCGTTGTTGATCAGACCAGAGTGCCATCCCGAGCGAAGCGAGGGACCCTTGATTGGCGCCGCGAAAGGTCCCTCGCGTCGCTCGGGATGACACGGTGTTTTGGGAGAACGTCCGCCTACAATGTTGAAAAATATATGTAAATTCGTTCGCCCTGCGATTTTGTGCAGTGCGCCATAGCCTTGACATGGTCGGCTGAACGCCCCTACACGAAAACCCCTTCGTCGGGCCGGGACCCGGCGCAACTCACCATAGGCGTAAACGCGATGAAAGTGCTCGTCGGGGTCAAGCGGGTCATCGACTACAACGTCAAGATCCGCGTCAAGGCCGACAACACGGGCGTCGAGACGGCCAACGTCAAGATGTCGATGAACCCGTTCGATGAGATCGCCGTGGAAGAGGCGATCCGCATGAGAGAGAAGGGGATCGCGACCGAGGTCATCGTCTTTTCCGCCGGCGTCGCGCAGTGCCAGGAGACCATCCGCACGGCCCTCGCCATGGGCGCCGACCGCGGCGTCCTGGTCCAGACCGACGCCGAACTGCAGCCCCTCGCCGTCGCCAAGTTGATGAAGGCGGTGGTCGACAAGGAGCAGCCCGGCATGGTGATCGTCGGCAAGCAGGCGATCGACGACGATTCCAACCAGACCGGCCAGATGCTGGCCGCCCTGCTCGGCTGGTCGCAGGGCACCTTCGCCAACAAGCTGCACGTCGCCGACGGTTCGGCCGAGGTCAAGCGCGAGGTCGATGGCGGTCTCGAGAACATCAAGATCAAGCTGCCGGCGGTGATCACCACCGATCTCAGGCTGAACGAGCCGCGCTACGCTTCGCTGCCCAACATCATGAAGGCCAAGAAGAAGCCGATCGAAGTGCTGGCGCCCGACGCGCTGGGCGTCGACGTCGCGCCGCGGCTCAAGACGCTCAAGGTCGAGGAGCCGCCCAAGCGCAAGTCCGGCATCAAGGTCAAGACGGTGGCCGAGCTGGTCGACAAGCTGAAGAACGAAGCGGGAGTGATCTGACATGGCCGTTCTCGTTGTCGCCGCGCATGACGGCAAGACCGTTCGCGCCAATGTCGCCAACGCCGTGGCCGCCGCGGGCCAGATGGGCTCCGACGTCACCGTGCTGGTGGCCGGCAAGGAATGCGGCGAGGCCGCCAAGGCTGCCGCCGCCATTCCGGGCGTCGCCAAGGTGCTGCAGGCCGAGGACGCGGCCTATGCCAACTGGGTGGCCGAGGACATCGCGCCACTCGTCGTCAAGCTTGCCGCCAACTATAGCCACGTCGTCATGGCAGCCGATTCGGTCGGCAAGAACGTGGCGCCGCGAGTGGCAGCCCTGCTCGACGTCGGCCAGGTCTCCGAGGCGATCAAGGTCGTCTCGCCCGACACCTTCGTTCGGCCGATCTACGCCGGAAACGCCATGGCCACCGTGCAGAGCGGCGACAAGATCAAGATCGTCACCATCCGCCCGACCAACTTCAAGGCAGCTACCGGCAGCGGAGCCGCGGCGATCGAGCAGATCGGCGGCGAGGGCGCCAAGGGCCTGTCGTCCTACGTCGGCGCCGAGCTCTCCAAGAGCGAGCGGCCGGAACTCACCTCGGCCAAGATCGTCGTGTCGGGCGGCCGCGGACTGGCGAGCGGCGAGAACTTCAAGATCCTGGAAGCGCTGGCCGACAAGCTCGGTGCGGGCCTGGGCGCCAGTCGCGCCGCGGTCGATGCCGGCTACGTGCCGAACGACTACCAGGTCGGCCAGACCGGCAAGGTGGTGGCGCCCGATCTCTACATCGCCATCGGCATCTCCGGCGCCATCCAGCATCTCGCCGGCATGAAGGACAGCAAGACCATCGTGGCGATCAACAAGGACGAGGAAGCGCCGATCTTCCAGGTTGCCGACTACGGCATCGTCGGAGATCTCTTCCAGATCGTCCCCGAGCTGACCGCCGCGGTCGGGAAAAAGTAGCGTAACCCGACACACGGGAAGATTTAGGGGTACCCATCATGATCAAGCGCATCGGAGTCATCGGTGCCGGCCAGATGGGCAGCGGCATCGCCCATGTCTGTGCCCTCAAGGGCTTCGACATCCGCATGATGGATGTCGATCAGCCGCATCTGAACTCCGGCATCGAGAATATCGGCCACAACATGGATCGCCAGATCGGCCGCGGCATGATCCGGCCCGAGGACAAGGACGCCGCGCTGAAGCGCATCACCACCGGCACCGACTTCAAGCAGTTCGCCGACTGCGATCTGGTCGTCGAGGCCGCGACCGAGAACGAATCGGTCAAGCGCGAGATCTTCAAGAAACTCTGCGTCGGCCTGCCGCCCAACGTGCTGCTGGCCACCAACACCTCGTCGATTTCGGTGACGCGCCTGGCCTCGGTGACCGACCGGCCGGGCAAGTTCATGGGCATGCATTTCATGAACCCGGTGCCGATGATGGGGCTGGTCGAGCTGATCCGCGGCATCGCCACCGAGGAGGAGACCTTCCGCACCGTGCGCGACGTCGTGGTGCGGCTCGAGAAGAAGCCGGTGAACGCCGAGGATTTCCCCGCCTTCATCGTCAACCGCATCCTGCTGCCGATGATCAACGAGGCCGTCTACGCGCTCTACGAGGGCGTCGGCAACGTCGAGGCGATCGACACCGGCATGAAGCTCGGCGCCAACCATCCGATGGGTCCGCTCGAGCTTGCCGACTTCATCGGCCTCGACACCTGTCTGTCGGTGATGCAGGTGCTGCACGAGGGCCTGGCCGATTCCAAGTACCGGCCGTGTCCGCTCCTGGTGAAATATGTCGAGGCCGGCTGGATCGGCCGCAAGGTCAAGCGCGGCTTCTACGACTATTCGGGTGAGCGCCCCGTCCCGACGCGATGATCGTGAAAACCAAAATCGCGCTCGTCGGTATCCTGCTGCTGACCGTCCTGCCGCTGGCATCGGCCGAGGCGCAGTGGGTCTTCCTCGCGCGCAAGGCTGCCGGCCGCATTCATCACATGGCCGAGGGCCAGCAGGGCAACCGTCCTGGCTATGACTTCGCCTCGGTCATTCTCGAGGCGCCGGCCGCCAAGGTCTTCGCCGTGGCGCTCGATCACGCGCGCAAGAACACCGCGCTCCACATGATCATGGTCGATGCCGCTCAGCACCGGCTTCAGGTCGCCGAGGGCGATCGCACCGCCACCCTCCACGTGGTGGCGCTGAGCGACGAGGTCTCGCAGCTCTATGTCGCCGGCACGGCCGGACCCCACGAGACGCCCACGACATCGCGCGTAATCGCGGCGGTGATGCGGGTCTGCGGCGAGATGCACAAGAGCTGCTCGGTCGGCAACTAAGCCGCATTCGAATGCCCGCAAGCGCTTCACTTCAATCCGAGAAACCGTTCGGCCGTCCGCCAACGCACGCCATCGGCCAGTGCGGGCTCGATCGGCGCCAGGTTCTTCTCCAGTTCCGTTACCGCGCCGGGGTACGTGCAGTCGTAGTGGGGGTAATCGGCGCCCCAGAACACGCAGTGTTCGATCCCCATCTCCTTGAGTCGCGGCAGGCGGTGCGCCTCGTCCGACTCGATGGAGATGAAGCACTGTTCGCGGAACAGCTCGGTCGGCCTGCGCTTCAGCCACGGCACGTGCTGGCCCATCGAGTTGAAATGGCCGTCCAGCCGGTCGAGCCAGTATTCGAGCCAGCCCAGGCCTGACTCGAGAAAAGCGACGCGCAGCCTCGGATGCCGCTCGAGCACGCCGCCGGCGACGATGTCGAGCATCGCCGCCATCTGCTCGAAGGGATGGCAGATCATGTGGCTGAAGAACAGGTTGTCGTAACGGCCGGTGGCGAAGCTCGGCATCAGAGCGCCGAAGCTGCCGTGGACGGCGGCGAACAGGCCGTTGCCTGCGACGCGCTCCCAGAACGGCTTCAGCGCGTCATCGTAAAGCGCCAGCCCCTTGTAGCGCTCGGGCCGGAAGCAGACGCCCTTCAGGCCGAGTTTGGCGATGTGCTCGACCTCGCGGGTCGCGGCCTCGACGTTCTGCAAGGGCACGATACCGACCGCCTGAAGCTTGCCACGCCCGTCGCGGCACATGTCGGAGATCCATTCGTTGTAGCCGCGGCAGGCGGCGGCAGCGACCGCGGGATCCTCGATGTCGCCGGCGATGAGATAGAGCGAGGGATAGAGCAGCGAGCGCTCGATCCCTTCCTCTTCCAGCACGGTGGCGCGCGCCCCGCCGTCGTAGGAGCCGGGCAGGATGTCTCCCCAGCTCGGCACGTTGTTGGGATCGTCCATGCCCCACGGCACGCAAGCGGCCGCCGGACGCAGATTACGCCGCATCGCGCCATTGACCGAGATCCAGTCGCGGCCGTCGCTGTCGCGCTCCACGCGAATCGCATCGGCGCGGTAGCGCTTCTCGATATAGTCGTTCCACACCGCGGGCGGCTCGCAGATGTGGCCGTCGGCGTCGATGACGCGATTTGCCATTTGTCGCCTCCCTAGTAAAACGGTCGGATGAGCCGCCAGCCGATCCGCATTGCCGTCCTGCATTTCTCCCACGAGACCGTGACGTTCCTCAAGAACGACACCACGCTCGAGGACTTTCTCTATGAGGGCTCGCCGGCCAAGGGCGAGGCGTTGCTGGCGCACGATCCCAAGTTCTACATGGGCGGCTTCGTGAAGGTGGCGCGCGAGCATGACGGGGTCGAGCTGGTCGGCATCGAATCGCCGCTGTGGCCCAAGACCGGCACGGCTTCCGGCTGGATCGCCGAGGAGGCCTATGAGAGCTTTCTCGGCAAGATGATCGCCGAGCTCAAGGCCGGCGGTAAATGGGACGGTGTCTATCTCAGCCTGCACGGCGCCATGGGCGTGCGCGGCGTGGCCAGGCCTGAGGCCGACATCGCACGGCGGGTGCGCGAGGTGGTGGGACGCGGCGCCTTTATCGTCGGCACCTTCGATCCGCACGGCAACGAGGACGAGGAATTCCTCGCCGCCGCCGACATGGCCTTCTGCGTGAAATATTTCCCGCACTACGACATGTACCTCCAGGGCGAGCGCGCGGCGCGCATGCTGGTGCGGGCGATCCGCGGCGACTACAAGCCCGCCACCGTCACGGTGAAGCTGCCGATCATCACGCCGACCGTCGTGCAATGGACCGGCGCCTCGCCGTGGATGGACCTGGTGCAGCGCGCACTCACCTGGGAGGCGCGCGAGCCCGACGTCTACGTGAATGTCTTTTTCAGCTTTCCCTTCGCCGATGTGCCCGACGCCGGCATGACCATCCAGGCGATGAGCAACGGCAAGCTCGAGCTGGCGCGCAAGGTCGCCGATGACATGGCCGGTTGGGCGTGGCGGCAGCGCGAGGCGCTGGTCAAGGCGGGCAAGGTCCATCTGATTCCCGAGGGCGTGACGCTCGCCAAGCAGGCCGTGGCACGCGGCGCGACGCCAGTCGTGCTGGCCGACCATAGCGACCGCTCCGGCTCCGCCACGTGGATCCTCAAGGAGGTGATCGAGCAGGAACTCGAGGGCGTGCTGTTTGCCACCATCGCCGACGCCAGGCTCAGCGACGCCTTGAAGGCCAAGGGCACGAAGGCGGGCGACGCCTTTGACTACGACGTGGGCGGCGTGGTCGACGAATCGGCCGGCCAGCCGGTGCGCATCAAGGGCATCGTGATGAACGCCGTCGAGGGCTACGGCCAGCTCTGTGTCGTGGTGAAGTTCGGTCGCAACAACGTGCTGGTGCTGAGCCGCCACCTCGTGCAGGTCCAGGAGCCCCTGCCGTTGAACGCGCTCGGCTTCGACGTCGCCTCGTTCAAGGTGATCGCTATCAAGTCGCGGGTCCACTTCCGGCGTGGCTTCGACGATTCAGGATTTGCCAAGACCATCCTGCTGGTCGAGCCTGTCGAGCCGTTCCTCGGCACGGTGCGGCTCGAAGGGCTGCCCTACAAGAACGTCAACCTGAAGAAGTTCTATCCCTACGGCGACCCGGTATTTCCCTAGTTCCCGCGCCAGTCCAGGCCGATATCGAGGACACTGGCGCTGTGGGTCAGCCAGCCGGCCGAGATCAGATCGACGCCGCTCGCGGCAATGGCCGGTGCCGTCTTGGGCGTGATGCGGCCGGAGGCTTCGGCAATGGCGCGGCCGTCGATCATGCGGACGGCCTTGGCGAGTTCGTCGGGCTTCATATTGTCGAGCAGGACCGCATCGATGCCGACGGCCAGCGCTTCGGAGAGCTGCGCCAGCGTGTCGACTTCGACCTCAATCTTCACCAGATGGCCGACACTCGAGCGTGCCGCCAGGATCGCCGCCTTGATGCCGCCGGCCGCGGCAACGTGGTTGTCCTTGATCAGCACGGCATCGTCGAGCCCCAGCCGGTGATTGGCGCCGCCGCCGACGCGGACTGCGTATTTCTGGACGGCGCGCAAGCCGGGCATGGTCTTGCGCGTGCAGCAGATGCGCGCCTTGTGGCCCTTCACCGCTTCGACCAGCGTCGCCGTGGCGCTGGCGACGCCGCTGAGATGGCCAAGGAAGTTCAAGGCCACGCGCTCGGCCGTCAACACGCCGCGCGCCGGGCCCTCGATGGTGGCGACCCGGTCGCCCGGCGCCAGCCGCGTGCCGTCCGGGCGTTCGATCCTGATCTCGATCGCCGGCTCGACCAGGCGAAAGGCGAGGCAGGCGAGGTCGAGCCCGGCCACCACGCCAGGCTGGCGTGCGACCAGCGCGGTTTCGGCGCGCGCCTGTGCCGGCACGACGGCGTCGGTGGTGACGTCGCCGCCGCGGCCGAGGTCTTCCAGAAGCGCTGCGCGGACCAGCGGTTCGAGCATGACGGTTGGGAGGGAGGGGACAGTCATGATGCGCTCAGATCGCCAGCATGCGTTCGACCGCCCGTCGCGCCGGTCCGGCGACGGTCGGGTCGATCGTCACCTCGTGCTCCATCGTTTCCAGCGCACGCCGGATCCTGGGCAGGGTGATGCGCTTCATGTGGGGGCAGAGATTGCACGGCCGAATGAACTCCGTTTCGGGATGCTGGACGGCGACATTGTCGCTCATCGAGCATTCGGTCATGAGCACGACCCGCGCCGGGTGCTGGGTGCCGACATAGTCGATCATCGCCGCGGTCGAGCCGGCGAAGTCGGCCTCGGCCACCACTTCGGGCGGACACTCCGGATGGGCCAGCACCACGATGCCGGGATGGCCGGCGCGCAACTGGCGGACGTCGGCGGCGGAGAAGCGCTCGTGGACCTCGCAGTGTCCCGCCCAGGTGACGATCTCGACGCCGGTCTCGCGGGCGATGTTCTGCGCCAGATACTCGTCGGGCAGCATGATAACCTTCGGGACCCCGAGACTTTCAACGATCTTCCTGGCGTTGCCCGAGGTGCAGCAGATGTCGCTCTCTGCCTTCACCGCCGCCGACGTATTGACGTAGGTGACAATCGGCACGCCAGGGTAACGCTGGCGCAACAGGCGCACATCGGCGGCGGTGATCGAGGCGGCGAGCGAGCAGCCGGCCCTGAGGTCGGGGATCAGCACGTGCTTGGCCGGATTGAGGAGCTTTGCCGTCTCGGCCATGAAATGGACGCCGGCCAGCACGATCACCTTGGCATCGACCTTCATGGCCTCGCGGGCGAGTGCGAGGCTATCGCCCACGATGTCGGCGACGCAGTGGAAGATCTCCGGCGTCTGGTAGTTGTGCGCCAGGATCACCGCGTCGCGCTCGCGCTTCAGCGTCAGGATGGCGTCGATGTCGGCCGCGAAGGCCGGCCATTCAATCGAGGGGATCACCGACTTCACACGCTCATAGAGTGGCGCGGTGCGGCTCATCAGGTCGGGGGAGAAAGCGAGGGAGGACATCTGGCACCTCTTCTGCTCACTAAGAGCATTTCTATTATGCTAAGAGTGAGCATAATAGGCGTCAACCCCTATTTTCGCGGTACAAGACGGCCACGGAGGCCGAAAGATGCCGGTCAGAATCATCATCGTCGCCACGCTGGCCGCCTTGGTCGGCGCGACGTCGGCAGTAGCGCAGGCTCAACAATTCACCGATCCCTCGGCCTATTGCCGGGCCGTCGGCACGATCAATGAGCCCGATGCCCGATTTAGCGGCGGCGTGCCCGACGGGATGCTGGCGTCCTACTTCAGCCCGCGGGAGATCACGGCGTTTCGCGACGGAACGCAGCCCTTCTATGGCATCGCCTGGCGCTGCGTGGACGGCGAAGTGCTGGTCTGCCGCAATGCCCAGACGCCGTCCTGCATGCGGGCCGGCACCGACCGCACGCCGAGCCCGGCCATGCGGGAATTCTGCAGGGATCCGCAGAACAGCGCCTCTGCCGTCATCCCGCGGGTCGTTACCGGGACGGCACGGATGCTGGCCTACGATTGGGTGTGCCGGGGAGCCGAGCCTGCGATCGCCAAGGAAGCGCCGCTCGATGCGCAGGGTTTCGTTGCCGCCGACTGGAAACGCGTCGCCCCCCGATAGAAGCGATCACACCGAGCGCGACAACGGCAGCTTGCTGCCGCCGACGGCGCGCTCGAGCACGATCTCGCGGCGAAAGCGATAGAGCTTGGCCGGGCGGCCGCCGGTCTCCGACGAGATCGCACCGGTTTCCTCGACCAGGCCCTGCTGGTCGATCAGGCGGCGGAAGTTCTGCTTGTGCAATGGCCGCCCGGCCAGCGCCTCGACGGCGCGCTGCAGCTGCAGCAACGTGAATTCCGGCGGCATCAGCTCGAACACCACCGGACGATACTTGATCTTGGCGCGCAGCCGGGCGATGCCGGTGGCGAGGATGCGGCGATGGTCGTGGCGCATCGGCATGCCCAGCAGGGGATCGGCGGCCGATCCGCCAGCTTCGGGGACCAGGCCTACCTCGTAGAGCAGCTCGTAGCGCTGCAGCACCAGGTCTTCGTTCCACTGCTCCTTGCCGTCGCCGAAATTCATTTCAACACGCTGCTTGCGATCGCGCGTATTCGCCCACTTCCTGAGGCGGGGCAGGATTTGCCTGGCGACCAGCGGGGCAGGGCCGGTGCGCCAATCCTCCCAGGGAAAATAACGGTACCAGTTGCGCCATTCCGGATCGCGCGGTCCACGCGACAGACGCTCGCGCGTCAGGCCGAGATAGCTGATCGACACCACGCGGCCGCCCTCGGCCGCGCCGCGGTTGCGGTCGGCGAAGGTGTAGAGCTGCTCGACATAGCCCAGCGGATGGTGCGTCTGCTGCTCGACCCAGGCGCGCACGCCGGTCTGCAGGGTAGGGTGCTCCGATTCGAACGACCCCGAGGGCAGCAGCGCGCCGTCTTCCAGGGTCAGCACCTGCGGCTCATCGGCGGTGAGCGCCACGAGCACCGCATTGAGTTCGATCGCAACGGCGTTGGTGCTGGTGGGCGGCGTCATGTCGACCACCATTATGCACGAAGACTCTCGGAATTCAGAAGGTCGTGCGCGTCGGGGCCACGACGATGTCCCGGATGCAGACCCGCGCCGGCAACTTCCAGCAATAAAGCACGATATCGGCGAGCTCCTCTGCAGTCAGGAAATCGGGATCGCCGAGTGCCTTGCGGTATTCGTCGAAACTGATGCCCATGCCGGCATGGATGTTGGTGCGGACGTAGCCCGGCGCCACATTGATCACGCGCACGCCGTTTCTGCCCTCGGCCTCGCGCAGCGATTCGCTGATGGCCCGCACGCCGTACTTGGTGGCGGTGTAGGTCACGGCCACCGGCGAGGTCTTGCGGTCGCTGACCGAGCTGATGTTGATGATGGTGCCGGCACCGCGGCTCGACATGTCGCCGATCACCGCCTTGGTGCCGTTCAGCACGCCCTTCAGGTTGACGTCGATCTCGTGGCTGTAGCTTGCCGGATCGACGTCCTTGAAATTCCGTGCGTCGGCCAGGCCGGCGTTGTTGATCAGGCAGGCGGTCTTGCCGAATTTCGCTTCGGCGCCGCGGATGGCGCGCTCGAGTGCTGGGTAGTCGGCGACGTCGGCCTCCGCATAGGCTGTTCGATCGGCAGACAGGTCTTCCACCGGCTTCATATGCCGCGCGATCAACAGCAGCGCGTTGCCGTCCTTGGCGAACGCCCGGCCAAGGGCAAGCCCGATCCCCGAACTGGCACCGGTAATGACGACAAGTGGTTCGGCCATCTTCGTCTCCTCTGGAAAAATGACGCGCGACATTGGGGCCTGTTGGGCTCATTTTGCGACGGTGTACAGCGAACGACAAAAGAAGATCCTGGCGGAAATCACCCAGGGGCTGGGCCTGCCTCAGCCCGCGTCGGACGCGGTCGAGGTCGAGCAATCCCCGAGTTACATCGATTCCGTCGTCGAGGCCGCAGACTTTGCCGTCACGCTGATGGGAGCGATCGGCAGCGCCGTGGCGAGGGTTGGCGAGCGCCGTGGTCTCGGGCCCCAGCAGGTCAAGGTTGACCGGCGCCATGCGGCGCTGCTCTTCAACGAGGTCGCGCATTTCTTCCAGAGCGGCTGGCAGTTCGACATCAGCGCGGTGTTCACGCCGGTCAACGGCTTCTACCGCACGCGCGATGGCCGCGAGATCGTCTTCAACGGCGCCTACTCACATCTACGCGACGGCATCCTGCGGTTCCTCGGCTGTCCCAGCGACCGCGAGGCGATTGCCAAGCGCGTAGCGCAATACGATGCCCAGCCGCTCGAGGACGAGCTCGCCGCCCTCGGGCTCTGTGCCGCGATCAAGCGCAGTCCGGAGGAATGGCACGCCCATCCCCAGGGCAAGGCGCTGGCCGGCGTGCCGCTGATCGAACTTGACCGGCTGGCCGACGGTCCCGCGGTGCCCTTCACGCCGGCCGCTTTCCGGCCGCTGGAGAAGCTGCGCGTGCTCGACTTCACGCATGTCGTTGCGGGACCCACGGTCAGCAAGCTGCTGGCCGAGCACGGCGCCGACGTCATTCACTGCCGCTATCCCTATCAGGACCATATTCTCGGCTTCGACATCGACACGTCGTTCGGCAAGAAAAACACCTACATGGATCTGCGCGCCGAGGTCGACCGGGCACGGGCGCTCGAGCTGGTGCGCGAGTGTGACGTCTTCGTGCAGGGCTTCCGCCCGGGATCCTTTGCCCGCCGCGGCTTCGGCCCGGAGGACCTGCGCAAGATCAATCCGCGGCTGATCTATGTCGAGGTCAATGCCTATGGCTTCCAGGGGCCGTGGGCCGAGCGCCGTGGCTGGGAGCAGCTGGCGCAGGCCGCCACCGGACTGGCGGCCTTGCACAGCGCCAGGCTTGGAAAGACGGCGCTGATCCCTGCCTACTTCAACGACTACGGCTCGGGCTGCCTGGGCGCGCTCGGCGTCTTGGCGGCGCTGCAGCGTCGCGCCGAGGAGGGCGGCAGTTGGCGGGTCCGCGTGGCGCTGGCCAAGACGGCCATGCTCGGCACGCGCTATGCCGACAATCGCGAAGCGGCCGTTCCGATCGTCGACAGCGAGCTCGATCGCTATCTGGTCGATCAGGAGTCGCCGATCGGTCTGTTGACGCGGGTCGGGCCGGCGGTCGGTCTGGACAGGACGCCGGCCTATGTCGACCGCGCCGGCAGCTTCCCCGGTTCGTCGATGCTCGATATCGGCTGGGGGCCTGACCTGATGCTGCCGCATGCCGTGCCGCATAGTCCGACGTCGATCTTTCGCCTCGGTCTTGCCCGGCGGCGCGGTTCGCAGACTCTCTAGGCGGGCACGCTCGTGACACCACGCGGCCAGATGCGTCTCGGCGTTTTCGTGCAGGTGCCGGGCCATCACGTGGCCGGCTGGCGACATCCCGATGCCGTGTCGGGCGGCCCCAATCTTGGGCTGATGAAACACATCGCCGCCACCGCCGAGCGCGGCAAGTTCGATATGTTCTTCCTGGGTGACGGTTTTGCCACCGGCTACGGCGAGCATCCCTCGACCATCGGCAAATTCGAGCCGCTGACCTTGCTCTCGGCACTGGCCATGGGCACGTCGCGGCTCGGGCTGGCGGCCACCGCGTCGACGACCTATGCCGATCCCTATCACGTGGCGCGCGGCTTCGCTTCGCTCGATCATCTCTCGGGAGGGCGGGCAGGGTGGAACGTCGTCACGACCGCCTACGCCAAGTCGGGCGCCGTGTTCGGCCGCCAGCACCCGCCGCACGCCGAGCGCTACGCGATGGCCGAGGAATTCGTCGAGGCCTGCCGGATTCTCTGGGACAGCTGGGACGACGATGCCTTCATCGCCGACAAGGCAGCCGGACGCTTTGTCCGCCCCGGCAGCCTGCATGTGCCGGATTTTCAGGGGAAGTACTTCAGTGTCCAGGGTGCGTTGAACGTGCCGCGATCGCCGCAGGGTCACCCGGTGCTGATCCAGGCCGGTTCCTCGGGCCCCGGCCAGGCGCTGGCGGCGCGCATCGCCGACGTGGTGTTCACGGCGCAGAACGACATGGCGGAGGCGCAGGTCTTCTACAAGGCAGTGAGGGCGCAGGTGATCGACTTTGGCCGACCGGCGGCGAGCGCACTGGTCATGCCGGGCGTTTTCCCGGTGATCGGGCGGACGGAGCAGGAGGCGCAGGCGATCTTCGTCGAGCTCAATCGCAACATCGATACGGCGCAGGCTTTCACCGTCCTGTCGGAGCGACTGGGCGCCGACATGTCGGTCTATCCGCTCGATGAGCCTGTGCCTGAACTGCCGGAGACCGAGCATCTCAAGAGCCGGGCCGCCCTGCTGGCGCAGATGGCACGCCGCGAGAAACTGACCTTGCGGCAACTCTTCCATCGAGCGGCGGCGGCGCGCGGTCACCTGCTGCTGGTCGATACCCCGTTGCGGATCGCCGACACGCTGGAGCGCTGGTTCCGTGCGGGCGCCGCCGACGGCTTCAATGTCATGCCGCCGTTCTTCCCCGGCCAGTTCGACGACTTCGTGGAGCTGGTGGTGCCCCTGCTGCAGGAGCGTGGCCTGTTTCGCGCCGACTACTCAGGCACGATGTTGCGCGATCATCTCGGACTGGCACGCCCCGTCAGATCTTCTCGATAACGGCGGCCTTGAACCGGCGCATTTCGGCGATCGCCGCTGCGGCGGTCGGGCGGCCGAAATCGATGTCGAGGGCGGTGACGCCGGCATCGCGCAGTGCGCGGAAATCGCCGATAACGTCGGCCTCGCTGCCCGAGAACAGGCGACGGTCGCCATCCGAGGCGACGGGCGGCACCGCCGCACCATAACGCTTCACGCGATAGGCGACGCCGACGGAGGCGGGGTCGCGACCGGTCTCGGCGGTGGCCTTGCGCAGGCGGGCGATGCCGGCTTTCAGGCGCGGCAGCGTGTCGAGCAGGTGCTTGTTGTTGCTGCCGATCGGATACCAGGCATCGCCGATCCTGGCAGCGCGACGCACCGAGGGACCGCTCTCGCCGCCGATCCAGATCGGCGGGTAGGGCCGCTGGATGGGCTTGGGCTCCAGCACAATGCCGTCGAAGTTGGTGAAGCGGCCGGCAAAGCGCGGCGCGGCTTCGGTCCACAGCACGCGGAAGGCGTCGATGTACTCATCGGTCACCGCGCCGCGGTCGACGAAGGGAGTCGTGACGACGGCGTCGAACTCGGTCTTCAGCCAGCCGGCGCCGACACCCACGACCAGCCGCCCACCGCTCAGCACATCGAGGGTGGCCAGCATCTTGGCGGCCAGCACGGCGGGGCGGTGCGGCACCACCAGCACGGCCGCCACCAGGCGGATGCGCGTGGTCTTGGCCGCGACATAGGCCATGCCGATCAATTGCTCGTGCCGTTCGGTCGGCGCGGACTCGTAGAACTCGCCGCTCTCGGAATAGGGATAGCCGGGGACCTTGGTGTCGGGCAGCACGACGTGGTCGGTCATGGTGAGATAGTCGAAGCCCATCGCCTCGCCCTCGGTGGCGATCTTCGTCATTTCGGCGACGGCGGAAAGCGGGCCGGAGTTCGGCAGGTTGAAACCGATCTGCATGGACTTCGCTTCGCTAGCTCCCGGCGCGTGCCAGCCAGTTGATCGTCACGTCGCTGCGCGGCCGCGCCCGGCAGGCAAGCGTCAGGCCTGATTTCTGCTGCGCCTTGCCCAAGCAGGCGTCGCCGTGCGGCAGGAGCGACACCTTTCCATCCTCGAGCTTGGAGATGCAGGTCGCGCAATTGCCCGTGGCACAAGCGTAGGGGTAGTCGACTCCGGCGGCGATTGCCGCCTGCAGGATCGTCCGATCGGCGGCGCAGGCGATCGTCTGACCGCTGTTGCGGATCGTGACCTGGAACGTCTTCGGCGTCCGTGCCATCAGTGCCTCACGCTGCATGCCGACGCGACGCAGTCGCGCGCACCGATGTGAACTCGGGATGGAACCACTGGACGGAGGGGAACCGCGCCAGGGCGTAGCCATAGAGCGCCAGACTGACAGACGGCCGGTCGCCCACGACCACGGTGCTGTGGATGTCATGGTCGGCCATCACCATGCCACTGCCCGGTTCGACCATCACCTCGCCCACCTTGACCACCGTGGCGCTTCCGATCTTTCTGCCGTCATCGGTGCGCCGATAGAACTCGTGCCGCTCCCGCCCCGAGATCGCGGCATTGACGCACCAGATGCCATGGTCGTGCGGCGCCGCCTCCTTGCCCGGGAGACTGATGGTCAGATAGAGGCCGTGCCCGTCATTGTCTTCGACCAGCAGGGGATGGCTGCGGCCCTGCGCCTGCGGCATGGCGAAGTCGGCCAGCGGGAACAGGTCCCTACGCCTGGCCAGGGCCACCAGTTTCAGCTTCAGCGCATGCAGCGTCGAAGGGGTGATGCCTTCTTTCGCCGTGGTCGCGTGCACCTGCGCCATGAACGCCTTGCACGCCTTTGCGCGTTGGGCAGCGACATCAGCTCGGATTGCCATGGGACCTCCCCTTGGACGCGCACGTTAAAGGCGTGACGCAGCCCGTCAACGCCATCCGCGGCGGTCAGATCACCTTGCGGACGATGTGCCGGCGGTTCGAGGTGAAGGGACGGACCTCGCCCGGCCAGCGGCCTTTTTCCGCTGCCTCGGCCCACGGTTTGCTCAGCAGCACGTCCGGACTGTCGAGTTCATAGATCGCCATATAGTTGGGCTCGCTGCCGCCATCGAGCAGCTTGCGCTCGCCGGCGAGATTGAAGGCGGCGGGTTCGGTCTTCCAGCGGGTGACCGCCCTGACGCCCGGCACCTTCAACAGCAGCGGCACGTGCTCGGTGTCATAGACCTCGTTGAACAGCGCCTCCTTCTCCTTGGTCACATCCATGCTGACGATGAACAGGTATTTTGTGGCGATCGGCATGTTTCCTCCTTTGATGTCGCGCTGCGGTCGGACCCATGCCCTCTACATGGAAAGCCGGCGGTTTGGCAGTAGAATGACCGCAAGCCGGCAATGAAATCGGAGGAACGCGATGAGTGATGTGCGCATTCTGGCGGCGGGTCTCGGCTTTCCCGAAGGCCCGGTGGTCATGCCCGACGGATCGGTGATCCTGACGGAAATCCGCAACGGCCGCTGCTCGCGCGTGACGCCCGACGGCAAGGTATCGCTGTTCTCGGCGGCCGGCGGCGGGCCGAACGGCCTCGCTGTCGGGCCCGACGGCGCGCTCTATCTCTGCAACAACGGCGGCAGCCGCTACGTCGAGGGCGTCTCGATGGGGCAGGGGCCGCATCCCGACTACAAGCACGGCTCGGTGCAGCGGCTGGACCGCAACACCGGCGCGGCCAAGACGCTCTACATCGAATGCGACGGCCACAAGCTGTCGGCGCCCAACGACCTGGTGTTCGACAAGCAGGGCGGCTTCTACTTCACCGATCTCGGCAAGCGCTACCCCCGCCACCGCGACCATGGCGGTGTCTATTATGCGCTGCCGGACGGATCGAAGATCGTTTGCCTGGCTTACCCGTTTCTCAGTCCCAACGGCTGCGCCTTGTCGCCCGACGGCAAGGTGCTGTACGTCGCCGACACCGAGAGTGCCAGCCTCGTGGCGTTCGACGTCGAAGGTCCGGGCGTGTTGCGCAAACCCAAGGGGCATGCAGCGCACAGCGGAAAGGTGATCGGCGGCGTCATCGGGCCCGCGCGCTTCGACAGCATCGCCGTGCTGGCCGATGGCAATATCGTCGTAGTGACGTTGACCACAGGCAAGATCACCGAATTCTCGCCGGCCGGCGCGGTCGTGCGCGAGGTCAAGATGCCCGACGTCTTTCCGACCAATATCTGTTTCGGTGGCGCCGACATGAAGACGGCCTACATTACGTTGTCGGACAAGGGCCAACTCGGCGTCATGCAATGGCCGACGCCGGGCCTGAAGCTCAATTACAACTGAGGTGCGACATGGCGGGCAACGGACAGACGGTCATCGATCTCGACCGCAAGCGCATGCACGCGATGGCGGCGAAGGATATCGCCACCCTGGAGGCGGTGCTGGCCGACGATCTGATCTACACCCATTCCTCGGCGCGGCTCGACACCAAGAAGAGCCTGATCGGCAACATGACTGCGGGATCGACCGTCTACACGAGCGTGGAGCCGTCCGACGTGAAGGCGCAGGACCTCGGCGATACCGTGGTGTTGACGGGAATTGCGCAGATCAAGGTCGTGTCGAACGGCGCGCCCAACGCCTTCGGCGTTCGCTTCACGGACGTCTACGCCAAGCGCAATGGACGCTGGCAAATGGTGACCTGGCAATCGACGCGCCTGCCGGCGTGACAGCAACCCTCAAGGAGACAGAAATGACCGACGCAAAGATGCCCGACAACCTTCCGCAATGGATGAAGGATCATGTCGATCGCTATCTGAAGAGTGGCGGCACCGATGGCCACATGTACACGACCAACTTTCCCAACCAGCCGCAACGTACGGTGCCGTCGTTGCTGCTGATCACCAAGGGACGCAAGACCGGCAACAAGCACCTGTTCCCGCTGTTCTACGGCGAGGCCGGCAAGGGATATTTCATCGTCGCCTCCAAAGGTGGCGCGCCGGACCATCCCGGCTGGTACAAGAACATCGTCGTCCATCCCGAGGTCGAGCTTCAGGTCGGCACCAAGAAACTCAAGGCCAAGGCACGGACCGTGTCGGGCGCGGAGCGGGCCAGGCTTTGGGATCAGGCCGTCGTCTGGTGGCCGCCCTATGTCGACTACCAGAAGAAGACGGCGCGCGAGATTCCCGTGGTCGTGCTCGATCCTCTGCCTTAGCGCCGAATTCACTCTTCAAGGGGAGCAGGCATGCGCTTCAAGGGCAAGGTGGCGCTGATCACCGCGGCAGCCAACGGCATCGGCCGGGCCACCGCCGCGATCATGGCGCGCGAGGGCGCGACGGTGATCGCCGTCGACAACCACCAGGGCCGCCTCGACGAGGCGGTATCGGCGCTGCGCAAGTCGGGCGGCAGGGTGGAAGGCAAGCTGGTCGACGCCCTCGATGCGGCGCAGGTCGACGCGGTGGTCGCGGAGGTGGCGCGCGACTTCGGCGCGATCGACATTCTGGTGAATGCCGTCGGCGGCAGCACGGTGATCGCCAATCCGCAGGCGACCACCGAGCAGCTCGCCTTCGCCGACTGGCAGAAGCTGATCGCCTTCAATCTCGACGGCACCTTCCTGTTCACCCACGCGGTGATTCCGGTGATGAAGCGGCGGCGCAGCGGCAAGATCGTCAACCTGGCGTCGATCGCCGGGCGGGGCTTGAGCCAGAACAGCTCGAGCGCCTATGCCGCGGCCAAGGGCGGCATCATCGCCTTCACGCGCAAGCTTGCCCACGAGCTCGGTCCCGAGGGCATCAACGTCAATGCCATCGCGCCCAGCATAACGCTCACCGAACGCATCCGGCCGCACTGGGACAAGCGTTCCCAGGCGTCGCAGGCCGAGGAGATCGAACGCACGCCGCTGCGCCGCGTCGCCGAGGCGACCGACCAGGCCAACGTCATCTGCTTCCTGGCCTCGGCCGAAGCTGATTTCGTCACTGGCCTCACGATAGATGTGACCGGCGGCGTCTAGCCGAGGAGGGGACATGGCCGGCAAGGTAGGATTCATCGGGCTCGGCGCCATGGGCGGGCCGATGGCGCTCAATCTCGTGAAAGCCGGCTTCAAGTTGGTGGTGCACGACATCGACCAGACGAAAACCGCGCCCCTTCGCGACAAGGGGGCCGAACTCGCCGTCACGGCAGAAGCCGTGGCAGCGGCGGTGGAACGGACCATCGTCATCGTCGAGACCACCGAGCAGGCCGAATCTGTGATCCTGGGCGAGCGCGGCATCGTCAAGAGTGCCAAGGCCGGTCACATCGTGCTCTGCATGGCGACCATCGATCCCTTCGCCGCGCGCGCCGTCGCCGACAAGCTGGCGGCGCGTGACATCGCCATGCTGGATGCGCCGGTGAGCGGCGGCACGGGGCGGGCTCAATCGGGCGAGCTGTCGGTGATAGTGGGCGGAGCCGCCGATGTCGTCGCCAAGTGCGAGGATCTGTTCGCGGCCATGGGCAATCGCACGTTCCATGTCGGCCCGCTGGGCAGCGGCCTCGCCATGAAGCTGGTCAACAACATGCTGGTCCAGGTCAACACCGTGGCGGTGGCAGAAGCCATGGTGCTGGGCGTGAAGGCGGGGCTCGATCCGCAGACCATCTACGAGGTGGTGCGCGTCTCGACCGGCGCCAGTGCTGCGTGGGAGCTCCGCGTGCCGCGCATCCTTGCCGGCGACTTCGTGCCGGGCGGGACGATCGACATTTCCTACAAGGACCAGGAACTGGAAACCGCCTTCGCCAAGCGTCTCGGCGTGCCCCTGTTGTTGGCGAACGTCACGCAGCAGGTCTACCAGATGGCGCGCGCCCAGGGACTGAACAAGCAGGATGGCGCCGCGATCGTTAAGGTCTTCGAGCAGATGGCCGGCGTGACCGTGAAAAAAGGGGAGTGATGATGACCACATTCGTGCTGATCCACGGCGCCTACCAGGGCGGCTGGATCTGGAACCCGGTCGCCGAGCGTTTGCGCGCCCAGGGCCATCTGGTGCTGACGCCGACTCTGGACGGCTGCGCCGAGCGCAAGGGCCAGGTTCGCGCCGGCATCACCACCGAGACCCATGCAGCCGAAGTGGCCGACCTGCTGTTCTATCAGGACCTGAAGGACGTGGTGCTGGCCGGCACCAGCACCGGCGGCATGGTGATGGCGCGTGCCGCCGAGTTGGCGCGCGAGCGCGTGGCGCGGGTGGTGTTCGCCGACGCCCTGGCGCTGCTCGACGGCGAGGCGCTGCCCGACATCGTCAAGCGTCCGACGGCGGTCAACACCGAATTGACCAGCGGTCCGTCGCGGCAGGATTTCGAGACGCGCCTGTTCGCCGACCTCGATCCGGCGGTGCGGCGCTGGGCGCTCGATCGCTGCACGATGCATCCGATTGGCGCGATGCAGGCGCCGGTCAAGCTCGAGCGGTTCTGGGACCAGTCGTGGAACGCCTCGGTGATCTGGTGCAAGCGCAGCACCAATCCACCGGTCGCCCACCAGCGCCGCACGGCCGACCGGCTGAAGGGCCGCTGGCACGAATTGGACACCGGTCACTACCCGATGTTGTCGACGCCGGAGGCCCTGGCGCGGTTGATCGCCGAGGGGTGAATTCATGCAACAGGTAGCGACTGGCTATGGCCTGATCGAAGGCCCGGTTTGGGATCCCGCCCGCGGTCTCTACTTCAGCGACGTCATCAACGGTGGTGTTCATCTGCTGGACCGCGCCGGCAAGGTGTCGCTTGTCATCCCCAAGCGCCGCGGCATCGGCGGCATGGCATTGCACGCGTCGGGTGGCCTGGTGGTCGGCGGGCGCGACATCGCCTGGGTGTCGCTGAAGGACGGCACGACGAAGTCGCTGCTGCCCCTCGATGCCATCCCCGGGGCCACCGGCTTCAACGACCTCACCACGGATCAGGCGGGACGGGTCTATGTCGGCTCGCTAGCCTACCGCGTCTTCGGCGGCGAGGCGCCCAGGCCCGGCCATCTCCATGTCATCGACACGGATGGCACGATGCGCACGCTGTCGGACGGCATCCTGCTGACCAATGGCCTCGGTTTCTCGCCGGACGGCAAGCGTCTCTATCACTCCGATGCGCGCGCCCCGTTGGTGCGCGTCTATGACGTCAAGCCGGACGGCGCGGTCGGTCCCTGGCGCAAGTTCGCCTCGCTTGGCGAGGACCGCGTGCCCGACGGCCTGAAGGTGGCAAGTGACGGCTCGGTCTGGGTCGCCGATGCCCATGGCGGGCGGGTCGCCGTGTTCAATGCCGACGGCACGCATCGCAAGGACATCGCTGTGCCACTGCCCATGGTGACCAGCCTGTGCTTCGCCGGCGACGACCTCAGCGACCTCTACATCGTCACCGGCTCGCGTGGCGGCCCGCACGACAATTGCGGCAGCATCTTCCGCATGAAAGCCGACGTCGCGGGGCTCGCCTTGCCGCCGGCGCGGGTGGCTCTCTAGGTAGCGCCAACGATCGCCCGTCGCGCCCGGTCGAGACTTTGCGACTGGATGTCCTTGGCCAGCCCGCGCAGGATTTCCCGGTCGGCGTCGCTCTTCACCGCGATCGAGAACTCGCAGTCGGTGACGCAGCCAGCATAGCGGTCGCAGAGCTTGCGCGCGATCGTGTCGTAGGTGCCGATGGTGACGAAGGTCTCGAGCATGTCGTCGGAGATGTGCTGGGGCATTTCCTCCCAGCGCTGGGCGCGCGACAGGAGCTTCAGCCGGTCGGCAAGGTCGCCCAGGCCGAGATGGTCGAAGGCCGCGCGATACTGCGGCGTCGAGGCATAGAACGAAATGCGCGCTCTCGCGTCGCGTACCTTGGGGACGAGCTCGGCCTCGGTGGCGGCGACGGCGACCAGCGGCTTCATGCAGGTCTGGAAGGCATCGAGCGAGCGGCCGGCCTTGGCGGCGCCGGCGCGGACGGCTGGCAGCATCACCTTCTCGATATAGGACAGCGTGCACACGGGATGGAGCCGGATGCCCTCGGCCACTTCGCCTGCCATCCGGCACATCACTTCATTGACCGCCGCGACATGGATCGGGATGCGCGGATGCTCGATCGGGCCGGGATTGAACAGCGGCACCATCAGGTTGATGTTGTAGTGCGGGCCCTTGACCTCGAGCGGCGTGCCGTTCTGCCAGTGGTCCCACACTGCCCGCACCGCCTGCACGTATTCGCGCATCCACGGTCCGGCCGGCGACCACGGCACGCCGAAACGGCGCTCGATGTGCGCCTTGACCTGGGTGCCGAGGCCGAGCGTGAAGCGCCCGGCACTGAGCTTGGCCAGCGTCCAGGCGCTCATGGCCATCACGGTCGGGCTGCGCGGAAAGGCGATCGCTACCGACGTGCCAAGCTTGAGCCTCTGCGTCGCCTGGGCGGCCAGCGCCATGATGACGAACGGATCGTCCTTGGTCTCCTCGACGACGAGGCCGTGGTAGCCGATCTCGTCCAACAGCCGGGCGTTGCTGCCGATCGATCCCAGGTCGAGCGGCACCTCGGGCGCGCGCAGGCCGGGATCGACCTTGCCGAGCGGAAGCAGCGTTTCGAGGCGCACTTCACGCCGCCTTCTTCACCCACGTCTCGATCTCTGGCAGGCGCTTGTCGACCTGTTCGGGCCTCTGCCCGCCCAGGTTCACCACCAGGCGATGCACGCCGAGTTCGGCATAGGCCGGCAGGGCATCGGCCGTGGTCGACATCGGCGGCGTGACGATGATCTCGTAGCGCTTGTCGCGCTTCTTGCCGGCCTTGGCGAAGGCGGCGTCGAGCTTGTCGAGCATGCCTTTGGTGCGGGCCGGATCGAGATTGAAGCCGTACCAGCCGGCGCCGAACTTCACCGCGCGATCGAAGGCCTGGTCGGCATAGCCGCCGACGATGATCGGCACGTGCGGCTTCTGGATCGGCTTGGGATCGAGCCGCATGGTCTCGAACTTCACCCACTTGCCGTTGAAATCGACGACCGGCTCGGTCCACAGCCGGCGCATGACCTCGAGGAATTCGTTGCAGCGCGCGCCGCGATCCTCCCAGCGATAGCCGCAGGCCTCGACCTCCTCCTTGTTCCAGCCGACGCCGATGCCGAAGTCGACGCGTCCGTCGCTGAGCCAATCCAGCGTGCACATTTCCTTGGCGGTGTAGATCGGGTTGCGCTGCGGCACGAGGGCCACGCCGGTGCCCAGCCGCAGCTTGGTCGTGGCGGCCGCCAGAAAGCCGAAGGTTGCCGTGACGTCCAGCATGCCGCCGCCGGCCGGCACCGGAATGCGGCCGTCCTTCGAGCCGGGATAGCCGTAGGTGTTCTTGTCGAACAGCGCCACGTGCTCGCCCATCCAGATCGAGTCGAGGCCCATGCCTTCGGCGCGCCGGCCGAAGTCGCGGATCATCTTGGGCGTCGCATTGGGCGACATGAACGTGGCGAAGACTCCGATCTTCATGTTGGCGCTCCCTATCACTGATCAGCTAGGATATTCGCACCCTCGGGAGGAACAAGCGATGGCGATTGACGTTGTCGAGCTCCATCATACCGGTGTGCGCATCGATGCCGCCAAGCAGAGTGCGGTGGAGCACTTTTATGCCAGCGTCCTCGGGCTCGGCCGCGACGACGGCCGACCGACCATTCCCGGCATTCCCGGCGCGTGGATCAATGTTGGCGAGGTCGGCCAGATCCACCTGATCGGCGGCGACCAGCCCTCGCCGGTCGCCAAGGGGCCGGGCGAGGACCCGACGCGTCCGCATGTTGCGTTCGCCGTCGCGGACATCATCGCGACCCGGGCCGAGCTTGACCGCATGAGCGTGAAATACTGGGTGATCGAAGGTCTGACGAGCCCCGACTCGACGCAGGTTTTCATGAATGATCCCTGCGGCAACATGGTCGAGCTGCACCAGGTCGATAAGTGCCGGTGCGCACTCAGGAGTCGCGCCACCAGGTAGGCGTTTTCCAACATTAGATAGTGGCCCAATGATCGCGCGAGTCTGGATAGGACGCATCGCTGCAGCCGCCGTGCTGGCGGTCGCCATTGGCGCGGCCGTCTTCTGGTGGAACCGGCCGGCCTCGCGGCCGGCTGCGGCAACGGCGCCGCCACCGCCTGAAGTCGGCGTTGTCGAGCTGAAGGAGGCCGACGTCCCGCTGCCGCTGCAGTATGCCGGCCGCGTCGCCGGCTTCCGCGTCGTCGAGATCCGTTCCCAGGTGAGCGGCATGCTTCTCAAGCGCGAATTCAACGAGGGCGCGGTCGTCAATGCCGGCGACGTGCTGTTCCGCATCGACCCCAGGACCTACGACGCGGCCCTGGCGCGGGCGATGGCCCAGGCATCGCAGGCCAAGGCCACGCTCACGCAGACCGAGGAGAACTACAAGCGCGTCGAGGGTCTGGCTGCCCAGAAGGTGGCGACGCAGAAGTCGTTCGAGGATGCCGTCGCCGCGCGCGACCAGGCGCGCGCCGCCGTGCAGTCGACGGCGGCCGACGTCGAGACCGCCAAGCTCAACCTCGAATTCACCACCATCAAGGCGGCGGTGACCGGCCCGACCAGCCTGACCTCGCCGCCGGAAGGCACGCTGGTCCAGGCGCAGCAGACGGTGCTGACCACCATCACCCAGCTCAACCCGGCCTATGTGAACTTCACCTTCACCGACAGCGAGCTGCGGGCATTGCAGGAGATCGACAAGGCCCGCAACAACCCCCTTGAGGATGTCTCGGTTCAGCTGCAGTTCGGCGACGGCGGGGTCTATCCGCAGCTCGGAAAAGTCGACACGCGCTCGCGCACGGTCGATCCGCGCACCGGCACCATCCTGATCCGGGCGGTTTTTCCCAACCACGAAGGCGGCCTGCTGCCGGGCCAGTTCGTGCGTGTGAACATGACCGGCATCACCATGCCGAACGCCATCGTGGTGCCGAAGGCTTCCATCTCCCAGGGGCCGCTCGGACCTTTCGTCTATCTTGTCGAGGCCGATTCCGTGGCCCGCGCGCGGCAGGTGCGGCTCTATCGCGAGTTGCCCAACGGCTGGATCGTCCGCAAGGGACTTCAGTCGGGCGACCGCATCGTGGTCGACGGCGTCATGCGCGTCCGGCCGGGCAACCCCGTCAAGCCGGTGCCATACAAGCCGCCAGCCACCGCGCAGCAGCCATTGCCGGGCGCCAAGCCGTGATCTCCAGGTTCTTCATCGACCGGCCGGTCTTCGCTTCGGTCCTGTCGATCGTGATCGTGCTGGCGGGCCTGGTGGCGATGCGGGCACTACCGATCTCGCAGTATCCGCAGATCGTTCCTCCCGACGTCGTGGTCTCGGCCACCTATCCCGGCGCCACGGCCGAGAACATCGCCTCGACAGTGGCAGCACCACTCGAGCAGCAGATCAACGGTGTCGAGCGCATGATCTACATGCAGTCGACCTCGACCGGCTCGGGCACGATCAACCTCACCGTCACCTTCGAAATCGGCACCAACCCCGACCAGAACGCCATCAACGTCAGCAACCGCGTGCAGCGGGCGCTGCCGCTGTTGCCGAGCGAGGTCCAGCGCCAGGGCGTGGTCGTGCAGAAGCGCTCGTCCTCGATCCTCCAGGTGCTGACGATGTCGTCGCCGGGCGGCCGCTACGACACGATCTTCATCAGCAACTACGCGCTGGTGAACGTGCTCGACGAATTGCGCCGCCTGCCGGGCGTCGGCGACGCCGCCCTGTTCGGCGCCTCGGATTATTCGATGCGCATCTGGCTGCGGCCCGACAAGGTCGCCCAGTACGGCCTCACGCCCGCCGACATCGCCGCCGTCGTGCGCGAGCAGAACACGCAGTTCGCGGCGGGTCGGTTCGGCGAGGAGCCGATGACCAATCCGCAGGCCTTCACCTATTCGGTGACGACGCCGCCGCGCCTGGTCGACCGCACGCAGTTCGAGGACATCATCATCCGGTCGGAGGAGAACGGCGGCGCCCTTCGCCTCAAGGACGTGGCCTATGTCGAGCTGGGCGCGCTCACCTATGGCTTCTCGGCCACCTTCAACAACGCGCCGGCGGTGCCGATCGGCGTCTACCTGCAGCCCGGCGCCAACGCGCTGCAGGTCGCGGCGTCGGTCAAGCAGACGATGGAACGCGTCTCCAAGCGCTTTCCCGTGGGGCTGCGCTACGACATTCCGTTCAACACGACGCGCTTTGTCGAAGTTTCGATCGAGGAGGTCGCCACGACCTTTGTCGAGGCGATCGCGCTGGTCGTGCTCGTCGTCTTCCTGTTCCTGCAGAGCGTGCGGGCGATGATCATCCCGGTGATCGCCATTCCGGTGTCGATCATCGGCACCTTCGCCGGCATGTATATCCTGGGCTTCTCGATCAACCTGCTGACGCTGTTCGGCCTGCTGCTGGCCATCGGCATCGTGGTCGACGACGCCATCGTGGTGCTGGAGAACATCGAGCGGATCATGACGGAGCAGGGCAAGCTGCCGCGCGAGGCTGCGATCCAGGCCATGCAGGAGGTCACCGGCCCGGTCGTCGCCATCGTCCTGGTCCTCTGCGCGGTGTTCATTCCGGTGTCCTTCCTGGGCGGCCTGGCGGGCGAGCTCTATCGCCAGTTCGCGGTGACGATCGCCGTCTCGGTGGTGATCTCGGGCGTTGTCGCCCTCACGCTCACGCCGGCGCTGGCCGCCCTGATCCTGAAGCCCGCTCACGGCCCGCCATCGGCGCCGTTTGCCCGGTTCAATCAGGGCTTCGCCTGGGTGAGGGCACGCTACGTCGACGGGGTCAGCTTCCTGCTCCGCCGGACGGTCGTCGGCCTGGCGGGTTTCCTGGTCGTGATCGGCCTGGTGGTCGCCCTGTTCGATCGCATTCCAGGCAGCCTGGTTCCGGCCGAGGACCAGGGATACGTCTTTCTCGTCGAGATATTGCCGCCGGCCGCGGCGATCGCGCGCACGCGCGAGGTCGCCAGCCAGGCGACGGCGGCCCTGCTGAAGAATTCCGCCGTCGCCAATGTCGTCTCCTTCTCCGGCTTCGACATCCTGTCGCGCGCGCTCAAGAGCAATTCGGGCGTCTCGTTCGTCACATTGAAGGACTGGTCGGTACGAAAGGAGCCGCGCGAGGATGCGCGCAACCTCGCCCCGGCGCTGAGCGCGCTTAACGCCAACTTCAAGGACGGCATCGTGATCGGCTTCAATCCGCCGCCGATCCAGGGAATCAGCGTGACCGGCGGCTTCGAAGGCTTCCTGCAGGACCGCTCGGGCGGGTCGCTCAACAGCCTCTCCGAGGCGGTGCAGAAGGTGGTGCAGGCCGCCAACCAGCGGCCCGAGCTGCGCGGCGTCTCCACGACCTTCACCACGTCGGTGCCGCAGTACCGAATCGACGTCGACCGCGACAAGGCCCGCGCCATCGGTATTCCGATCAACGCCATTTTCGAAACCATGCAGAGCTCGTTCGGCAGCCTCTACATCAACGACTTCTCGCTGTACGGCAGGAACTATCGCGTCAGCCTGTCGTCCGAGGCCGATTTCCGCGAGAAGCCGGACGATCTGCGCCATGTCTTCGTGCGCTCCGACAACAACGTCATGGTGCCGCTGAACGAGCTGGTGACCTTCACCCGCACTTTGGGACCCGACACGGTCGATCGCTTCAACATCTTTCCGGCGGCCAAGATCATCGGCTCGCCGGCGGCCGGCTACTCGTCGGGCCAGGCGATCGCCGCCATGCAGCAGGTCGTGGCGGCGACGCTGCCGGCCGAATTTACCATCGGCTGGACCGGATCGGCCTACCAGGAGATCGCCACGCAGGG
The DNA here is from genome assembly GCA_945889625.1 of Asaia bogorensis. GTDB lineage: Bacteria > Pseudomonadota > Alphaproteobacteria > Reyranellales > Reyranellaceae > Reyranella. Next base: position 414 of record CAMDCE010000010.1, on the reverse strand, counting down.
CACGGGCTCGCAGGGCTTCGTCTTCGGCCTGATCATGGTGTTCCTGATCCTGGCGGCGCAGTACGAGCGCTGGTCGTTGCCGATCGCCGTCCTGACGGCCGTGCCATTCGCCGTGCTGGGTGCGCTGCTCGCCATCTGGCTGCGCGGGCTCGACAACGACGTCTATTTCCAGATCGGCCTGGTGACGCTGATCGGTCTTGCCGCAAAGAACGCCATCCTGATCGTCGAGTTCGCCTCGCAGCGCTTCCAGCAGGGGGTATCGGCCTACGACGCCGCCATGGAAGCCGCCCGGCTGCGCTTCCGGCCGATCATCATGACCTCGCTCGCCTTCATCCTGGGCGTGCTGCCGCTGGCCATCAGCACCGGCGCGGGTTCGGCCGCCCGCCATTCGATCGGTACCGGCGTGATCGGCGG
>CAMDCE010000009.1 GCA_945889625.1 Asaia bogorensis | reverse complement strand
TTACCTCTGGTGTACCGGTTGTGACGCCAGTCGCAGCGCCGGGTAGCTATGTAGTGAAGGGATAAACGCTGAAAGCATCTAAGCGTGAAACCCGCCTCAAAACTAGGTCTCGCTGAGAGTCGTGGTAGACCACCACGTTGATAGGCCGCGTGTGCAAGTGCAGTGATGCATTCAGCTTAGCGGTACTAATAGCTCGATCGGCTTGATTCTCATTCGTTCCGTGCAGCGGTCGACATCCGCTGCCGGCTTTGTAAGACTTGCCTGCACGGACTTTCAGATCTCTTCGCGCTTCGACGACTTGGTGGCAGTAGCGAGGGGTGAACACCCGATCCCATTCCGAACTCGGACGTGAAAACCCTCAGCGCCGATGGTACTGTGTCTCAAGGCACGGGAGAGTAGGTCGCTGCCAAGTCTTCCAAGCGCGAAGAACCTCTTCTGATAAGCGATTTCAAGGCTTGTCATCCCGAGCCGTAGGCGAGGGATCCTTGCTGAACGAAAAGATCCCTCGCCCAAGGCTCGGGACATGTTTGCCGCGGGATGGAGCAGCCCGGTAGCTCGTCAGGCTCATAACCTGAAGGTCGTTGGTTCAAATCCAGCTCCCGCAACCAAATCAGAAAAAAGCCGCCCTCATCGGGGCGGCTTTTTGTTGTCTGATGTGCTGCGGTGGGCGACGTCGACCGTCATGGCGAGTTTGCCGCGGGATACGTGACGGATCAGCGAACCGCGATGGTCCGACTGCGCCGAAACATCGCTGGCAAAGACGTCGACTCAGGATATGCGCCCCAGCGAAGTCAGAGGCATCTGCAGGCCAGCGCCCGCTTCGAGCTGCGCGATTTGCGCAAGAGCGGCCGCCATCACGGCGCAACAATTTCCGAGGCAGTCCGCTGCAATTATGGCAAGCTTGCTTCGATCCGATGCACATCTACCGTCGAACCGCTTCCGACAATGGCGACGAGCTGGGGCGCGCGATTCCCGGAGCAAATTTCCATTGCGTGGCCGATTCAGGGCCGTCGTTCGGCGGACGGTACTGGCACCTGCACGTGGACGGGGTCGTCCTCAGCCGCCTCGAGGTCGATCAGGGAAGCGTGGTGACGACGGATGAGAGGGTGCCTGATTTCAGCGTGTGGCACGTCATGAGCGCGCGCTGTTCGGCCAACGGCGATGATGTCGGCGGCACCGACATCGTCTCGGTGCGGCCGGGCGAAGGCGGCACGATGCGCAGCGCCGGCGAGGCGCAGGTCACGACCTTCGGCCTGGAAGGTTCGTTGTTTGCCCAGGCGCCGGAACTCGAGCTGCCGTTTGGGCCCTCGACTGTGCCGCAGGCAGGCCGCTGGCGCGTGGCATCCGAGGCGCCGCGGCATCGGTTCGTGGCGCTCTACCAGGCGGTCCTGGCGCAGCTCGACGCCCAACCCCGAGCCATTGAAGCACCCGCGATCCGCATGGCGCTGCGCAACACCATGCTCCAGGCGATCATGGCACTCGGCGAAGCGGGCACCTTTCGGCCCGACCGGGCGACGATCGGCCGCCATACCAGGATCATGGTGCGCTTCGAGGACGCCATCGAGGAAGCTGGCGACGAACCGGTCGACATGCTCGAACTCTGTCGCCGGTGCGGGGCATCGCGGCGCTCGCTCGAGGCGGTGGTTCAAATCAGGACCGGTAAATCGCCCTGGGAATATTTGCGTTGGCGGCGCCTGTGGCGGGCGCGATCGATGCTGCGTCAGCCCACACGCGAAACGACGGTGACCGACGTCGCCTTCAAGCTGGGCTTCTGGCACCTAAGTCGGTTCGCTGCAGCCTACGCGTCGGCCTTCGGCGAACGACCCAGCGCCACCCTTGCCAGGGCTCTGGGATCGAGGCCGCAGGCGGGCGCGCTGGATTCTGCGCAAATCGGCTAGCGGCAACCCGGCGTCTACCGATAGCGATGTCCGGTCCAAGTTGGGGACCAGACGTGCCGCCATTCCATAGCGCCTATTCGCTCGCAAGCAGACGGATGTTGAACGGGCTGTCGGCGGTCGTCATCGTCTGCACCGCGCTGCCGGCAGAGGCCGCAGCGCTACGCGGGCTTTGCCGCCGTGCCGTTGCAGGATCCTGCCGCCGCCGCGAACGAGCTGCAACGGGCCATCAAGGATCTCGGCTTCAAGGGCGCCCTAATAAACGGCCAGTCCAACGGCCACTATCTCGACGACGAACGATTCTTGCCCTTTTGGGAAAGGGTGCAGGAGCTGGATGTACCGGTCTACCTGCATCCTGGGGAACTATCCGATCTGCCCGCCATGCTTGCCGGCCGGCCAGAACTGGAGGGCCCCGTCTGGGCCTGGACGGCCGATACCGGCGGGCATGCGCTTCGGCTCATCTTCGCCGGAATTTTCAGGCGCTTCCCACGGCTCAAGGTCATCCTCGGCCACATGGGTGAGACCCTGCCATTTCTGCTGTGGCGAATTGATAGTCGCTACGAACTTCAGGTCGGCAAGCCGCTCGCGCCGGATGCGCGGCCGTCCTTCTTTTTCCGCCGCAATTTCGCGATCACCACGTCGGGCGTTTGTGACGCGGGTCCGCTCACCGAAGTCATCGGGGCGCTCGGCGAGGACAACGTGATGTTTTCTGTCGACTATCCCTACCAGAGCTCGAAGGTCGCCGGCGATTTCATCGATGGTGCGCCGCTCAGCGACGCCATCCGCGCCAAGGTCTGCCACGGCAATGCCAGGCAGATCCTGCACCTCTAGGGGCGTGCCCGGCCCACGATCGAGCCGGCTCACTCTTGCGCAAAGCGGCTAGCGAGCAGGTGGCGGCCCGTGGCGATATCGGCTTGAGGAGAGATGAGCATGCCCGGGTCAATCACTGTCTTCAGCGCCAAGAAGATCATCACCATGGATGCGGCGGTCGGCGAGGCTACGCACGTCGCCGTGCGCGATGGCCTCATCATCGAGGTCGGCGATCTCGACGACTGCTCGGCTTGGGGTCCTTACACGCTGGATGATCGCTTTGGCGACAGCATCCTCATTCCCGGGCTGATCGAAAGCCACGCCCATCTCCTGGATGGGCTGCTGTGGGCCAAATCCGACTATGTCGGCCCCGTCGACCGGCACGACCCGTCGGGCAAGGTGCGCAAGGGCCTGAGCAACGTTGCCGCCTTGGTGAGTCGACTGAAGAAGATCGAGGCGGCGATGTCGGATTCCGCCAAGCCGCTCATCGGCTGGGGCGTGGACCCGTCTCTCAACGATCCGATAACGCCGATCACGCGCCACGATCTCGACCAGATTTCGAAGACTCGCCCGATCTTCCTCCTCCATGCGAGCTGCCACATAGCCTATGTCAATTCCGCGACGCTGGAGCTTGCGAACTACGCCGGCATAAAGGCGCCCGGTGTCCTGCGCGATGCCGCTGGCGTGCCGACCGGCGAGCTGCAGGAGATGGCGTCGATGATGGCGGCCATCAAGGCGGTGGCCTCCGATCTGGTGGGCGGCTCGACCGATGCCGAGCAGTTCTACAATTTCGCCAGGGTCGCCCAGGCGCGCGGCACCACGACCATCGTCGATGGCGGCGGCAGCACGTACTTCGAGCCGGCTTTTCTCGCTGCGGCACTCGACGCCACGGCAGCGGCGGACTTCCCCGCCCGCATCGTCGCGCACCACAACGGAATCACAGTTCCGTCCTCTCAGGACATGATCAAGTTCGCGGCGATGCTGAAAGGCAAGGGCAACGACAAGCTTGTCTTCCAGGGCATCAAGATCCTCCTCGACGGCTCGAACCAGGGCTTCACCGGAAGATTGCGGCCACCGGGATATCTCGGCAGCGGTGCGAACGGTCTGTGGAACCGCGCGCCCGATGAGCTCCGGGAGCTCGTGCCGGCGTTGCATGACGCCGGCCTGCAGATCATCGCCCATTGCAATGCCGACCAGGCGGCCGAGATGTTCATCGAGGCGGTCGGCCTGGCGCAGGCGCGCACGCCACGCTTCGACCATCGCCATTTCATCGTCCACGGCCAGTTGCTCGACGAGTCCCTGCTGCGCCGCATGGTGTCGCTCGGCATCCATGCGACGCTGTTCTCCAACCACCTCTACTACTGGGGCGAGTTCCATCGCGCCCACACCTTCGGCGCCTTCCGGGCCGCCGCGATGAATCCTGCCGCGACGGCGCTGCGCCTCGGGGTCGTCATCGCCGCCCACAGCGACACGCCGGTGTCGCCGGTCGATCCGCTGCTCACGCTATGGTGCGCCGTCAATCGGGTGACGGGCGCGGGGCGTGTGCTCGGCCCCGGCGAGCGGGTGAGTGCCTACGACGCGCTCAAGATGATGACGTTCAATGCCGCCTATCTGCTGCACCGCGATCACGAGATCGGCAGTATCCGCGTCGGCAAGCGAGCCGACTTCGCGGTCCTCGCGCACGACCCGCTCGCCGTCGATCCTATGACCATCAAGGACATCGCAGTCCAGGCAACGATCCTGGGCGGGCGCGTGTTCTCCGCCGGCTGACGGGACATGGCGGGCCAGATTCCCGTTGTCGTGATAGGCGGCTACTTGGGCGCTGGCAAGACGACGGTGCTCAACCGCCTGCTCGCGCAGGCGCATGGCATCAAGCTTGCCGTTCTGGTGAACGACTTCGGCAGCGTGAACATCGATGCCGCGCTGGTCGCGCGTCGTGACGGCGAGACCATCAGCCTCACCAACGGCTGCGTCTGCTGCACGATCGGCGACAATCTCGGCCTCGCCTTGTACGATCTCGCCGAGCGTCCCGACGGCCCCGAGCGCATCGTGATCGAGGCAAGCGGCGTCGCCGATCCCGCCAACATCGCGCACTACGCGGCGAGCCATCCGCGGCTGGCGCTCGACAGCATCGTCGTCATCGCAGACGCCGAGACGATACAGGAGCGGAGCCACGACAAGTATGTCGGCGATCTCGTGCGGCTGCAGCTCGCCGCCGCTGACATGATCGTGTTGAGCAAGACCGACCTCGTCGATGCCGACGCCTGCCGGCGCGTCCGGCGATGGATCGAAGCCGAGCTGCCGCAGGCACGTATCTTGGCGGGTCCGGACGCGGGTTCGTTCGCGGATTTGCTTCTACAGCACGATGACTTTTGCTTCGGCCGTCGGCCCGGCTCCCGCAGCGAAGCGGTCCACGAGCCGGGCCGACGGCGCGATTCGAGGGAAAGTCATCGCGCTTTATTGGACAGGGCCGAGCGCCGCCCGCCTTTTCCGGCATCCGATGGCGACCATGGGCGGATGTTCACGACGTGGACCTTCGTCAGGGGATGCCCGCTGGAAGGCGCCGCGCTGCGCGCGGCGGTCGCGGCGCTCCCGCCTGCTGTGGTTCGTGCCAAGGGCATTGTGCGGCTGAGCGAGGCGCCTGACCGCCGCTTCGTACTGCAGCTTGTCGGCCGTCGCTGGTCTCTGGAAGGCATACCGGGGCCGCGCACGCTGTCGGATCGCAGCGAGATCGTTTGCATCGGTCCGGCCGACCAGCTGGATCCAGCATCTCTTGAGGTGCTTTTTGCCGACGTGGCACCCGCCGTCGTCGCGCCGGCCATACGGGGCTTGCTGCAAGGGGAGAACAGGCGATGAGCGAGATGGCACGGGCACCGGGGAGCGGATCGGCTCTGCTGGCGCTGGTCGGTGCGTCGCTGCCCATGAACCTCGATCCTGCGATCCACAACATCGCGGTCGTCGCGGCGGGCAATGCGCTGCACATGACCGGTACCGAGCGCTCGCTTGCCGCGAGCATTGGCACGCTCTGCATTGCCGCCGCTATCCTGGCGACTGGCAGTCTTGGCGACCGGCTGGGCCGCAGAAGGGTGATGCTGGCGGGGCTGCTCGTGACGCTGGCCGGCGGGGCGGTCACGGCGATGGCGCCGAACTCGACGGTATTCGCGCTGGGACGTGCCCTGTCGGGCGTGGGTTTTGCCGCCTCGTTCGGGCTTTCCTTTGCGCTGCTGCGGACGATCGCGACAAGCCCGGAGGAGCTGGCGCGCATCGTCGCGAAATGGCTTGCGCTCCAGACCTTCGCCATCGTGATCCTGTGCGTGGCGGGCGGCTACCTGGCCGGCGTGAGTTGGCGGGCGGCCTATTTGGTGGGCCCGCTGGTCGGCCTGGGCGCACTGTTCTGGTGCATGAAGTCCGTGCCCGAGGCCAAGGATCCCGCGGCCGGCCGCTTCGACGCCGTGGGCCTGGTCCTGGTGGCGATCGGGCTGGTCAGCGTGCTCTACGCCGTCAGTAGCGCCGCTTCGGCCGGTTGGCTCAGCGTGAAGGTGCTGGTTCCCTTGGGCGCAGGTCTGGTCCTGTTGGTCACGTTCGGCATCTGGGAATGGCGCTCTGCCACTCCGGCCTTTCCGATCCGCTCCTTTGCCGATCCGGAGCTGATGGTCGGCGCGGTGTCCGGCATCGGCTTCAATATGGGCAACGCGGTCGTGGCCATTCAGCTCTCGCTGCTATGGCAATACGTCTATCGCTACAAGCCCATCGAAGTGAGCCTGGGCCAACTGCCTTTCATCATCGCCTGCATCGCGGCAGCGGCCTGGGCCGGCACCCTGGTGGCACGCGGCGTCTCCATGCGCCTGCTGGTTCCCGTGGGGCTGCTCGCCATGGCGGGCGCCGTGGCGGCGATGGCCTTTGCCGGCGAATCGACACCCTACCTGTTCTTCGTGCTTCCGTTGCTTGCAGCCGGGGCCGGCCTGATGCTGACCCAGGCGCCGACCGCCAACGTCTTCGTCGCCAAGCCGCCGCCGGCGTTGGTCGGCGCCGTCGGCTCGTCGCGCACGGCGTTCGGCCAGTTCGGCTTCGCCTTCGGATTGGCGTTGAGCACGTCTCTCATCTACGGAAATTTCAATCCACTGCTGCGGCAGCGCCTTGAGGAGGCCGGATCGACGCCCGCCGAGCAGGCCCAGGCCATCGGCATTCTCCAGAGCTACGTGCAAACCGGAGATACCGACAAGTTCAACGCCCAGCTCGTGCACGAGGTAATTGCCAGCGGCACCTCGGCCTACCTTAGCAGCTACCGTGTCACGATGCTGATCATGGCCGCGCTGATCGCGCTGATGGCCGCTGCGTGTTTCTGGATTCTGCCGCGCCGCGCCTCCAAGGCCTGAACTCCGATGGGCTGCGGCAGGTCCGCGGCGCTTGCTGCGATGACATCGGCAACCAGATAAGGCCAGTACGCTTGCCCACCGGGCTTTCTGTCGGGGCCCAAGCTCAGCGTGTCGTCGGGTTGGTCACCGCGCCGCCGGTCGCCGTCCGTCCGCCGTCGACGACGAATTGTCCGCCGGTCGTGTTGGCGGCGAGGTCCGAGCAGAGGAACAGCACCATGTTGGCGATCTCCTCGGGCGTCGTGTAGCGCCCGGTCGGAAGTGCGGCCTGGTAGCGCTCGCCGACCGAAGCGGGGTTGCCGGGCGAGATCTGTTCCTCGAGCGCATGGATCATGCGCGTGTCGACCGGCCCGGGGCACACCGCGTTCACCCTGATGCCCTGGCGCGCCACTTCGCCCGCCGCCGCCTTGGTGAGCCCGATCACCCCGTGCTTGGACGCCACGTAGGCCGGCATCCCGGGCGACGCCACGAGGCCCGCGACCGAGGCGGTGTTGACGACCGCGCCGCTCTTCTGGCGGATCATTTCTGGCAGCACGTGGCGCAACCCCAGAAACACGCCCTTCAGGTTGACGCCGATCACCGCATCGAAGGTCGCTTCGTCGTACTCCGCGGTCGGGCAGAGCTTGCCTTCGATGCCGGCGTTGTTGAAGAAGCAGTCGATCCGCCCGTATTTCCCGATGGCGGCCTTCACATAGGCCTTCACCTCCTCGGACTTGGTGACGTCGGCCGTGACGGCGATCGCCTCGCCGCCGTTCTGGCGCACGATGCCTGCCGTCGCTTCGGCTGCCGCACCGTCGCGGTCGACCGCCACCACCTTGGCGCCATGCCGGGCGAAAGCCACGGCGGCGGCGCGGCCGATGCCGTTGCCGCCGCCGGTGATCAGCGCAACCTTGCCGGTGAAATCCATCTGGGTCATTCCTCTCCTTCGAAGAGCGTAGCCCACAGGAGGAGCCCGTGACAGACCCCGGCAAGGCCAGCTCCCGCACGCTGGCAGGAAATTGCTTCTGCGGCGCCGTCCGCTATGCGGTGCCGGACGAATTCCTCTACGCCTTGAACTGCCACTGCTCGAACTGCCGGCGGACAACCGGTGCGGCCTTCAAGCCCCTCGCCGGCATCGAGCGCGCCAAGCTCTCCGTCATCAGCGGCCAGGACAAGCTCCTGGTCTTTGGCGAGGACGAGGGCCACGACGCGCACTGCAAGGTCTGCGGCTCGCTGCTCTATTCGGTCGTCCGCGACGGCAAGTTCGTCCACGTCGCCATGGGAACGCTATTGGACGACCCGGCCATCCGGCCGACCCGGCACATCTTTGTCGGTTCCAAGGCTGCGTGGTTCACCATCACCGACGACCTACCGCAATACCAGGAGCATGCGGTAGCAACCGGTCCGGCCGGCGGCTAGGCTCGCTGCCCTCATAAGCGATAGTTTCGTGGCCCACGCCGTCAGCGCCTCATATTTCCGCTCCGACCACATGTCGCCTCCGGCGCTGGCGCTGGCTGTCCTGCTGCATGTCCTGGCGGCGCTGGCGCTGTGGTGGATGTCGCTCGACCCGCCGCAATTGCCGCACACCGAGGATGCCATCGAGGTCACCGTCGAGCGGCCGCCACCGCCGCCGCCGGATCCAACCAAGCAGCCGACGCAACCGGCGCCGCCGATCATGCAGGGCCTGCCTCCGCCCGCGCCGCTGACGGCAGAGAGGCGCAGCCAGGTGCCGCCCAGGTCGCCGCAAATGACGCAGGAGCAGGCGCGGCAGGCTTTTGCCCCGCGTTCGCTGCCCGAGCAGACCGTGCCTCCGCCGCAACCGCAACCACCGCAACAGGAGCAGCAGCCTCCGCCGCCGGCGACGGCATTGGAATTTCCCAAGCCCGCGCTGCCGCCAATGCCTACGTTGCCGCCGCCGCCACCACGGCCCCAGCTTCATCCGCCGCTGCCGACACCGCCGGCAACCACACCGCCACGGTCGCCGCTGGCCGCGGCACCGCAGCGGCTGCCGCGCGCCATGCCGAACGCCGAAGAGCCGTCGCCGTCGCCCTTCGTGAACCCCGCGGATGTCCGCAACCGTGCCCTGGTGTCCGACAATTACCTCTGGCAAGTCGCCCGCAAGCTTGCGGGATACCGCTACCATGCGACCGCGCCCGGCGGACAGATCCTCACCGTGGTGCGGATCACGATCGCGCGCGACGGCCGGCTGCTCGCCATCGACATCGCGCAATCGAGCGGCTTCCCGGCGATCGATGCCGGCGTCCTCGCCGGCGTTCGGGCCGGCTCGCCCTACGCCCCGTTGCCTCCCGACATCAGGGGCGCCAGCGCCACCTTCACCCTGCCGTTGGTCTCGGTACAGCGTCAGCAGTGATCGCTTGAACCGCACCGACCTCGTCCTGAGGAGCGCCCGCGTCCTGATATTGCGCCATGCCAATTGTCGGGCCTATCCTTCCGCATGACCACAGCCTCAGCCATCACCGTCACGTCACGACATCCCGCGCTCGGCGCGGAAATCGGCGGGATCGACCTGCGCCGGCCGCTGGACGGCCCGATGGTGCAGGCCGTCGTCGATGCCTGGACCAAGCATCTCGTCCTGGTGTTCCCCGACCAGCGCATCACCGACGCCGAGCACGTGGCGTTCACCCGCCATTTCGGCGACCCGGAGATCTTCCACCAGACGTCGCTCAACCTGCGCTCCGACCGGGTGAAGGAGATCTTCCTGGTCTCCAACGTCGACGAGGACGACCGCCTGATGAAGCCCTCCGAGCCGTCGCAGAAGCAGCTCTCCTCGGCCCGCATGTGGCACACCGATTCGAGCTATCGGCCGATGCCCAGCGTCGGCTCGCTGCTGCACGGCATCGAGATCAGCCGGACGGGAGGCCTGACGCAGTTCATCAACATGTACATGGTCTACGACGACCTGCCGGACGCCCTGCGCCGCCAGGTCGAGGGCCGCAGGGCGCGGCACGATTTCGGCATGCTGTCGCGCCTGGTCGGCTCGCCGCCGCCGACCGCCGCCGAGCAGGCCGCGATGCCGCCGGCCTGGCACCCGTTAGTGCGCCGCCATCCGGTGAGCGGCCGCAAGTCACTCTATATCAGCTCGATCTATAACGACGCGATCGAAGGCCTCGACGACAAAGCCGCGTCACGCCTGATCGATGAGCTGTCGGAGTTCGCGGCCCAGCCGAAATACATGTACCGGCACGCCTGGGAGCCGCACGACGTCCTGATGTGGGACAACCGCTGCACCGTCCACGCCGTCACGCCGCACGATCCCGGCGAGCGCCGTGTGATGCATCGCACGACCATCGTGGGAGCCGAGCCGGTGGTGGCGGGTTGAAAAGGATCAATACGACGGCCCAGCGTATCGCCGTCCTGCTTCTGCTGGCGGTGAGCGGCGCCCTGCCGCCGTCCAGCGCGGCCCTTGCGTGGGGTGCGACCGGGCATGAATTCATCACCGGCATCGCCGCTGAATTGTTCCCCGAGGAAATCCCCGCCTTCCTGCGCACGCCGCAGTCGGTGCAGACCATGCCCCCGATCGGCCGCGAGCCCGACCGCATCAAGAACACCACTGTGACGATCGACAGCGATCTTGGCCCGGCCCACTACGTCCTGCTGGCCGACAACAAGTCGGTGGCCGGCATCCTGCCGCTCGACCGGCTGCCGGCCACGCGCGAGGACTACGACACGCTGCTACGTGCCGGCGGCAGCAGCCAGTACAAGGCGGGCTATCTGCCTTACGCCATCGTCATCGGCTGGTATCGCCTGGCCAAGGACTTCGCCTACTGGCGCGCGGCATCAATCGGCGCCCGCACCGCGCTCGACCCGGCCGATCGCGTCTGGTTCGACGAGGACCGCAAGCGCCGCGAGCTGCTGCTGCTACGCGATCTTGCCTACTGGAGCCACTTTCCCGGCGATGCCAGCATGCCGCTCCATACCTCCGTGCACTTCTACGGCTGGGGCCCCTATCCCAACCCGCAGGGCTATGCCCAAGGCGATGCCATGGAGCTGTTCGTCAAGGGCACGTTCGTCGCCCGCAACATCAAGCGCGACGCCGTGAAGGCCGCCGTCCGCCCCTACGACCCCTGCATCTGCACGATCTGGGAGCGCGCCAGCAAGCTGATCCTCGACAGCAACAAGCTAGTCGTGCCGATGTACGAACTCGACAAGAAGGGCGCCTTCGAGTCGGCCAGCCCCGAGGCGGTCGCGCTGGTCACCGCTCAGCTCGCCGTGGGGGCGGCGGCGGTGCGCGACATGGTGATCGACGCCTGGAAAATGAGCGGCGAGCTGCTGGTCGGCGCTCCGACGGTCAGCATGCGCGATATATTGTCGGGCAAGCACATCCTGCGTCGCTACGACTTCCACTACGACTGAGCTTGCGGGTTCAGACCTTGACGGTCTCGTGCGTCGAGGGATGGAACAGTTCGTCGGCGCCGACCAGGCGCGGCGACAGACCCTGGTCGTGGTGGTGGCCGAGGAAGGCGTCGAGCACATGCCGGTTGGGCGCCAGGCCATAGGACCAGAAGTCCGGGCCCATCAGCGCCCGCGCATCGTCGAGCTGCTCCTCGACGAAGGGCAGCGTCACCTTGGTTGCCGCCGTGTCGCCAAGATGGCTGAGTGCCGCGGTCTTGGCCGCGGTGAAGGCTTTCAGCACGGCCGCCGGCAGCCAGGGATGGCGCTCAGCCAATTCGCGGCGGACGCCCACCAGATGCATGATCGGGAAGATGGCGGTGCGCCGGTAATAATCCTTGGCCGCCGCCGTCGGGTCGTCGAACAGCCAGCCAACCGAGCCGTTGTCGTGGCTATTGTTGTGGACCGACGGCGCGCGCGGCGAGATCACGCCGTCGATCGCACCCGCGGCGAGCAGGGCTGAGAGCGTAGCGCCCTCGGGCGCCGCCTTGAGCCGGATCGAGGGCGGCAGCGCTACGGCGACCTTCTCCAGCCGTCCGGGCTCCTCCAGCCCGCCGCGCACCCATACGACGTCGGACGGCGCCACGCCATGGTCGGCGAGGATCGCACGGGCCCACACATTGGCAGTGAGCTGGTACTCGGCGACGCCGATGCGCTTCCCTTTGAGGTCGTGCGGCCGCTTGATGCGGTCCCTGGCGACATAGATCGAGGTATGACGGAAGGCGCGCGACAGGAACGCCGGGACGCCGACGTAGGCGCCGCCGCCCGCCGCGGTCTTGACAGTGAAGCTCGACAGCGAGAGCTCGCAGATGTCGAAGGCCGCATCGCGAAAGGCGCGAAAGAAGATCTCCTCAGGCGTGAGCGTCATGATCACCGGCTCCACGCCGTCGATCGCGACCGTGCCGTCGATCAGTGGCCGGGTCCGGTCGTAATCGCCGACCGCAACGGAGAGCGTGAGCTTGGCCATCGCTCCAGTCTACGCCAAATCCTCCCGACAGGTAGGGGATGCGCCGTGCACGCTGCTGCCCGATAATCCGGCGACGGGGGAGGACAGGCAATGAAGCTCGGTCTCTACATGGCCACGCAGTGGCGCCGGGGCGCGGACCTCGGGCCGGAACTCGCCAACCTGATCGAGCAGGTGCGTGCGGCCAGGGCGAGCGGGCTTGCCTCGCTGATGGTCGGCCAGCACTTCGTCTCGAGCCCCCTGCAGATGTTCCAGGCCATGCCGTTGCTGGCGCGGCTCGCCGCCGAAGCCCAGGGCATGCGGCTGGGGCCGGGGCTGCTGCTCCTGCCGCTGCTCAATCCGGTCGTCGTGGCGGAGGAGACGGCAACGCTCGACTGGCTCTGCGGCGGCAACGCCATCATCGGCCTGGGGCTCGGCTATCGAAAGGAAGAGTTTTACTCCATCGGTATCCCCTTCAAGGAGCGCGTGCCGCGCTTCGTCGAGGCCGTCGAGGTGATCCGCAAGCTGTGGCGCCACGACACGGTCGAGCATCGCGGCCGCTTCCACACGCTGAGCGGCGTGCAGTCCAGCATCAAACCCCAGCGACCGGGCGGTCCGCCGATCTGGATGGCGGGCGACGTCGAGGTCGCGGTCAAGCGCGCCGCCAGGCTGGCCGACGCCTGGATGCCCTCGCCGATGGTGACCGAGAACGCGGTCGGGCGCCTCGGCGCGCTGTTCGCCGAGACCCGCGCCGCGGCGGGCCTGCCGCCGGCTGCCGAGTTTCCGATCATCCGCGAGTGTCACGTCGGCAGTGGCGCGGGCAATGCGCTCGACGAGGTGCGCGAGCCGCTCAGCTTCAAGTACGAGGCCTATGCGAGCTGGGGCGGCGACTCGGGCTTCATCCCGGCCGACGGCATCCGCGCCGACTTCGACAAGTTTGCCGCCAGCCGCTTCATCATCGGCTCGGAGAGCCAGGTGGCCGACCAGATCGCCCGCTATGGCGAACGCACCGCCACCGACCATATTCTGCTCCGCGTGCAATGGCCGGGGCTGGAGCAAAAAACAGTGCTGCGCACGCTCGAGCGGCTGGGCCGCGTCGTGGAGAAACTGAAGTAGGGGAGGATGCAATGCCCGATCTGTTCGAGATCATCGAGTCCTGTCGTGCCATGCGGCGTCTCAAGCCGGACCCGGTGCCCGATGACCTGGTCGCCAAGATCCTGCACGCCGGCGTCTGCGCGCCGAACGGCGGCAATACCCAGAAATGGCGCTTCCTGGTGATCAAGGACAAGAAGATCAAGCAGGCGGTGCAGGTCTTTTACAAGCGCGCCTTCGACGAGGTGATCGGCCCGCGCTACCGCACCAGCCAGCCGCCGCCCGGCGTCACCAAGGAGCGCTATCTGCGCCAGCATGCTGCCGTCGAATATCTGACGGAGCACTTCCACGAGGCGCCGGTCTGGATCGTCGCCTGCCTGGAGGACGGCCCCACGCCCAACCGGATGGCCGGCTCCTCGATCTATCCGGCGGTCCAGAACATGGTGCTGGCTGCCCGGGCGCTGGGGCTCGGCACCACGCTCACCACGCGACACATGCTCTACGAGAAGGAAGCCGACGCAGCCCTTGGCCTGCCCGCCGGCGTGCATTCCTATGCGATCCTCCCGATCGGCTACCCGATGGGCAAGTTCGGGCCGATCGGCCGCGGCCCGCTCAGCGAGATAGTCTACCAGGATCGCTGGGGCGAGCCCTATCGTGGGGTCTAGTGCCGCTTCCGGTCAAATTGAACCGCTCCCGCGGTTCAGTTTGACCGGGCGTTAGCCGAAGCCGACGGAGGGCAGCCTGCAATCGGCAAGGGGCCGCCACTGGATCGTCTGATCCGCGGCAGGCCGTACGACGGGCTGGCCTCGGGCAAAAATCTTTCCGGTCGAGCGCGTCCCGGCGGGCGCTACACCTTCGCCTAGCCGGTGGCTGACTGGCCGGTCTATGCAGATCGCACGATGCAGGACTACGCCATCATGCAGCGCCGACGGCGTCCGGCGATGTGCGTCACTGAGTATGATGCGTTGGAGGACGACTCGTAACCCCCTCACCCAACCTCTCTTCCTCGCGGGGGAGAGGTTAGGTGAGAGGGGAGGGAGGTCGCGTCAAATGCGAAGGTCCCCCATAGTAAGTTCCAATGAAGCTCCCCTTCCTGCCACGTCTGCTCATTCCCCGCCTGCCGTTCTATTACGGCTGGGTCGTGCTGGGCTGCGTCTGCCTGGCCGGCTTCGCGCGGCAAGGTCCTGCGGTGGCGGTGCTGTCGATCTTCGTGGCGCCGATGACCGGCGAGTTCGGCTGGTCGTTCACCGAGATCTCGGGCGCGGTATCGCTGGGGGGCGTGCTGGCGGCGGTGAT
The DNA here is from genome assembly GCA_945889625.1 of Asaia bogorensis. Taxonomy (GTDB): domain Bacteria; phylum Pseudomonadota; class Alphaproteobacteria; order Reyranellales; family Reyranellaceae; genus Reyranella. The sequence goes on along the minus strand of CAMDCE010000009.1, from coordinate 99,707 downwards.
CTCGCCGGCGATCGGGCCGGTGCTCGATCGCCGCGGCGCGGGCCTCATCCTGTGCCTGGCCGTGCTCGGCACCGGGCTTGCCACCATGGCGCTGTCGCTCACGCAATCGCTGCTGATGTTCTACCTGCTGTTCTGCTTTGCCCGCATGACCTGGGCGGGGCCGTACGATCTCGGCCTCTATGGCGCGCTGAACAACTGGTTCGTGGCGCGCCGCGCCCGCGCCAACTCGATCGCCACCCTGGCGCAAATGCTGGGCCTCGTGGGCCTGCCGCTGATCGCCCAACTCGCCATGGACGACGGTGGTTGGCGGGACGGCTGGCTGGCGATCGGCATGGTGGTTCTGGGCGTCGGCTTCCTGCCGGTCTGGCTGCTGCTGGTCCGCCGTCCGGAGGATGCCGGGCTGGCGCCGGACCATGCGGCGGCGAGCGCCGGGCCGGCGCCGCCGGAACCGCGCTTCAGCCGCGCCGAGGCGATGCGCACCTGGGCTTTCTGGCTGCTCTCGCTCTACACCGTCCTGGTCTTCCCGGTGCAGGCCGGCGTCAGCCTGCATCAGGCCTCGCATCTCATCGAGCGCGGGATCTCGCCGCTGGTCGCCGCGACCGTTATCAGCTTCTTCTCCGGGATGTCGGCCGTCGCAAGCTTCGGCATCGGCTTCCTGCCGCGGCGCTGGCCGGTGCGCTTTGCCCTGTCGCTATCGGGTGCGCTGCTGGGCATCGGCACCTTGGGCCTGATCGAGGTCGGCTCCGCCGAGATTGCCTATCTGGCTGCCGGCGTGTTCGGTCTTGGCATCGGCGGCGTGATGACCCTGCTGCCCATGGCCTGGGCGGACTACTTCGGCCGGCAAAGCTACGGCGCGATCCGCGGCGTGGCGCTGTCGGCGCAGGTGCTGGCGCAGGCGGCAGGTCCGCTGCTGTCGGGCGTACTGCGCGACTGGACGGGAAACTACACCTGGTCGCTACTGGTGTTCGGCGTTCTGGCGAGCCTGGCGGCGGTGGCGGTCCTTGCTGCACAGCGACCTCATGTTCCGAATTAGCCTACCGACTTTGGTCGACTGTGGATTGCGACAGATCGCCGGCCGCTTCGGCTTGCACACCGAGTGTCATGCCCGTAGGCTTCACCTTGGCCCGCAAGAGGCTGCGCCGTCACTCCGGTAGCTCTGAGGAAACAGGCTTCACAGAAGAGACATATGCCGCCGGGTGCAGTATCTCGTAGGGTCCAGACGGCCCGCGAGCAGCCGCGCCTGTGTGTAACGGAAGGACCGCATGCCGCCCTTGCTGGAGGTTAAAGGACTCCATACCGAGTTTCGCACCGGTGCAGGGCTGGTGCGTGCGGTCGACGGCATTTCCTACACCGTCGAGCATGGCGAGACGGTGGCCGTGGTGGGCGAGAGCGGCTCGGGCAAGTCGGTCGGCGCGCTGTCGATCATGCGCCTTATTCCCGATCCGCCGGGCCGGATCACCGCCGGCGAGATCCTGTTCGACGGCCGCGATCTGCGCGCGCTGTCGGAAGCCGAGATGCGCGAGATCCGCGGCCGCGACATCGGCATGGTGTTCCAGGAGCCGATGACCTCGCTCAATCCCGTGCTGACCATCGGCCGCCAGATCACCGAGGTGCTGGAAACGCACCATGGCGCCAACCGCGCCACAGCCGAGAAGCGCGCGCTCGAGCTGCTCGATCTGGTTGGCATCGCCGACGCGCCGCGGCGGCTGCGGCAATATCCGCATCAGCTCTCGGGTGGCATGCGCCAGCGCGTCATGATCGCGGTGGCGCTTGCCTGCAGTCCCAAGCTGATCATCGCCGACGAGCCGACGACGGCGCTCGACGTCACGATCCAGGCGCAGATCCTGGAGCTCATGAAGTCGCTGACGCTGAAGCTCAACGTCGCGCTGATCGTCATCACCCACAATCTCGGCGTGGTGGCGCGCTACGCCCACCGCGTGAACGTGATGTATGCCGGCCGCATCGTCGAATCGGGCCCGGCCGATGCGATCTATCACGATCCGCGCCACCCCTACACGATCGCGCTCCTGAAATCGGTGCCGCGCCTCGACCAGCCGCGCCGTGCGCGCCTCGACCCGGTGGAGGGCCAGCCACCGGACCTTACGCGGCTCGATGGCGGCTGCTCCTTCCGTCCGCGCTGCCGCTTCGCCGTCGAGCAATGCGCCCAATCGATTCCGCCGCTCGCCGCGTCGGGTGAAGCGGGCCATCTCGCGGCCTGCTTCCTCAGCGCCGAGCTCGGTGTCGCCGCGAAGGCCGCCGAATGAACGCCGGCGCCGCCTCTCCGCTGCTCGAGGTGAAGAACCTCGCCATGCACTTTCCGGTGACGGAAGGCATCGTGCTGTCGCGCAAGATCGGCGACGTGAAGGCAGTCGATGGTGTCGACTTCGCGATCGGCCGCGGCGAAACACTTGGCCTGGTGGGCGAGAGCGGCTGCGGCAAGACAACAACCGGCCGCTGCATCCTGCGGCTCGAGAAGCCGACCGCCGGCCAGATCCTGTTCGACGGCCAGGACATCAGCCGCATGGGTCGCAAGGACATGGTCGCCATGCGCCGGCGCATGCAGGTGATCTTCCAGGACCCCTACAGCTCGCTCAATCCGCGCATGAAGGTGGGCGACATCGTCGGCGAGCCGATCAAGGTGCACGGCGTCGAGCCGGATGCCCGCAAGCGCGACGCGCGCGTGCGCGAGCTGCTGTCGGTGTGCGGGCTGGACGCCAAGTTCGCCGACCGCTATCCGCACGAGATGTCGGGCGGTCAGCGCCAGCGGGTCGGCATCGCCCGCGCGCTCGCCCTCGATCCGGAGTTCATCGTCTGCGACGAGGCGGTTTCGGCGCTCGATGTCTCGATCCAGGCGCAGATCGTCAACCTGCTCGAGGATCTGCGCGAGCGCTTCAATCTCACCTACCTCTTCATCGCCCACGACCTGTCGGTGGTGCGCCATCTCTGCCAGCGGGTCGCGGTGATGTATCTCGGCCGCATCGTCGAGATGGCCGACTGCGACGAGCTGTTCGACAATCCGCTGCATCCCTACACCCAGGCTTTGCTCGCCGCGGTGCCGATCCCGGATCCCCGCGTCGAGGCGACGCGCGACTTCCGCCCGGCCCCAGGCGAGGTGCCCAGTCCGATAAACCCGCCGTCGGGCTGCGTCTTCCATCCGCGCTGTCCGATGGCGGTCGAATCCTGCCAGCGCACGCGACCTGAATTGAGAGAGTTGCGGCCCCGCCACTGGGTTGCCTGCAGCGAAGTAAACTGAGAAACGGGGAAGAGACCGGGGAACTGCAAGAAACGAACTGAACAGGAGGAACTCATGGCTGTTAGATTGGGACTATGGGCGGCAGGCCTCGGCCTCGCGGCCGCCGTCGCCGCATTTCCTGCCAACGCGCAAACACCGAAAAAGGGTGGCACTCTCACCTTCATGATCCCGGCGGATGCCCCGCCGAGCTTCGACGGCCACCGCGAGACCACGTTCGCCACGGTCCACGCGACGGCGCCGTTCTACAGCGTGCTGATCCGTGTCCCGCCCGACAACCCGGCCTCGACCACGGAGTTCGTCTGCGACCTCTGCACCGAGATGCCGAAGCCGACCGACGACGGCAAGACCTACACCTTCAAGATCCGCCAGGACGTGAAGTGGCACGACGGCAGCAAGCTCACGGCCAAGGACGTGGCGGCGAGCTGGAACCGCATCGTCTTCCCGCCGCCGGGCGTGACCAGCGCCCGCGTCACCTACTACGCCATGGTCGACAAGATCGAGGCGCCCGACGACAACACGGTCGTGTTCCGCCTCAAGCGCGCGACCACGGCGTTCATGCCCGCGCTCGCCGATCCCTTCACCTACATCTACAAGAAGGAGGTCCTCGACAAGGATCAGAAGTGGTACGAGAAGAACATCATGGGCTCCGGCCCGTTCAAGTTCGCATCGTACGAGATCGGCCAGTCGATCAAGGGCGTGCGCAACCCGGACTACTATCACAAGGGTCAGCCCTATCTCGACGCCATCGAAGGTATCTTCGCCGACAAGCAGTCGGTCCGCGTCGAGGCGATCCGCGGCGATCGCGCGGCCATGGAGTTCCGCGGCATGCCGCCGTCGGCCCGCGATCAGCTCGTCAAGGAGGCCGGCAAGGAGGTCGTGGTCCAGGACAGCGACTGGAACTGCGGCAACATCGTCACCTACAACCACAAGAAAAAGCCGTTCGACGACGTGCGGGTGCGCCGCGCGCTGTCGCTCGCGGTCGACCACTGGGGCGGCGCTCCGGCGCTCAGCAAGATCGCCATCGTGCGCACGCCGGGCGGGATCGTCTTCCCCGGCTCGCCGCTCGCCGCGACCAAGGCAGAGCTGCAACAGATCGCCGGCTTCTGGCCCGACATCGAGAAGTCGCGCGCCGAGGCCAAGCGGCTTCTCAAGGAGGCCGGACACGAGAACCTCAAGTTCGAGCTGACCAACCGCAACGTCGACCAGCCCTACAAGTTCGTTGGCACCTGGCTGATCGGCGAGTGGAAGAAGATCGGCGTCAACGTGGAGCAGAAGGTCGTGCCGACCGGCCCGTGGTTCGCCGCCATGCGCGGCGGCACGTTCGACGTCGTGGTCGACGCCAACTGCCAGAGCGTGGTCAACCCGGTGCTCGACACCGCGAAGTACCTGCCGAAGAAGGTCTATCCGGAGAGCTATGGCGACTACGACGATCCGAAGTCGATCGAGCTCTACAACACGATGACCCAGGAGACCGATCCGGCGAAGCAGCGCGCCGCCATGCGGGCGTACGAGAAGCACACGCTCGACACTGAGGCGCACAGCATCGTCACGCCCTACTGGTATCGCATCCTCGTGATCCGTTCGTACGTCAAGGGCTGGAAGATCAGCCCGAGTCACTACCTCAACCAGGACCTCGCCAACGTCTGGTTGGACAAGTAGTGGACCCGTAACGCGGGACGGGGAACTGACCCGATGTATCGCTATATCGTGACGCGGCTCTTGCTGGCGGTGCCTACGCTGGTCGGAGCCGCGGCGCTGGTTTTCGTGCTGATGCGCCTGATCCCGGGTGACGTTTGCGTCATCCGCATGGGATCGGGCGGATCGCACGTGAGCCAGGCTGCCGTCGACGCCTGTCGCCAGCAGCTCGGGCTCAATGACCACATCTTCGTGCAGTTCCTGAGTTTCCTTGGAAACTACTTCACCTTCGATTTCGGCATTTCGATGTGGTCGGGACGTCCGGTGATCCAAGAGATCGCGACCCGCCTGCCGGTGTCGCTGCAGATCGCGGTGATGGCGACATTGATCGCCGTCATGATCGCCATTCCGCTCGGCACCATCTCGGCCCTCAAGGAAAATACCTGGCTCGACCATACCGTGCGCGTGGTGGCCGTCGCCGGCATCGCCACGCCATCGTTCTGGCTCGGCATCATGTCGATCGTGCTGGTGCTAGACATAACCTATCTGGCGACCGGCAAGGCGTGGATGCCCCCGATCGACTACGTGTCGTTCTGGCAGGATCCGATCCGCAACCTCTCGATCGTGGCGTTGCCGGCACTGACGGTGGGCTACCGATACTCCGCCGTGACCATGCGCATGACCCGTTCGGCCATGCTCGAGGTGATGCGCGAGGACTACATCCGCACTGCCCGTTCCAAGGGACTGCTGGAGAACATCATCATCAACCGGCATGCCTTGAAGAACGCGCTGCTGCCGGTGGTGACCCTGATCGGCATCGAGTTCGCCTTCCTGATCGGCGGGCTGGTCGTCACCGAGCAGGTGTTCAACCTGAATGGCATCGGACGGCTGTTCGTCCAGGCGGTGCAGAACCAGGACAACGTGCTGACGCAGGCACTGACCATGCTGGTGGTCCTCATCTTCGTCGTCACCAATCTGGTGGTCGACGTCCTCTACGCCTGGCTCGATCCCCGCATAAGGTACTCCTGATGAGCGTCATCACGCGTAACGGGCCCACTGGCGTTCCCACCGACGACGCGCTGCCGAGCAAGAAAACGGCGCTTGACGCGGTGCTGGAGTTCTTTCGCCGCCAGCCCCTCGGCACGGCGGGCCTTGTCATCATGGTCGTAATGTTCGCCGCCGCAGCCTTTGCCAACGTGCTGGCTCCCTTCGATCCCGAGGAGAACGACTTCCAGGCCATGATGCAGGCGCCCAGCTGGGTCCATCTGCTGGGCACCGACCAGTTCGGCCGGGATGTCCTCTCGCGCCTGATCTACGGCGCGCGCACGGCGCTGTTCGTCGGGTTCACCGCTGCCATCGTGGGTGGCGTCATCGGCCTGGTGCTGGGCGTGGCCAGCGCCTATTTCGGCGGCTGGTTCGACCTGGTCTTTCAGCGCATTCTCGACGTGTTGATGGCTTTTCCGTTGATCATCCTGGCCCTGGCGGTGGTCTCGGTGTTCGGCACCGGGGTGTTCAACGTCATCCTCGCCATCACCATTCCCCTCATCCCGCGCTGCGGGCGCGTGGTGAGGGCAAGCGCCCTGGCAGTTCGCGAGATTCCCTATGTCGACGCCGCGCGTGCTCTCGGATTCGGCCATGGCCGCATTGTGTTGCGCCACATGGTGCCGAACGTGGTGGGGCCGTTCCTGATCCTGCTCTCGGCTTTCGTCGGCCAGGCGATCCTGGCCGAGGCGTCGCTGTCTTATCTCGGCCTCGGCGTGCAGGAGCCGGTGCCGGCCTGGGGGCTGATGCTGCAGGGCGGCGCCGAGGAATACGCCACCACGGCGCCGTGGATCGCCATCTTCCCCGGTCTGGCCATCGTGCTGGCGGTGCTCGGCATCAGCCTGTTCGGCGACGCCCTGCGCGACGCCATCGATCCCAAGCTCAGGACGCGGTGATCGCCGGCGATCATGGACGCGTTCTCCGGATGAAGTCGAGTACCAGCTCGTTGAAGAGTGCCGGCTGCTCCCATTGCAGGCTGTGTCCGGCGTCGGGCACGATCGCGACCTTGCTGTTGGGAAACTTCCCGGCGACCTGACGCAGCAGGGAGGGCGGTATCCACAAGTCGGCGTCGCCTGTCATCAGCAGGGTGGGCGCCTTGAGCTCGGCGACAGTTGCCCAGGTGAACTTGTTCTTGAGCCGGAACGGACCTTGCTTGCCCGACTGCTGCTGGCGGGCGTCCCATTCGGCGACGCCCTGCGGGTTGGCGGCGCGGTAGGACGGACCGAGTTCCTTGAGCGTGTGCGGCAGCGCGCCGAATTCCCTGGGTCTGAGTGACTGCAGTGCCTGGACATAGTCGGGCTCGGATATGCCCATCATGCTGCCGGCGAGCACGAGACTTTGCACGCGCTGCGGCTCCGACAAGGCGACGTCGAGGCCGAGGTAGCCGCCCAGCGCGTTGCCGACGGCGTGGAACCTGTCGACGTTGAGAAACTTCAGGAGCGCCAGCAGGTCGTCGACCGCGAAGAAAGTGTCGACGTCGCTGCCCATCTCCGATTTGAACTGGCCGCGCCGCGAATAGGAGATCGTGCGGTAGCCTGCTGCGGCGAAGAACGGCTGCTGGTAGGGATAGAATTCCGCGCTGCCCGACCCGGGATGCAGGAAGACGACAGCTTCGCCCGGCCCGCCGGTGTCCCAATACCAGAGTTTGGTGTTGCCGAGATCGGCGATTGCTTCGGTCATCGCGGCCTGCACCGGAATCGCCATCTTCAGGCTCGCATCGAGGTCGGCCGCGCGCGCTGAGCCTGCCGCAAGTGTCGGGCCGACAACCGAGGCAAGGCCGATCCATCGAAATATCCACATCGATTGATGCGAGCAGGTAAGTCGGGCGGCGTCATCTTGCCGAAATTGGCTGGTGGCAAATTGTGGGAACCATCGAGGCGGCAAAGGCCCGAAGTTCGGCCGGCTTGGCGCCGATGCGGGCGCGGATGGCCAGCGTGTCGAGAATGGCGCCCGCCATGCGCGCGCGGGCGGCGGGCGAGGGGCCGCTTCTCAGCTCGCCCGCGGCAAAGGCGCGTTCGAAGCTCTTTTCGATGGCCGCGAGCAGGTCGGCCGCCGCGGCGGCGATCTTGGGGTGCGTCGGCGCCTCGACGGCCGCCGTGCCGACGATCATGCAGCCCAGCCGCGGCGGCGCGGTGTAGAGCTCGATCGCGGCGCGGAAGACCTTGGCCAGCCGCGCGTCGATCGGGCCCTTGCCGCCGAGGATCGCGTCGAGGCCTTCGACGGCCTTGGCGCCGTAGACGCGCAGGGTGTGAATATAGAGCTGCTCCTTGTCGCCGAAGGCGGCGTAGAGGCTGGGGCGGTTGAGGCCGGCCGCCGCCGCTAGCTCATCCAGCGATGCGCCGGCAAAGCCCTTAGCCATGAACACCGTGCGGACACGGTCAAGTACCTCGGCGGTAATGAAGGCACGGGGACGGCCGCGTGACCGTTTCGTTATTTCTGTACTGGTTCGCATAATTATCCTTGACCGGCGCCGCCATCTGTATTTCTGTACCGTATCGCACAAAAATCAGGAGGACGCGATGGAACTGTTCGCCTCACCAATGGCCTGCTCGCTGGCGTCGCATATCACGGCGCTGGAGGCGGGTCTGCCGGTCAAGGTCCGCTTCGTGGAAAACAAGAAAACCGACGACGGTGGCGACTACTACCAGATCTCGGCCAAGGGCTACGTGCCGGCGCTGCGCCTGGACGACGGCCTGATCCTGAACGAGGGCCCCTCGGTGCTGCAGTATCTTGCCGACCGCAAGCCCGAAGCGGGGCTGGCGCCGGCCTGGGGCAGCGTCGAGCGCTATCAGCTGATCGACATGCTGAACTATCTCTCGACCGAGGTGCACAAGCGCGTCTTCGCCAGCATCTTCAACCCGGCCTCGCCCGAAGCGTCCAAGACGGCCGCCAAGGCGCTGCTGGCGCCGACGCTCGACTATCTCGCCCAGCGCCTGGGCGACCGCGAGACCCTGGTCGGCACCAGCTTCACGGTCGCCGACGCCTACTTGGTGACCCTGCTCAACTGGTTCGCCTTCGTCGGCAGCGACCTCAAGAAGTGGCCGACCATCCAGGCCTATCACCAGCGCCATCTCGCCCGTCCGGCGGTGGCGAAGGCGATGGGCATCGAGATGGCCGAGCGCAAGCGCCACGCGGCCTGATCAGGTCGCTTTCTTGTTCAAGACCGCGAACCGGTCCTTCGGGGCCCGTTCGCGGGCCTTGGGCCCGTAGGTGCCCATCTCGATCCTGTGCGGGATGGTCATCATGTAGTTCTTGAAGGCGCCTTCCATCGCTTGACGAAAGCCCTGCGCGTCCTGGGTCTCGTTCACCGATGCCTTGGCGAATTTCAGAGCAAACGGATCGCGCTCGGCGATCTTTTGCGCCAGTGCCATGGTCTCGGCCTCCAGTTTCGCCCGCGGCACCACGCGGTTCACCAGGCCTGCCTTCTCGGCCTCGGCGGCCGACATGAAATCTCCGGTGAAGAGATATTCCTTGGCCTTGCGCGGCCCGAGGTCCCACGGCATCGAAAAATACTGCACGTGGGCTCCGCCCCACTTCACGGCTCTATCGGCGAACTGGGCGTCGTCGCTTGCCACGATGATGTCGCAGGCCGAGGCGATCATCATGCCGCCCATGATGCAGTAACCCTGGACCTGGGCGATCGTGGGTTTGGGCAGGTCGCGCCAGCGCATGGTGTTCTCGAAGAAGCGCTCCCAGATCCGCCGGTACTCGCCCTTGAAGCCCGGTTCGAGGGGCGTCTTCTTCTGGTCGGCCATCTCCTGCGAGCTGCCGAGATCGTGGCCGGCAGAGAAATGCTTGCCGGCCCCGGCCAGGATGATGACCCGTACCTTCTCGTCGTCGACGGCCGCTGCGAAGGCGTCGTCGAGCTCCTCGAGCAGGATGCGGCTTTGCGCGTTCAGGACCTCGGGCCGGTTGGTGGTGATCTTCAGCACCGCGCCGGTCCGTTCGGTGAGGAGGGTGGAGTAGCTCATATCGGCAGGCCCTTACCCATGAGGTCGACGAAGTTATCGCAATAGAAGCTCTGCTTCTGCGCTTCCGTCGTGCCGGCCGCCGCCATCGAGGCCTCGAAGCGCTTGATGGGATTGCGCCCGCCCTCGACATGCGGGTAGTCCGACGAGAACAGGCACACGTCGTCGCCCGAGTTGGCGATGATCCAGCCCACGTCCTCGTGCGGGTAGGGCGTGACGCGGACCTGGCGGGCCACGAACTCGCTGGGCTTGAGCGACATCTTCTGCAGCCGCTCCTCGTTCTTGTAGAAGGCGTTGTGCGCGGAATCCATGTTGCGCATCCAGCCCGGCAGCCACGAGGCGCCCTGCTCGATGACGCCGAACTTCAGCCGCGGAAAGCGGTCGAGCACGCGGTCGACGATCAGCGCGGTCAGCGCCTTCATCGGCGGATAGGCGATCGCCATGTAGTCGATCGACTTGAAATTGTCGTCGCCGCCATGGAAGTCCGGCACCGGCGGACCGCCGTTGTTGAAATAGGCCTTCTCCAGCAGCACGCCGCCGCCGCCGACATGGAACAGGATCGGGATGCCGGCTTCCTCCGCCATCGCCCACAAGGGGTCGAGGCCGATATGGCTGGGCGAATGCCCGTCGGGGCAGCGTGACGGGATCATCAGCCCCTTGGCCCCCAGCTCGATGGCCTCGCGCGCCGCTTTCTTCGTGAGCTCGAAGTCGGCCAGCGGCACATATCCCGTCGCCAGCAGGCGCCTGTCGACCGAGCAGAACTCCACCATGTGGCGGGTGTGGGCGCGCGCCACGGCATAGATCACGTCGACGTCGCCCCGCCCCTCGAGCAGCGCGGAGAAGTTCAATAGCTGCGTGGTGAACATGAGCTGGCTGGCAAAACCCAGCAGGTCGATCGAGCGTGAGCGGTCCTCTCTGCGGTAGGAGCCCAGAGCGTCCCAGTTCTTTCGCAGCATGATCTGCGACTCGTCGATCTCGGCTACGTCGTCGGTGCCGACTTTCCACAATTTGTGCAGGCCGCGGCCACGGTCCTCGGGGAACAGAACGGAGTCGGTGACGACCGGGCGATACTTCGCCTCGAGATGGCGGCTAAGAAACCCCGGCACTTCCATGACGTGGGCGTCGGCGTCGTGAATGACGCGGCCCGTGGCGTAGGGCATGTTCCCTCCGGTTCTTCTGTCGTTTGCGGGAGCTTAGCATGACCCCGGACATTTCGAAGGCGGTGCAAAGCCTCGTCGAGGCCCGGAAATCCGGCATCCAGGTGGCGCCACCCTTCGCCCTGCCGGATCGCGCTGCGGTCTATGCCATCCAGGACGGCGTCGCCAAGGCGACCGGCCCGGTCGCCGGCTGGAAGGTCGGCGCCCGCACGCCGACCGCCGAGCCCAACCCCGCGCCGCTGCTGGCCGGCGCGCTGGTCAACTCTCCCGCCAAATTCGACGGCAAGACGATGCACATGATCGGTGTGGAGATCGAGGTCTCCTTCCACATCGTGCGCGATATTCCGGCGCGTCAGCAGCCGGTCGGCAGGGACGAGGCGCTGGCCTCGGTGGGCGATGCCTTCGTCGGCATGGAAATCGTTGACACGCGGCTGGCCGACTTCAAGCAGGCCGATCCCGAATGGCTGCTGGCCGACAACCAGATGAACCACGCGTTGGTGGTGGGCGACAGTGTGAAGAACTGGAAGAGCCTCGACTGGGCCAACTTGCAGGTGAAGCTCGTCATCGATGACAAGACGGTCGTCGATCAGAAGGGCGGGCTGGGCGCTGTCGACCCGGTGCGGCCGCTCGCCTGGATGATCGACCATGCGGTGCGCGAGCGCGGCGGCATCCGAAAGGGCCAGGCGATCACCACCGGTTCGTGGACCGGCCTGCTCTACTTTCCGCCGGGCACCAGAGCGCGCGGCGAGTTCGCAGGGCTCGGATCCGTCGAGGCGAGTTTCTGACGCTTCGGTTGAGACCGTAACAACGTACGACACAGGGGCGGCATATTCCGCCCATGCAAAACACCCTTCGCCTCTACCTCGTTGCTCTTCCCGAGCGGCCGAATCTTGTCGCCATTCTCAGGCGGTGGCGGGCCCGCTTCCGCACGCGCCGCCAGCTCGCAGCTCTGGGGGTGCGCGAACTGGCCGACGTCGGCCTCGGCCGCGCCGATCAGGCGCGGGAATGCGCCAAGCGATTCTGGGAAGCCTAGTAGTCGTACGGCCAGCCAAACGGGTAGCCGTCGCCCCACATGCTCCAGTCCCAGCTCGGCGAGTAGTAGTAGTCTTCGGCGACTGCGACCTGTTCGTTGGCAAGTTTGGTGTCGAACACGCGGGCACGATAGGCGGCATAGTTGGCCGGGTTGCCGACGTAGAGGCAAACGCAGATCGTCGGATCGGCGTAGACGTAGACCATCTTGTTGCCGCGATACTGGCGCGTGAACTTGTGCGGCGGCAGCTGGGCGAAGGCGGCCTGGCGCTGCGGCGTGTTGGCGGGCACGAACTTGAAGCCGGACGCGATCATCATGTCTTCTTTGTTGGCGACGGTCGACTGAGACGTGGTGGTCACGCAACCGGTCACGGCGGCGCACATCGCGAGAACGGCCAGAGTCGATCCAAATCGATTCATCGTTTACCCCCTTAGGTCGATCTTCACTGTATCAGGCTCCGGTCCACTTCGGCGCGCGCTTTTCGAGAAAGGCATCCATGCCCTCGCGGAAATCGGCGCTGCCATAGGCCAGCCGGATGAGATCGTCGATATTCTCCTCGCCGAGCTTGGCCTGCAAGCGGCGCAACGCCTCCTTGGTGACCTGCAGGGTGATCGGGGCGTGGCCGGCCAGCGTTTTGGCCAGCTCCGCCGCCCGCGCGTGGAGCGCCGCCGTATCCGCCAGGAGCTCGCTCACCAGTCCGACCGACAATGCCTGAGCCGCGTCGATCAGCTTGGCGAGGAGGAGCATCTCCTTGACCCGTTGCGGGCCGATCAGCACTGCCAGCCGGGCATAGTTGGCGATCGACAGGCAGTTGCCCAGCGTGCGCGCGATGGGGAAGCCGAACTGGGCGTTGGCCGCCGCGATGCGGAAGTCGCAGACGGCGGCGATCGCCGCCCCGCCGCCGGTGCAGAAGCCCGAGACGGCGGCGACCGTGGGCACCGGGCACCGTTCGATGGCGTCGAGGATGCGGTCGATCTTGCGCTCGTAGGCGATGCCGTCCTCGCCACCCTTGAAGTCCCTGAATTGGGCGATATCGGTGCCGGCGGCGAAGGCTTTTTCGCCCGCTCCGGTGATGACCAGGGCCTTGGCCTCATGCGTCGTGCCGACACGGCCACAAATCTCGGCCAAGCCTTCATACATGGCGAAGGTCAGCGCATTGCGCGCCTGCGGCCGGTTGAAAGTGATCCAGCCGATGTCGCCGCGCTTGTCGTAGAGCAGTTCTTGGGTCATGTCAGACACCAGCATGGCATTGGAACGGCTCCTCAAGGGTTTCGCGGACTTCCGCCTGGGTTATTACCGCGAGCATCTCGACCTGTTCGAGCGACTGGCAACGGAAGGCCAATCGCCCAGGATCCTGATCGTCGCCTGCGCCGATGCCCGTGTCGATCCCGGCATCCTGACGCAAACCCAGCCGGGCGACATCTTCACGGTGCGCAATGTCGGCGCCATGGTGCCGCCGGCCCAGCGTCCGCCTGACGCGCGCCATCACGGCACCTCGGCGGCCATCGAATATGCTGTGCGCGGCCTTGGCGTCGAGCATGTGGTGATCCTGGGTCACGCTTTGTGCGGCGGCATCGCTGCGCTGGTCGACGGCAAGAGCGGTGCCTTTGCCGGCTTCGACTATCTCTCGACCTGGACCAGCATTGCCCAGGACGTGCGCGACGACGTGATGCGCGAACTGCAGGGCCGACCGCGCGAGGAAATCGTGCGCGCCGTCGAGCAGGCGGCCGTGGTCAACAGCGTCAGAAATCTGATGACTTTTCCGTGGATCGCCAAAAGGGTGAAGGCCGGCAAGCTGGTGCTGCACGCATGGTGGTTCAATCTGACGCAGGGTCAGCTCTATGCGTTTAACGCCGCAACGGCGACGTTCGAGCCGGTGCGAGGCGTACAACTCGCCGCCGCGGTCGACAAGGCCACCGCTCTGTCGGCGATCAAGCCGGAGCGCTTTGTCGCCGCCGTCGCCGGCAAGAAGCCGGCGTTCTAGCTAGACAGCGACTCGATGGCGGCATCGACGCCGCCCGGCGCGAACGGCACGCCGGCGGTCTTCATCGCCAGTTCGGTTGTGGCCAGGCAGCCCAGCAACATTGGCTCGTTGAGGTCGCCGAGATGGCCGATGCGGAACACCTTGCCCATCAGCGGCCCCAGGCCGCCGCCCAGCGACAGGTTGAAGCGGTCGAGGGCGGCCTTGCGCATTCCGTCGGAGCTGACGCCCTCGGGCATGATCACCGTCGTCACCGAATTGGAGAGCCGGTCCTCCGACTGGCAGTAGAGCTGCGGCCCCCTGCCGGCGGCTCCCCAGGCACGCACGGCGGCGCGCGTGGCTTCGCCGAGCCGCGCGTGACGCTGAAACACCGCGTCGAGGCCTTCCTCCTCGAGCATCTTGAGCGATTCCTGCAGGCCGAAGAACATGTGGACCGGTGCGGTGCCGATGAATTTCTGCGGCGCGCGGCCGTTCATCATCTCCCAATTCCAGTAGTGACGCGGCGCCTTGTTCTTGCGCGAGGCGTCGACCGCCTTGCTGCTGACGCCGGTCAGCGACATGCCGGTCGGCAGCATCAGGCCCTTCTGGCTGCCGCCCACGGTCACGTCGACGCCCCAGGCGTCCATCTTGTAGTCGATGGAGGCGAGCGAGGAGATCGTGTCTGACAGAAGCAGGGCGGGGTGCTTGGTCTCGTCCATGGCGCGGCGGATATCGGCCACCGGCAGAACCATGCCGGTCGCGGTCTCGTTATGGACGGTCAGCACCGCCTTGATCGCGTGCGCCTTGTCCTTGGCCAGACGCTCGGCGAGCTTGGAAACGTCGGCGCCCTTGCGCCAGTCGGCGGCGAAGGTCTCGACCTTGATGCCGAGATCGGTCGCCATGGCCGCCCAGCTCTGCGAGAAATAGCCGGTTTCGACGATCAGAACGGTGTCGCCGGCCGAGAACAGGTTGGCGAGGGCCGCCTCCCAGGCGCCGTGGCCGCTGGCGTTGTACATATAGAGCGTCTGGTCGGTCTTCAGAACCCGCTTCACGCCGGCATGGCAGGCGTGATGGATGGTCAGGAATTCGTCCGACATGAAGTCCATGACCGGCCGGTCCATGGCGCGCAAAACGCGGTCCGGGATATTGGTCGGACCGGGATTATTGAAGAATTGGCGTCCACGGGGCTTGGCATTCACTGGGGCGTTCAAAACGATCCTCCGGTCTGCGAAAGTGGGGCAGGGATTAGACCGTGGCCCTTGGCGAAGCAAGCGAGGCTTGCGATGCTCTCGCATTAGTTGGGTGAGGGCTCATGACCGCGCAGAAAATCGATCCGACGGCCACCAATTCAGCGATTGTGGCCGACTACCGCGCTCGCACCGGCGGCTCGGGTGCGCTGTTTGAGCGCGCCCGCAAGGTACTGCCGAGCGGCATCACCCACGACGCCCGCTATCTCGATCCCTATTCCATCCACGTCGCCAAGGCTAAGGGGCCGCGCAAGTGGGACGTCGATGGCAACGAGTATGTGGATTATTTCGGCGGCCACGGCGCCATGCTGCTGGGCCACTCCCATCCCGCCATCATCGAGGCGGTGAAGCGTCAGATGGATCTCGGCACGCATTACGGCTCGAGCCACGAACTTGAAGTGCGTTGGGCCGAGCTGGTGTGCGAACTGATCCCGTCAGCCGAGAAGGTGCGCTTCACCGCGTCGGGCACCGAGGCTTCGCACATGGCGATTCGTCTGGCGCGCGCCCACACCGGCAAGGACAAGATCGTGCGCTTCATCGGCCACTTCCATGGCTGGCACGACAATGTCGCGGCCGGCGCCACGTCGAACTATGACGGCTCGTCGGTGCCGGGCGTGGTGCAGAGCGTCACCGACCTCACGATCCTGATGCCGGCCGACGATGTCGGCGTGGTGGTGAAGCTGCTGGAAAGCCGCGACGATATCGCCGCCGTCATGTTCGAACCCTCCGGTGCGTCGTGGGGCCAGGTGCCGTTGCCGCCGGGCTTCGTTCAGGCGATCCGCGAGGTCACGGCCCGGCGCGACATCGTGATGCTGATGGACGAGGTCATCACCGGCTTCCGCTGGTCGATGGGCGGCGCGCAGAAGGCGCTGGGTGTCACGCCCGATCTCTGCATCCTGGCCAAGATCGTGGCCGGCGGCCTGCCGGGCGGCGCTGTCGCGGGCAAGCGTGAGATCCTCGACCAGATCGACCATGCCGCCTCGGCGGCCAAGAAGCGGGACAAGATCGCCCATCCCGGGACCTACAACGCCAACCCGCTGTCGGCCGCCGCGGCGGTTACCGCGCTCACTCTGCTGCGCGACGAGGATCTCGCGGAGAAGGCCAACAAGACGGCAGCCGAGCTGCGCGCGGCACTGCGCCAGGTGCTGGTCGAGGAGAGCGTGCCGTGGGGCATCTACGGCCAGTCCTCGACCTTCCTGATCTATCCCAACCCGACCGGCGAGAAAGTCGATCCGGCGACCTTCGATCCGCTGAAGTATGGCTTTGCCAAGCTCAAGGGGGCCCGCTCGGGCGGTCTCAGCGGCAAGATCCGTATGGGCCTGATGACCCACGGCGTCGACATCATGGGCGCCCCCGGCGGCTTCGTGTCGGCGACGCACGGCGGCGCGGAGATCGAGAAGACTGTCCATGCACTGCGCATGACCGTGCGGGCGCTCAAGGCTGAAAGAGAAGTGAAGGCTGCCTAGCTCTCCTCCCCAGTCATCTGGGGAGGTGTCGACGTCTTACGGCGATGGAGGAGTCATCGCGGCCGTTTATGACCCCTCCGGCGTTGCGCGCCACCTCCCCAGATGACTGCGGAGGAAAGGAGATGAAATGTACGGACTGACCAAGCCCGTTGCGGCGGTCGAGTTCACGCACGTGCCCGACAAGTACCGCAAGCCGCGGCGTACGGCCTGGGCCGACGCCAATGCCGCCGGCATGGAGCTCGACTGTTTCCTCGAAGGGCCTAGCTTCGATCGCGCCGGCAATCTCTATGTCACCGATATTCCGTTCGGCCGGATATTTCGCATCAGTCCGGCGGGCGAGTGGACCTTGGTCACCGAATATGACGGCTGGCCGAACGGGCTGAAGATCCACAAGGACGGCCGCATCTTCATCACCGACTACAAGCGCGGCATCGTCCTGCTCGATCCTGCGACCGGCAAGGTGACATCGCTGATCGAGACGCGCGGCTCGGAGAGCTTCAAGGGCGTCAATGATCTTTTCTTTGCTGGCAGCGGCGATCTTTACTTCACCGACCAGGGTCAGACCGGCCTGCACGACCCAACCGGCCGGGTCTATCGCTACGACACGGAGGGCAAGCTCACCACGCTGGTAGACACCGTGCCGAGCCCCAATGGCCTGGTAATGAACAGGTCGGAGAACGTGCTCTATGTCGGTGTGACGCGTGGCAACGCGGTGTGGCGCCTGCCGCTGCTGACCGACGGCATGGCGAGCAAGGTCGGCCTCTTCATCCAGATGACCGGCGGCCATGCCGGTCCTGACGGCATGGCGCTCGATTCAGAGGGCGGGTTGGTGGTGGCGCATCCCAGCACCACGGCCTGGCGCTTCGATGCGCTTGGCCGGCCGACGCATCATGTCGACGCCGGCGACGATATTTTCTGCACCAACATCGCCTTTTCCGGAAACGACCTCTATCTTGTGGTGTCGCGTCCAAGTTCGAAAGTGAAGAGTGGCGTCATTCTGCGTGCGACGATGCCGGTCGGCGGCAAGCCGATGTATTCACACGCCTGAACGGACATGAAATACTTGGCCTTTCTCGCAGCGGCAGCGTCCCTCCTGATGGCGGGCGCTGCACAAGCGCAATATCCCGACAGACCGGTGCGCATCATCGTGCCGTTCATCGCTGGCAGCGCGCCCGACGTGGCGGCGCGACAGGTGGCGCAACGCCTGACGACGGGACTTGGCCAGCAGTTCGTGGTCGAGAACAAGCCGGGAGCCGCCGGCAACATCGGCGCCGAGGTCGCTGCACGAGCCACGCCCGACGGCTACAGCCTGATGCTGATGACCAGCAGCCACGTTCTCAGTCCATTCCTCTATGCCCGGCTGAACTACGATGCAGTCAAGGATTTCGTGCCGGTGACCATGATCACCCGCATTCCCTCGCTGATGGTCGTGCCGCCTTCATCGCCGGCCAAGACCGTTGTCGAGTTCATCGCGCTGGCCAAGTCGATGCCCGGCAAGCTGAACTACGGCTCGGGCGGAGTGGGCAGTCTTGCGCATCTGTCGGCCGAGGCCTTCCGGTTGGCTGCCGCCGTCGATTACGTACACGTGCCCTACAAGGGTGCGCCGGACATCATTCTGGGGCTGCTCGGCAACCAGATCCAGGTCGGCTTCCCCACCATGCCGACGGCCTACAGGCCGGCCCAACAGGGCACCTTGCGGGCGCTGGCAGTGACCAGTGCCAAACGCACCAAGGCGATGCCCGACGTGCCGACCCTGCTCGAGGCGATGCCCAACGGCTTCGATCTCGACGCCTGGCTGGCCCTGGCGGCGCCGGCCGGCACGCCGCCCGAGATCGTGACGCGCCTCTACACCGTCCTGATCGACGGCTTGAAGGATCCGGCGTTTCGCAGCGCGCTGGACGGCGACGGCTCGGAGGTCGTGTTCAACAGCCCGGCCGAGTTCGCCATCCTGCTGCAGAGCGAGGCGGCCAAATGGCAGGCCCTCATCAAGCGCGTCGGCGTGAAGCTCGAATAGCTTAGCGCTTTCCTTTGCCGATATGGGCGATCGCCTCGATCTCGACCAGGATTTCGGGCGCGGCGAGGGCCCTCACCTCGACCAGCGTCGAGGCCGGGAAGTCGCCGGTGAAGAACTCGCGCCGGGCCTGCCAGACCTTGGTGTTGTTCTTGATGTTGGTCACGTAGATCGTGACCTTGACCACGTCGGCCATGGCGCCGCCGGCTGCTTCGACCATTCCCTTGATCTTGCCGAAGATCTGCTTGGCCTGGGCGTATTCGTCCATCGCCGCCAGTTCCTTCGGCTCGGTGCCGCGTGCGGTCATGCCGGACACGTAGGCGATGCCATCCGAGACGAGGCAGTTGGACCAGCGCTCGGGCGGCGGCTCGGGCACGGCAGGCGATGTCACGCGGCGGATGGTCATCAGTGTCTCCTCCTGGGGCTAACGGCAGCTATACTCGGCCCATGAGCGATCTTTTTCACGCCCTTTTCGAACCCCGGCGCATCGCGCTGATCGGCGCCTCGGCCGACGAGAAGAAGACCACGTCGCGGCCGCAGCGGTTCTTGAGCAAGCACGGCTTTGCCGGCGAGATCCTGCCGGTCAATCCCGGGCGCAGCGAGATCCTGGGTGTGAAGGCCTACAAGGATCTGGCCGCCATCGCGGGCGAGATCGATCACGCCTATATCCTGCTGAACGGACCAGATGCCGTGGCGGCGCTGGCCGCCTGTGGCAAGCGCGGCGTGAAGGTGGCGTCGATCCTGGCCGGTGGCTTCGCCGATGCGGGTGCCGCCGGCGCCACGCTGCAGGACGAGCTGACGCGCATCGTGCGCGACACCGGCATCCGCTTGGTCGGACCCAACAGCATCGGCACGGTGAGCACCGATCCTCCGGTCGCGCTCACCGCCAATGCCGCCTTCGCGGTCGACAAATTGCGCTCCGGCGGCTGGGCACTGGTGAGCCAGAGCGGCAGCCTGATCGGCGCGCTGCTGTCGCGTGCCGACGCGCGTGGCATCGGCTTTTCGCGGCTGATCTCGGTCGGCAACGAGGTCGATCTGGCGGTGGGCGAAATCGCCGACCTGCTGGTCGACGATCCCAAGACCAGCGCCATTCTGCTGTTCATGGAAACCCTGCGCGACGGCGAGCGTCTGGCCCGTGCGGCGCGCCGGGCCCATGCAGCAGGCAAGCCGGTGATTGCCTACAAGCTCGGTCGGTCGGAGATCGGCCGGGAGCTGGCGAAATCCCACACCGGCGCCATCGCCGGTTCCGATGCCACCTTCGACGCCTTCTGCCTCCGTCACGGTATCGTGCGCGTGTCGATGTTCGAATCGCTGGTCGATGTTCCGGCGCTGCTGGTCGATCGCCCGCCGGCGCGCGGGCGGAGAGTAGCCGTCGCCACCACGACCGGCGGCGGGGCGGCCATGGTGGTCGACAATATGGCGATGGCGGGCCTCGAGATCGTGGGCCCGCCGCAGGTCCTGGTCGATTGGCTGCGCACGCTCGGCATCGCGGCGGGCGAGGGCCGACTGGTCGATCTCACCATGGCCGGCGCCAAACCCGAGATCGTGGCCGGCACCATCGAGCGTCTGCTGGCCGACGAGGCAAACGACGCGGCGATCTTCGTCGTGGGTTCGTCGGCCCAGTTCAACCCCGAATTGGCGGTCGAGCCTCTGCTGCGCTTTGCCGGCTCGAAGAAGCCCTTCGCCGTGGCGCTGACACCGAGCGCCGAGAAGTCACTGGCCTTGCTGACGGCGGCCGGCGTGCCGGCCTTCCGTCATCCCGAGTCCTGCGCCGAGGCGATGGCGGCGTGTTTGCTGCGGCCATCGCCCCAGCCCGTGCCGGTGCTGGGCGAACCCTCGCGCGCCGCGCTGGACGCACTGGAGGCCGGCCGCGTCTCGGGCTTCGACGAGCGCCGCGCCGCCGACTTCTTCGCCACCTTGGACGTGCCGATTGCCAAGGCGATGGCCATCCCCGACGCCAAACGCATCGCGGCCGCGGTGGCCGAGATCGGCGCGCCGGTGGTGCTGAAGATCCTGTCGGCCGACATCGCGCACAAGACCGAGGCCGGCGGCGTGGCGCTCGGCCTGACGGATGGCCAGACGGCGGCCGTCGCCGCGCGCGAGATCGAAAGGCGCGTCAAGGCGCATGCGCCGCTCGCCAGGCTCGAGGGGTTCCTGGTGCAGAAGATGGAGCGCGGCCTTGCCGAAGTGATCCTGGGCTTCCGGCGCGATCCGCTGGTCGGGCCTACCGTCACCGTGGGCCTCGGCGGCGTGCTGGCCGAGATCTACAAGGACGCGTCGACGCGATTGGCCCCGGTCGACGAGGCGGAAGCCCGCCAGATGATCGGCGAGGTCAAGGGCCTCGCCACTATCGGCGGCTATCGCAACCTGCCGCTGGGTGACGTGGCCGCACTGGCACGCATAATTGCGGCTTTCTCAGCCCTCGCCCATTCGGCTTTTGCCGACGTGTCCGAAGCCGAGATCAATCCGCTGCTGGTAAAGTGCGACGGCGAGGGAGTGGTGGCCGTCGACGGGCTGGTCGTGCTGGGCGCTCAGGCCACGCGGATCTGAGCGGCCTCGAAGAGCTGGCGGAAATCGTCGAGCACGAAATAGGTGTTCTGCAGCCTGTCGATCTCGTAGGGCCGGCGCATGACCTGTATCGGCTCGAAGGGCAGACGCTCGACGCCGTCGTTCTCGATCGCGTGTCTCACTTCGGCGGCCGAGGAGAGGATGCCGGCGCCGTAGGCCTTGAGACCGTGGGGCGTGCGGATCAGGCCGAACTCGACAGTGTACCAGTAGAGGCGCGCCAGCAGGTCGAGGTTGGGACCGGCCTCGACGCCGCGTCGGCCATAGGCCTGCATATAGTCGGCGAACGCCGGATTGGAGAGCAGCGGCACGTGGCCAAAGAAATCGTGGAACAGGTCGGGCTCGACCAGATAGTCGAGTTCGCTGCGCTTGCGGATCCACACCGTCACCGGAAAGCGGCGGTGCGCGAGATGGTCGTAGAACACCGCGTCGGGGATCAGGCCCGGCACGCCGACGATGCGCCAGCCGGTGAGCGGCGCCAGGCGCGCGTTGACGGCCTCGAAGTCGGGAATGCTCTGGCCGACGCCGAGCGTCCGCAGGCCCTGCCGGAATTCGTCGCAGGCGTAGCGCTCGGCCAGCGCGGTCTGGCGCTCGAGCAGCAGGCGCCACACCGCCTGGTCTTCGTCCGAATAGAGATCGGCGTGCTGAGGCACGGTCCAGTCGGGCGCCATGCCGGCGTAGTCGCCGCGCAGGTTGGCAAGAGGGGCGGTTTTCATGCCCTGAATATGGGGAGGAGGAGCGTAGTGAATCCAGGCAAAGGTGGCCTGTCGGAAGGGTCGTTTTGGAGATAATGTCTACAAAATTGATATTTGTTAGGGAAAATGCCCATGATCGAGCTCGATAGCATCGACAAGCGCATCGTCGCTGCCCTGCAGGCCGACGGCCGTCTGGCGATGGTCGATCTTGCCGACAAGGTCGGCCTGTCGGCCACGCCCTGCCAGCGGCGGGTCAAGCGATTGGAGGACGAGGGTGTCATCGCCCGTTACGCAGCCCTGGTGCCGCCGGCGGCCGTCGGCCTCAGCCTGCAGGCGATGGTGCAGGTCACGCTCGACGATCATTCGGAAAAGACCGTCGAGGCCTTCGAAGCCGCAATCCGGGCGCGACCGGAGGTCGTGGCCTGCTATGCCATGACCGGCGACATGGATTTTCTGCTCCATGTGCTGGCGCCTGACCTGGCGCAGTTCAGCGACTTTGCCATGAAGGCGCTGCTGCGCATGCCAGGTGTCCGTGGCACACGCTCATCCTTCATCATGCAGGCGGTGAAGAGCGATCTCGCCTGGGCGCCGGATCCTCAGCCGCCCGCCAAAGCGCGCAAGTAGAGCGCGCGGTCGATGTTGCCGCCGCTCAGGATCAGGCCGACGCGTTTGCCCTTCATGCGTTCGCGTTCCTGCAGCAGCGCGGCAAGGGCGCCGGCTCCTGCGCCTTCCGTGAGTTGATGCGCATCTTCGTAATAGGCGCGCATCGCACCAGCGATTTCGTCGTCACTGACCTGAACGATGCGGTCGGCGCCCTTCAGGATGATCTCCAGTGCCTGCGGATCGGGGCCGCGCACGGCCATGCCGTCGGCCATCGTGTTGGCGCTGTTGGTCGCCACGACCTTGCCGGCCGAAAAGGAAAGCGCGTAGGCAGGTGCTTCGGTCGACAC
Source organism: Asaia bogorensis (assembly GCA_945889625.1). Taxonomy (GTDB): domain Bacteria; phylum Pseudomonadota; class Alphaproteobacteria; order Reyranellales; family Reyranellaceae; genus Reyranella. The sequence continues at coordinate 76,729 of CAMDCE010000009.1, read as the reverse complement.
CACGCCCACCACCTTGGTCGAAAGTCCCAAGGCGTCGCGCACCGCGATCACGCCGCAGATGCCCGAGCCGAGCCCGATCGGCACATAGACCGTGTCGAGCGGCGGGCTGCCGCGGAACAATTCCAGCGCATAGCTCGCCACGCCGCACACCAGGTCGCGATGGAACGACGACACCATGCTGAGGCCGCGCTCTTCGGCGAAACGGAGCGCCGCCTCGCGCGCTGCGTCGAAGTCGTGGCCGGCTTCGATCAGCTCGGCGCCAAACGCCCGAATGGCGGCGTTCTTTTCCACCGAATTGCCCTGGGGCACCACGATGGTGGCGGCGATGCCGGCCCGGGCGGCGGCGAGTGCGATGCTCTGGCCGTGGTTGCCGCGGGTGGCACTGATCACACCCTTCACACGGGTGTGCCCCTTCCTTAGCCGGTCCATATAGACCAACCCGCCGCGCACCTTGAAGGCGCCGATCGGCGTGTGGTTCTCGTGCTTGACCCAGACCTCGCAGGCCGTGCGTTTGGCGAGCAGCGGCCAAGCATACTGCGGCGTGGGCGGCATGGCGCCGTAGACAATGGTGGCAGCCTGTTCGATTTCAGTCAGCGACAACATGGCGGCACTGTGGGCTAAGATGCACGCCATTCCAACCGGAGTACCCGATGCCTGTTCTGCCGCGTGCCCCGGAGATCCAGGGCGAGATTTCCGCCATCTGCCGCGACATCCATGCCCATCCTGAGCTCGCGTACGAGGAGAGCCGGACGTCCAACATCGTGGCCGCCAAGCTCTCCGGATGGGGCCTCGAAGTGACGCGCGGCCCGGGCAGGACCGGCCTGGTGGGAACCCTGCGCAAGGGCAATTCGGTGAAGGCCATCGGCCTGCGCGCCGACATGGACTGCCTGCCGATGGACGAGACCAACGATTTCGAGCACCGCTCGCCAAATCCCGGCCGCATGCATGCCTGCGGCCATGATGGCCATACCGCCATGCTGTTGGGCGCGGCCAAGGTCTTGAGCGAAAAGCGCGACTTCGAAGGTGCCGTCCACTTCATCTTCCAGCCGGCCGAGGAGGGCGGCGGCGGCGGCAAGGCGATGATCGAGGACGGCCTGTTCGACAAGTTTCCCTGCGACGCGGTGTTTGCCATCCACAACAAGCCGGGCGTGCCGCTCGGCCATATCGTCTCCAAGCCGGGGCCGTTGCTGGCCGCCGCCGACCGCTGGGACATCCGCATCGCCGGCAAGGGCGGCCACGCCGCCCATCCGCATCTCACCCTCGATCCCATGGTGGTCGGCGCCAACATCGTGATGGCGCTGCAGACCATCGTCAGTCGCAACGTCGATCCGCACGACGCCGCGGTCGTGACGGTGGGCTTCTTCAAGGCGGGCTCGGCCTACAACGTCATTCCGACCGACGTCCATATCGGCGGCACGACCCGCACCACCTCGCCGGAGAACCGCGCGATGGTGCAGGGCCGCATCCGCGAGATTTGCGATGGTGCCGCCCAAATGCACGGCGTGAAGATCGCCGTCGTGCACCGGCCTGACTATCCGCCGACCGTTAACAATCCCGAGCGCACGCGCTTTGCGCTGGAGGTTGCGGCGGGCGTATGCGGCGAGCACAATGTGCGGGACAATGTCCGCCCCAGCATGGGTGCGGAGGATTTTTCCTACATGCTTGAGAAGGAGCCGGGCGCCATGGTGCTGCTGGGCAACGGCGGCGGCAGCGACGCCGTGAGCCTGCACAAACCGCGCTACGACTTCAACGACATGGCGATCCCGTTCGGCGTCAGCTTCTTCGTGCGTACCGTCGAGCGTTTTCTCGGCGAACAGCAAGCCTGAGCACAGCGAGGCTGACCGACTGCAGATGGAGTTCTTTCGCGTCTACGGTCGGGTGATCGGGCTGCTGCGGGCCGAGAAGGGGCTCGCGATCGTTCTGGCACTGGCCAACATCGCCGTGGCCGGCCTGCAGTTCTACGAGCCTGTGCTGTTCGGCCAGGTCGTCGATCTGCTGGCCTCGGCCAAGAACAAGTCGACCGAGGTTCTGTGGAGCGAGGCCCGCGGGATTCTCGGCCTGTGGGCGGTGATCGGGCTGGGCGGCATCTTCGCCAACATGGTGGTCTCGCTGCAGGCCGACCGCATGGCCCATCGCCGGCGCCTCGGAGCGATGGCGGGCTATTTCGAGCACGTGCTGCTGCTGCCGTTCTCCTTCCACAACACCCAGCATTCCGGCCGGCTCATCAAGGTCATGTTGACCGGCGTCGACAATCTGTTCGGCATCTGGCTGTCGTTCTTTCGCGAGAACCTCGCCACCTTCGTGGCGCTGTTCGTCATGCTGCCGCTCAGCCTGTTCATGAACTGGCGGCTTGGCCTTCTGCTGCTCGTCCTGATCCTGTTTTTCGCGGTGGCCAACGTCTGGGTAGTGAGCCGTACCGATCGGCTCCAGAAGGAGGTCGAGGATCTGCACAGCGAACTCGCCAGCCGTGCCGGCGATGCGCTGGGCAACATCAGTCTGATCCAGAGCTTCGTGCGGCTCGCCGCCGAAACCGGCGAGATGCACCGCATCATCGGACAGACGCTGCAGGCGCAGTTTCCCGTCCTGAACTGGTGGGCGCTGCTCTCGGTCATGACCCGCGCCGCCTCGACCGTCACGGTGATCCTGATCTTCGTAGTCGGCACCTGGCTCTACACCAGGGACATGGCGACCGTGGGCGAGATCGTGAGCTTCATGGGTTTTGCCACCATGCTGATCAGCCGCATGGACCAGGCGTCGGGGTTCGTCAGCCGCATCTTCTTCCAGATGCCGTCGCTTGCCGATTTCTTTCGCGTGCTCGACGCGCAATCCTCCGTGCCGGACAAGCCGAACGGCATCGATATCGGTCGTGCACGAGGCGAGGTCGAGTTCGACGACATCAACTTTTCCTACGACGGCAAGCGGCCGGCGCTGGTTCATTTCTCGATGAAGGTTCCGGTCGGCACGACGGTGGCGCTGGTCGGGCCGACCGGGGCCGGCAAGAGTACGGCGCTGTCGCTGCTTCACCGCATGTGGGACGCGCAATCGGGCGCCATCCGCATAGACGGCGTCGATCACCGCGACATCAAGCTGGCATCGCTCCGCCGCAATATCGGCGTGGTATTCCAGGACTCGACGATGTTCTACCGCTCGATCGCCGACAATCTGCGCATCGGCAAGCCCGACGCCACCCAGGCCGAGCTCGAGGACGCGGCGCGGCTCGCCGAGGCACACGATTTCATCCTGCGCCAGCCGCATGGCTACGAAACACTGGTCGGTGAACGCGGCACCACGCTGTCGGGCGGCGAGCGGCAGCGGCTCGCCATCGCCCGTGCGCTGCTCAAGGACCCGCCGATCCTGATTCTCGACGAGGCGACCAGCGCCCTCGATTCCGTCACCGAAGCACGTATCCAGAAGGCACTGAAGACGCTGATGCAGGGCCGCACCACGTTCGTGATTGCCCACAGACTCTCGACCATCCGGGACGCCGACCAGGTAGTGGTGTTCGAGCATGGCCGAATCGTCGAGCAGGGCGGTTATCGTGAGCTGATTGGCCGAGGCGATGCCTTTTCGCGCCTCGTCGCCACGCAGCAGGCTGGCATAGAATCTGCCTGATATCCCCTTGGCGGGCTCGCGCGGGCCGCCTAAGAGTCGCCGACAGGGAACCGAACGAGGGGAACGACAATGACCAAATTCACCAAATGGCTGGGCGGCGCTGCCGCCGCGGCGCTCGTGCTGGCAGGCTTGCCGGCTGCGGCGCAGACACCGATCAAATTCACCCTCGACTGGGTGTTTCAGGGTCCGACCGCGCCGTTCCTGGTGGCGCTGGAAAAGGGCTACTACAAGGCCGAAGGGCTCGACGTCACCATGGATCCCGGCCAGGGCTCGGCCGGCGCTGTCCAGAGGGTTGCCACTGGCGCCTATCAGATCGGCTTCGCCGACGTGAACTCGACCATCGAGTACAACGCCAAGAACCCGGGCAAGGAAGTTCTCTGCGTCTTCATGGCCTACGATTTCGCGCCGTTCGGCGTCTATGCCCTGAAGAAGAGCGGCATCAAGGGGCCCAAGGATCTCGAGGGCAAGAAGCTCGGCGCGCCGGTGTTCGACGCCTCGTTCCGCCTGTTCCCGGCCTTCGCCAAGAAGAACGGCATCACCAAGTGGGAACACGTTAACCTCACGCCGCAGCTGCGTGAGCAGAGCCTGGTCCAGGGCACGGTCGACTTCATCTCGGGCCACTATTTCTCCTCGATGCTTGACCTCAAGGCACGCGGCGTGAAGTTCGACGACATCGTGGCCATGCGCTACGTCGACTATGGCCTCGACGTCTATGGCAACGGCATCGTGATCTCGCCGGAGATGGCCAAGAACGAGAAGGCGGTGAAGGGCTTCATCGCGGCCACGCTCAAGGGCTGGAAGGATGTCATCGCCGACAACAAGCTCGGCATCGCCGCCGCCAAGAAGCGCGACCCGCTGATCGACGATGCGCTGGAGACCGAGCGCCTGCAGCTCTCGCTGCAAACCAACATCCTGACGCCTTACGTGAAGGCCAACGGCATGGGCGACGTCGATCCGGCGCGCTTCGCCCGCTCGGTCACGCTGGTTTCCGAGGCCTTCGGCCTGCCGGCGGCGCCTGCCCCTGACAAGGTCTTCACCAACAAGTTCCTGCCGCCCAAGGCCGACAGAATGGTCGCCAAGTGACGGTCGCCAAATAGTGGCCTTCGTCGACCTCGCCGGGGTCAGTCTCACCTATCGTCTCGGCAAGGAAGAGACGCTTGCCCTTGCCGATGCCACCTTCGGCATCGACAAGGGCGAGTTCGTCGCCGTGGTCGGCCCTTCGGGTTGCGGCAAGTCGACCATCATGAAGCTGGTCACCGGGCTGCTGCCTGCCTCGAGCGGCGAGGTCCGGGTGGCCGGCCAGAAGGTGGTGGGTCCAATCAAGGGTGTCGGTATGGCTTTCCAGAACCCGACCCTGATGCCGTGGCGCACCACCATGGACAATATCCTGCTGCCGATGGAGGTGGTGGAGCCTCACAAGCGCCGCTTCCGCCGCAGCCGCGCGGAGTTCGAGGAGCGCGCGATGGCGCTCCTGCGTACGGTCGGCTTGGCCGACTTCGCACGCAAATTCCCCTGGCAGCTCTCGGGCGGCATGCAGCAGCGCTCCAATCTCTGCCGCGCGCTGATCCACGAGCCCGAGCTCCTGATGCTCGATGAGCCGTTCGGTGCGCTCGATGCCTTCACGCGCGAGGAGCTGTGGGGCGTCATGCAGGCGCTGTGGCTGGAAAAGCGCTTCACCGCCGTGCTGGTGACGCACGATCTGCGCGAGGCGGTCTACCTTTCCGACCGGGTCTATGTCATGAGCCGGCGGCCCGGCCGCATCGTGATGAGCAAGCAGATCGATATTGCCCGGCCGCGGACGCTGGCCACCACCTTCGAGCCGCACTTCGTCGAGGTCGTCCACGAGCTGCGCGACCGCATCCACCAGGAGCACGCATGAGCGCCTTTTTCGATGCGGTCATGGTGCTCGATTGGCCGGTGCTGGCCGCCGGCCTGGCGGCGATCGTCTTTATCGCCATCATGCTGAAGCGTCTCATCGCGCGGTTCTTCAGGTAATGGACACCGCCATGCGACGCGAGGCGCTGCGGTTGGCCATGCCGTGGCTGGTCATGGCGGCGCTGCTTGTCGTGTGGGAGATCTGCTGCATTGTCTTCGATGTGCCGGAAATCATCCTGCCGAAGCCGACCAAGATCTTCACTGTCTTCGTTCAACGCTTCGACGTGTTGATGGCTTACTGCTGGGACACGTTGTGGACGACCACGATCGGCTTCCTGCTGGCGATTGCCGGTGGCCTGCTGCTCGGGCTGGCGATCGGTGCCTCGCCGTTCGTCTACTCCGGCCTCTATCCGCTCCTGATCGCCTTCAACGCCATTCCCAAGGTGGCGATCGTGCCGATCCTGATGATCTGGGTGGGCGTCGGTTCGCTGCCGGCCGTCATCACCGCCTTCGTCATCAGTTTCTTCCCCATCGTGGTCAACGTGGCGACTGGTCTTGCCACCATCGAGCCGGAGATGCGCGACGTGCTGCGTAGCCTCGGCGCCACGCGCCTGGAGATCCTGACCAAGGTCGGCATACCGCGCGCCATGCCCTACCTCTTTGCCAGTCTGAAAGTCGCGATCACGCTCGCCTTCATCGGCTCGGTGATCTCCGAGACGGTGGGCGGCAACAACGGCATCGGCTTCCTCATGTTGTCGGCCAGCGCGCGCAACGACGCACCGACGACCTTCGCCGGCCTGTTCGCCATCGCCATCATGGGCGTGGCGATGTACGCCGTCTGCGCCACGGTCGAAAAGCGCATGACCCGCTGGGCGTTCCGCGGCGAGATCGTGGGCTAGACCAAGGCGCCGTCCCGGGCGACGACCTTGCCCGCTTTGATCACCAGTTTGCGGCGCGGCCGGGTGGCGACGGCTTCGGCGACCGAGCCGGCTTCCACGACCACCAGATCTGCCGTGCCGCCGACGGTGATCCCGTAGGGCGCGATGCCCAAAACGCGCGCGGCGGCGCCGGTCACCATGTCGAAGGCGAGCGCCAGCTCCTCGTCGCGCCGGAAGCCCGCGCGGTAGGCGATCATCATGGCGCGGTCCAGCATGTCGCCGTTGCCGAACGGCGACCAGGCATCGCGGATGTTGTCGGATCCGCCGAACACTTCGACACCATGCTGGCGTAGCAGCTTGAGCGGCGGCATGGCGGCGGTGCCTCCGGGGCCGTGACTCATGATGGCGACGCCGGCCGCTGCCAAGGTGTCGGCGGCACGCGCGGCGGTGTCGAGAGGGACGGAGCCCAGGGCAAACGCATGGCTGATGGCGACCTTGCCGCCGAGGCCGGCGGCTTTCGTGCGCCGGGCGATGGCAAGCTGTTGGGCGAGGCCGCTCTCGCCGCCGTCGTGCAGGTGGATGTCGATGCCGACGCCGCGCCGCTCGGCGATGCCGAAAATCGCGTCGAGATGGCCGTCAAGGTCGCCGTCGATGCCCACGGGATCGAGGCCGCCCAGAAGATCGGCGCCCTCGGCGATCGCCGCATCGAGCAGTGCCGCCGTGCCGGGAGAGCGCAGAATGCCGCTTTGCGGGAAGGCCACGATCTGGATGGTCACGAGATCCTTGAAGCGCTCGCGGACTTCGAGGACGGCGTGCAGGCACCTGAGGCCGAGCTGGCTATCGATGTCGACATGGCTGCGCATGTGCAAGGTCCCGCTCGCGGCGACCTGTTTCACGAGGTTGGCGCCGGTTTCCTTCTCCGACACCGTGCGCGCGGCGCGTACCTTGCGTTCGGCCTCGATGCGGTCGGAAACCGCGTTGCCCGCCGACCGGTTCGGCACCCACGGCAGCCCCAGGAGCGTCTTGTCGAGATGGATGTGGCCGTCGACCAGCGGCGGCAACACCAGGACGCGCGGCTCTGCGGCGGTCGGTGGCAGGAAAGCCGCAATGCGGCCGTCCTTCAGCTCGATGTCGTGCCGGGCGCCGTCAGGAAGGGTTGCGTTGCGTAGGATCACTCCGCCGCCAGCTTAGCGGCCGGCAGCGTCGTTGGCACGGGCTTGAAGGTCCGCGTCGGAGCTGCGAAACCGCAACTCGTGCCGTCGGTCACCTTGACGTCCTTCTCCCACGGCAGGGCGTATTTGCCGGCCGCGAGATCGTGCATGTAGCTGTAGGGGCAGTCGCGCGCGCCGCCTTTCACCGCGACATAGCCGCGATGGCCGAACTGGTAGATATTGTTCTCGACGCCCCAGTGCACGCGCGCTTCATCGCATTGGCGCGGCCGCACCTCGCCGGTGATGATCTCGTCGGGAACGCCGTTACCGGTGCTGAGCGGCGTGCCGTCGTAATTCACGATCATGCCTTCGCCCATCGAATTGAACGAGCCGTCGGAGCCGGCCAGGCAAACGCTTGCCGTGTACATCAGGTTGCAGAAGGCGTTGGACTGGTTGGTGAAGTGCCAGCTCTGGCGGATCGGCGCGGTGTAGCCCGCCGTGCGCAGCATGATGTTAGCGCCCTTGTAGGCCGACTCGCGCGCCATCTCGGGGAACATGCCGTCGTGGCAGATGATCAGCGCGATCTTCGATCCGTTCGGCCCGTCGCACACCGGGATGCCGAGATCACCCGGTTCCCACGGCTCGACCGGCACCCAGGGATGCATCTTGCGATAGTAGAGCTTGATTGAGCCCTTGTTGTCGATGATCAGTCCGCTGTTGAACGGGTTGCCGTGGGGGTTGAATTCCATGATGGAAAAGCAGCCCCAGATGTCGTTGGCGATACAGGCGCTGCGGAACTTCTCGACCTCGGGTCCGTCGAGCCGGCACATGATCGCCGGATTGGTGTCCATGGACAGGCCATGCAGGGCATATTCCGGGAAGACCACCAGATCCATGGTCGCGAGGTTGCGCCGCGCCTTGCCGACCAGGGCGCAGATCCGCTCGGTCTGCCACGCCAGATCCTCGGGCGTGACGACGACGGGATTTTGAATCTGCACCAGCCCGATGACCACGCCATCGGGCGTCTTGTTGAGACCGCCTAGACCGCTCATGGCTTCCTCCCCCTGCTATGTTGCCGGCGGAAGAGCAAAGCGCGTGCCAGCGTTTATTTGTCGGCGAGGGCGCCGGCTTCCTTGCGGAAGGTGTTGACGGCGCCCCTGGCGGCCATCGCCATCAGGCCGGAGTCGTTGGCGATGGTGCAGAGCTGAAAACCCATCGCGAACGCCTTCGCGGCGTAGCTCGGCGTGCCGTTGTGGATGCCGGCGAACTGGTTACGCTTCTTGCAGGCGGTCACCAGCTTGTCATAGATCTTGAGCACTTGCGGCTCGTCGCGGTCGAGCTTGGGCACCAGGCCGAGCGACAGGCCGAGGTCGGATGGACCGACATAAATGCCGCTGATGCCGGGTACGTCGAGGATGGCGTCGATATTGTCGATCGCTTCCTGGGTCTCGATCATCGGGATGATCAGCACTTCGTCGTTGGCCGTCGCCTGGTAGGGTGTCGCGTCGCCGTAGGCGCCGGCGCGGATCGGGCCGTTGGAGCGCTTGCCCTTGGGCGGATAGAGCGAATAGGAGACCAGGGCCTTGGCCTCGGCGGCGTTGTTGACCATCGGGCAGATCACGCCCCACGCGCCGCCATCGAGGACCTTGCCGACGATGCCGGGCTCGTTCCATGGCACGCGCACCAGCGGCGTGATCGGATGCTTGTCCATCGCCTGGAAGCAGGCGACCATCGAGTGATAGTCCTGCACGCCGTGCTGCATGTCGACGGTGACGCTGTCCCAGCCGCACTGCGCCATGACCTCGGCGGAGAAGCCACTGGGGATGGCGAGCCAGGCATTGACGCAGGCTTTGCCCGCCTGCAGGCGCCGCTTCAGCATATTGACCATCTCGCGCTTCCCCCTCGTTTGCCTGGATTGAAGACGGCCCGGATCATAGGCGGTCCGGCTCCCGGGAGGCCATTGGGCTTTGCCGCTGTGCGGACAGCCTCAGCCCTTGACGGCCCCGGCCGACAGGCCCTCGACGATGTACTTCTGCAGGAGCGCTACAAGGACCACGGTGGGTGCCAGCGCCAGCAGGCAGATCGCCATCATCAGGTTGAAGAACACGAAGACATCGCCGACCAGGCTGGCGATCACCACGGGCAGGGTCATGAAGTCGGGCCGCGCGTTCAGGATCAGCGGGATCAGCAGTTCATGCCAGGAGATAATGAACATGATGACGCCGCACGCCGCCAGCGCCGGCGTGGCCAGCGGCAGGACGATATGCACGAAGGCGCCGAACCGCGTGCAGCCGTCGATGCGTGCGGCCTCCTCGAGCTCGGCTGGGATGGTGTCGAAATAGGGCGCTAGGATCAGGATCGCGTAGGGCAGCAGGAAGCCCGTCTCCGCGATGATGACGCCGCTCAGCGAGTTGAGCTGGCCGAACGAGCGCATGACCACGTAGAGCGGGATCATCAGCACGATCACCGGCACGAAGCGGGCGACGATGTTGGCCTGCAGCAGGAACAGCGTCCAGCGGAAGCGCTGGCGGGCAATGGTGTAGGCCGACAGCGAGCCGAACAGCAGCGTCAGGAACGTGACCGAACTCGCCACCACCGCCGAATTCACGAAGGCGGCATAGAAACTCTTGATGTTGTCGGGCAGATAGGTGGCCTGCTCGAAAATCCGGCCCCTCTGCTGGCCCTTGCTGAGAATGATGGTGAAATTGTCCAATGTGAACTCGAGCGGCAACAGGCGGCGGGTGTCGGCCTGCAGGGCCTTCTCCGACTGGATGCTGCCGATGAACACCGCCGCGAGCGGCAGCAGGATGAAGACGATCACCATCAGGTTGGCGACGTGCAGCATGAGCTTGATCGTGGGCGTGGTCTTGAACATCAGAGCGTCACGCGGCGATAGACGAAGCGCATGTAGACCAGCGCTATGGCGCCGATCATCAGGGCCAGGATATAGGCCGAGGCCGAGCCCATGCCGAAGTTGTTGGGCGGCGAGAAGGTGATCTTGTAGCTGTACCAGGCGGCCACCCAGGTGGCGTCGCCCGGCCCGCCCTGGGTGATCGCCAGGATCTCCTCGAACACGGCAAAGGCGAAGGCGGTGCGCAGGATCAGGATGATCGCGATGATCTGCTGGAGCATCGGCAGGGTGATCCGCCGGAAGCGCTGCCAGGCGTTGGCGCCGTCGATGGCGGCCTGCTCGTAGAGTTCGCGCGGGATGCCCTGGAGAGCCGCGTGCACCAGGATGATGGCAAAAGGCAGGGTGCGCCAGATATAGGGCACGGTGACGGCATAGAGGGCGGTGTTGGGATTGCCCGCCCAATTGATCGGATCGTCGATCAGGCCGGCGGTGAACAGGATCCTGTTCAGGAAGCCGAACTGGAAGCTGTAGAGGAACGACCAGATCAGGCCGTTGCAGATCGGCGGAATGGCATAGGGCAGCAGGATCAGGAAGCGGGTGATCTTCGATGTCCAGATGCCGGACTGGTTGATCAGGAGCGCGATCAGCACGGCCAGGATGATTTCGCTGCTCACCGTAACGGCGGTGAAGATCAGCGTGTTCTTCAGCGCGACCCAGAACAGCGGATCCTCGAGCACGCGCTCGTAGTTCTCCCAGCCGTTGAATGGAAACTCGCCGCGGCGGAGCTGGGCCAGGCCGACCTTATGCACCGACAGGTAGGCGGCGTAGGCGATCGGATAGGCCAGCACCAGGCTAAGGCACAGCAGCGTCGGCACGTTCATGAAGAACGCGAAGCTGCCGGCCGACATTTCGCGCCGGTACCAGGGGCGGCGAGGCACCCCCTCGAGCGTAGCCGGCGTAGCACTCATCGCGCGAGCGTCAGACCTTGCGCTTGGCGTCGGCGATGCCCTTGATCAGGTTGTCGCAGCACTGGTCGGCCGTGATCTGGCCGGTCAGGCACTTCTGGACCTCGATGTTGAGCTGGTCGGTCCACGGGAAATGCCAGGGTTGATAGACCGACGAGCAGACCTCGCCGATATAGGCCGCCTTGTCCCAGATCTTGAGAATGGCGGGGACGTCGCCCCACGGCGCCCAACCCAGCTTCACCGCATCGCTGTTCATCACCGAGGTGTAGCCGGAGCCCAGCATGGCATCCTTGGCCAGGCCAATGGCCTGCGTGTAGTTTCCGTCCTTGGTCTTGCCGCCGAGATACTGCAGCAGTTTCCACGCCCATTCCTTGTCGCGGTTGGCCGACGACAGGAAGTAGACATGGGTGACGCCCATCGTCTTGCCGTCGCCCGGCGAGCCATGGACCTTGATCTTGCCGGCCATCGGCGACTGCGCTGGGTCGTTGGCGACGTTGAGGCCGTAGTGATGGTTGGGACCGCGGTAGAGATTCTTGCCTGCCCCGAACGCCTTGGCCGATCCGGTGAACTGCACCTTCAGCGATTCAGGATCGGCGATGTCGAGGCCCTTCTCGAAGGTGTTGGCCCAGAATTTCAGTGTCTCGCGCGCGACCGAGCCGGCGCCCAGCATGTGGTTGCCCTGCTTGTCGAAGAACATGCCGCCTCGGTTCCAGGTCATCTGGTACCAGGTGCCCGGCAACTGCTCGAGGCCGACGCCGGCGACCCACAGGACGGGATAGCGCGACACGCCGTCCTTCTTTGCCTTGAGGCAGTGCTCGATGAATTCCTCGTAGGTGGCGAACGGCTTGTCGATCTTCAGCTTCTCCATCATGTCGGAGTAGTAGTTCCACACCCACACCGTCGAGAAGTAGGGCAGGCCCCAGGTCTTGCCCTTGATCGTGGCGACCTGCTTGGTGAAGGGCGTGAAATCCTTGATGTAGTCGGCGGCACCCGGCAGGTCGTCGATCGGTTCGGCCAGGCCCTGGTTGACGAAATTGGGGAACGAGAACGGCGAGGATTGCGACACGTCGATCTTCTCGCCGGCGGCGAACATGGTCGCGAGCTTGGTCGGATGGTCGTTGAAGGCGGAGATCGTCCCGTCGACCTTGATGCCCCAGTCGGCCTCGAACTGCTTTGAGATTTTCGTGTAGATGTCGCCGTAGGTCCAGACCACGAAATTGAGGCGGTCGACCTTGCTCTTGGGTGCCACGCTCCACGGCCCGCTCGATTGCCCGAAGGCCGCGCCCGACAGTCCCGCCAGGCCCAGCCCGCCAGCGGCTGCAAGAACACGGCGCCTGCTCAATTCCCATTTGCCGATGAGGTCGTCACTCATGTCATGGCCCCCTTTGCCCAAGTGAATGACCAAACCTATCACCACAACATCGTCGGATGTAAGCGCGACCCAGCAAAAAGCAGGCCATGGTGGATTAGGCGTCCGGATGCGGGTAGAGGCGAGCCCATGACGCTCCTATCGTTGCGCGCCGGTCGGCTCGCCGTCGATCTCGCCCCGCAGGCCGGTGGATCGATCGCGCGCTTCAACGTCGACAATTCACTCGACGTGCTGCGCCCGGCCTCTGGCGAGGCGCTGGCCACCGGTCGGGGCAACGATACGGCCTGTTATCCTTTGGTGCCTTTCTCCAACCGGATCGCCAACGGCCGCCTGGTCTTCGAGGGCCAGCAGATCTTGCTTGAGCCCAACTGGCCGGGGCAGCGCCATCCCATGCATGGCGATGGCTGGTCGCGTTCGTGGCGTGTCGTGCGCCGCGACGCGCGATCGGCCGAACTGGTTTATGAGCACGACGGGCGGAAGGGCTGGCCGTTCCGCTATCGCGCCCGCCAATCGTACCGCCTCGACGGCGACGCGCTCGGTGTCGGCATGGGCATCGAGAATCTGGAGCAGCGGGCCGTCCCCGCCGGTCTCGGGCTGCACCCGTTTTTCGTACGCGAGCCCGACACCGAACTCGCCTGCCGCACCCGGCAGGTCTGGCTGGCCGATGCCGAAGTCCTGCCGACCGAGCGCATCGCCGTGCCGCGAAAATGGGATTTCGCCGCGTCACGCCCCGTTGCCGACGTCGCTCTCGACAATTGTTTCGACGGCTGGGACGGTCGCGCCACGATCGTCTGGCCGCGCCGGAAGCTGCGTCTCGACCTCGAGGCGAGCGAAGCGTTTCGCCATCTTGTCGTCTTTATTCCACCGGACCGTCCTAATCTTCTGTGTCGAGCCGGTGAGTCATGCCAACGGCGGCATCGCCGCCACCCGTCTCGCCGCCGGCGCCACCCTGGCCGGCGAGATCGCCTTTCGACTCTCAGACCTGTGAGGATCCATGCCGCCCTTCGCCTCCTATCCCAGCCTGCGCGACCGCACCGTCTTCGTCTCCGGCGGCGGCTCCGGCATCGGCGCTTCGATCGTCGAGCATTTTGCCGAACAAGGTTCGAAAGTCGGATTCGTCGACATTGACGATGCAGCTTCCACGGCGCTGGTGAAAAAGATCGCCGCCTCGGGCCATCCCGCGCCGCTCTACCGAAAATGCGACGTGCGTGACATCAAGGCCTATCAGGCGGTGCTCACCGAGACCGCCGCGCGGCTCGGCGCCATTACAGTGCTGGTAAACAGCGCCGCGCGCGACGATCGCCACAAGCTCGGCGAGGTGACGCAGGAGTTTTGGGACGAGCGCATGGCGGTCAATTTGCGCCACCAGTATTTTGCCATCCAGTCGGTGGTGCCGGGCATGAAGGCGGCGGGCGGCGGCTCGATCGTCAATTTCAGCTCCGTGAGCTACCACGTCATGACACCCAACCTGTCGGTCTACCAGGCGGCCAAGGCCGCGGTGGTCGGCATGACGCGCGGCCTCGCCCGCGACCTCGGTGGCGACAGGATCCGCCTCAACGCCGTCACGCCGGGCTGGATCATGACCCAGCGCCAGATCGATCTCTGGCTGACGCCGGAGGCCGAGGCCGCGCAGATGGCAGCGCAATGCCTCAAGGAGAAGCTTTATCCGCCCGACATTGCCCGCATGGTACTGTGGCTCGCCGCTGACGACAGCCGCCTGGTGACGGCGCAGAACTTCACCGTCGACGGCGGCCGGTCCTAGCTCCAGACGGCAGCGCCGGCCCAGGCGGCGCCTGCCACCAGGAGGAGACCGGGCACCACAGAGAAGGCAAAGGCGCGGCTGCCGCCGGCGAAGGCGAGGACGATCTTGGTGGCGGTGTTGGTCGTGAGCGCCGCCAGGATGGGCACGACCGCCTGGTGATCGGCCTCGAGTCTGTTGGTGTTGACCAGTGAGGCGACCGAGACTGCGGCGGAATGGGCGTCGGCGAAGCCCGCCGCGCCGGCTGCCAGTACGATGCCGGTGTCGCCCAGCCAGGCCTGCAGCGCAGCCGAGGCGACCAGGACGACGGCCAGCGTCACGGCCAGGATCAGCGCCGTCGTGAAGCTGAAGGCGCGGCCTGGCTTCTCGCTGCCGGCATCGGCCTTCTGGCGCAGCGCCCACAGGGTGAAGCCGCCGCCATAGAGCACTGCCGCCACGCCGGCGGCGGCGAGCGGCAAGGCCATTGCCCTGAGCGTCGGCAGGCTGGTGGCGGCGAGCAGGATCGCCAACTGCACGACCGTGGCGACAGTCGACAGGATCGCCGCGGCCGCTGCTGGCCGCAGCAGGGCAGGTGTCTCCTTAGCGCGCCCCGCCATCGCCGCGATGGTGGCCGCGCTCGACACGAAACCCGAGGCGAGGCCCGACAGCGGCAGGCCGAATCGCACGCCCAGCAGGCGCGTCGCGACATAGCCCGCACCGCCCACCGCCATGACCAGGATGACGACTGTCCAGATCATACGGAGGTTGAGCGCGCCGAAGGGATCGAGCGGGTCTTCGGGCAGCAGCGGAAACACCACCAGCGTGGCGCCAGCGAAGATCAGGGCGTCGCGCAGTTCCACCGCTGTCAGCACGGAACGCGCGAAGCGATGCAGGATCGGACGGGCGTGCAGCAGCACCGCCACCACCACGCCGGCGCCTGCCGCCAGCGCCGGCTGGCGAATCGCCAGCCCGCCGAGCAGTGTCGTCACGATCAATGCCACTTCGGTAGTGAGGCCCGGATCGCCGGCCGCCGCCCGCCAATAGGAGATCGCCGACAGAACGATAACCCCGCCCGCCGCCACCGCCAGCAGCGTCTCGCCGCCCAGCTCGAGCGCCACGGCGCCCGCCAGCGCGGCGATGGCGAAGGTCCGGATGCCGGCGGCACCGCGCGTCGGTCCATCGCCCTTGGTCCGCTCGCGGTCGATGCCGATCAGCAGCCCGACTCCCAAGGCGACGGCGAAGCCCAGGACGGTGGGATCGAGGGTGAACATGCGGCGCTATGCTAGAGCGGCTTCCGGTCGACTGGAACCGCGGAGTGGTTCCAGTCGACCGGAAACGCGTTGTACGAAGCGTTTCCTTCAATGGCATGCTCCGTCCGGCTGATTGCGGCGCGTTTACGCGCCTCAGCCGGACGGAACATGCTCTAGGTCGTGCGCGATCCAGTTGGCTAGTAGCGTCGCGAGCTCATGCGGTCGCTCGAGCGGTGCCATGTGGCCGCAATCCTCGATCACCTCGAAGCGGGCGTGCGGCAGATGCTGCGCCATGCGCTCGGTTTCGGCGAAGCTGCGCAGCCGGTCCTGGCGGCAGGCCACGACCAGCGACGGGCAGGCGATGCGTTCGAGATCAGCGTAGCCGTCGCGGCGCACCAGGGCTGCCTGCTTGGCTCGCACCTCGGGACCCAGCCGCCGTTGCATGCTGCGCAGCCGCGCAAGCAGCGCGGGATCGCGCTCGCGATCGGGATGCAGGCCTGCGGCGACGCCGTTGGCGCGCGGCGGCCGGTTGCCGGGCTGCCAACCTGCCTTGCGGCGCGCGGTCTCCTCGTCGCTGTAGCCGCGCGCCGAGGAAGCGATGAAGGCGACGCCGGTGATGCGCTCGGGCGCCATCAGGGCGAGGACACGGGCCACGAAGCCTCCCATGGAGAAGCCGATCAGCACAAACCGTTGGGGCGCTTCGCGCAGCACGCGGCGCGCCATGCGTTCCAACGTGTCATTCTCGTAGACGTTGCCGTACTGCGCCGTTCCCAGCCGGGCGAGATCGGGCGCCATATCGGACCACAGGTCGGCGTCGCACATGAAACCGGGCAGGAGGACGAGAGAGCGCACGCTCAAGATTCGAGAAGCCACTTCCGCTCGCTCACGAAGCGCGCCGTGGCGAGGCCGAGCGCCATCGCGCCGACCACGAAGCCCGCCAGAACGGCGGCCTGCAGCCCGGCCAGAACGTTGCCCTGGCTGAACAACACGACCGCCTGGAAGGCATAGGCGCCGGGCACCATGATGATGATGCCGGGCACGGTGAGCGCGATACGCGGCTCATGCAGGCGCGACTGGGTGAACGAGGCCATCAGGCCGACCGCCAAGGCGCCAACGAAGGTCGCCGAGGCAAGCGCCAAGCCGTGGTCATGCAGCGCCAGCCGCAGCTCGTTGCCCACCAGGGCGAGTCCGCCGACCGCCAGCACCGTGCGCAACGAGCTGTTGTAGAGAATGGCAAAGCCGCAGCCGCCCAGCATGCTGGCGATCGCGCGCCACAGCAGTGTTGCCGCAAGACTGTCGGGCGGCGCCGGCGGCGGGGCAGCGGCCGTGAAGCCGGCGAGGGCGGCCACGATGCCGAGGCCGAAGGCGGCGGCCAACAGCAGGACCATGCCATAGACCAGCCGCACGATGCCGGCGATGGTCTGGTGCTGCAGCAGGTCGAGCAGGGCCGCGACCAGAGGGAAACCCGGGATAAGGAACAGGACGGCGGCCACGATCCCCACGCCATGGTCCGAAGGCAGGCCGGCCTGAACCAGAAGACGGGCGACAAGATAGTAAAGGCCGGCGGCGACGAAGCCGCAAACTGCGGTGACGGCGTACTGGTTCAGGCGCTGGCGAAACAGCAGCATGCGTAGCGCCTGGCCGAAGCCGCCCGCAACGAAGGCCGCGAGCATCGCGACCTGGCCGCCGCCGTTCAGGTAGCCGAAGGCGCCGGAGGCGAAGCCGACCGCGATCGCCACGACCAGCACCGAACGCAATCCGCCGCTGGCCTCGATGGTGTCGAGCTGAGCCGCGAGCGAGGCCGGCGTCAGGCCCGGCTTACTCTCACGGGCCAGCCGCTCCAGTGCGCTCAGCCGCCAGGCGTCGATGCCCAGCGATCCTACCTCGCTCGCCAGCGTCACGTGCTCGCCGTCGCGCCAGACGGTGGCGGTCATGCCGCGGACCGTGATGTGCAGCGACAGGCGCTCGATGCCCAGGCTTACGGCGATCAAGCCCATCGCTTCGCGTACGCGGAACGCCGCGTCGCCGGCGCGCAGCATAAGGGCGCCAAAACGCAGCAGGCCTTCGACGGCTTCGGTGAGGGGAGCAGCGCCGGTCAAATGTCGTGCAGGCCCAGGACTTCCGCCGTTGCGGTGCGGACCCGCCGCAGCAGGGCCGCGTCGGTCTTCAGGTCCTGGCCGTAGGAGGGGATCATCTCCTTGAGCTTGGGCACCCAGTGGCCGACGAGCTGCTGGTGGAAGCAGTTCTCCAGCATGTGGACCATGATCCACACCGCGGTCGAGGCGCCGGGCGAGGCGCCGAGGAGCGCCACCACCGAAGAATCGGCCGAATGAACGATCTCGGTGCCGAAGTTCAGAGTGCCGGTGTGCAGCCGGTCCTTCTTGATGATCTGCACGCGCTGGCCCGCGACATCGAGCTCCCAGTCGGACTCCTTCATCGCCGGATAGAACTCGCGCAGCGCCCTGAAGCGGTGCCCCGAGCTCTGGAAGACCTGGCCGAGCAGATATTCCTCGAGTGGGAAGTTGTCCCGCGCCACGGCGAGCAGCGGCAGGATGTTGCCCGGCCGGACCGAGAAGGGCAGGTCGAAGAACGAGCCGTGCTTGAGGAACTTGGTCGAGAAGCCGGCATAGGGACCGAACAGCAGCCAGCGCTTGCCGTCGATGATGCGCGTGTCGAGATGGGGCACCGACATCGGCGGCGAGCCGCTGGCGGCCATGCCGTAGACCTTGGCGGTGTGGCGCTGGGCGACCTCGGGCTTGCCGCAGCGCAGCCAGATGCCGCTTACCGGGAAGCCCGCGAAGCCATTGCCCTCGGGGATGCCGGACTTCTGCAGCAGCTGCAGAGCCGCACCTCCGGCGCCCAGGAAAACATAGTGGGTGTCGATGGTGCGCTTCTGGCCGTTGAGCTCGTTCTTGACCTCGATCCGCCAGCCGCCGCCCGGCAGGCGCTTGAGGCCGGTCACCATCTCGGAGAAATGCACGGCGACGCCATCCTGCTTGCGCAGATAATCGAGCAGGTTCTTGGTCAGCGCGCCGTAGTTCACGTCGGCGCCGTTGACGATGCGGGTGGCGGCGACCGGCTGTTTGGGATCGCGCCCTTCCATGATCAGCGGCGCCCATTCGGCGATCCTGGCGTGGTCCTCGGTGTACTCCATGCCGTGGTAGCAGTGATGGCCGCTCATCGCGGCGTGACGCTTCTTGAGGAAGGCCTGGCGGTCAGTGCCGATCACGAAGCTCATATGTGGCACGGGATGGATGAAGCTGTCGGGCGTGGCGATGGCGCCCTTGCGGATGAGGTACGACCAGAACTGGCGCGACATGTCGAACTCGACATTGACCTCGAGCGCCTTGGCGATGTCGACGCTGCCGTCGGCCTTCATCGGCGTGTAATTGAGCTCGCAGTTGGCGGCGTGGCCGGTACCGGCGTTGTTCCAGGCGCCCGAGCTTTCCTGCGCCTCGCCCGGCATCCTCTCGATCATCTCGAGCCTGAGGTGGGGCTGCAGCTCCTTGAGGAACACACCGAGCGTGGTGCTCATGATGCCGGCGCCGACCAGCACCACATCGACCTTTTCGTTGCTCATGGATTTGCCTTTGCCGCCTTGAAGGGAACGTCTGCGCCGTGGGCCAACACGACATAGATGCGCCGCCACGGAAGGTTGTCGATCAGCCGCCAAGAATGACCACCACCGACCGTGTCTTCGGCCAACAGGATATCGCCGGGCTTCAGGATGAAATGCTGATTGGCGCGCGTCTGGAAGTCCAAGGTTCCGCTCAAGGTGATGACAAGCTGGCGGACCGGGGCGGTGTGCCAGTCGAGGGTTCCGCCGGATGCCGTCTCCTGGAACGACATGGTCGTCACGGGCATCTTTTCGCTCAAGAGATCGCCGTGGACGCCGGACTCGAGGGCGATCTGCCCCTCTTCGAAATGGGATTCCCCATCGTCTCCGGTCCACAGCCGAACGCATCTGGTCATGACGCCATCGTACCGCCCTTTCGCCGCGGCGTCGCGTTTGTTAGCGTCGGCGACGTTCGGAATTCGCAATCAAGGAAAACAACATGGCGGACGTTCGCAAGGAATTCGACAGCCTCGGTGAGGTGAACGTCCCGGCCGACAAGCTGTGGGGCGCGCAGACCCAGCGCTCGCTGGAGCATTTCAGCATCGGCAAGGACCTGATCCCGCGCGAGATGATCACCTCTTATGCCGTACTGAAGAAGGCGGCGGCCAACGCCAACCATGCCGGCAAGCGGCTTGACGACCAGACCCATAAATTGATTCTCGCTGTCTGCGACGAGATCCTCGCCGGCCAGCATCACGACATGTTCCCGCTTCACGTCTGGATGACCGGCAGCGGCACCCAGTTCAACATGAACGTGAACGAGGTGATGTCCAACCGTTGCTGCCAGATCGCAGGCACGCCGCTCGGCAGCAAGAAGCCGGTCCATCCCAACGACCACGTCAACATGTCCCAGTCGTCCAACGACACCTTCCCGTCGGCGATGTACGTCGCGGCGGCGGTCGAGACGACCAAACGGCTGATCCCGGCCGTCAAGGCGCTGCACGACGCCATCGACGCCAAGGCCAAGGCGTGGGCCGATATCGTCAAGATCGGCCGCACCCACATGCAGGATGCCACGCCGATCACGCTCGGTCAGGAGTGGTCGGGCTATGCCGGCATGCTGGCCGACAACCTCGAGCGCATCGACGATGCCCTGAAAAGCGTCTACCGCCTGGCGCTGGGCGGCACGGCGGTCGGCACCGGCATCAATGCAGCACCTGGCTTTGCCGAAGCGGGCGCGGCCGAGATCGCCAGGCTGACCGGCCTGCCGTTCGTGTCGGCACCCAACAAGTTCACCGTGCAGGGATCGCACGATGCGCTGGTGCAGCTCTCCGGCACCTTCCGCACCCTTGCCGCCTCGCTCTACAAGATCGCCAACGACATCCGACTGATGTCGTGCGGGCCGCGCGCCGGGTTCGCCGAGCTGATCATTCCCGAGAACGAGCCCGGCTCCTCGATCATGCCGGGCAAGGTCAATCCGACCCAGGCCGAGGCGCTGACCATGCTCTCGGTGCAGGTCATGGCCAACGACGTCGCGGTGGGATTCGGCGGCGCCGGCGGCTATCTCGAAATGAACGTCTACAAGCCGCTGATCATCTTCAATATCACCAATTCGATCACCCTGATGACCGACGGCTGCACCAATTTCCGCAAGTTCCTGGTCGAAGGCGCCAAGCCCAACCTCAAGAAGATCACCGAGTATGTCGAGCGCTCGCTGATGCTGGTGACGGCGCTGGCGCCTGTCATCGGCTATGACAAGGCCTCGCAGATCGCCCACCACGCCATGGACCACGACCTCACCCTGAAGGCGGCGGCGTTGCAACTGGGCTTCGTGAGCGAAGCCGAGTTCGACCGGGTCGTCGACCCGAAGAAAATGGTGAGCCCCTACGTCGCGAAGTAGCTCATGCTGCCTTTGCCCGCTCGGGATAAAGCGACAGCAGGCCCGCTTCGCTGGCCGCACAGACGCCGCGCTCGGTGATCAGGCCGGTCACCAGCCGAGCCGGTGTCACGTCGAACGCGGGATTGGCTGCGGGGCTGCCTTCGGGCAGCACGTCGACCGTGACGGTCTCGCCCGTCTCGGTGCGGCCGGAGATGCGCGACACCTCGTGGGCGTGGCGCTCCTCGATCGGGATCTCGGCGACACCGTCGTCGATCGTCCAGTCGATCGAGGGATAGGGCACGCCGACATAGAACGGCACGCCGTTGTCGTGCGCTGCCAGCGCCTTGAGGTAGGTGCCGATCTTGTTGCAGACGTCGCCGCGCCTTGTCGTGCGGTCGGTGCCGACGATGCAGAAGTCGACCTTGCCGTGCTGCATCAGGTGGCCGCCGGCATTGTCGGCGATCACGGTGTGCGGCACGCCGTGCTTGCCGAGCTCCCAGGCGGTGAGGCTGGCGCCCTGGTTGCGGGGCCGCGTTTCGTCGACCCAGACATGGATGGGCATGCCGGCATTGTGCGCCTGGTAGATCGGCGCCAGCGCAGTGCCCCAGTCGACGGTGGCGAGCCAGCCGGCGTTGCAGTGGGTCAGCGCGTTGATGCGATTGCCGCGCGGCTTGAGCCGACGAATTTCCGCCAAACCGTTCTCGCCGATGCGCCGGCAGATCTCGACATCCTCGTCGCAGATCTCGGCGGCGCGTTTGTAGGCGGCCTCGCGGCGCCTGGCCGGCGGCAGCGGCGACAGCAACGCGCGCAGGTCGTCGAGCGCCCAGCGCAGGTTGACGGCGGTCGGTCGTGAATCCAACAGTACCTTGTAGGCGCGGGCCAGCATCGCATCGGACGGGTTGGTCGCCATGGCCAGCGCCATGCCGTAGGCCGCCGCTGCGCCGATCAGCGGCGCGCCGCGCACGATCATGGTGCGGATGGCGCGCTCGGCATCCTCCACGGTCTTGAGGTCGCGGACCACGAAACGGTGCGGCAGCAGGGTCTGGTCGATCGCCTGGACGGTCGTGCCGTCGGCGCCGAGCCAGATGGTGCGGTAGGGTTTGCCGTCGACTTTCATGCCGCGAGTTTAGACGGCGCGCGCCACCGCGTCGATTATGGCCGCGGCGTCGAGCCTGTAGGTCCGGTAGAGGTCGGCGATGTCACCCGATTGGCCGAAAGTCTCGACGCCGAGCGGCACGACCCTCTGGCCGCGCACGGATCCAAGCCAGGAGAGCGCCAGCGGATGGCCGTCCATCACGGTGATGATGCAGGCATCGCGCGACAAGGGCGCCAGCAGGCGCTCGATGGGGCTGGGCGACCGATCGACCACACCCGCGGTGCGGCCGCGGTTGCGCTGGGCTGTAAGCCAGTCGGCATGCAGGCGGTCGGGCGAGGTCAGCACCAGGAGCCCGGCGCCCGCGAAGTCGCGCAGGATGCTTCGATGGGCCGCGATCGCCTCGGGTGTGACGGCGCCCATGGCCACGATAGCCACGTCGGCGTCGGCCTCGGGCGGTGCGTACCAGTAGCCGCCGGCGATGACGTCGGCCTGCTGGGCGTCGGAGAGCGTCCGTTCGGGCTGTGCCAGGCTGCGGGTCGAGAGCCGGAGATAGATCGAGCAGCCGTCGGGCTGCTGCATATGATCGAGGCCGAAGCGCATGAGGGTGACCAGCTCGTCGACATAGGCGGGCTCGTAGCTCAACAACCCGGGCTGGCCGATGCCGATCAGAGGCGTGTGGATGCTCTGATGCGCCCCGCCTTCAGGCGCCAGGGTCACGCCCGACGGTGTGGCCACGATCATGAATCGCGCGTCCTGGTAGCAAGCGTAGTTCAGCGCATCGAGGCCGCGGGCAATGAAGGGGTCGTAGAGAGTGCCGATCGGCAGCAGGCGCGTGCCGAACAGCTCGTGGCTGAGGCCCAGGGCGGCAAGCTCGATGAACAGGTTGTTCTCGGCGATGCCGAGCTCGATATGCTGGCCGCGCGGCGTCTTGCGCCACAGTTGGGCCGACACGACCTTGAGCTCGCGGAACACATCCTCGGCCTCGGAATGGCCGAACAGGCCGCGCCGGTTGATCCACGCGCCCAAATTGGTCGAGACCGAGACGTCGGGCGAGGTCGTGACGATGCGCTGCGACAGCTCGCCATCCTCGGCGGCGATGGCGTTCAGGATCTTGCCGAAGCCTTCCTGGGTACTGGACTTCTTGTCCGCGGGCTTGGGCAGCGCAGCCGGAATGGCGACGGCAGGCGCCTCGGTCCGGCGGCGGCCTTCGACGTTGAACGGCGCTTGTTCGAGGAAGGCCTGCAACTCGGCGGGAGGGGCGGTGAGGCCCGCGAACCTTTCCCATTCGCGGCCGTCTTCGATGCCCATGCCCTTCTTGAAGCCCGCCATCTGGTCGAGCGTCATCAGGCCGGAGTGGTTGTCCTTGTGGCCGGCGAAGGGCAGGCCCTGGCCCTTGATGGTGTAGGCGATGAAGCAGGTCGGCTTGTCGTCGTCGATGCCCTCGAAGGCGTCGAGGACTGCCTGCATGTCGTTGCCGGCGAGATTGGTCATGAGCCGGTGCAGGGTGGCATCGTCGTGCTGCTCAAGGATGCGCCTCACACCGGGATACTGGTTGAGGTCGCGGTTCAGCGCCTCGCGCCAGCCCGGCCCTCCCATGTAGACCAGCGCCGAATAGAGCGAGTTGGGGCAGGCGTCGATCCAGTCGCGCAGATGGCCGCCGTCGGGCTGGGCGAAGGCTGCCTCCAGGAGCTTGCCGTACTTCAGGGTGACGACGCGCCAGCCGACCAGCTCGAACATCTCGCCGATCCGGCCGAACAGCCGGTCGTTGACCACGCCGTCGAGGCTCTGGCGGTTGTAGTCGATCACCCACCAGAGATTCCTGACGTCGTGCTTCCAGCCTTCGAGCAGGGCTTCGAAGATGTTGCCCTCGTCGAGCTCGGCGTCGCCGACCAGCGCCACCATGCGTCCCGCCCTCTGCTCGTTACCTTGGCGATCCGCAGGCGCCAGCCCCTTCAGCCGCACATAGTCCTGCACGATCGAGGCGAACAGCGTCATGGCGACGCCGAGTCCCACCGAGCCGGTCGAGAAATCGACGTCGTCGACATCCTTGGTGCGTGACGGATAGGACTGTGCCCCGCCCAGCGCGCGGAAGCTCTCGAGCTTGTGCTGCGTCTGGTGGCCGAACAGGTACTGGATGGCGTGGAACACCGGCGAGGCGTGCGGCTTCACCGCCACCCTGTCTTCCGGGCGGAGCACCGAAAAATAGAGCGCGGTCATCACCGTGGCGAGCGAGGCGCAGGAGGCCTGATGCCCACCGACCTTCAGCCCGTCGTGGTTGGGTCTGAGATGATTGGCGTGATGGATGGTCCAGGCGCTCAGCCACAGGACCTTGCGCTCCAACTCGCGGAGCAGGCGCAGGCGTTGCCCTCTCAGTTCCTGAACGGGAGCGAGCGTGGTCATGGTCACGGGATACGCCTCCGGACGGGGAAAATCCTTGCGTTTAGATCGAAAAAAGCTCTGTATAGGGTAGAATTATGCTAGAATCTCGAAGTTAGAGCAATGATCACCCTAGATGCCATCGACCGCCGCATCCTAGAGCGTCTCCAGCATGACGGCCGTCTTTCCAACACCGACCTGGCCGAAAAGGTCGGACTGTCGTCGTCGCCCTGCTGGCGGCGCGTGAAGGCGCTGGAGGAGGCGGGGGTCATCAAGGGCTATGCAGCCTTGCTCGATGCCAAGTCGGTGGGTCTGTCGGTCAACGTCTTCATGAGCGTGTCGCTTTCCACCCAGAACGAAAAGTCGCTGAAGGACTTCGAGCGCGCCGCCGCCCTGCGGCCCGAGGTCATGGAGTGCTACCTGATGACCGGCGATAGCGACTACCTGCTGCGCGTCGTGGTGCCCGACCTCGAGGCCTACGAGCGTTTCGTCATGGACTTCACCAAGATCGCAGGCATCGCCCAGATCAGGAGTTCATTTGCGCTCAGGCCGGTGAAGCAGGGGACGGCGCTGCCGCTCGCCTGATAGGTTCAGCCTTGGAGGAAACAGCCATGCCGACACCAGTCGTCTTCGATCCCGCCATCGGCCGCCAGTTCGTCAAGTACGCTCGCCTGGTCGCCGGCCGCGGCTATGTCCACAACACGCTGGGCAACATCGTGATGCGTGTGCCCCATCCCGACTTCCCGCATGGCCTTGCCTACACCAAGCATGCCGAAATCTCGCTCGAGGAGATGGAGGTAGAGAACATCGTCATCACCGACGTGCCCACGACCAGGATCGTATGGGGCGAGCGCATGACCTCGGTCGGCCACAATCTCAGCCGCGAGATTTTGCGGCTTCGCCCCGACCTCGGCGCCACCATCCATGTCCACGACGATGCTGTTCTGTCGCTCTACAGCTCCGGTGCGCCTCTGGAGTTCAAGGTGCTGTCGCTCGACCCGCCCTTCGTGTTGGGCAAGCCGGTGCATTTCGTGCCCGCCCACGTCGACGTCGAGGCCGATGTCAGCTCGGTCGCTTCGTTCGTTCAAAACACCAATTCCATCGTGCTGGTCGGCCACGGCCTCACGACCTTCGGCCGCAATGTCTCGGAGGCCTATCACCGTCTGAACACCATGACGGCGGAGATCCGCCGCTGCATAGTCGCCGAACAGCACGCGGCGCTCAGGGGCACGAAGCCCGCCTACCGCTCGCAACAGGAGATCGAGGAGATGTACCGCTTCGCCGAGCGTATCATCTACCCGACGCGCGCCGACAACGTCATGCACGAGGAGGCGGCGGAGTAGACGAATGCCGGCGGCGGCTCCCTCCCGCAGATTTCCCTACGGCTTCGTCATCGTCCTCGTGCTCGCCGCGTTTCTCTACGCAGCGGCCTCGATAAACGTGGTTTATTCGCGCAGCAGCGATCTTGCCGGCAACGGCATGTCGGTGGCTTTCGCCATGATCTTCACAATCGCGCTGTGGATTGCCGTGGTCGTTCTGCTGCTGATCGCGCGGTCCCGGGGCAACGTGCCGGGCTGGGTCATGGCCGGCCTGGTCGTGCTGGTGCCGCTGTCGGCGCTGGCCGCCATCATCGCCATCGGCCTGTTCAGCGACAGCGGCAGCGGCAGCCGCAGCCGGCTGATGATGGCCGTGCCGTTCGCCCTGCCGGTCCTGTTCGCCGGCTACGCGACCTGGGAGCGCTTTTCGGCCTACTCGTCGTAGGCGTCATCCGAGCTCGATGGTGCCGCTCATCATCGGCATGCAACGCCCGCCGACATAGGTTGCCGTCACGCGCCCGGCTTTCTTGTCGGCCGCGGCCTCGAGGATGCTGGGGCGACCCATGTCGAAGCCCTGGCCGATGGTTACCGACAGCGCGAGATCGGGACGCTTGTCGAATTGCGCCAGCAGACCCGCCAGGACGACGTTGGCACTCCCGGTGGCCGGATCCTCGGGAACACCCATCAACGGTGCGAACATGCGGCACTGAACGTCTCGGTCGCCTTCCCTTGCCTGGACATAGAGATGGATGCCGACGGCGCGGTCGGGCGGCAGGCTGCGCGCGAAGGCGTCTGGGCGCGGCGCAGCGGATTTCAGGGCCGCGCGCGACGTCAGTTCGGCGAAAACGAGGGGAGCGCCGCACGAAGCGATGCAGGGCCGGTGCGCGTCGATCTTGATGTCGGACGGCTGCAGAGCGCAGGCCTCGGCGATGAACTCGATGGCAACTTCCTCGCCGATGCTGAGCGCCTGCGGCGCGGCGAGCCGCGCGGCCACCACGGTGCCGCCGTCGCGCGTCAGCGTCATTGGCACCAGGCCCGCTTTCTCCTCGAACACCAGGCTGTCGCCGGCGATCCGACCCATGCGCGCCAGCACGAAGGCCGTGCCGACGTTGGGATGGCCGGCGAACGGCATCTCGGCCTTGGGCGTGAAGATGCGGACCTTGGCGGTGTGTTTGGGGTCCTTGGGCGGCAGCACGAAGGTCGTCTCGGCCAGATTGAACTCGGCGGCGATCGATTGCATTTGCGCCGATGTGAGGCCTTGCGCATCAGTCACGACGGCCAGCGGATTGCCGCCGAACTGGCGGTCGGTGAAGACATCGACGGTCTGGAAGGGGACTTTCATGATTTCAAATCTCGCACGCCGCGCTAATCTCGCCGCATGACCAATGCTCATTCCGCCCCTCAAATCTCTTATGACCACGGCGTCTCGGCCAGGAAGCTGATCGGCGAGACGATCGGCGCCTTCTTCGACCGCCAGGTCGAGACGTTCCGCGACCGCGAGGCGCTGGTGGTGCGTCACCAGAACGTGCGCTGGACATGGGGCGAGCTGGCGCGCCGGGTCGATGATCTTGCCGCGGGCCTTCTGGCCTTGGGACTGGAGCGCGGCGACCGGGTCGGCATCTGGTCGCCCAACACGTCGGAATGGACCCTGGCGCAGTTCGCCACCGCCAAGGCGGGGCTGGTGCTGGTCAACGTCAATCCCGCCTACCGCCGCTCCGAGCTCGAATACGCCATGAACAAAGTCGAGTGCAAAGCGCTGATCCTGGCGCCGGCGCTCAAGAGCTCGAACTATCTCGAGATCGTCGAAGACCTGGTGAAGGCGAAGAAACTGCCGCACCTCAAGCACGTCGTTCGCCTCGGCAAGGACAAGACTTCGGGCATGCTGAATTTCGACGACGTCGCCTCGGCGGGCGGCAATGCCGAGCGCGTGAAGCTCGCAGAGCTCGGGCCGAAGCTGCAGTTCGACGACGCCATCAACATCCAGTTCACCTCGGGCACCACCGGCCACCCCAAGGGCGCCACGCT
The DNA here is from genome assembly GCA_945889625.1 of Asaia bogorensis. Classification (GTDB taxonomy): domain Bacteria; phylum Pseudomonadota; class Alphaproteobacteria; order Reyranellales; family Reyranellaceae; genus Reyranella. The sequence goes on along the minus strand of CAMDCE010000009.1, from coordinate 48,792 downwards.
CAGCCACCACAATATCCTGAACAACGGATATTTCGTCGGCCTCGGCCTGAAGCTGACGCCGGCCGACCGCCTGTGCATTCCCGTGCCGCTCTATCACTGCTTCGGCATGGTGATGGGCAATCTGGGCTGCCTGACGCACGGCGCGACCATGGTCTATCCCGCCGAGGCGTTCGATCCCCTGGCCACCCTGCAGGCGGTGGCCGAGGAGCGCTGCACGGCGCTCTACGGCGTGCCGACCATGTTCATCGCCCAGCTCGACCACCCCGAGTTCGCCAAGTTCGATCTCAAGAGCCTGCGCACCGGCATCATGGCGGGCTCGCCGTGCCCGATCGAGGTGATGAAGAAGGTCCAGAGCCACATGCACATGCGCGAGGTCACCATCGCCTATGGCATGACCGAGACCTCGCCCGTGTCGACACAATGCGCCACCGACGATCCGGTCGAGAAGCGCGTCTCCACGGTCGGCCAGGTGCTGCCGCACATCGAGATCAAGATCGTCGACCCCAATGGGCTGGCCGTGCCGCGCGGCGAGACCGGCGAGTTCTGCACCCGCGGTTATTCGGTGATGAAGGGCTACTGGAACGACGAGGCCAAAACCGCCGAGGCGATCGACGAGGCGGGCTGGATGCGCACCGGCGATCTCGCGACCATGGACAAGGACGGCTACGTAAATATCGTCGGCCGCCTCAAGGACATGGTGATCAGGGGCGGCGAGAACGTCTATCCGCGCGAGATCGAGGAGTTCCTCTATCGCCACCCGAAGATCCAGGACGTCCAGGTGATCGGCGTCCCCGATCCCAAGTACGGCGAGGAGATCTGCGCCTGGATCAAGCTGCACGGCGGCCAAAGTGCCACGGCCGAGGAGATCCGCGAGTTCTGCAAGGGCCAGATCGCCCACTACAAGATCCCGCGCTACATCGAGTTCGTGCCCGAGTTCCCCATGACCATCACCGGCAAGATCCAGAAATTCGTCATGCGCGACCAGACCATCGCCAAGCTCGGGCTGAAGGCGCAGAAGACGGCGTAGTCATGTTCCTCTCCGCGGGGGAGTGGAGCAGTAAGATCCGCTCCGTGAAAGATCCTCGCCAAGACCGGCTTCGGCGAATCCGCTATCATTGCCACGGAGGGAGCGCGCCCCATGATCAAGAGATTCCACGTCCTCTATGTCGGCCAGGTCGATCTCGACAATGTCGGCCTCGACGGGACGCCTGCCAATGACCGCCGCTATTCCAACCAGCGCCTGAGCGAGGTCTTCGCCACCACGCGCGACGTGGCGCAGACCATGGATGGGCTCGGCTACCACGCGCTGTGGACGGCGGAGCATCACTTCCAGCGCGAGGGCTACGAATGCCTGCCCAATCTGGTGCAGCTCAGCCTCTGGCTTGCGACGCAAACCAAGCGGCTGAAGTTTGGCTGTGCCTTCAACGTGCTGCCGATGTGGCATCCCATCCGACTGGCCGAAGACTATGCGATGGCCGACATCGTGACGGACGGCCGGGTGATCATGGGCGTCGGCCGCGGCTATCACAGTCGCGAGGTCGAAACCTTCGGGGCGCCGCTGATCGATGCCGAAGCCAACCGCGAATATTTCGAGGAGCAGCTTCAGCTGCTGCTGAAGTGCTTCAACGAGGAGGCCTTCCACCACAAGGGCAAGTACTTCGAATGCCCGCCGCCGGTCGACTACCGGGGCTATCGCCTGAAGGAAATCACCGTGGTGCCACGGCCCAAGCACCTGCCGGTCGATGTCTGGATGCCGATCGCCAGCGGCAGGACCATCGACATGATGGCCCGCTATGGCCTCAAGGCCATGGTAACCCTGAACGGCGAGAAGATACTCGACGACTCGATACGCGCCTATCACGCCGCCTGCGCCCTCCACGGCCGGCCCAAGCAGCTTGGCGAGGATATGATCTGGGGCGCCGGCCTCTATCTCGCCGGCAGCCAGGAGGAGGCGATCCGCAAGGTCGAGCCGGCACACGACGAGCGCTACAAGTGGTTCGCCCCGTTCGGCTTCGTACGCTATGCCGATGAGCAGGGCCGCACCTGGGGCACGCCGGGGGCGCCGACGTCGATCCCGTCGATCCGCGACGGCGTCAAGCAGAAGGCGTGGTTCTGCGGCACGCCGGCCGACGTCATCGAGGGCATCAAATCGATCGAGGCCAAGTACGCCGGGCTCGAGGACTTCATGATCCACTGGGCCGAAGGATTGTCTGCCGCCGAGTTCAAGGACCAGCTGCGTCAGTTCGCGAAGGACGTCATGCCGGCCTTCCGCGGCGCGAAGATGGCCGCCGAATGAAATTCGGAGTCACCGTCGTGCCGCGCGTCTCGGACTGGAAGCTGTTCGTCGACCTCGAGACGATGGGCTACGACTGCGCCTGGGCGGCCGATTCGCAGATGCTCTATTCCGATGCCTACGCCGTGCTGGCGCTGGCGGCGGCCCATACCTCGCGCATCCGGCTCGGCACCGGTGTGGCGGTGGCGCCGGTGCGTCTGGCGCCGGTCACCGCCCACTCCATCGCCACGGTCAACCAGCTGGCGCCCGGCCGCGTCTTCCTGGGAATCGGCACCGGCCACACGGCGATGCGCGTCATGGCCAAGGACCCCATGAAGGCCGGCCGCTTCCGCGAGTATCTGCGCGTGCTGCGTGCCCTGCTGCACGGCCAGGAGGTCGACTACGCGCTGGAAGGTGAGGCCCCTGAGGAGCGCAAGGCCATCCGCTTCCTGCATCCCGACCAGGGCTTCATCGATGTGGCCCATCCGGTGCCGATCTACGTTGCCGCCGACGGGCCGCTGGCGCTGAAGGCGGCCGGCGCCTACGGCGATGGCCGGGTGTGCTCGCACAATCAGACCCGTTCGCGCCTGCAGAAGAGCCTGGAGACGATGCGTGATGGCGCGGCGGCCGTCGGCCGTACCCTGCCCACCGACTTCCACACTGCGGCGCTCAGCTATGCCTGCGTGCTGCGGCCCGGTGAGAGCATGACCTCCGACCGCGTGATCGACGAGATCGGCCCGATGGCGGCTGCGACGCTGCATTATTGGTGGGAGCTCTACCGCATGGACGGCGACACCAGCACGGTCGCGCAGCGCTGCCGCAACCTGTGGGACGAGTATCTCGCTTTCACCGAGAAGATGGAGACGCCGTCGGCCCGGCGCCATCAGCAGGTCCATCTCGGCCATTGCGCCTTCCTGCCTGCTGAGGAACGCCGCTTCATCACCGAGGACCTGATCCGCGCCACCGGCGGTTTGGTCGGCACGCCGGACGAAATCGTCGCCATGCTGCGCGAACGCGAAGCGATGGGATTGAACGAGATCACACTGCTGCCGGCCATGGCCGAGGCGCGCCGTAATCTCGGCGACTTCGCAGAGAAGGTGATCGCCCGCTATTGAGGCTTCGCCGACCAAGTCGGCGAAGCGATCGTCGATAAGGACCGTAATCGTCGATTGGTACCGACCGGACGTAGGTTGGGGCGATGGAGCAGATTGCGAGGCTCACGTCCGACACGCCGTCTCAGGTCCTTCGCGGGAGGAGTCCGGTGCAATCGACGGCGTTTCGCGAATTTCGCGAAGAGAAGAATCGCGCAAGATTCCCGCGGACCGGTCATTCACGGCAATATTCATGAAAGTTTTTCGTCAGGCTCGAACGTCTATGCCAGCGACAGTTCCCGATACCCGTCGGCCGCCACCTTGTCGCAGCGCGTGCGGTAGGCCGGCGCGCTGCCGCTGTAGCGCGCGATGATGCGGGTCTGCTTGCCCTCGACGTTGCGGTTGATGCCGGTCATCCAGGAATCGATCTCGTTGCTGAGCAGGCCCTCGCCCAGCGACTTCACATGGTCGGTCCACGACGCCACACCGGCTGCCGTGGCCTCGATCCTCGAGAGCTGGTGGTCGCGGGCATGGCGGATCAGGCCGGTCACCCATTCGACGTTGTATTCGATCGAGCGCGGGATGTTGCCCAGCGCGGTGTGCGGGCCCATCAGCATCATCATGTTGGGGAAATTCTCGACCATCACGCCGAGGTAGGTCTTGGGCCCGCCCTTCCATTTGTCCTTGAGCCTCAGCCCGTCGGTGCCGCGGATGTCGATGCGGTCGAAGCTGCCGGTGATGGCGTCGAAGCCGGTGGCGTAGATGATGATGTCGAAGTCGTACTCGGCGTCGCTGGTCTTGAGGCCGCCGGGCGTAATGCGCTCGATCGGCGTTTCGTTGATGTCGACCAGTTTCACGTTTGGCTGGTTGTAGACCTCGTAGTATTTGGTCTCGAGCGGCACGCGGCGGGTGCCGAAGCCGTGATTCTTGGGGATCAACCTCTCGGCCACCGACTGGTCCTTGACCCTCTGGCGGATCTTGCGGGCGACGAAGTCGCTGATCAGCGCGTTGGCTTTGCGGTCGACGAGTATGTCGCGAAAGTTGCCCTGCCAGATGCCGAAGCCCTTGTCGCCATAGAGCTTCTCGAAAAAGGCCTCGCGCTCCTCCTCGGTCACCTCGTGGGTGGCGCGCGGATCGGGTGTATGCAGGAAGCAGGCGAAGGTTTCCAGGCAGCGCTTGAACATCTCAGGATAGCCCGCCCGGATCTCGCGCATCTCTTCCTTGCCGATCTTGCCGTTGTGCAGCGGCGCGCACCAGTTGGGCGTGCGCTGGAATACCGTGAGATGACCGACCGTCTTGGCCACTTCCTGGATGGTCTGCACGCCGGTGGCGCCGGTGCCGATCACGGCGACGCGCTTGCCTTCGAAGCTCACCGGCTCCTTGGGCCAGTAATAGGTGTGGCACGACTGGCCCTTGAAGCTCTCGACGCCCTCGATGCGCGGCATGGTCGGTGCCGAGAGGGGACCGATGGCGGTGACCAGGAAACGGGCGGTGTGTTTGCTGCCGTCCTCCAGGGTGACGTCCCAGCTCCGCGTCTTGTCCTGCCAGTGCGCCGCGGTCACGCGGCTCCTGAACTGGATGTCGCGGCGCAGGTCGAACTTGTCGGCGACGTAGTTCAGGTAGCGTTCCGTCTCGGGCTGGGGCGAGAAATGCTCGGTCCAGTCCCATTCGTCGAGCAGTTCCTGCGAGAAGGAGTAGCCGTAGGAGTAACTTTCCGAATCGAAGCGCGCCCCGGGATAGCGGTTCCAGTACCAGGTGCCGCCGACGCTGGTGCCGGCCTCGAACACGCGGACCTTCAATCCGAGCTCGCGCAGGCGGTAGAGCTGATAGAGGCCCGAGATGCCCGCTCCGATGACGATGGCGTCGTAATCCATGCTCTGTCGCTCCTGAAGACTCTCTCCTCCCCCGTCTTCGGGGGAGGTGTCGCCGTCATACGGCGACGGAGGGGGCAAGAGCTTCGAACCCCTCCGTCGGTGTAAGACGCCGACACCTCCCCTTGGCGGAATCCGCCAAGGGGAGGAATTTAGTGGCCTAGCAGCCGCTGCACCACTTCCAGCTGGATCTCCGCCGCCTCGACCATCGAGGCGATCGGCACCGATTCGTTGGCCGCGTGCCCCTGTACGCCGGAGCCGGGGCCGAAGTTGATGATCTCAATTTTGTCGTCGGCGTAATAGCGGCCATCGCTGACGCCGGTCGCATTGAGGAATTTCACTTTACGGCCGGTCTGCTTCTTCACGACAGCTTCGAAGGCTGCGACAGTTTGGCCATTCTCGGGCGCGAAGAAGCCGTTGGTGCCGGTCAGGAACTCGACACTGTACTGGCCCTTGGGCTCGCCGACGCCGTCGACGACGCGTTTCAGCTCGGCGAAGGCGTCCTTGACCTTCTCGTTGGGCAGCAGGCGGCGATCGATCTCGACCGTGCAGGCCGAGGGCACGACGTTGGTGTTGTGGCCGCCATGAAACATGCCGATGTTGACGGTCGACTTCATCGCGCCGGAGGTCCGCGTCGCCAGCGCCTTGTCGTAGTAGGAGCTGAGCGCGCCCACCAGACGCATCATGCGCAGGATGGCGTTGTCGCCGGCCGCGGGATTGCCGGCGTGGGCGGCGCGGCCCTTGGTGGCGAGGCGCGCCCACATCACGCCGCGCTCGGCAACGATCAGGTTGTTCTCGGTCTGCGCGCCCAGGATCAGCGCGTCGGGCCGCACCTTGCCGCTCTTGCGCAGGTACTCCATGCCCTCGGGCCCGAGATTCTCCTCGTCGGCCACGAAGGTGAAGATCAGCTCGCCCTTCGCAGGTCCGCCACGCCGCGCGATCTCCTCGGCAAGCCAAAGCTGGACCGCCATGCTGCCCTTGCAGTTGCCGGCGCCGAGACCGAAGACGAGGCCGCCTTTCACCAGAGCCTTGTAGGGATCGCTCTTCCAGTTGGCGCGCTCGCCGACACCCACCGTGTCGACATGGGCATTGAAGGCGATCACCGGGCCTCTGCCTTTACCCTTCCGGCGCGCCACGACATTGTCGACGCCCTTCTTGCGGGTCGCGATCTCGACCTTGTAGCCCGCCTTCTTCAGTCGCCTGGCCGCATAGGCGCAGATCTCGACCGACGTGCCGGGCGGGTAGGGGCTGGGCAGGGCGATCAGATCGGACAGGATGGAGACGAGGTCGGACGACAGTTTCTTGGACATGATCCAATTTCTCTTTCGGATTCCTCTCCCCCGCTAGGGGGAGAGATTAGGAGAGGGGGCAGGGGATGTGCGTCTCCCCCTCTCCCCGCCTCTCCCCCTAGCGGGGGAGAGGAGCATGAGGGTTCATCGATTGGCGAGAGCCTCCAGCACTTCGACCAGCACCCGTGTGCCGGCGGCGAGGTCCTGGGGCGTCGCATTCTCGATCTCGTTGTGGCTGATGCCGCGCTCGCAGGGCACGAAAATCATGCCGGCAGGGCAGAGCTTGGCGATGTGCATGGCGTCGTGGCCGGCACCTGACGGCATGTCCATGTTGGAGAGCTTCAGCGCCGTCGCCTTCTCGCGCACCAGGTCGATCACCCTGGGATCGAAATTGGTCGGCGGCACGTTGGTCACGCGCTCCAGCTGCGCGGTGCAGGGCCGGGTCTTGTCGATCAGCAGCGCCTCCAGCACCCTCTCGCGCTCCTTCAGCACAGTGTCGTCGGGATGACGCATGTCGATGGTGAAGGACACCTTGCCCGGCACGGTGTTGGGCGAACCCGGCGAGACCTCGACGCGACCGATGGTGAATCGCAGCGTGTCGTCGGGATCGTTGGTCGCTTCATAGAGCGCCGCGGCCAGCCGCGTGGCCGCCGCATAGGCGTCCTTGCGGGCGGCACGCGGCGTCGTGCCGGCGTGTGCCTCCTCGCCCTCGACGGTGACGATGTAGCGGCGGCTGCCCTGGATGGCGGTGACGACGCCGATCGTCTTGCGCTCGTTCTCCAGCCGTGGACCCTGCTCGATATGGGCCTCGACGTAGGAGTAGACCGCGAAGCCCGGTGTGCCCTGGCGCATCGGCGCCGGCGCCGCCTTCAAGGTTTCAGCCAGCGCGTCGCGAAGCACAACGCCCTTCCAGTCCTTCACGGCCAGCATGTCGTCGAGCCTGTTGTGGCCGGCGAACACCGCCGAGCCCATGGCGCCGGGCTGGAAGCGCGAGCCTTCCTCATTGGTCCAGGCGACAGCCACGATCGGCCGCCTGGTCTTGATGCCGGCATCGTCGAGCGCCTCCAGCGCCTCGAAGGCCGCCAGCACGCCATACATGCCGTCGAACCGCCCGCCGGTCGGCTGGCTGTCCATGTGCGAGCCGCTCATCACCGGCAGCGCCGTGGTGTCGGTGCCCTCGCGGCGCACGAAGAGATTGCCGATGGCGTCGGTCGAGAGGGCAAAGCCGCGCGCCTTCGCCCACGAGGCGAGCAAATTCCGCGCCGCCACGTCCTCGGGCGACAGCGCCTGGCGGTTGACGCCGCCCTTGGGCGTGCCGCCCAGCTTCGCCATGTCGGCGTGCCGCTGCCAGAGGCGGCTTTCGCTCACCGAGTTGGCACCGCTCATGCATTTCTCCAGTCTTGTTGGCCGAGCTATAGCGGCCCCATAGTCCGCCATCAATCGGGAGGCCCCTATGCATAACCATCTCGACCGCAACCTGATCGGCTACGGCCCCCAGACGCCCGACCCGCAATGGCCGGGCGAGGCGCGCATAGCAGTTTCGTTTGTGTTGAACTACGAGGAAGGCGGCGAGAACACCATCCTGAACGGCGATGCGGGCTCCGAGGTCCGCCTGACCGAAGTATCCGGTCTGGTCGCAGTGCAGGGCGGGCGCGACCTCTCCACCGAATCGATCTTCGAGTACGGCAGCCGCGCCGGCTTCTGGCGCATCCTGCGGCTGTTCAACGAACGCAACATGCGCTTCACGTCGTGGGCGGTCGGCCGCGCGCTCGAGCTCAATCCTGCCGCCGGTAAGGCGATGGCTGGGGGGGGGCACGAGGTGGCGAGCCACGGCTGGCGCTGGATCCAGTACCGCGACTTCACGCTCGAGCAGGAGCTCGACCACATCGCCAAGACAGTGAAAGTCATCACCGACATCGCGGGCAAGCCGCCGCTCGGCTGGTACACCGGCCTCTATGGCATGAATACGCTCAGGGCCGTCATCAAGCATGGTGGGTTTCTTTATTCGAGCGACTCCTACAACGACGATCTGCCCTACTGGGTGCGGGTCGCTACAGGGGAAGGGGGCGGCACGCCGCACCTGATCATTCCTTACACGCTGGAGGTGAACGACATGAAGTTCAGCGTGCCGCCGGGATTCACCGCCGGCGACGGCTGGCTGCAGTCGATGAAGGACTGTTTCGACGTGCTCTATGCCGAGGGCGCGCGGGCGCCGAAGATGATGTCGATCGGCATTCATTGCCGCCTTGCCGGCCGGCCGAGTCGCGCGGCAACGCTGGCGCGTTTCCTCGACTATGTCGCGTCCAAGCCCAAGGTCTGGGTAGCGACCCGCGAGGAGATCGCGCGGCACTGGATGAAGGTGCACCCCGCGCCATGAACACCCCCATCACCGAGGGCCCGACTGGCACCGCCATTACCCTGCGCGCCTTGGCGCGCTTTCCCGAGCGCACGGCCTTCGCCTGGGACGGCGGCAGCCTCACCTATCGCAGCGCGCTTGCCCTGATCGGCCGGTTGCAGGCGGCGATGGCGGCCGCAGGGCTGAAGAAAGGCCAGACCGTCGCCTTCCTCAGCGCCAATAGCGCCGAGACCTGGTGTGCCGGCGTCGCGGCCGGAGGGCTGGGATTGATCGGCACCTGGCTGCATCCCGTGGGGGCGCTCGGCGATCATCTCGAGGTCATCGAGGACGCCGAGGCCGTGGCGCTGGTCGTCGATCCCAGGACGCACGGCCAGCGCGGCGGCGAGCTTGCCGCCAAGGCGGCCGACCGGCTCAAGGTCGTGCTCACCATGGGCAAGGCCGATTTCGGCCGCGACCTCATGGCGGCGGCCGAGAAAATCGGCGAAGCGAGCCCGGTCGATCTGGCGGCGCCCGACGACTACGCCATCATCAACTACACCGGGGGCACCACCGGCAAATCCAAGGGCGCGATCCGCCGCCATCGATCGAGTGCCGCCAGCACCATCGCCATCGCCGCCGACTTCGAGTTTCCCGCCACGCCGCGCTACCTCGCGGCCGCGCCGATCACCCACGTCTCGGGCACCAAGGTCACGCCCTCGCTGATGAAGGGTGGCACGGTGCACCTCCTGAAGGGCTTCGATCCGGAGAAGTTCCTGGCCACCATCGCGCGCGAGAAGATCAACTTCACGCTGTTGGTGCCCACCATGATCTACGTGCTGCTCGATCATCCGGCGCTCGAGCGGACCGATCTCGGCTCGCTCGAATTGATCCTGTACGGTGCCTCGCCGATGTCACCGACCCGGCTGGTCGAGGGGCTGGAGCGCATCGGGCCGGTGTTCAGCCAACTCTACGGCCAGACCGAATGCTATCCGGTGAGCGTGCTGCGCAAGGCCGACCATGACCTCCAACGGGCCGAACTGTTCGCCTCCTGCGGCTTCCCGGTCGCCTCCTGCGCCATCAGCCTGCGCGGTGACGACAACCAGGAGGTGACGCCCGGCGAGGCGGGCGAGATCTGCGTGCGCGGCCCGCACGCCATGGAGCAATATTGGAAGCGGCCCGAGCAGACCGCCGAGACTTTCAAGGGCGGTTGGCTGCATACCGGCGACATCGCCCGCGCCGACGAGCAGGGCTACCTCTATATCGTCGATCGCAAGAAGGACATGATCGTGTCAGGCGGCTTCAACATCTTCCCGCGCGAGGTCGAGGACGTGATCTCCTCGCATCCCGATGTCGCCATGGTGGCCGTGATCGGCGTGCCGCACGAGAAGTGGGGCGAGGCGGTGACCGCGCTGGTCGTCGCCAAGGCGGGCACCAAGCCCTCACCCGAGGCGCTCACGCAGCTCGTGAAGGATCGCAAAGGCAGCACGCACGCGCCCAAGCATGTCGAACTGGTCGACAGCCTGCCGCTCACCGCCGTCGGCAAGGTCGACAAGAAGGTGCTGCGCGCCAAGTACTGGGCGGGGCAAGGACGGATGGTGGGGTGATTGCGGGTTTACGCAGACCCACTACTCATGACAACAATGGGCGATTGTGATTTTCGTTCGTATCGTTGCCGTCATCCTCGCCCTCGCCGTCACGAGCTGTGCGAAGCGACCGGCTCCCAATCCCCAGCCGGTGACACTCTCTGCTGCCGGCCAGCGCCAGCTCGAGATCGACGAGCGCAAGGACGAGCTGCTGCGCCAGCTCGCGGTGTGCGAAAGCGGCGGCCATGGCTACACCGACCGTCCGATCTATGGCGGGCGCGGCATGTATGTCGGCCGGTTCCAGTTCATCCCGCGCACCGTCATCAACTACGTCAAGCAGATGGACGGCCGCGTGCTGACGCCCACGGAAGCCGTCGACCTCGCGCACGACTACGAGCGGGCCGCGGCGCTGGCCAAGTACATCATCTTCGATCTCGGCGGCGTCTGGAACTGGCCGCTGTGCAACCGCAAGCTTGGCCTGGCCAAGCAGGTGGCGGAGATCAACGCGCTTTGAGGCGCGATAGCTTCTGCTTCAGCCGTCGGTCCAGCTCCCGCAGCTATGGCGCGATGGTTGGCCATCGCGCCTGAGCGGCGCATGGGTTGGGCCGACGGCACGATTCGATTGAAAGCTATCGCGATCTAGTTGCCCAGCCGATAAAGCTTCATTGCATTGTCGCGGACGATCTTGCGCTTGGCGTCAGCCGAGACGCCGCCGAGCTCGCGGGTCAGGAACTCCTGGCTGTCGGGCCAGATGCCGTCGGGGTGCGGGAAGTCGGACCCCCACATGACATTGTCCTCGCCCAGGTGGTGGAGCAGCTCCACGCCGACCGGATCGGTCTGGTAGGTGGCATAAAACTGCCGGTACCAGTACTCGCTGGGCTTCATCTTGAGGTCGAGGTCCTGGAACTGGTCCTCCCATTCGAGGTCCATGTGCTGCAGCACGTAGGGGATCCAGCCCAGCCCGGCCTCGCCGATCACGATCTTGAGGTTCGGGTAGCGCGCCGGCGCCCCGGAGAAGATCAGCCCCATCAGCATGGTGCTCATGTGCATCTGGAAGCCCGTGATGTGCACGGCCTGGACCCGGCGCACGATGTGCGGCTCCATCTTCGAGTAATCGGGCGAGCGGCCGCCGATGGTGTGGAAGTGCAACGGAATGCCGGTCTCGTGGCCGAACTTCCACAGCGGCTCCCAGTGCTCGTCCCACAGCGGCACCATGTCGGGCCGGTTGGCGATGTCGAGGCCGCGCACACCGCGCTTGGCGCAGCGCATGGCCTCGGCGACCGACTCCTCCATGTTGTAGTTCGGGATGTTGGCCAGGCCGACCAGCCTGTCAGGCGCGGCCTTGCAGAAGTCGTGGAGCCAATCGTTGTAGATGCGCAGCATCTCCAGCGCCGCCTCGGGGTCGTTCAGCCGGCCGCTGGAGCCCAGCACGCCGTAGAGGATCTCGGCCTGCACGCCGTCGCGGTCCTGGTCCTTCAGGCGCAGATCGACGTCGGTGAGGCGGCGGATGCCCTTCTTGCCGTCGTCATAAAGGCCGGTCGAGGCCATGCGGTCGGAGCGATGGATGACGCCCGGGACGTATTCGCGGCCTGCCGAGCCCATGCCGTTCATCAGGCCGAACTTAGCACCCTTGGGACTGACCCATTCCGGTCCCTTCGGCCCCTCGACAACGTGGGGCATGCGGTCCTTGAACTGGGCCGAGGCGTTCTTGGTGAAGAGGTCCGGGGGCAGCCAGATCAGGTCGACGTGGCCGTCGGCGGAGATGACGTCGTATTTCATGGGCACGGTCCTCCGGGGAGGATCATCCCTCCGAAGGCCGCCGCTTGCCAGCCCCCCTTGCTGGGGAGCGCTTCGCTCAGCGATACATCCGGGCCCAGGCCTGCGAGGGTGTGGCGAGCAGGACGGCGACGGCCGAGAGCGACAGGATCAGGCCCATCGGCGTGATGGCGGCTGCACCGGCTGAGGTGCGCAGGCCGAGATTGTAGAGTTCCAGCGCCACGACCAGCGCGCCGCCCGCGGCATACATCCGCACATCGGGCAGGTTGCGGAAGCGGCGCTCGCCCAGCAGGTCGATCAGGGCGACGATGGCTGCCAATCCGGCCGTGATGAGGCCGACACCCAGAAGCCATTGGGTGATCGCGGCAAATTCCGCTGCGTCGTTCTGGGCAAAGACGCTGGCCTGCGAATAGACCAGGTCGCACGCACAGACGGCGAAGAAGTAGCCGATGGCGAACGGACGGAGCAGGGGGTGAAGGGGACGACCGGCAATCTTTGCCGTGATGTGCGGTTTGTCGATGGCCATGTGATCTCCGTATAGCGAACGGCCGGTGTCCGCGGGTTGTTCCTGCGACAGTTTGGCCGTCCAGACTTTGGTCGTAGGAGACTTTGCAAATCGCGGGCCGCTCCCCGTGCGACAAGCGGTCTGCCGCTCGTGCTAGTGGTGCGGCTGATGTCTCGCCCCAACACTGGGGAAAACCGGCAACATTGCGAGCCGGCAGGCGGCGGGCTAACGATGCGTCACCGGGCCCGAGAGGAGGCGTCGAGCGATGAAGGTTCCTGCCGCACTGGCTCTTGGCGCCACGCTGCTTGCCGGCTGCGTGTCCTACATGAGCGATCCGCCGGGCCCGAAGACCGAGTTCCGCGCCGTCCTGACGGGGGCCAACGAAGTGCCGCCCAATTCAAGCACCGCGCGCGGCGAGCTGACGGCGATCTATCGGCCCACGACGAAGGTGCTGGAATGGCGGCTGTTCTTCGGCACCCTGAGCGGGCCGGTGACCTGGGCGTATTTTTGCGGGCCGGACGGCGTGGGCAACGACGATGCCGCTATCGCGCCGATCAACGCCATCTCCGATGGCAATCCGGCCCTCGGCGGCTATACGCTGACCGACCAGCAGGCAGCCGACCTTTTGGCGGGCCGCTGGTATGTGAACATCAAGACCGAAAAGTTTCCCGACGGCGAGATCCGCGCGCAGCTGATGCCGACCGGGCGTTAGCCCTGCTCAATCGAACGCCAGCCGCGGCAGCCAGAGCGCCATGTTCTGCCAGTGGATGAGAACGATGGTCATCAGCCTGCGCGCCAAAGGCCTGCCGCTCGGCAAGCGCGATTTCCTAGGCCGGATGCGGATGAAGGACTAGGTAGTGGACTCATAGGTTCTGGTCCACAGTCCAGAGCATGTTCCATCCGGCTGAGGCGCATAAACGCGCCGCGATCAGCCGGACGGAACATGCCATTGAAGGAAACGCTTCGTACAACGCGGTTCCAGTTAACCGAAAGTCGCTCTAGGAAGTGAATCAGCTTTCGACGATACGCGGAATTCCTTTTATGAGTACAGAACCTAGTCGAACCGGTAGTTCCAGCCGATCCACTTGGCGACGCCGCGGCCCATGACCTTCTCGAGGTCCTGGCCTTTCAGCCAGGGCAGCTCCTCGGTGAACATGGTCACGCACTGGCGGTAGCTGCAGGGCATGCGGGTGATGTCGGTGCCCCAGAAGAAGCGGTCGGGGCCGTAGGCGTCGAAGATGCGATGCAGCCCGTCATGCAGGTTCTTGAACGGATAGGGCTGGGTGGAATAGCCCGGCGCGCCGGTCGCCTTGACGGCGACGTTGGGCAGCTTGGCGATGGCGCAGAGTTCGTCGAGCTTGCCGAATGCCGCCGCGTCCTTCTCCAGCCGCAGCAGGCCGCAATGGTCGATGATCAGTTTCAGCTTGGGATGGCGCTCGGCGATCTTCCGGAAGGTCGGCAGGAACAACCCGGCCATGGTGGCGACCGGCAGGCCCTCCTTCTCGGCGGCGGGCCACACCCAGTCGAGCTTGCCCTCGTGAAGATCCTTCTGCTGCTCGGGGTACAGCAGCGCCCAGCGCAGGCCCATCATGCCGGGCTGGTTACGCCAGCCGTGGATGCGCTTGCGGCTCTCCGGATCGTCGAGCGGGAACTGCCCCATGATGGCGAAGCGGTCGGGATATTTCTTCGCCGCCTCGATGGCGAGCTGGTTGGAGGTCGGGTCCCAGCTGTAGGGCGGATGGATCAGGGCGCCGTCGACGCCCGCCTCGGCCATCTCCTTGAGGAGCTCCTCGGCGGTGAACTTCGAGACCTTGCGGTGCAAGCCGCTGGGCGGCGTGACCGTCTGCGACCAGATATGGACCTGCGCGTCGATGATCTTCATGGCGGTCTCCTCAGTTCGGTGTCGGCGCCGACGGATCGAGCAGCTTCTGGTGCTTCAGCTCGCTCCACAGCTCGGCTGGAATCCTGACGCTCATGTGCGCGGCATTCTGCTTGACCTCGGCGGTGCTGAGCGCGCCGGGGATCACCGCGCAGAAGGCGGGATGGAATAGCGGGAACTGCATGGCGGCGGCTCCCAGCGGCACGCCGTGGCGCTGGCACACCGCCTCGATCTTCTGCGCCTTGTCGATCAGGGCAGCGGGTGCGGCGGCATAGTCGTGCGTGGCGCCCGCCTTCACATTGCCGGTCAGGATGCCTGAGTTGTACGGCCCGCCCAGGATGACGGAGACGCTGCGCTTGACGCATTCCGGGAGGAACGCCTCAAGTGCACCCTGTTCGAGCAACGTATAGCGCCCGGCCAGCAGCATGCAGTCGAAGTCGCCGGCCTTGATGAAGCGCAGGCTGGTGTCCGACTCGTTGATGCCGACGCCGATGGCGCCGATCACGCCCGCCTTGCGCAGCTCGTCGAGCGCGCGGAAGCCGGAATCCATCACTGTCTTGAACCGCTGGTCGAGCACGGCACGGTCCCTGGTCGTCCAGAAATCGACGTCGTGGACCAGCGCGATGTCGATGCGGTCGATGCCCATCCTGAGGTGCGAGTGCTCCAGCGAGCGCATGACGCCGTCGTAGCTGTAGTCGAACTCCGGCACGAAGCCCGGCAGGCCGTTGTCGCGGAAGTCCGCAGGGACTGCCTCGCCGGGTTTGCGCACGTGCAGGATGCGGCCGATCTTGGTCGACAGCACGTAGCTGTCGCGCGGCTTTTCGCGCAGGGCTGCCCCCATGCGCAGCTCGCTGCGGCCGTAGCCGTAATAGGGCGAGGTGTCGAAGTAGCGGATGCCGGCGTCGTAGCCGTCGTCGGTGAGCTTGATCGCCTCGGCATCGGAGATGTTGGCGCGAAAGCCGCCCATCGGCGCGCCGCCAAGGCCCAGTTCGGTGACTTCGAGTTTGGTTTTGCCGACGCGGCGGCGCTTCAATTCGGTCATGTGTCAGGCTGCCTGCTGTTGGACGGTCGGGCCGTCGCATTTGGTGGTGGTGCGTCTCAGGTCGCGTACGATGGTTATGTCGTCATAGCGGCGCACGCGGTGCATGGTGGCGCGGTTGTCCCAGATCACCAGGTCGTGCTGCGTCCACTGGTGCGTGTAGAGAAGCTGGCTTTGCGTAGCGTGCTCCATCAGGTCGCGGATGAAGGCCATGGCCTCGGGTCGCGGCCAGCCGACGATGGTGCCGATATGGGCGGCCAAAAACAGCGACTTGCGGCCGGAAGAGGGATGCGTGCGCACCAGGCGCTGCCGAACGGGTTTCATCGACACGCGCTCGTCGGGCAGGAAGTCGCTGAAGCCGAGCTGGCCGCGCGAGTACATCAGCGAGTGCTCGCAGACCAGATCCTCGACCTCGGCCCTGGTCTTGTCGTCGAGCGCGTCGTAGGCCGCCCGCATGTCGGCGAACTCGGTGTTGCCGCCGGCCCGCGTCACGATGCGGCCGCTCAGGATCGAGTATTTGGCCGGCACGGCGCGGAACGAAGCGTCGGAGTGCCAGAGGCGATTGCCCAGCGCCGCCATGCGCCGCTTGTTGTCGCGGGCCAGCTTGTTGCCTTGCTTGTCGAGATTGGAGACATCGGCGAAGGTTGGCGCCAGTCGCAACTCCGAATCGCGCGCGCCGCTGTTGGCGCCTTCTTCCAGCGGACCGAAGTTGGCGGTGAAGGCAAGCTGCTGTTCGTCGCTGATGTCCTGGCCGGGCAGCACCAGCACGGCGTACTTGTCCATGCCGGCATCGATGGCGTTCACCTCCTCGGGCGTGAGCGGTTTGCGCGCGTCGATGCCCGTCATCCGGCCGCCGATATACGGCGTGAGCGGCGTGACCTCGATGGACATGATTTCCTCCTGCGCGCGCATGATGCGCCACGGGAGGGAAGCGCTCAATAAGAAGGCCCTATCGCAGAGCGGCCGCGATGTTGCCGCCGTCGACGGTGATCACCGCACCCGTGGTCTTGGGCGCCTTGGCGAGTGCGACGAAGGCCTGAGCGACATCGTCGGCGGTGACTTCGAGGCCCAACAGGTTGCCGCCCATGTAGTCGGCTTCGGAAAGGCCGCGGGCCTTGGAGCGCTGGGCGATCATGTTGTCGGTCAGCAGGCCCGAGCGGATGCGGTCGGCATTGACGGCGTTGGAGCGGATGCCGTCGCCGCCGTGATCGACCGTGTACTGGCGCATCAGGAACAGGGTCGCGGCCTTGGGCAGGCCGTAGGGGCCGAAGTCGGGCCCCGGGTTCACCGCCTGCTTGGAGGTGTTGAACAGCAGGCAGCCGCCCAGGCCCTGCGCCCTCATGATGCGCACCGCGTTCTGCGCCACGCTCTGGTGCGCCCAGAAGTTCAGTTCGAAGCTCTTGCGCAAGGTGGCGTCGTCGACCTCGCCGATCTTGCCCTGCCAGGCGGCGCCGGCGTTCGACACGACAATGTCGACGCCGCCGTACGTGGCGGCGATCTTGTCGAAGGCGGCACGCACTTCCGCAGCGTTCGTGACATCGCAGGCGATGGCGAAGCCCTTGACCTTGGCGACATCGCGGTCGAGCACCACGACCTCGGCGCCTTCCTTGGCGAAGGCGGCGGCCGTGGCGGCGCCGATGCCCGAGGCGCCACCGGTGACGGCGACGATGCGGCGGGCCAGCGGCTTCTCCGCGGCGGAGTTGAGCTTCGCCTGCTCGAGCGACCAGTATTCGATGTCGAAGATGTCCGGCTCGGGAATGCACTGGTAGGTGCCGAGCCGCTCGGCGTCGGCGATCACCGCGACCGTGGTCTCGGCGAGGTCGGCGGCGATCTTGGCGTCCTTCGCGGTATTGCCGAGGCCGAACAGGCCGGCGCCCGGCACCAGCACGACGCGGGGAATCGGATCGAGCGCCTTCTTGGGCGGCATCTGCTTGGCGTTATGGCGCGCGAAATAGGCCTGGTAGTCGGCGACGTATTTGTCGAGCGCGGCCTTCGTGTCCTTCTTGAAATCGTCGAGCTTTCCCGCCTCCGGCGCCGGCGTGACGAACGGTGTGCCCTTGGTGCGGATCGCGTGATCGGGTGTCACGGGGCCTTGCTGGCTGTAGCGCGCAATCTCCTTGCCGCCGACGAAAGCCAGGATGTCGGGATTGCTGCGGAACTCGAACACGAAGCGCTGGCCGGCTTCCCGGCCGCCGGCCTTGTCCGGAAGGGAAAGCAGCCCGCGCAGGATGGGCGCGATTTCGGCAGCCGTCGCGGCCTTGGCTGGCAGCGTGATGCCAGGGAAGATCTTGCGGGTGGCCTTGGCGAGACGCTTCTCCGCCATCGTCACGAGGCCGATCATGCGGACATAGGCTTCTTCCGCCGTGGCGCCCATCGAGAAGATGCCGTGCTTCAGCAGGATCAGCCCTTCGACGTCGGGATTGGCCTTGGCGATCTCGCTGGTCTTCTTGGCCAGTGCGAAGCCCGGCATGACATAGGGCACCAGCGCCGCGCGCTTGCCGTAAAGGTCGGCCGCCAGTGCCTCGCCGTCGGGCTGGTCGGTGAGCGACAGCACGGCGTTGGAATGGGTGTGGTCGATGAATTTGTGCGGCAGGAAGGCGTGCAGCAGCGTCTCGACCGAGGGGTTGGGCGACTTCGCATCGAGGAGGTTGCTGCGCTGGACATTGACCATGTCCTCGTCGGACAGCGACTGCAGCCCGTGCAGCTCGCGCAGCGGCGCCAACCGGACGGCGGGCAGGCCGGGCGCCTCGATGGTGCCCATGTCCCAGCCGCTTCCCTTGACGCAGAGCACGTCGATCTGCTGGCCGGTGATGTCGGCCATGCGGGTCTTCACCGAAGTGTTGCCGCCGCCATGCAGCACCAGCCGGGGCTCGCCGCCCAGCAGGCGCGTGGTGTAGACGCGCAGCGCCAGATCTTCGCCGATGGCCTTCTTGCCGTGTTGGGCGATTGCCGCCTTGGCGTCGCTGTCCGACCAGAGATTTTGCATGGCCGCCCTTTACTCCCCCGGCTGGATGCCGGCATCCTTGGCGATCTTCATCCAGGTCGCGATCTCCTGCACCTGATAAGGCCGGAACGCCGCAGGATCGCGCGGCTCGACCGTGAAGCCCAACTTGTCGATGCGCTCGACGATCTCGGGCTTGCGCAAGGCAGCCAGGATCTCGCCCGACAAACGGTCGAGGATCGGCTGGGGCACACCCGCTGGAGCAAAGAAGCCCGCCCACGACGCGGCGTTGGCGCCCGACACGCCTTGCTCTTCGAGGGTTGGCACGTTGGGCAGCTTTGCGTTGCGCCTGGTGCTGCCGATGGCGACGGCACGGATCTGGCCGGCGTTGATCTGGGCCAGCACGCTGGGCAGGGTCGAATTGGAGATATCGATGCGTCCGCCAATCAGGTCCTGCACCAGCGGCGCCGCGCCGCGATAGGGCACGTGAGTCATCTTGATGCCGGTGCGCGCCATGAAGAGCTCGGTCGACAGGTGCGAGCCCGAACCGATGCCGGTCGAGCCGTAGTTCAGCGCGCCGGGCTTTTCCTTGGCGAGCTTGATGACGTCCTGGATCGACTGCGCCGGCAGGTCGTTCCTCACGACGAAGACATGCTCGAAGGCGCCGGCGCCGGCCAGCGGCGAGAAGTCCTTGATCGCGTCGTAGCCCGGCTCCTTCAACATGAACATGTTGTTGCCGTGCGTCTGGTTGTTGCCGAAGGTGATGGTGTGCCCGTCCGGCTTGGCCTTGGCGACGACCCGCGTGCCGACCGCGCCGGCGCCGCCCGACAGGTTCTCGACGATCACCTGCTGGCCGAGCGGGCCCGCCATGTCGGCCGCGACGATGCGGGCGATCACGTCGGTCGGGCCGCCGGCCGGATAGGCCACGACCATGCGGATCGGCTGCGACGGCTGCCAGGCCTGGGCGAAGGCCGGCCGGGCAAAAGGCACGGCTGCGAGGCCGGCGGTGAAGATGCGACGCTTCAACATGTCCAACATTCCTCAGGGATGCGCGATGACGATCTTGCCGAAATGGTTCTGGCTCTTGAGATGCCTATATGCCTCTTTCGCCTCGGCAAAGGGAAAGACCTTGTCGATCACCGGTTTCAGCCCGCCGGCCTCGATGGCGCGGTTCATCGCCTCGAACATCTGCGTGCTGCCGACATAGAGGCCCTGGACGCGAAGGTTCCGGCGCAGGATCGGCATGGGGTCGAGCGTCGCCATGCCCGACAGCAGGCCGATGACGACGATAGTTCCGCCGATGCGCGCCGCCAGGAAGGAACGGGGCAGGGTGCCCGCGCCACCGACCTCGACGATGATGTCGGCGCCGCGATTGGCGGTGAGCTTCATCGCCTCCTTGTCCCAGTCCGGCGTTGCGCGATAGTCGATGACGGCCTGCGCGCCCAACTTCTTCAGGCGCTCGGCCTTGACGGCCGAGCTCGAGGTGGCGATCACGCGTGCGCCGAACATTTTGGCGAACTGCAGGGCGAAGATCGACACGCCGCCCGAGCCCAGCGTCAGGACGGTGTCGCCGGCCTTGATGCCCCCGATCTCGACCAGCGCATGCCAGGCGGTGACGGCGGCACACGGCAGGGTGGCGCCTTCCTCGAAGCTGAGATGCTGCGGCAGCTTCACCACGCCGTCCTCTTCCAGGACCGCCAGCTCGGTCAGCATGCCGTCGATCGCGCCGCCCATCGCCGACGGCATCGCGCTGTCGCTGATCGGGCCGCCGAACCATTTCTGCATGAAGCAGCCGGCCACCCTGTCGCCCGCCTTGACGCGGCTCACGCCGGGCCCGACCGCGACCACTTCGCCCGCGCCGTCGGACAGCGGGACCAGGTCGGGCTTGGGTGCGGCGCGGGCGGACTGCGCTTCGATGGTGAGAAGATCGCGGTAGTTGAGCGATGTGGCGCGCACCCGCACCAGCACCTGCCGCGGTCCGGGCGTCGGATCGGGCCGCTCGACGAGGGTGAGCGAATCGATGCCCTTGGGCGTGGGGATGACGTAGCACTTCATCATTTGCCGCTCTTCAGTTCGACGATCGTCTTGGCCATCACCGCTTCCTGGTCCCAGGGGAACAGGATCCAGGTGTCTTGGCTCACTTCGGTAATGTAGCTGTCGACCGTAGGCCGGCCGGCGGGCTTGGCATAGACCGTGGCGAAGTGCGCCTCGGGCAGCAGCGCGCGCACCGCCTTGGCGGTGACCCCGGTGTCGACCAGGTCGTCGACGATCAGCCAGCCCCTGCCCCGTTCCTGCTCGGCCATCGTGCCCTTCAGGAGCTCGACCTTGGCGCCGCGCGCCATGCGGTCGTAGGTCGAGCAGCACACCGTGTCGATCAGGCGCAGGTTGAGCTCGCGGGCGATGATGGCGGCCGGCACCAGCCCGCCGCGCGTGATCGCCACCAGCCCCTTGAACGGCCCGAGATCGGCCAGCCGCCACGCCAGCGCCCGGGCGTCACGGTGCAACTCCGTCCAGGAGACGGGAAACATCTTGTCGTAGCCGGCACTGCTCGCCATGCGGATTGGTCCTTCGCTTTGTCCGGTTCGGCTTGCTCCCCGGCAACCGCTGCATTAACAGCTTCATACGGTCTGATGAAGAACGGCGCGCCGGATAACAGGGACGGAGACAGCTCGAAATGGGCCTGGGAATCGAGTTAACGCCGCTTTTCTGGAGCGGCCTGATGCAGATCATTCTGGTCAACATCGTCCTTTCCGGGGACAACGCGCTGGTCATCGCGCTGGCTTGCCGGAATCTCGAGAAGCGCTACCAGAAGCCCGCCATCCTGGTCGGCAGTGCCGGCGCGATCATCCTGCGCATCATCTTCGTGCTGATCGTCGACATGTTGCTGCAGGTTTCCTACTTGAAGCTGGTCGGCGGCCTGCTGCTGCTGTGGATCGGCGTCAAGCTGGTGCAGGGCGAGGACGAGCACGGCGACGGCATCAAGGCTGCGGGTTCGCTGTGGACTGCCATCCGCACGATCATCATCGCCGACGCGGTGATGAGCCTCGACAACGCCATCGCCATCGCCGCCGCCGCCAAGGGTGACACGACGCTGATCGTGCTCGGCCTGCTGATCAGCATCCCGCTGATCATCTTCGGCGCCCAGCTTATCATGCTGCTGCTCAACCGCTTCCCGATCATCGTCGTCGCCGGCGGCGGCCTGCTCGGCTGGATCGCCGGCGAGGTGCTGGCGACCGACCCGGCCTACGCCAAGCAGCTCGCCGCCGCGATCCCGCACGCCCAGCTGGTGTTCGAGATCGGCGGTGCCGCGCTCACCGTCGCCCTCGGCTACTGGCTGCAGATGAGAGGCAGGAAGCGCAAGCACGACGAGCCTGTCGATCTGGCCACCGACAAAGCGAAGGAGTGAGCACCATGGACAAGAACAAGGCCATCCTGGTTGCCGTCGACGGCTCCGCCGGCTCCGACCGCGCGGTCGCCTTCGCACTCGACCTGATCGCCAACGGCCTGGCGCGCAAGCTGCACTTTCTCAACGTCCAGCCCTCGGTCGGCGGTGCCGTGGCGACGTTCGTGGCCAAGGACCAGATCGACTCCTACCATCGCGACGAGGGCAACAAGGCGCTGGCCACGTCGGTCGCGCTCGCCAAGAAGGCGTCGGTGGCGGCGGAGGTCCATATCGGTGTCGGTCGGCACGGCGAAGTGGTGGCTGAGTTCGTCGACAAGCTCTCGGCCGGCATGCTCGTCCTCGGCACGCGCGGCCATACCGGCCTCGCCGGCGTGCTGATGGGCTCGGTGGCGCAGGACGTGATCGCCGCCGTCGAGGTGCCGGTGACGCTGGTCAAATAGGCCGCCGGCCGGTTGTTGCCGCAACGGGGAAAGCGTAGAACCGCGGCCAACGGAGGATTCGTGGCCGACGAAATGTGGCGACACCAGGCGCTTGCGCCCTATGCCACCTTGCCGTGGGCGAGCCGCGGCCGGCTGCATCCCGAATCCGAATCGCCGACCCGCAGCCCGTTCCAGCGCGATCGCGACCGCATCATCCATTCGACGGCATTCCGACGGCTGAAGCACAAGACCCAAGTCTTCGTCTATCACGAGGGCGATCACTACCGCACGCGACTGACCCATTCGCTGGAAGTGGCGCAGATCGCCCGCACCGTCTGCCGCACGCTGAGACTCGACGAGGATCTCGGTGAGGCCGTGGCGCTGGCTCACGATCTTGGCCACACGCCGTTCGGCCATGCCGGCGAGGAGGCGCTGCACGCCGCCATGAAACCCCATGGCGGCTTCGACCATAATGCCCAGACGCTGCGCATCCTGACCAAGCTCGAGGAGCGCTACGCCGAGTTCAATGGGCTGAACCTCGCCTGGGAAACGCTGGAGGGCGCGGTCAAACACAACGGCCCGCTGCTCAAGGACGGCCGCGTGCTGGCCGACCTGCCGGCCGCGATCGTCGATTATTGCAAGGACCACGACCTCGAACTGGCCGGCCATGCCGGCCCCGAGGCGCAGGTCGCGGCGCTGAGCGACGACATCGCCTACAACAACCACGACATCGACGACGGGCTGCGCGCCGGACTCTTTCAAGTGGCCGATCTCAAGGATCTGCCGCTGGTCGGCGAGATGTTCGAACTGGTCGAGCAGAAATATCCCGGCCTCGGCGAGACGCGGCTGATCCACGAGGCGGTGCGGCGCGTGATCAACGCCATGGTCGAGGACGTGCTGGCCGAGACGCGAAGTCGGCTGGCCGAAGCGGCGCCGAAGTCTGTCGCCGATATCCGCGCCCTCGGGCGCCCGGTGGTCGCCTTCTCGCCCGCCATGGCCGCGACCGACCGCACCATCAAGGCCTTTCTCTACAAGGGCATGTACGAGCATTGGCAGCTCAACCGCTCGCACTCCAAGGCGCGCCGCGTGGTGATGGACTTGTTCGGGCTGCTCTACGCCGAACCCAACTGCCTGCCGCCGCCGTGGCGCGACCGCGCCGAAAAGGCCGACCGCCACGCCCGTGCCCGGCTGGTAGCCGACTACGTTGCCGGCATGACCGACCGCTTTGCGCTCGACGAACACAAGCGGTTGTTCGACCTGGATGACTGACGAGCGAATTCGGTAAGGACCATAATCGTCGAATCGGGTCGCTTGGGCTTATGGTGGGTCCATGATCCGAGCCGTCCGCCTTGCCGATAGGCGCCGCTGTTTTTCCCGTGTTTGTTTAACAGCGGACGGGGGTCACCCGACGCCAGATGACAAACCGGGCTGTTTGGGCAATACCCCCCGCCCATGAACCCCTACCGCCATTTCATCGGCGAGATCGAAGGTGCGCTCCGGGCCCTGCAGGCTGCCGGTGAATTGCCGGCCGTGCTCGATTTTTCCGCCATCACCGCCGAGCCGCCGCGCGATCCTGCGCATGGCGACATCGCGACCAACGCCGCCATGGTGCTGGCCAAGCCTGCGGGCCGCAAGCCGCGCGACATCGCCGAGGCTTTGCTGGTGCGGCTGAAGACCAACCCCGACGTGGTCGACGGCGCCGTGGCCGGACCGGGATTCATCAACCTAAAGGTGCGCGACGCCTTCTGGCGCGCGCGACTTGGCGACTGTCTTGCGGCAGGGATCGCTTATGGCGATTCGCAGGTCGGCGGGGCTGAGAAGGTGAATGTCGAGTATGTGTCGGCCAACCCGACCGGGCCGCTGCATGTGGCGCACGCGCGCGGCGCCGTGGTGGGCGACGCACTGGCCAATCTGCTGGTCAAGGCAGGCTACGCGGTCACCAAGGAATACTACATCAACGATGCCGGTGCCCAGGTCGACAAGCTCGGCCAGTCGACATACCTGCGTTACAAAGAGGCGTTGGGCGAGACGATCGGCGCGATCCCCGATGGCCTCTATCCCGGCGCCTATCTCAAGGACGTGGGCGCCGCGATCGCCAAGCGCGACGGCGCGCGTTGGATCGACAAGCCAGAGTCCGACTGGCTGCCCGAGATGCGCGCCTTCGCCATTTCCACTTTGATGGCCGGAATCCGTGCCGACCTCGACACGCTCGGTGTCCATATCGAGGTCTTTTCGTCGGAACGGGCGCTGCTCGACTCGGGCGCGGTCGATCGTGCTTTCGAGGAGCTCAAGCGGCAGGGCCTGATCTATCAGGGCCGCCTCGACCCGCCCAAGGGCATGAAGCCCGACGACTGGGAGGATCGCGAACAGACCTTGTTCCGTTCGACGCGGTTTGGCGACGATGTCGATCGGCCGCTGAAGAAGTCCGACGGCAGCTGGACCTATTTTGCCAACGACATCGCCTATCACCACGACAAGTTCGCGCGTGGCTTCGCCGACATGATCGACGTCTGGGGCGCCGACCATGGCGGCCATGTGAAGCGCATGAAAGCCGCGGTCAGCGCCATCACCGGCGGCAAAGGCATGCTCGACGTCAAGCTCTGCCAGCTTGTGCGCGTGCTGAAGAACGGCGAGCTGGTCCGCATGTCCAAGCGCGCCGGCACTTTCGAAACCTTGAGCGACCTGCTGGACGAGGTCGGGCCCGACGTCGTGCGCTTCACCATGCTGACGCGCAAGAACGACGCGTCGTTCGACTTCGACCTGGTCAAGGCCACGGAACAGTCACGCGATAATCCTGTGTGGTATGTCCAGTATGGCCATGCGCGTACGCGGTCGGTCATGCGGCAGGCCACTGCCGCCGGCATCGCGATCGAGGGTCTGGCAAGCGCGCCGCTCGATCGACTGGGCGATGCCGGCGAACTCGCCCTGGTCCGGCTGATCGCCCAGTGGCCGCGCCAGGTCGAGGCGGCGGCCTCGGCGCATGAGCCGCACCGCATCGCATTTTATCTCAATGATCTTGCCGCTGCTTTCCATGGGCATTGGAACCGCGGCCGCGAGGAGCCTGGCCTGCGTTTCGTGGTCGAGGGCGACGCGGAACTCACGCGGGCGCGCCTCGCGTTGGTACAGGCAGTGGGTTTTGTGATAGGATCAGGGTTAAAGATCTTCGGCGTCACGCCGGTAGACGAAATGAGATAAGAAAATGCACATGCGCCGGTCCCCCTCCGGTGACGGTCCTACAATTTACCGACCAAATGAGTCGGTTGCCGTGCGGCGCGAGCCGTCGCCGCGGCCCGTCGCCTACCACGAGCCCGATTCGATTCCCCCGCCGCCCCGGGATTCGCTGCTGACCCTGGTCAACCGCCGCCGCGGCCAGATCCTCACCGTCATGGTCTCGATCGCCGCCATCGCGAGTTTCGGTTCGGTCGTGTGGTGGGCGCATAACCAGGACGTCAAGGCGGGCGGCAAGGGGCTCGAGCCGCTGGTCGTGCAGGCGCCCGCCACGCCGGCCCGCGTCAAGCCCGAGAATGCCGGGGGGTTGGTGCCGCCCAACCAGGACAAGGAAGTCTTCAACCGCGTCTCGCCTGGCGCCGTGCCGGTCCAGCCGGAGAAGCTGCTGCCGGCCGCCACGACGCCCATGCTCCCGGCCAACGGCCTGCCGGTCCCCGCCGCGCCCAAGCCCGACCCGGAGACGGCCAAGGCGTCGACGCCACCGGCGACCGCCGCGGCAACACCCGGTGGACCGACACCGCCACCGGCAACGACCGCCACGCCTGCGCCGCCGCCAGTTGCGACCACCGACAAGCCCGCACCCACCGAGGCCAGCCCCAGCATCGCCAGCCTGATCGACAATATGTCCGGCCCGACCGGCGGCTGGCGTGTGCAGGTCGCGTCGGTGAAGAACGAGGACATCGCCAAATCGACCTGGGCGCGCCTGCAGGCCGCGCACGGCGACGTGCTGGCCAATCTGCGCATGCAGCCGAGCCGGGTCGATCTCGGCGAAAAGGGCGTGTGGTATCGCGTGCAGGCGGGCCCCCTCGACGAGAAACAGGCGCAGACGATCTGCGGCACCTTGAAGGGCCGCAAGACGGACTGCGTCACGGTCCCGCCGGCCCGTTGAAGCGGCCGCGATGAGCCCGCCGCGCGCGGCGATCCTGGGCTGCGCAGGGCTTGATCTCACGCCCGACGAGCGTGATTTCTTCCGCGATAGCGATCCGCTGGGCTTCATCCTGTTTGCCCGCAACATCGACACGCCCGAACGGGCCCGCCGGCTGGTCGAGGAACTGCGCTCCTCGGTGGCGCGCGCCGACGCGCCGGTGCTGATCGACCAGGAAGGCGGCAGGGTCCAGCGACTGAAGCCGCCGCACTGGCGCAAGGCGCCGCCGGCCCGCCTGCTGGGCGAGCTCTACGCCCGCCATCCCGAGCACGGGCTCGAAGCCACGCGCCTCAATTCGCGGCTGCTGGCGGCCGATGTCGCCTCGATCGGCGGCGATGTCGACTGCCTGCCGGTGCTCGACATCGCCTTTCCCCAGACCCATGCCGTGATCGGCGACCGCGCTTATGCCAACCAGCCCGAGCCGGTGGCGGCACTGGGCCGCGCCGCCGCCGAAGGGCTGCTGGCTGAAGGCGTGATGCCGGTGGTCAAGCACATCCCCGGGCACGGTCGCTCGACTGTCGATTCGCACGACGCGCTGCCCCGTGTGTCGGCCTCGCGCGAGGTGCTGGAGCGCACCGATTTCCTGCCTTTCAAGCTCCTGGCTGACCTGCCCTGGGCGATGACCGGCCATCTTCTGTTCGAGGCGATCGACCCTGCCGCTGCCATCACCGTTTCGCCAGGGGGCGTGAAGGAGGTCATCCGCGGCCATATCGGCTTCGACGGGCTACTGCTGTCGGACGACCTTTCCATGCAGGCGTTGGGCGGGTCGCTGGGCGAGCGGGCGGCACGGTCGCTGGCGGCAGGCTGCGATATTGCGCTCCATTGCAACGGCCGCCGGGGCGAAATGCTCGAGGTCGCAAGCGCTACTGGCCTCATGAGCGCCGCGGCGGAGCGTCGGTTCGACGCGGGCCGGCACTTTCTCGCCCGCCACAGCGAACCGCTCGGCAAGGCCGGCCTGGCCGACGCCCAACGGCGCCTGGCGTCGCTTCTGCCGGAATGGGGATAAGGCCGGGCCAATTACAGTGGCGGTGTGCGCACACACTGGATTAAACCGGAGTTACATGAACGAACCTGACAGTCCGCCTCCCGCCGACGGCTTTGCTTCAGCAGGCCCCGACCTCATTGCGCCGGGCGAGGGCGAACTGATCGTCAATCTCGAAGGCTTCGAAGGCCCGCTCGACCTGCTGCTGACCTTGGCGCGCGACCAGAAGGTCGATCTGCGCCGCATCTCCATGGTGGCCCTGGTCGATCAGTATCTGGCGCATGTCGCCCAGGCGAGGCGGCTCAGGCTGGAACTCGCGGCAGACTACCTGGTGATGGCGGCATGGCTGGCCTATCTCAAGTCGCGCCTGCTGCTGCCCGAACCGGCGCCGGGCGAGGGGCTGTCGGGCCAGGAGATGGCCGACGCCCTGCAATGGCAGCTGCGGCGCCTCGAGGCCATGCAGGAGGCGGGCGTGCGCCTGATGGCCCGGCCGCAGCTCGGCAAGGATATTTTTTCGCGCGGGGCACCCGAAGGCGTCGTTGTCGTCCGCCGGGCGATCTGGGACGTGAAGCTCTACGACCTGCTGCACGCCTACGGCAGCCAGGTGCGGCCCAAGGACGCCGACACCTATCAGATCGAGCCCATGCAGTTCTTCTCGGTCGAGGAAGCAGCCGAGCGTCTGGGTCGCATGCTGGGCATCGCCATCGATTGGCAGTCGCTCGAGGCGTTCCTGCCGGCGGGGCTCACCGATCCCTCGCGGCGGCGCTCGGCGCTGGCTTCGACCTTCGTGGCCGGCCTGCAGCTTGCCAAGGAAGGCTCGCTCGAGCTGCGCCAGACCGAGCGCTTCGGCCCCATCTATTTGCGTAAACGTACCGAGCAACGGTGACTTTGATGTCCCAGACCGACTCCAAGAACATGCCCTCCGAAAACGTAACCGACGTGGTTTCTCCCGACCATGCCCAGCATCTGCGGCTGCTCGAGGCCCTGGTCTTTGCCGGAACGCAAGCACTCGAGGAGGGCGAGCTGGCCGAGCGGCTGCCCAACGACGCCGACGTCAAGCGCCTGCTGGTTGATCTCGCGGAGCTCTACGCCAACCGCGGCGTCAACCTGGTGAAAGTGGCCGGTGGCTATGCCTTCCGCACCGCGTCGGATCTTTCCGAGAAGCTCAAGATCGAGCGGCCGGTGACTCGCAAGCTGTCGCGGGCCGCCATCGAGACTCTGGCCATCATCGCCTATCACCAGCCGGTCACGCGCACCGAGATCGAACAGGTACGCGGTGTCGGCTTGAGCAAGGGCACGCTCGATCTGCTGTTCGAGCAGAACTGGATCCGGCCGATGGGCCGCCGCCGCGCGCCAGGCAGGCCGGTGACATGGGGCACCACCGATTTCTTCCTCGAGCATTTCGGCCTGCCGAGCCTCGACGACCTGCCGGGTCATGAGGAAATGAAGGCCGCCGGCCTCTTGGACCCGCGCGCCCAACCCCCCATATTCAGCCCGGAAGAGCCGGATCTACCGCTGGAGTCGGATGACGAAGAGGCCGACGAGCCTCTGGCAGCCGACGAAACCGGGCGCTAGAGCCCAAATCCCGCCCCAATCGGCCGCATACCCGCCGGCTGTGAGTGGTTGCCGGGCCTGCGCGCCGGGAGGATAATCGGCCAACGGCGATTGCAAACGTTTTTGGGAGCATTTTCGAATGGGTAGCTTCAGCATCTGGCACTGGTTGATCGTGCTGGCCGTCGTGCTGCTGATGTTTGGCGGTCGCGGCAAGATTTCACAGCTCATGGGCGACTTCGGAAAGGGCCTCAACGCCTTCAAGAAGGGCGTGGGAGTGCAGCCGGAAGAGACTCCGCCGGCCACGGCCGGTCAGCCGGGCGACGCCGCCAAGCCGATCGCGGCCCAGGCCACGACCACGCCCCCCGGCAGCCCGGTGGGCGGCCAGGTCCGCCAGGACAGCGCCGCCAAGGTCTGACAGGACCTTCAGCTTATGCGTCGCGGTCGGGGTTGATCGCCAATGTTCGGTATCGACAGTTCAGAGCTGCTGATCATCGCGGTCGTGGCGCTTGTCATCATCGGCCCGAAGGAACTGCCGGGCCTGTTGCGGACCTGGGGCAAGTGGATGTCCCAAATGCGCGGCATGGCGTCGGAGTTCCGCGGCCATGTCGACGAGATGGTCCGCCAGTCCGAGCTCGACGACGTGAAGAAGCAGATCACTGCGGTTACGTCCGGTATCGACCTCAACGAGCTCGATCCGACGAAGCAGATCAAGAGCCACCTCGAGGAAGGCATGGCCGAGGGCGAGAAGGCCCTGGCCGAGGCTAAGAGCACCTTCGACAACCCCCTTGCCGAACCCGAGTCAGCACCGCAAGTCGGTGCGGAGGCGCCGCAAATCGCCGCCGAGGCGCCGCAGACGGCGGCCGAAACGCCGCAAATCGCTGTCGATCCGGCCCCCGTCGTGGCCGAGGCGCTGCCGGCCGCGAGCGAAATGCCGCCGCCACTCGACCCGCCCGCCGACGAAGGCAAGCCGGAGAAGGCCGCGGCCGCCAGCTGAGCGCCAATTAGCGCTTTGAATTGAGGCCCAAACGGCGGCATAACGCGCCACCCAATGTCGCGTAGAAATCTCTTGACCACCACACACGACGGCCACGACGGGCCAGAAGACGACAAGCCGATGCCGCTGCTCGATCACCTGGTCGAGCTGCGCAAACGCCTGATCTATGCCCTGCTGGGCTTTTTCATGGTGTTCTTCGTCACCTTTTATTTCGCCAAGCCGATCTTCTCGTTCCTGATCCAGCCGGCGCTGTCCGACGGATACAAGGTCGTCGTCCTCGACATCTTCGAATTCTTCTTCGTCACGGTGAAGCTGTCGGCCTTCGTGTCACTGATCGTCGGATTCCCGCTGATCGCCGTGCAGATCTGGCTGTTCGTGGCGCCCGGCCTCTACCGCCAGGAGAAGAAGGCGTTCTTGCCGTTCCTGGTCGCCACGCCGTTCATGTTCTATGCCGGCTGCGCGGCGATGTACTACATCGTCATGCCGTACGTGATCAATTTCATGCTCACGCAGTACGTGCCGGCCGACATCGAAAAGACGCTGCGTTCCTCGGATTATCTCGAGCGCGTGCTGCAGCTCGTGTTTGCCTTCGGCTTCGCCTTCGAAGTGCCGGTTCTGCTCACCCTGCTGGTCAGGGTCGGCATCGTCACCACCGAAGGCCTGCGTTCCAAGCGCCGCTACGCCATCGTCATCGCCTTTGTCGTCGCCGCCGTGCTGACGCCGCCCGACGTGGTGAGCCAGCTCGCGCTGGCCATACCTCTGCTCGCTTTCTACGAAATCAGCATCCTGATCGGCCGCGTGATCGAGAGGAAGCGTGCGGCCGAGGACAAGAAGGCCGAAGAGGAGGAGAAGGCCGAGGAAGAGCGGAAGGCCGAAGAAGAGAGGAAGGCGGAGGAAGCGAAGAAGGCCGAGGAAGCGGCCAATAGCTGAGCCATGCACGACATACGCTTCATCCGCGAGAACCCCGCCGCCTTCGACGCCGGCCTGAAGAAGCGCAACCTGGCGGCGCTGTCGGCCGAGATCCTGGCGATCGACGCGCGCCGCCGCGCGGCGATCACCGAGAGCGAAGGCATACAGGCACGGCGCAAGACGCTCAGCCAGCAGATCGGCATGGCCAAGCGCAAGGGCGAGAACGCCGACGCCCTGATGGCCGAGGTCACGGCACTGGAGGAGAGCCTGGGAAAGGGTGAGGCGCTGGCCGCCGAACTCGACGCCGAGTTGACACGGCGGCTCGAAGTGCTGCCCAACCTGCCATTCGTCGACGTGCCCGCAGGCAGCGACGAGACCGCCAACGTCGAGATCCGCCGCCACGGCAACCAGCGCAATTTCAGCTTCGTACCCAAGGACCACGTGGCGCTGGGCGAGGCGACCGGCGAGATGGACTTTGCGGCTGCCAGCAAGATGTCGGGCGCGCGCTTCGTCGTGCTGAAGAAGAATCTCGCCAAGCTTGAGCGGGCGATCGCCCAGTTCATGCTCGACCTGCATACCTCGGAAGAGGGTGGCTATACCGAGGTCAACCCGCCGTTCCTGGTGCGGGACAACGCTGCCTACGGTGTCGGCCAGCTGCCGCGCTTCGCCGAGGACATGTTCCATACCGACAACGGCTACTGGCTGATCCCGACAGCCGAGCTGCCGCTCACCAATCTGGTGAACGACGCGTTGCTCGACGAGAAGGAGCTGCCGCTGCGCTACACCGCCTGGACGCCGTGCTTCCGCTCCGAGGCGGGCGCGGCGGGCAAGGATACGCGCGGCATGATCCGCCAGCACCAGTTCCCCAAGGTCGAACTGGTCAGCATTTCCACGCCCGAGCAGTCTGCCGCCGAGCACGAGCGCATGACGGGCCGCGCCGAGGAAGTGTTGAAGCGCCTTGGCCTCGCCTTCCGCACCATCGTGCTGTGCGGCGGCGACATGGGCCCAGCGTCGCGCAAGACCTACGACATCGAAGTCTGGCTGCCGGGACAAAACGCCTACCGCGAGATCTCGAGCTGCTCCAACTGCGGCGACTACCAGGCGCGCCGCATGAACGCCCGCTATCGGCCGAAGGAAGGCAAGGGCACGCGCTTCGTCCATACCCTGAACGGTTCGGGCCTCGCCGTCGGCCGCACCCTGATCGCAGTGCTGGAGAACTATCAGAACGAGGATGGGTCGGTCACGATCCCGGACGCGCTCAAGCCCTACATGGGCGGTCTTGCGCAGATCCCCGGACCGGCCGCCACGCAAAAAAGGCCCACCAAGTGAAGCCGGTCAACCTCGCCAAGGCGCGCATCCTCGTCACCAACGACGACGGCATCCACGCGCCCGGTTTGGACGCCCTGATTGAGATCGCCGACCAGCTCTCGAGCGACGTCTGGGTGGTGGCGCCCGAAGTCAACCAGAGCGGCGCCGGCCATTCGCTGTCGCTGTCGCGGCCGATCCGCATGCGCGAGGTGAGCGAGCGCAAGTATGCCCTGGAAGGCACGCCGACCGACTGCGTGCTGTTTGCCGTCAAGCACCTCTTGAAGGACCGCAAGCCCGACATCGTGCTGTCGGGCGTCAACCGCGGCACCAACATGGCCGACGACGTGACCTATTCCGGCACCATCGCCGGCGCCATGGAAGGCTGCCTGCTCGGCCTTCACTCGATCGCCTTCAGCCAGGCCTATACCCACGACCATCCGGTGAAGTGGGGGACCGCCACCCATCATGGTGCCGCAGTAGCGCGCCAGGTGCTGGCGGCGGAGTGGCCGCGCAACGCTTTCGTGAACATCAATTTTCCCGACGTGGTCTCGGCCTCCGTCAAGGGCACCAAGGTGACACGCCAGGGCACGCGTGCCTTCGGCGGCTATATCATCGAGCGCACCGACCCGCGCGGCGGTGCCTACTACTGGATCGGCTATCAGCCGCAGGAGAGCGAGATCGATGAGGCGAGCGACATCGCTGCCATCCGGTCGGGCTACATCTCGGTTACACCGCTCCATCTCGACCTCACGCACGAGGCCATGCGCCGCAAGCTTGCCCAGCAGTTCGCGGCGGCCTGAAGCGGGGCGGGCGCGGTGAACGTCGCGGCCATGCAACGTCTGCTCGCGGAGCTCCGGCAATCCGGCATCTCCGACGAAAACGTGCTGGCGGCGATCGGCTCGGTCGACCGCGAGCGGTTCGTCTCGGCCGCCTTCGCCGAGCGCGCCTGGGAGAACACCGCGCTGCCGATTTCCTTCGGCCAGACCATCAGCCAGCCGCTGGTGGTGGCGGCCATGACCGAGGCGCTGCGCGTCGGCCCGCGCATGAAGGTGCTCGAGGTCGGTACCGGCTCGGGCTACCAAGCGGCCGTGCTGGCCAAGCTCGCCCGCCGCGTCTACTCGATCGAGCGCTACAAGCCCCTGTCCAAGGAGGCTGAGCGGCTGCTGATCGAGCTGCGTATCCACAACGTCGTGTTCGACATCGGCGACGGCAGCAAGGGCTGGCCGGGCCAGGCGCCGTTCGACCGCATCATCGTCACCGCCGCGGCCGAAGAGCGGCCGCAGGCGCTGATCGACCAGCTGGCGCTGGGCGGCATCCTGATCGTGCCGGTCGGGCGCGATCCCACCGCCCAGGTAGTCGAGCGCATCGTCAAGGGCGAGAGCGGGCTCAAGCGCGACACCCTGATGCCGGTGCGCTTTGTGCCGCTGGTGACCGGCGCCCTGCCGGTGCTGGGCCAGGGCTAACCAGGCGCTGCGCTAATGCGCAGCGTCCTATTCCCGCCCGAATCGTGATGCAGTAGAATGGGCCCATGAAAAGAGCCCCTCGCTACCCCTCGCGATGGGCCGGCCGGATGCGCACGCTGGGTACAATGGCGGTGCTGTCGGTCGCGCTCGGCGCCTGCACCTCGATAGACGGCTTCTTCTATAGTGCCCGCGAGGGCACCATGGAATATCCCGGCTCCGCCGCCGGTCCCAATGCCGTGCCGAGCTATGTTGTGAAGGACAAGGACACGGTCGACGGCATCGCCCAGCGCTATGGCGTGTCGACGCAGTCCATCGTCGACGCCAACCAGCTGAAGCCGCCCTACAAACTGCGTGCCGCCCAGACCCTGAAGGTGCCGGGCGCCAAGTATGTGGCGCCCACGCCGCCGACGGAGACGGCAGCCGCTCCTGCAGGCTCCAGCGGGCCGGTCAAGCAGGAGAACCTGCCGCCGCCGGGCCAGGGCGAGCCGACGCGCGCGCAGCCTGCCGCCGGCGAGCCGACGCCGCTCAGTCCCGCCAGCCCCTCGGTCACCGTGCCGGCGACCCCGCCGCCGCGCTTCGAATGGCCGGTGCAGGGCAAGGTCGTGGCCGGCTACGGCACCGGCGCGGGCGGCCAGAAGAACGACGGCATCGACATCCAGGCCGAGAAGGGCGCACCGGTGAAGGCCGCCGATGGCGGCACGGTTGTCTATGCCGGCAACAAGGTGCGCGGCATGGGCAACTTGCTGCTGGTCAGCCATAACGGCGGCTACATCACGGCCTATGCGCAGAACGAGCAGCTTCTGGTGAAGAAGGGCGACACGGTCAAGAAAGGCCAGGCCATCGCCAAGGTCGGGCCTGAGTCGAAGCTTCACTTCGAGGTCCGCCGCGGCAACAAGACCGTCGACCCGATGACGGTGCTGCCCGGGCAATAGCTTCATGTCGTCGGCGGCGGAGTAATCTCCGCCTCGAGCGCAGCGAAGGACCTCACGTGCGAACAGCACTCGGTGCCAGATGGACACCGGCCCGTGTCTGGTCAATCTGTGAGGTCCTTCGCTGCGCTCAGGACGACAGAACTAAACGACCTTCCCGTCCATCTGGTACTGGCCCTTGCGGTCCTCGATCTCGAGCACCCAGACGTCGGGGTCGTACTGCACCTGGCGGGTAATGTAGGCGTCGGCTTCGGCCTCGGTGACCGGGGTGGGACCGGTGCCGCGGCTCCAGGCCGGCTCGTCGCTCATGGTGCTGGCCTGCGTGTAGACGGTCACGCCCGCCTCGAAGCGGTTGAGCTTCAGCAGCACCGTGCCGGCGTCGGGATCGCCCCGGCGCACGATGGTGGCGGGGATGAAGTTGCGGTCGCAGATGCGCACCTGCGCGCTCACCCACAGCCCGGTCGTGAGCCCCATTACCATCCGGCACTACCCGGGCCAGAGCCCTCACGCGAGAGCATCGTCCAGTCCATCGAAAACGGCGCGCGCGCCGCGCCAGCGGAAGCGCACGCAGACGAAGGGCAGGGCATCGAGCGCCGCACCATCGCGGTCGGCCAGCGTCGCCGGCGCGATCAGGATCGCCTTGACGTCACGCCCGCCGCGCGCCGAGGCGAGCGACAGCGATCCCACTGCCATGGCGAGTTCCTCGGGCCGGCCGTCGGCCACCAGGGCGAACAGCGGCTGCGGCCGCTCGCCGCGCAGCGAGAAGAGATCGTCGGCACCGCCGAACAGGCCGCGCTTGACCAGTTCCTCGTGCAGCGCCACGTCGACCAGCCGCCGGTCGCAGGCCGCTGCCGCCGAATCGACCAGCATCGGCTCGACGCACAATCCCGTCCGTTCCTCCGGCGCGTCGCCCGCCTTGAAGCGGCGCACCGCATCGACGAACTGGCCGAGCAGGCGGGTCAGCCGCGGACTGTCGAGCGGCGCCACGATGAGCGCCTCGCGTTCCTCGCCGTCGGGCCAGCGGATCCTACGCCACACGCCGTCGGCCAGGAAGTCGCGGAAGCCCGACTTGCGCTGCCCGGTCCGCGCGCCGCCCATGCGGCCGGAATGGGCGAGGAACAGCGCGCCTGCTTCGTCGACGACGATGACACCGGCCACTTTGCGGTCGCTGCCAGCTCGCGGCAGATTGATCTCGCAGGTGATGCTCTCGCGCTTGGTCGGCGCGTTCGGCGCGTGGCCGAGCAGCAGCGCGTGGCGTGCCGCGACGCCGTCGCGGGCGCTGCGCGGCTCGAAGGCCCACCAGAAGGAATCGTCGCGCGCCCAGTGGATGGTGGTGCGCAACTCGCCGCCGCGCCAGGTCAGTCGCACGCTGCGCGCCGGCACGCCCTTGAGCGCACTTTGCAGGCGCCGGATGGCGCGATCGATCCGCCTCGGTTCCCCCACGACCTGCAGCATGCGTGACCATACCGTGCAGCGCGGCCCTTGCCGTTGTGGACAGCTTCGGCCATGACAGCCCGCTCCCCACTTTAAGGACCCATGGCTGATCCACCCCTCCTTGCGCTGACGGGCATCCGTTTCCACCTGGGCGACCAGACGATCCTGGACGGCGTCGACCTGTCGATTGCGCCCGGCGAGCGCCTGTCGCTGGTGGGCCGCAACGGGGCCGGCAAGTCGACCCTGCTGCGCATCTTGGCCGGCGAGCCGATCGCCGACGGTGGCACCCGCTTCGCCCAGCCTGGCGCCACGATCGCCACGCTTCCCCAGGAGCCCGATTTCGCCGGCCAGGCCACCGTCGCCGGCTATGTCGCGGGCGTGCTCGCCGATTCGCCGGGACCGTCCGACTATCGCGTCACCGCCATCCTCGAGGAGATGAAGCTCGACGGCGATCGCGCGCCGGGTGAGCTGTCGGGCGGCGAGGCGCGGCGGGCGGCGCTGGCGCGCGCGCTGGTCGGCGAGCCCGACGTCATGCTGCTCGACGAGCCGACCAATCATCTCGATCTGCCGACCATCGAGTGGCTGGAGGAGAAGCTGTCGCGCTGGCGCGGCGCCTACGTGATGGTGAGCCACGACCGGCGCTTCCTCGGCAATTTGGCGCGCGCCGTGCTGTGGCTCGACCGCGGCATCGTGCGCCGGCTCGACAGGGGCTACGGCGAGTTCGAGGCGTGGTCGAACGACATCATCGAGCGCGAGGCCACGGAGCGGCACAAGCTCGACCGGCTGATCGAGCGCGAAACCGAATGGGCGGGCAAGAGCATCCGCGCCCGGCGCACGCGCAACGAGGGTCGCCTGCGCGCGCTCGCCGCCTTGCGGGCGCAGCGCCGCGAGCAGATCGGGCCGGTCGGCCGCGCCACCATCGAGGCGGGCCAGGCCGAGGCGTCGGGCGCGCTGGTGGTCACCGCACGCAACATCACCAAGCGGTGGGGCGACAAGACGATCGTCGAGAATTTCTCGACGCGGATCTTCCGCAAGAACCGGATCGGGCTGATCGGCCCCAATGGCGCCGGCAAGACGACGCTGCTCAGGATGCTGATCGGCGAGCTCGAGCCCGACTCCGGCACCGTGAAGCTCGGCACCAACCTCCTGCCGG
The DNA here is from genome assembly GCA_945889625.1 of Asaia bogorensis. GTDB lineage: Bacteria > Pseudomonadota > Alphaproteobacteria > Reyranellales > Reyranellaceae > Reyranella. The sequence goes on along the minus strand of CAMDCE010000009.1, from coordinate 11,510 downwards.
TCGTGATCGATCAGCGCCGCATCGATCTCGATCCCGACAAGACGCCGTGGGAGACGCTGGCCGACCGCAACGACCATGTGCTGGTGCGCGGCCGCCTCACCCATGTGATGACCTACCTGCGCGAATACCTGTTCCGCGACGAGCAGGCGCGCCAACCGGTGCGCACCCTGTCGGGCGGCGAGCGCAACCGCCTGCTGCTCGCCAAGGCGCTGGCCGCGCCCTCCAACATGATCGTGCTCGACGAGCCGACCAACGATCTCGACGCCGACACGCTGGACCTCCTACAGGAGGCACTCGACGACTACGACGGCACCGTCCTGCTGGTGAGCCACGACCGCGACTTCCTCGACCGGCTCGTGACCTCGACCATCGCGCTGGAAGGCGACGGCACCGCGATCGAGTATGCCGGCGGCTACAGCGACTATGTGAGCCAGCGCGGGCCGCGCGTGGAGCCGACCGGCGTCACGCCCTCGCGCGCCCGCGAGAAGCCTGCCGCGCCACGCGACTCGGGCGCCCCGGGCAAGCGCCTGGGATACAAGCGCGAGCGGGCGCTGACCGAGCTGCCCAAGAAGATGGCGGCACTGCAGGCCGAGATGGCGACCCTGAACGGGGCCCTGGCCGACCCCGACCTCTACCGCCGCGACGCCAAGTCCTTCGCTTTCAGGACGGCACGGCTGGGCGCTGCACAAGCCGAGCTGGAGGCGGCGGAAACCGAGTGGCTGGAGCTGGAGATGCTGCGCGAGGAGTTCAACGGCTAGCCACGCCGGTCGTTCACACCGTCCGGAAGCCGCCGTCGGCCATGACCATGCAGCCCGTGACATAGGCCGACAGGTCCGAGGCGAGGAAGACGGCCGGTCCCGCGATGTCTTCGGGCTTGCCGGGGCGGTTGAGCGGTGTGTGCCGCATGACCATCGCCACCATGTCCGGGTTCTTGGCCCGCGCCTCGGCGTTGATCCTGGTCTCGATCAGCCCGGGCCCGATGGCGTTGACGCGCACGCCGTCCTTGCCGAGCTCCGCCGCTAGCGCGCGCGTGAAGCCCAGCACGCCATGCTTGGAGGTCGTGTAGGCGGCCGAGTTGGGCCAGCTCACATGCACGAACGACTGGATCGAGCCGATATTGACGATCCGTCCCCTGGTCGCGCGGAGCTGGTCGAGGAAGGCGTGGGTGACGTTGAACACCCCGTCGAGGTTGATCGACAGGATGTCGTCCCAGTCCTTGGCCACCGCCGCCGCGTCGCCGGTGATCGGATTGCGGCGGTTGATGCCGGCATTGTTGACCAGAATCGAGACCTTACCGCTCTTGCCGATCTTGCTGGCCGCCGCCCTGCACGCCGCCCGGTCCGTGACGTCGAGCTTCACCGCCGAGGCCTTGCCGCCCGCGGCGGTGATGAGATCGACGGTCTCCTTCGCGCCGCCGGGGTTGCTGTCGAGGATGATCACCCGGGCGCCTTCCCGCGCATAGGCCTGGCAGATGCCCTGTCCGATGCCCGATCCGCCGCCGGTCACGGCGGCGATGTGTCCCTCGAGAAGTCCTGCCATGCGTTCCTCCTGCGTGCTTGAGTCCTTGTGCCCGGTTTCCTTAGCAAGCAGGGCCCTCGCGAGCGAGGTTGACGCTGCGGAACGGCTCGGGTACCCCCTCGCACCCCTGAAGGTTCCGCAACAAGTGCCCGATTCCGCCGTAGTTCCCGTTTCCGACGCCCGCCTGGCCGGCCATCCTTCCGGCCTGCGGCGGACATTCGCGATCATCTCGCATCCCGATGCTGGCAAGACGACGCTCACCGAAAAGCTGCTGCTGTTCGGCGGCGCCATCCATGTCGCGGGTGCGGTCAAGGCGCGGGGCGAGGCAAGGCGCGCGCGCTCCGACTGGATGAAGATCGAGCAGCAGCGCGGCATCTCGGTCACCACCTCGGTGATGCATTTCGAATATGGCGGCGCGGTGTTCAACCTGCTCGACACGCCGGGCCATGAGGATTTTAGCGAGGACACCTACCGCACGCTGACCGCCGTCGATTCGGCAGTGATGGTGATCGACGCCGCCAAGGGCATCGAGGCGCGCACCCGCAAGCTGTTCGAGATCTGCCGGCTGCGCGACGTGCCGATCATCACCTTCATCAACAAGATGGACCGCGAGTCCAAGGACCCGATCGAGCTGCTCGACGAGATCGCCTCGACCCTGGCGCTCGACGTGACGCCGATGAGCTGGCCGCAGGGCTCGGGCAACCAGTTCAAGGGCACCTACGACCTCGTACACGATCGCATGCTGGTGTTCGACAACACCGACAGAAGCCGCATCGGCGAGCTGATCGAGAACTACACCATTACCGACCCCAAGCTCGCCGAGGATGTCGAGCTGGTGCGCGCGGGCTATCCGGCCTTCGACATGGAGTCCTATCGCGCCGGCCACCTGACTCCCGTGTTCTTCGGCAGCGCCTACAATAATTTCGGCGTGCGCGAGCTTCTGGATGCGTTGGCCGCCTGGGCGCCGCCGCCCAGGCCGCAGCCGGCCGAGCCGCGCGCCATCGAGCCGACCGAGCCCAAGGTCACGGGCTTCGTCTTCAAGGTCCAGGCCAACATGGACCCCAACCATCGCGACCGGGTCGCCTTCCTGCGCCTGTGCAGCGGCCAGTTCCGCCGCGGCATGAAGCTCACGCAAATGGGCACCGGCAAGGTGCTGTCGGTCAATTCACCGATCCTGTTCTTCGCCCGCGAGCGCGAGATCGTCGACGAGGCTTGGCCCGGCGACATCATCGGCATTCCCAATCACGGCGTTCTCAGGGTCGGCGACACGCTGACCGAGGGCGAGCAGATCAAGATCGTCGGCATCCCCAACTTCGCGCCGGAAATCCTGCGGCGCGTGCGGCTGGAGGATCCGATGAAGTCCAAGCAGCTCAAGCGCGCGCTGGAAGACCTCGCGGAAGAGGGCGTAACCCAGGTGTTCCGCCGTGTGATCGGCGGCGATAACATTGTGGGCGTGGTCGGCGAGCTGCAGCTCGATGTGCTCAAGACCCGCGTCGAGGCCGAATACTCGGTGATGATCGATCTCGAACAGGCGCCGTTCGAGACCGCGCGCTGGATCTCGGCCGAGACCAAGGCCGACCTCGAGGAATTCATGTCGGCCAACCGAGGCGGCATGTCGGAGGATCGTGACGGCGCGCCGGTATTCCTGGCGCGCAACGCCTGGGAGCTGGGCTACATCGCCGAGAAGAGCCCGAAGATAAAATTCGCCGACATCCGCGAGCGCGCCTGACTTCGCCTTTGTCGTCCTGAGCGAAGCGAAGGACCTAGCGGAACGATCGGCAATTCCGTTGCAGACGTGAGATCCTTCGCTTCGCTCAGGATGACAATCTCTTCGTGTTTTCCGCCTAGGCCTTCTCTGTCACCGGCGTTGTGACGCCCGCGTCGCGCAGGCGCGCGAGTTCGTCGGCCGCGAGGCCCAGCATCTCGGCGAGCACGGCTTCGGTGTGCTGGCCGAGCATCGGCGCGGGGCTGCGGATTTCCGACTTGCCGCCGGTGTGGAGCCGGATCGGCGAGATCGGCACGCGCGTGGGCCCGCGCCGCGGATGGACGATGTCGACCCAGAAGCCGCGCGCCTCGAGATGGGGATCGTACGCCACCTCGCGCGCCGTCTTGACCGGCGCGCAGGGTACGTGCGCCTCGTTGAGGAGCTTCAGTACCTCGTCCTTCGAGCGGGTGATCGTCCAGGCGCCGACCATGTCGTCGACCTCCGCCATGCGCTTGGCCCTGCCGATCGTGCTGGAGAAGTCCGGATCGTCGAGCAGTTCGGGGCGGCCCAACATCCGGCACATCGAATGCCAGTGTCGCTCGGCCGAGGTGAAGATCGCGACGTAGCCGTCGGTGCACGGGTAGGTGTTGTACGGCGCCATGGCCAATGCCGGATGGCGGTTGCCGGTGCGGTCGGGCACGCTGGTGTCGCCATCCATCACGGCGCCCATGGCCGAGGCGAGCGCGATCACGGCCGCCTCGTGCATGGCAACCTCGACGCGCTGGCCCTCGCCGGTGCGCTCGCGCTGCACCAGGGCTCCCAGGATTCCGGCGCAGAGATGGATGCCCGCCAGAAAGTCGCAGACGGCGGCGCCCGCCTTGGTCGGCGGCCCGTCGGCATCGCCGGTGGCATTGGTGATGCCGCTCATCGCCTGGATGGTGACGTCCATGGCGGCGAGATCGCGATAGGGCCCGTCGAGGCCGAAGCCGGAGCTGCCGCCATAGACCAGGCGGGGATTGAGCTTGTGCAGCACCTCCCAGCCGAGGCCGAGGCGATCCATGACGCCGGCGGCGAAGTTCTCGATCAGCACGTCGGCCTTGGCGACGAGCTCGAGCAGGATCTGCTTGCCGCGGGGCTGCTTGAGATCGAGCACCACGGACTCCTTGTTGGAGTTCAGCATGACCAGCGGATAGGGCTCGACCTCGCGCTTGCGGCGGCGCACGACGTCGCCCTCGGGCGGCTCGATCTTGAGCACGCGGGCGCCCATGAAGGCGAGCTGCAGGCCGCAGTAGGGGCCGTTGTAGATCTGCCCAAGGTCGAGCACGAGCATCCCGTCCAATGGCCGTTGAATGGGCGGGCGGCGAATGGTCATGGTGCAGGATGCTCCCTCTTCCAGTGTCGCGCGATGTCGATCCTGCGTGTGAGCCACACGCGCGGCTGGTCCGCCAGCCAGTCGAGCACGCGGGCGAGCCCCAAGGCGCGGCCGGGGTGGGCGATGATGCGGTTGTGCAGGCCGAAGCTCAGCATGCGCGGCGGATCCTCCTCGAGCACGCACTGCACGGCGTTCTTGATGTAGGCGAGATATTCGTCGCCCGACGTCATGCCCATGCGGGCGAAGCGCACGTCGTTGTGGGTCAGCGAATAGGGCACGACCAGCTGACGCCGTGCACCGACCTTCACCCAGTAGGGCAGCTCGTCGTTGTAGGTCTCGCTGTCGTATTCGTAGCCCGCCTCAAGCAGGATCTTGCGGGTGTGGAGCGACGGCGCGTAGCGGCTGTACCAGCCCAGCGGACGGGTGCCGATGGTGCGAGCGATGCTCTCCGTCGCAAGCTCGATCTGCTTGCGCTCGTGGTCGGGAGCGAAGTTGCCGTGGATTTCCCACTTGTAGCCGTGCCCGGCCACGTCCCAGTCCGCCTCGCGCATGGCGGCGCAGGCCTCGGGGTTGCGCTCGAGTGCCCGGGCAATGGCGAAGATCGTGCAGGGGAGCTTGCGCCTGGTGAACATGCGGTGCAGGCGCCAGAAGCCGACGCGGCTGCCATACTCGAACATGCTCTCGGCACCGAGGTCGCGACCCTTGACGCCGGCGGTCGAGCCCTCGGTCAGGCCGGTCTCGGAGGCGGCATCGCCGTCCGGCACGGCGAGTTCGCCGCCCTCCTCGTAGTTGATGACGAAATTGACCGCGACGTGCGCGCCGCCCGGCCATCGCGGGTCAGGGGGATTGCGCCCGTAGCCCACGAAGTCTCGGACGCGGCCAGCCTCTTCATCAGTCATGGATCACCTCAACGCACCGTCACACCGGCAACTCTATCGCGAATGGGCTGGCCGTGGAGAACGGAAGCGCGTGCCGGCGGGCGGAATGTCCTTTAGGGTTGCAGCATGAGCGACATCCGGCGAATCGATCCCGGCCTCCGTTTGAGCGAAGCCAGCGTGCTGGGCGACCGCATGTACCTCTCGGGCATGATCCCGGAGGACACCTCGCAGGACATCATCGGCCAAGTGAAGCAGGCGCTGGCCGAGATCGACTCGCTGCTGGCCAAGGGCGGCAGCGACAAATCGAAGATCCTGACGGCCACGATCTGGCTCGCCGACATTGGCGACTTCGCCGCCATGAACGTGGTGTGGGACGCCTGGGTGGTGCCCGGCCAGACGCCGGCCCGCGCCACGGTTCAGGCCAGGCTCAACGACCCGAAGATGAAGATTGAGATCATGGTTGTGGCCGCCCGGTAGCGGACCTACCCTCGTTTGGTCCGCAAGGAGGAGGTCTCCGTGACCACGAGCAAAGGGGTCATCGTACCCGCAGGCGGTGGACAGCATCTCAGGGAATCGTCGGGCCAGGGCATGTCGATGAAGCTGTTCGGTCGCGAGACCGGCCAGAGCGTCACCCTGTTCGAGCAGACGGTACCGGCCGGATCCAAGAACAGCTGGCTCCATCTGCACCGTGACAGCGATGAGGTCGCCTGGGTGCTCGAAGGAGAGTTCACGTTCAAGATCGGCGACGAGGTGACGACCGGCGGGCCGGGCACCTGCGCCTTCCTGCCGCGCAACGTCCCGCACGCCTGGAAAAACAGCGGCAACCAACCGGGCTGCGTCGTGTTCCTCTATACTCCGGCGAGCGCCGGCCGCTTCGTCGAAGGGATGCTCGAGCGACCGGGCGAAGGCGAGCTCAAGAAGCGGCTTGGGGAGTGCGGCTGGGAAGTGCTCGGTCCCAATCCGCTCTAAAGCGTAATCCGTCCTGCTGAGGCGCGTAAACGCGCCGCGATCAACTGGACGGATTACGCCATCAAAGGAGATGCTTCGTGCATTGCGTTTCCGTTTGAGCGGAGGCCGCTCTAGGGATGCGGCCCCCACGGGGCGGCGTGCAGGAGCTTCACTTCCTGCGTCATCACCAGCGGCCGGAACTTGGCAGCGAAGCCTTCGGTGAAGTCCTTGTTGGCGAACACCGCCGCCCAATGGGCGCGCCGTGCGGCATCGTCCTCGAATTTCCAGAGATGAACGAGCTGGTTGATCGTGCCGGTATCGCCCTGGAAGTAGCCGACGAGGTGTTTCGCGTGGCCGCCCTTGTCGAGGGCCGGGAAGCCGAACTGCTGGTAGAGCTTCACCGCCTCGGCCATCTTGCCGACGTAGAGCGTGTAGGTGCGAAGTTCGTAGAGTGCCATGTGTTTCCTCCTGCTTATGTCGTGCTAAGGTCCGCCGCTTCGATTTTCAAGGAGAAGGAGAAGACGATGAGCGTCAAGCGCATTAACGCCGGTCCCCGCATGTCGAGCGCGGTCGTCCATGGCGACACGGTCTATCTCGCCGGCCTTACCGCCGACGATGCCAAGGCCGACGTCAAGGGCCAGACCAAGCAGATCCTCGACAAGATCGACAAGTTCCTGAAGGAAGCCGGCACCGACAAGTCGAAGATCCTGTCGGCCAATATCTGGCTGACCGACATCGGCACCTGGGGACAGATGAACGAAGTGTGGGATGCCTGGGTGGCGCCCGGCAACTCGCCGGCCCGCGCCACGGTCGAAGCCAAGCTCGCCAATCCCGCCCTCAAGGTCGAGATCATGGTTCAGGCCGCAAAGTGACAGCGCACGAATGAATGCAAAGGGCCGGCGAACGCCGGCCCTTTTCTATTGCGCTGTCATCCCGAGCGCAGCGAGGGATCCTTTTGGTTGCCTGAAAGATCCCTCTCTTTACTCGGGATGACGCGCTTCATCGCATGACGATGAAGCGCCTCAGTTGATCGGCCCGATGATCTTGCCCGGGTTCATGATGTTGTCCGGGTCGAGCGCCTTCTTGATCGAGCGCATCAGCGACATCGCTTCGCCGTGCTCCTCGTAGAGGAACTTGATCTTGCCGGTGCCGACGCCGTGCTCGCCGGTGCAGGTGCCGCCGAGCGCCAGGGCGCGCGACACCATACGGTCGTTGAGCGCTTCGGCGCGCTTCAGGTAGGTCGGATCGTCGGGATCGACCATCATGGTGAGATGGAAGTTGCCGTCGCCGACATGGCCCACGATCGGCGCATAGAGGTCGTTCTTCACGATGTCCTTCTGCGTCTCGAGGATGCATTCGGCGAGCTTGGAGATCGGCACGCAGACGTCGGTCGCCCACATGCCCCAGCCGGGCTTGGCGGCCTTGGCAGCCCAAGCGGCGTCATGGCGGGCCTGCCACATCCTGGTCCGTTCCTCGGCCTGGCTGGTCCAGGCGAAGTCGCCGCCGCCATGGTCGGCTGCGATCGCCTGCACCATCTCGGCCTGTTCCTTGGTCCCGGCCTCGGTGCCGTGGAACTCCAGTAGCAGCAAGTTCTTGGCGGGCAGGCTGAGCTTGGAGTATTTGTTCACGGTGTCGACCGTGTAGGTGTCCATCAGCTCGATACGCGCCACCGGAATGCCGGACTGGATGGTCTGGATCACCGTATTGACCGCGCCTTCCAGAGAATCGAAGGCGCAGGTTGCCGAGACCATCGATTCGGGCATGCCGTAGAGCCGGAGCGTGACCTCGGTGATGATGCCGAGTGTGCCCTCCGAGCCCACGAACAGCTTCACCAGGTCGTAGCCCGCGCTCGACTTGCGCGAGCGGCGGCCGAGCCGCATCAGGCGGCCGTCGGCGGTCACGACCTGCAGCGCCAGTACGTTCTCGCGCATGGTGCCGTAGCGCACGGCATTGGTGCCCGAGGCGCGCGTGCTCGCCATGCCGCCCAGCGAGGCGTCGGCGCCGGGATCGATCGGAAAGAACAGGCCGGTGGCGCGGATGTATTCGTTGAGCTGCTTGCGCGTGACGCCGGGCTGGACCACCACGTCGAGGTCGGCCTCGTTCACCTGCAGCACCTTGTTCATGCGGCTGACATCGAGCGAGATGCCGCCGTTGGGCGCGCTGATATGGCCTTCCAGCGAGGTTCCGGTGCCGAAGGCGATGATCGGGGTCTTGAGCCGCGCGCAGAGCTGGACGATCTGCTGCACTTCTTCCGCCGATTCGGCGAACACCACGGCATCGGGCAGCGGCGCCTCGTGGAATGAAATGTCCTTGCCATGCTGCTCGCGCACGGCGTGCGCGGTGCTCAACCGGTCGCCATAGAGCTTCCTGAGCTCGGCGATGGTGGCGTCGACATTGGGGGCTCTGGCTTGGGGTTTGGAGGCCAAGGGGGCGGCCATAGCGGTTCTCCTAGCGTAGGCCGGTTGGATACGCTCAAATGCCGCGAAAGCCAACCGAGGGAACTGCCGCAAAGGAACCACCATGCGCGACGTCTTTGTGATCGGCACCTACACCACCGCCTTCAAGAAGCATCCCGGCATGAGCTTCGGCGACCTGGCGCGCGAGGCTTACCTCGGCACGCTGGCTGATGCCGGCATGAAGACCGGCGCCGACATCGAGGCCGGATGGCTGGGCAATTGCGGCATGGGCTTCTGGGGCCAGAACTCGATCCGCGCCCAGGCGCTGTTCCAGCCGTTGGTCGAGGAGGGGCTGTTCCCCGAGCGCGTGCCGATGTTCAACGTCGAGAATGCCTGTGCCACGGCTTCGACCGCTTTCATGGGCGCCTGGAAGGACGTGCTGGCCGGCACGCACGAGCTCTCCTTCTGCATCGGCATCGAAAAGCTGTTCAGCCCCGATGCGCCGGAGCGCACGGCCGGCCTGTTCAACCAGGGCTACATCACCAGCCAGCATGACCGGCTGGTCGCGGAAATGAATCGCGTGGGCGAGCTGGTCGGCTCGAAATTCGCGCCGGGCGACGACCGCACCATCTTCATGGATACCTACGCCATGCAGGCCAAGTGGCACATGTGGAAGTACGGCACGACCCAGGAGCAGATTGCGACCGGTGCCGCCAAGAACCACAATTACGGCGCGCTCAACGAGAAGGCGCAGTACCGCTTCCAGATGACGACCGAAGCGGTGCTACAGGACCGGCCGGTGTCCTACCCGCTGACCCGCGCCATGTGCGCGCCGATCGGCGATGGCGCGGCCGCCGCACTCGTGTGCTCCAAGGAATATCTCGAGAAGCTGCCCAAGAACGTGCAGGAGCGCGCGATCCGGATCGCCGGCGTCGGTTTCTCCGGCGGCATGTACCGCGAGCTCGATCAGCCCGGCCTGACGCGCGCTGCCGCCGACAAGGCCTACAAGATGGCGGGGCTGGGGCCGGAGGACATCGACGTCGCCGAAGTGCACGACGCCACCAGCTTCTGCGAGATCTATCAGAGCGAGATGCTGCGCTTCTGCCCCGAGGGCGAGGGCGGCAAGTTCGTGGGTTCGGGCGCCACCGGTCCGGGCGGCAGGCTGCCGGTCAACACTTCGGGCGGTCTCGTCTCTAAGGGCCATCCCGTCGGCGCCACTGGCCTGTCGATGCTGGCCGAGCTCGCCACGCAACTGCGCGGCGAGGCGGGCCAGCGTCAGGTCAAGGGTGCGGAGGTGGCACTCGCCGAAAACGGCGGCGGCGTCATCGGCATGGAAGAGGCCGTGGCCTCGGTCGTGATCCTGCAGCGAGGCTGATCGCAGTTGCAGCGCGACGCTGCTTGAAAGCCCGCGCTGGCGACCAATATGGTTGTGCTGTCATGAGCGATCGCGCCGACCATAGCCTGGCTGTCGTCACGCCGCTGAAGAAGCCGGCGGCGGCCGACGACTGGGATCTGCAAGCGGTCGTCGACTGGCTGGTGCGCGAAGGTCGGCTGATCGCCGACGCCGCCAAGCTGGTCGAGGAACTTGCCGGGCGGCTGGTGGCGGCCGGCGCGCCGCTGGCGCGCTTCACGATCGGCCTGCAGGCCATTCATCCGCAGTGGCGCACCATGGGCATCCAGTGGCGACGGGGCGAGAAGGTGCAGCAAGGCGGCCGGCCGCACGGCATCGAGCAGACGCCGGACTATATCGGCAGCCCGATCCAGGAGCTTGCCGAGACGCGCCGGCCGGTGCGCTACCGTCTCGACACGCTCACCCCGGAGAACCACACGGTGCTGCAGGACCTCGCGGCGTCGGGCGGCACCGACTACTACGCCACGCCGATGCGCGTCGCCTTCGGCCGTCCGCCGGCCCTTACCTTCATGACCGATCGGCCCGAGGGCTTCCGCGACTCCGACATCAAGAAATTTCACCGTCTGATCGACCATTTGGCGCCGATCATTGAAAGTCGCATCGGCAATCGCCTGTCGACGACCCTGCTCGAGACCTATCTTGGCCGGGTCGTCGGCGAGCAGATCCTCGGCGGACAGATCAAGCGCGGCGACGGCCAGGAGATCAACGCCGTGCTGTGGTTCTCCGACCTGCGCGACTTCACCGGGATGAACGAGCGCATGGCGGCGCCCGATCTGCTCGAACTGCTGAACAACTACTTGCAGCTGGTGGGTGACGCGCTCAGCGCGCACGGCGGCGAGATCCTGAAATTCATCGGTGACGGCGTGATGGGCTATTTCCCGGCCGAGGACGCGCTCTTCCTGCCCATGGTCACGGGCAACGCCGTGGCCGCGGCACGCCGGCTCATCACCGACATCGAGGCCGCCAACGAGGCGCGCGCGGCGGGCGGCCACGACCCGCTGCGGTTCGGTATCGGGCTGCATGTCGGGCCCGTCACGTTCGGCAATATTGGCACCGAAGACCGGCTCGACTTCACCGTCATCGGTCCCGCGGTCAATCGCGCGGCACGGCTGGAGGGCTTGACCAAGGATTTGGGTGTGCCGGTCTGTGCGTCGGCCGAGTTCAACGCTGCCTGCGAGCTGCCGATGAAGCCGCTCGGCCGTCACGCGCTGCGCGGCGTGCCCGAGCCGGTCGAAGTCTTCACGCTACCGTCTTAGAGCAGCGCCTTCCAGCCTTCGACCCA
>CAMDCE010000008.1 GCA_945889625.1 Asaia bogorensis | reverse complement strand
ATGGCATTGTAGAGGTCAACGGTTCGATCCCGTTTGGCTCCACCAACTAGATCAAGGGCTCGATCGGCAACGATCGGGCCCTTTGGTTTTTCGGGCGCCTCCCGGGGGATGCATCGCCTCAAGAGCGAATATTGATAGTTGGCCCGAGGCTGGATACCAATGACCCCTGCGAACTTCCTGATCGGTGTGCCGATGAACTGGTCGAGACAATCGAAACGCGCCGCTCTCGTCCTTGCTACGCTGTCCCTCGGCGGCTGCGGGGTCTCCCCTCAGTACGCGGAGTTCCGCAGCAGAAATGTCGAAAATCAGGCCGAGATCAGGAATGCCTGCCTGGCCAGGAACGCAGAAGCCTTCGCCAGCGATAGTTCCGACGCATCGAGCAGCGCAAGCGCGGTGGCTCTCGCCTGTAAACCGCAGACCGACAAGCTGATTGCCCTGATGAACCAAACCTGGGACCCCAAGGTCACCGCGGCCATGGAGAAGGATGCTGAATTCAGGGCGGTCGGATATATCTTGAAGGCTCGCGGCCAAGGCGAGAACTAGCGCGCCGGCGGCGGGCGCCTGGCCACATCCGGCCGCAGGTCCAGCCTACAGCGGCAGGAACTTAAAGCGCGCCTCGATCTGGCAGCCTTGCGTCTCGCGACAGGCCAGCAGGTCGTCAGGGCGCTGGGTCGGCAAGCGATGCTGGCAAGCGAACCAATCGTCGCTGCCCTTGGCCGTCATCTTTGGCGCGAGTTCCTTGGCCGACTTTCCGCGCTCATCCGACGTATAGATCTTCTCGGTCAGAAAGACCCACATCCGGGCATCGAGTTTCTTGGCGCGCTTCAGGTCGGCATCCGCGTCCTTGCATTCCCGGCGCGTCGAGGCGGCGCACTGGATCTTGAGGAATTGATCAAGCGACCTGATGCGGGACTCGCTGACGCCGGCACAATAGCTGACCAGACGTTCCTCTTCGGTGAGAAAAGAGGGCGGTTGCGCAACGGCCGCCGATGCCAGTGCGACCGTCACCGCCACGCCTACCAACAGGCCCAATCGGCATTTCTTCAACTCACCCTCCCAGCGATCGCATCGGCCTGGGACTGTCGCGCGTCGCTTAGGGCGACGGCAAGCCGGAAACGACATTCTTCCGATCGTCGAAAGTGCAGTTGGATAGCCCGGCTGCGGACGTCCCGAGGGACTCTTGCCGCCCTTCCCGTCCGCCACGTTCGGTGCGAACGTGAAGATCTCATGGGCGAGGCGCACAGTTATCGATGGTAGGGCCGACGGCTCTTCGCGGCCAGGTACTGACCTTCACCGGCGATCCGTTCCGCGACGGTCTCGACAAGACGATGGTGCATTGGCCCGACGGCATCGTCGTCCTGGCAAACGGGCGCGTAACTCATGTCGGCCCGGCTGAGGAGATCGCCAAGGCGCTGCCGGCCGCCGTCGAGATCGTCGACTATGGCCGCGGCGCGCTGATCTCGGCGGGCTTCGTCGACACGCATGTGCACTTCCCGCAGACGCCGATGATCGCTTCCTACGGCAGCCAGCTCCTCGACTGGCTGAACAAATACACTTTCCCTGCCGAGCTGAAATTCGCCGACAAGGACTATGCCAAGCGTATCGCCAGGGTGTTCCTGCAGGAGAATCTTCGCAACGGCATCACCACGAGCTGCGTCTATTGCACCGTGCATCCACAGTCGGTCGAGGCGTTGTTCGAAGAGGCCGAGGCGCTTGGGTTACGTCTTGCCGCAGGCAAAGTGCTGATGGACCGCAACGCACCGGAGGCGCTCTGCGACACGCCACAGTCGGGCTACGACCAATCGCGCCGACTGATCGCCACGTGGCACGGCCGCGGCCGCCTGCTCTATGCCATCACGCCGCGCTACGCCGGCAGTAGTTCACCGGAACAACTCGACGCTGCCGGAGCGCTGTGGAAAACCCATCCCGAGTGCCTGATGCAGACGCACATCGCCGAAAGCCCGCAGGAAGTCGCGTGGATGAAGGAGCTGTTCCCTGAGCGCAGGAACTATCTCGACATTTACGACCATCATGGCCTGTGCGGGCCGCGCGCGGTGTTCGGTCACGGCATCTGGCTCGACGAGAGCGAGCTTGCCCGCCTGCATGTATGCGGCGGCGCCATCGCCCATTGCCCGACCTCGAATTTCTTTCTGGGGAGTGGCGCCTTCAACATCGGCCGCGCGACGGACCCGGCGCGGCCGGTGCGGCTCGGTCTCGGCACCGATATCGGCGCCGGTACATCGTTCTCGATTCTCGCCACGCTCGGCGAAGCCTACAAATCCGCCCAGCTCAACCGCCAGGCCCTGTCGCCCGGCCACGCCTACTATCTCGCCACCCGCGGCGGGGCGCGGGCGATGTATCTCGACGACAAGATCGGCAGCGTGGCGCCCGGCATGGAGGCCGACCTCGTGGTGCTCGACATGCGCTCGACGCCGCTGATCGACTTCCGCATGCGCGAGGCCGGGGACTTCGCCGAACAGCTCTTTATCCAGATGACCCTGGCCGACGACCGCGCCGTGCAGGCCACCTACGTGGCGGGCAAGCGCGTCTATGGTAGGCCAGCCCGACCCTCGTCCTAGTGTGAAATTTGGGTGGCACCCCATAAATATTGTGGCCGGGGTGTCCCAATCAGGGTACCCTTTCTACCGGTAGCTAAAGGAGGTTGTTTATCCGTCCGAGGACATTGCGCCCCGACGGAGTCTGGATCACCGATGGATCTTCCATCGCGTGCCTTCTGAATCGCACCTTCCGACCTGCCGCTCGTCGACGCCCCCGCTCCCGGGGGCGTTTTTTGTTTCTCCAGCCGTCTCCGGAGTCAGCCAATGGCCAAACGCGCCGCACGCCGCGCCAAGCTTCATGCCATCGATAACTCCCGTATCCACAATCTCGTCTTCGACCAAGCGCCGGCAAATGACCGCGACCAGAGCTACATCCGGAAAATACGACCGCGCAGTGACAATCAACGCGTGCTGATGGAGGCCATAGACAGCAAGCCGCTCACCGTTGCCCTGGGACCGGCCGGAACCGGCAAGACTTATCTCGCCATTTCAGCCGCCGTCGAAGCCCTTGAGGCCGGGTCCGTCTCCCGTATCGTACTGTCGCGGCCGGCCGTCGAAGCCGGCGAAAACCTGGGTTTCCTGCCAGGTGACATGCGCGAGAAGCTCGATCCCTATCTCCGCCCGCTATGGGATGCGCTGAATGACCGGCTGGGCGCCAAGCGCCTGCGCCAGCTTCTCGACGACGGCACCATCGAGATCGCGCCGGTCGCCTTCATGCGCGGCCGCACGCTGAACAACAGCTTTGTGCTGATCGACGAGGCGCAGAACTGCACCTACGGCCAGCTCAAGATGCTGCTGACGCGGCTGGGCTGGCACTCGACCATGGTGATGACCGGCGATCCGGATCAGACCGACCTGCTGCCCGAACTGTCAGGCTTGGGCAATATCGCCCAGCGTCTGGAGGGCTTGGAGGACGTCACCGTGGTACGGCTGACCGACAAGGATGTTGTGCGCCACCCACTCGTCGGGCGGATGTTGTCGGTGCTGTAAAGCGACCCAACTTATCCACATTTGGAAGCGCGGCAGACGATAGGCCCAAAAAGCGAACGTCTGCCGCCACCAGAACTCTGTGGATGATCCGGCTGGATCGAATAAATAAGCATAAACAATACGGTAGGTTCAGGCTGGCAAGCCACTGCCACCCTGCCTACATTGAGTCAATATCGTGACTCAGATGTAACGGCTGAGAGCTGCCGGACTTTTTCACAGACTTCCCCACATCCCCGTGAGCGAGCAAACCGACAGCGAGCAGAAACCGAGCGAGGGCTCGCTTGCCGACGGCATGCGGATCATCGCCGAGTTCGTGCGCACGCTGCCCCGCAAGCCTGGTGTCTACCGAATGATCGCAGCCGATGGCGAGGTGCTTTACGTCGGCAAGGCGCGCTCGCTCAGAAGCCGCGTCGCCGCCTACACCCAGCCGACCCGGCTTGCCACCCGGCTGATCCGCATGGTGTCGGCGACGACGACCATGGAATTCTCGGTCACCGACAGCGAAGCCGAAGCGCTGCTGCTGGAAAACAACCTGATCAAGCGCTTCCGGCCGCGCTTCAACGTGCTGCTGCGCGACGACAAGTCGTTTCCCTACATCGTGATTCGTCGCGACACCGAATGGCCGCAACTCGCCAAGCACCGCGGCACGCGCGAGGCGGGCAACGAATATTTCGGCCCCTTTGCCTCTGCCACATCGGTCAACCGCACGCTCTATGCGCTGCAGCGCGCTTTCCCGCTGCGCTCCTGTTCCGACGGCGTGTTTTCCACGCGAACGCGACCCTGCCTGCAGTACCAGATCAAGCGCTGCACGGCGCCCTGCGTTGGCCGTATCGACAAGGCGGAGTACGGCACCATCGTCGACGAGGTCCGCGGCTTTCTTGGCGGCCGTAACCGCGAGGTCCAGCAGGCGCTGTCGCAGCGCATGGATCGCGCCTCGGTATCGCTGGAGTTCGAAGGCGCTGCCGTGCTGCGCGATCGCATCCGCGCGCTCGCCCAGATCCAGTCGCACCAGTCGATCGCGCTGCCCTCGATCGACGAAGCCGATATTTTTGCCGCCCACGCCGAGGCCGGCCAGGTGTGCGTCCAGGTATTCTTCCTGCGGGCCGGGCAGAATCTCGGCAACCGCGCATATTTCCCGAGCCACGCCAGGGAACTCGATCCGCCTGCCGTACTGACCGCTTTCATCGGCCAATTCTACGAAGCGCGGCCGGCGCCCAAGCTGATCCTGACCAGCCACGATGTCGGCGAGCGAGAGCTTCTGGAAAAGGCGCTCGCCATGATGGCCGACCACAAAGTCGAGATTCGTACCCCCAAGCGCGGCGACCAGAAGGACGCGCTCGATCAGGCGGTGGCCAATGCCCGCGAGGCGTTGGCGCGGCGGCTGGCCGAGCGAGGGACGCAGCGTCAGTTGCTCGAAGGGGTGGCGCGGGTGTTCGGCCTCGACGGACCGCCCGAGCGGATCGAGGTTTACGACAATAGCCATATCCAGGGTGCCGCGCCGATCGGCGCCATGATCGTCGCGGGGCCTGACGGTTTCATCAAGAATTCATATCGTAAGTTCAATATCAAGACCGAGGGCGCGGCGGGCGACGACTTCGCCATGATGCGCGAGGTGCTGTCTCGCCGCTTCGGCCGGGCGCTCAGGGAAAACCCGGACCGCGACGAGGAGCATTGGCCGGACCTGCTGCTGATAGACGGCGGCCAGGGCCAGCTTGAGGTGGCGCGCCAGGTTCTGGTCGAACTCGGCCTCGAGGACATCACCACCGTCGGCATCGCCAAGGGCCCCGATCGTGACGCCGGCCGCGAGCGCTTCTTCATGCCCGGGCGGCCGCCCTTCTCGCTCGAGCCGCGCGACCCGGTGCTCTATTTCCTCCAGCGCCTGCGCGACGAGGCACATCGCTTCGCCATCGGCACGCATCGCACGCGACGCGCCGCCGACCTCACGCGCTCGGCGCTCGACGAGGTGCCGGGCATCGGCGCCAACCGCAAGCGCGCGTTGCTGCATCATTTCGGCAGCGCCCGCGCAGTCGCAGTGGCGACCCTGGAAGACATCAAATCGGTGCCGGGTATTTCCGTCGGACTCGCCCAGAAAATCCATGACCACTTCCGGGACGGTCGCTAAGGTGACCCACACGCCGAATTGCTGATGTTCAACCTTCCCAACCTGCTCACGCTTTCGCGCATCGCAGCGATTCCGCTGGTCGTTGCCTGCTTCTGGCTCGACCGCGGCTGGTCGCAGTGGCTGTCGATGATCCTGTTCGTCGCCGCGGGAGTCACCGACTGGTTCGACGGTTACTTCGCGCGCCGCTATCACCAGATTTCCCGCCTCGGCCGCTTTCTCGATCCCATAGCCGACAAGCTTCTGGTCGCTGCCGCCCTGCTGATGCTGGTCGACGACGGGCCCCTGCGCGGCATCCATGTCCTGGCTGCGCTGATCATCCTGGCCCGCGAGATCCTGGTTTCCGGCCTGCGCGAGTTCCTGGCCGAATTGCGGGTCGGCCTGCCGGTCAGCCAGCTCGCCAAATGGAAAACCGCGGTACAGATGAGCGCAATCGCCTTTCTGCTCGTGGGCGACGCCGCGTCGCCGCTCGTCACCACTCTTGGCCTGTGGCTGATCTGGATCGCCGCCGCGCTGACCCTGGTCACCGGCTACGACTATCTGCGCACCGGCCTGCGCCACATGGCCGAGGATGCACCTCCCGGAAGTGCCGAATGAGGGTGAAATATTTCGCCTGGATGAAGCGCACCGTGGGCGTCGCCGAGGAACAGGTGAGCCCGCCGGCCGACGTGCGCACGGTCGGCGAACTAGTAGCGTGGCTCAGGACCCGCAGCGCCGGCCATGCCGAGGCGCTGGCAGCAGGGGCCGCGTTCGGTGCCGCCGTCGACCAGCGCACCGCGCCGTTCGATACGCCGATTTCCGGCGTCGGCGAAGTTGCCTTCTTCCCGCCCTTCACCGGCGGCTAAGCCCATGACCGTGCGCGTCCAGCAAGCCGATTTCGACACCGGCGCCGAACTCGACCGTATCACCGCCGGCAACAAGCGGATCGGCGGGCTCGCGGTGTTCGTCGGGCTGGTGCGCGAGATGCATGTGCGCGAGGGCCTGCATCGCGAACCCATCGAGGCGCTCACTCTCGAACACTATCCGGGCATGACCGAAAAGGCGCTGGAGGAGATCGAGGCCGAGGCCTGCCGACGCTGGCCCTTGGAGGCGACCCTGATCGTTCACCGCTACGGCCGGCTGGAAGCCGGCGATCGCATCGTGCTGGTGGCGACGGGCTCGCCGCACCGCGAAGCGGCCTTCGAGGCCTGCGAGTTCCTGGTCGACTGGCTCAAGACCAAGGCGCCGTTCTGGAAGCTGGAGGAGACTCCGGCCGGCGAGAAATGGGTCGAGTCCCACGACGGCGACGACGCAGCCGCCGCACGGTGGGCCAAGAAGTAACGCCGCTCCGCTAGAGCAAAGTCCGAGCGGACTGAATCAACTCCCTCCCCATTCAAATCGGGAGGTGCCTGCGTCTTACGCGGGCGGATGGGTCGGAGGCCAATGACCCCATCGTCGCGGTATGACCGCGACACTTCCCTTTCGCGTCGGCACTATCGCACATGTGAGATAGTGCCGACGCGAAGGGGAAGGAAGCTGATCCGACTTGCGCGGATCATGCTCTAGCCCAGCGCCACGAGGGCCAGGTTCGCAAGACCCCGTTGACGCAGCCGGTCGGCGGCCGCCAGCGCGCGCTGGCCGCTGCGGCAGCATAAGACGATGCGATGTTCAGGCATCGGTTGCGCCACGAGAGCCTCGACATGATCCACGTCCAGACGTCGCGCGCCAGGAAACGGCGAGACCGGTGCCTCGTCGAGGTCGCGCAGGTCGACCACGATGTCGTTTGGCGTCACAGAAGCGGGCGCGATGAAAGGCACGAAGGAATCGGGCTCGGGGCTGCCGGCAAAGCCGAAGCCGCCGAAGGCCAACCGCTTGGCGTCGAACGTGACCACCCGGCCCAGCACAGTGGGCTCAAGGCCGAGCAGCAGGTGCAGGGCGAGGTGGGACTGCAGGCCGCCCAGCACCGAGACCGCCGTTCCGAGCACGCCCACGGTGGCGCAGGTGCCACCTTCGACCGAGACGTCGGGAAAGACCGCACGATAGCTCGGACCGCCGCCGCAGAACGCGCCGGCATAGCCGGCGAGGCCGATCACCGAGGCGCTGACCAGCGGTTTGGTCGCGGCGTGGCAGGCATCGCTCAGCATATAGGTCGCGGCGAAACTGTCGGCGGCATCTACGACAACGTCGGCACCGGCGACCAATCGCGCGACGTTCTGCGGCGTCAGACGCTCGGTGACCGCGTCGACGGCGATGGCCGGATTGAAGCGCAGCAGCGCGCGGCGCGCGGCGTCGGCTTTCAAGACGCCGATATCGCTCATCCCGTAGAGGGGCTGGCGATGGAGGTTGGTCTCCTCGACGCGGTCATGGTCGACGACGGTCAGGCGGCCGACGCCGGCCCCGGCGAGATACTGCAACACCGGACATCCCAAGCCGCCGGCGCCGACGACCAGTGCCGAAGCAGCGGCCAACCGCGCCTGGCCCGCAGGGCCAACCTCGGCCAGTACGGTCTGGCGGGCGTAACGCTGTTGATCGATCATGCCGGCATCCTCCGCGTCGCTGCGACCCAGGCCATGGTTTGAGCGATCGGATCGAGGTGATTGACGATGTCGCCAACCACCGCCGCCGAATCGGCGCCCGAGGCAAGACAGAGCATCGCGCGTTCGAGCGTGAGGCCGCCGATCGCCACCAGCGGCCGTTTGCCGATCAACCGCTTCCATTCGCCGAGCTTCGCGATGCCCTGCGGCGCCCACGGCATTTTCTTGAGCTGGGTCGGATAGACCGGCCCGAGCGCCACATAGTCTGGATCGACCGCCAGCCCTTTCTCCAGCTCGGCGTGATCGTGGGTGCTGACGCCCAGCGAGAGGTTGGCGCGACGGATCGCCTTGATGTCGGCATCGACCAGGTCTTCCTGGCCGAGATGCACCCAGGGGCATTTCTCGTCGATCGCGATCCGCCAGTGGTCGTTGACGATGAGTTGAGCCCCGTGCCTGGTGCAGACTGCATTCGCCTTGCGCACCTGGCGACGCAACTCCGGTTCGGGCTGGTCCTTGATGCGCAACTGGATGAAGCGCGCTCCGGCGGGCACGAGCAGCGCCACCCACTCCGAGCTGGGCACAACGGGATAGAAACGGTCGATCATCTAGTCACCCAATGCCGCCCTGCCGATCACGGGAGTGGACGGCACGGCCATGTCGCGCGGCTGCAGCGGTTGGGCAAGATGGGCCAGCCGACCCGCCTCGACGGCGAGTGCAAAGGCCCGTGCCATGGCAACCGGATCGCCCGCTTCCGCCACCGCCGTATTGAGCAGCACCGCGTCGTAGCCCAGCTCCAGGGCGGCCGCGGCATGCGAGGGCACGCCAAGGCCGGCATCGACGACCAGCGGGATGTCGGGGAAGCGGGCGCGCAGGGCACGCAGGCCATAGAGATTGTTCAAGCCGCGCGCCGAGCCGATCGGCGCGCCCCACGGCATCAGCACCCGGCAGCCCACTTCGACCAGCCGGTCGGCGACCACGAGATCCTCGGTCGTGTAGGGAAAAACCTCAAAGCCGTCTTCGACGAGGATGCGTGCGGCCTCGACCAGGCCGAAGACGTCGGGCTGCAGCGTGTCGGCGTCGCCGATGACTTCGAGCTTGATCCAGGGCGTTTCGAACAGTTCGCGCGCCATGTGCGCTGTCGTCACCGCCTCCTTTACCGAATGGCAGCCGGCGGTGTTGGGCAGCACGCGCAGGCCGAGCGCGCGGATGATCGACCAGAAGCTCTGGCCGCCGCGCTCCGCTCCCGATTCGCGGCGCAGCGACACCGTCACCACTTCGACGCCCGAAGCCTTGATGGCTTCGGCCAGGATCGCCGGCGACGGATAGCGGGCCGTGCCGAGCAGCAAGCGCGAGGAAAGCTCCACGCCATAGAAAGAAGACATCGCTAGCCTCCCTGCATGGGTGCCACGACCTCGACGCGGTCGCCGTCCTTCAGCCGCGTTTTTTGCCGCACGCCCGCGGGCACGAAATCGCCGTTGAGCGCAGTTGCAATCTTGCGCCCGCCAAAGCCCAGCACCATCAGGGCGGCGGCGAGCGTGTCGGGCTCGACTTCATGCCGATCGCCATTGACGAAAATCTGCATTGCGCGTCTCCAGGCTCGATTCGAAAACGGCCTCGGCCACCTGCCCGGCAAGGGCCGGCGCCAGCAGGAATCCGTGTCGGAACAGTCCGTTCACGTAGAAGGTGCGGGGCGCCCGCCGCACGGCGGGCAGGTTGTCGGGAAAAGCCGGCCGCAGATCGACGTTGATCTCGAGGATCTCGGCCTCGCCGAACGCCGGATTGAGTGCATAGGCGGCATTCAAGAGCTCGATGGTCGAGCGCACGCTTGCGCCGCCGCGCGTCTCGCTTTCGATCATGGTGGCGCCGATCATGAAGACCCCATCACCGCGCGGCACGACATAGAGCGGGATGCGCGGATGCAGCATCCGCACCGGCCGCGAGAGCGAGACGTCGCGCATGCGCACCAGCAGCATCTCGCCGCGCACGCCGCGCAGTTCCGGCAGGGCGTCGCAGGCAGCCAGCCCGCGACAATCGACGATGAGGTCGGCGGGCGAGGCCACGGCTGAGAAGTCGGCCCCGAACCGGATCGGCACACCCAGCCGCTTCAAGTTGTCGGCAAGCGCCGGCAGGGCGCGGCGTGGATCGAGATGGGCCTCGTCGGGGAAAAAAAGCGCGCGCCGAAAACGGCCGGCAAGATCGGGCTCCAGCTCAGCGATACGTTCTGCCCCGATCCATTCGAAGCGCTCGGTACGCTCGGCGAAGTGCGCGAGATCCGGCATGTCGCGCGCTTGCGCCACGACCAGGCTGCCGCGGCGCACGGTGGCCGGGAAACGCTCGACCCACCAAGCGATCGACGATGCGCCCAGCGCCGCCACCTTGGCGTCGGTCGTGGCGCGTTCGCACCACGGTGCCAGCATGCCGCCGGCGCGCCAGGAGCAGCTTCCGTCACCCAGCGCGCGGCCGCGCTCGACCACCTCGACGCAAAGGCCGCCCTCGGCAAGTTCGATCGCGCAAGCGAGGCCGGCAACGCCGGCGCCAACGACAATGACGGATGGTTTGGCCACTCGATGAACTCCCGTTCCTTCGCCGGCATGACCCGGATCAGGTTCAAAGGGTTCAGCCCCATCGGCTGTCTCAGCCCGGACTCCTCGTGGAGAACGGACACCCCTCGGACGTCATCGAAGCAGAATGGAGAGCGCTCGTGCTGTCAAGCTGCCAGCGGCGTCCCCGGCGGAATGAGATGCGTGGCCTCGCCGAAACCTTCGCTGTCGGGCTCGCGCACCAGCTTCTGGAAGTCCGCCATCAGGTCGCGGGCGACGGGCCCCGCCTGGTAGTGGTGCCCGTCGAGCGAGCCCACCGGCACGATCTCGGCAGCCGTGCCGCATAGGAATACCTCGCTGGCGAGGCTGAGCTCCCGAGGCTTCACCGTGCGCTCCTCGACCGTCCAGCCGCGCTTCTTGGCTAGACCCATCACCGCGCGGCGGGTGATGCCGTCGAGAAAGTTCTCCGGCGTCGGCGTCACGAGTTTCTCGTCGATCACCAGGAAGATGTTGGCCCCCGTCGACTCGGCGAGGTCGCCCTTCCAGTCGAGCATCAGCGCATCGTCGAAGCCGGCCTTGAGCGCGCGATCCTTCTCGATGCCGCAGATGATGTAGAGACCCGCCACCTTGGCATGGCCGGGCGCGAACTCGGCCGACGGACGGCGATACTGCGCCATGGTGACATTGATGCCGGCGTCGCGAGCCTGGACCGACAGCCTGCCCTCCTGGGCCCACGGCGCGATGGCCAGATGCACGGTGGTGCCGATACCCGACACGCCCAGTACTTCCGAGCCGCGCCACGCGATGGGACGCACGTAGCCCGCCCGCAGGTCGTTGGCCTTCACCACGCTGCGCGTCGCCTCCTCGATCTGCTCACGCGTCCAGGGAATCTCGTAGTCGAGCAGGCGCGCCGAGTTGACGAGGCGCTGGCTATGCGCGGCCAAGCGAAAGACGCGACCGTCATAGATGCGCTCGCCCTCGAAAACCGCCGAGCCGTAATGCAGGGCGTGGGTCAGGACATGCATGCGGCTGTCGCGCCACGGCACCAGTTTGCCGTCCAGCCAGATCAGACCATCCCGATCATCCATCGCTAACGACATTGCGACACCCTCATCTAAATGGTTCCGAAACGGTCTTTTGAGACCGCCCAAACACAACTATCCATCCATATAGGTCAGTATTACTGACCTTGTCAATACCGCTGACACCAAGCAGCCTTTAAAGCCTACGAACGCTCAGGTGAGCAGCGGAGCCATGTCAGGGTCGCCCTTTGTCATCGCCCGCCGATAGGCGTCGCGCCTGCCGATGCGTTGCAGGTAGGCGAGGATGGCGGGATAGGGCTTGAGGTCGAAGGGCAGGAAGAGGCGCATGGTCGTCAGCGTAAAGACGATCATGATGTCGGCCGTGGTGAACTCGCGGCCGGCGAAATACTCGACCTTGCCCAGCCGGGCCTCGACCAGGCCGAGCGCGAGGTCCTGCCGGCCCTTCATGGCGCGAAGAAGCGGATTGTCGCCGGGCAGATTCAATCGACCGAGGATCATGTTACGCCCGGTGGCGGGCTGGAGCGTTCCGTTGGCGAAATGGAACCAGTAGAGGAACTGGGCGAAGTCGGGATGATCCGGCGCCAGCACAAGACGGCCTTTGCCATATTTGGCTGCGATGTACTCGACGATGGCACCTGATTCAGCGAGGCAGACATCACCATCGGTGATCACCGGCGCGGCGCCGATCGGATGCAGCGCCTTGTATTCGGGTGGCGCAAGCCGTGTGACCTTGTCGCGATCGTAGACCTTCAGCTCGAAGGGAATGCCGAGCTCCTCACAGAGCCAGACGATCCGCTCGGACTGCGATTTACCGAGGTGATGAACGATCAGCATGATGGCACTCCCTAGCCAAGGCTTGAGCCCGAAAGGGCGGTCCGTAGCCTCGGCTCTCGTGGGGTGTCAACGCAATGCGCCCGCTCTATAGTTGCGCGGGCGCACAAACCGCCCATTTGATGATTCATGGTAGAAACCAGATCTCCCGCTAACCCGCTGTTTCTGCGCGACGAGGAATTGCGTCAGGGCATAGAGCTCATGTTCTATGCCTACCGCGATTTCACGTTCGAATCGGACCAGCAGCTCAAACGCTACCAGCTCGGTCGCGCCCATCACCGTGCGCTCTATTTTATCGGCCGCCATCCCGGGCAGACCGTCGGCCATCTGCTGTCCATCCTGAAGGTGACCAAGCAGTCGATCTCGCGGGTGCTGAAGGACATCATCGAGCAGGGCTATGTCGAGCAGAAGAGCGGACCGCGCGACCGCCGCGAACGCCGGCTGTGGCTCACCGAAAAGGGCCAGCATCTCGAGCGCGAACTGACCGATCGCCAGAGCCAGCGCTTCGCACGCGCCTACCGCGAAACCGGCGCCGAGGCCGTCGAGGGCTTCCGCAAGGTCCTGCTCGGCCTGCTCGACCCGGCGGAACGCGCCGAGGTCGACAAGCGCGTACGCGGCGGTGGACGCTGAGCGGGCAGCCGAACAACATGGACGCCTCGTCCGACAAGCCGCACATCCTGGTGGTCGACGACGACACGCGCCTGCGCGAACTCCTGAAGACGTTCCTGTCGCGCAACGGCTTTCGCGTCAGCACCGCCAAGCACGCGGCCGAAGCTCGCCAGCACCTCGGCGCGCTCGACTTCGACCTGATCGTGCTCGACGTCATGATGCCGGGCCAGACCGGCCTCGCCTTCGCGGCCGAACTCAGGAAGACCGATGACGTGCCGATCCTGATGCTGACCGCAATGGGCGATCCCAAGGACCGCATCGCCGGTCTGGAGAAGGGCGTCGACGACTATCTCGGCAAGCCCTTCGAGGCGCGCGAGCTGCTGCTGCGCATCCAGAGCGTGCTGCGTCGCGGACGTCCTGCCGCCGGCGCGCCGGCCGAAGCCGTACGCGTCGTGAGCTTCGGCCCGCTGCAGTTCGATCTCGACCTCGGCGAGCTCACGCAAAAAGGCAAGCGGGTGCCGCTGACCGATGCCGAGATCGCCTTGCTGCGCGCCTTCAGCGGTCGCCTGGGCGAAGTATTGAGCCGCGAGACGCTGTGCAAGAGCGTCGGCAGCGACGTCAACGAGCGCGCCATCGACGTGCAGGTGACGCGGCTGCGCCGCAAGATCGAGCCGGACCCGGGATTTCCGCGCTATCTGCGCACGGTGCGCGGGCAGGGCTATCGGCTGGTCGACGCATGAAGGTGGCCGGCCCCCGCGACATCTTCGAGCGCATCGCCCGCTGGGCCGACCGGCATTCGCCGCAGACCCTGTTCGCGCGTGCGCTGATCATCATCGTCGTGCCGATGCTGCTGCTGCAGGCGCTGTCGGCCTGGTGGTTCTACAGCCAGCGCGGCGACAACGTGACCAACCGGCTGGCGTTTCTGCTGGTGAGCGACCTGCGCATGCTGATCGCCATGCGCGCCGACTTTCCCGACGACGAGCATCGCGCCTGGATCCTGCGCCACGCCCGCTCGGACCTGCTGATTTTCGTCAGCTTCCGCAAGGGCATCGTGCGCGAGTTCAAGACCCCGGAATATTTCGACATCGTGGCGCGCGAAGTCCAGGGCGCGCTCGATGCCATTCTCAAGCAGCCCTACTACCTTGACAACGACGTCGGCCACGACCGGCTTCTGATCGAGATCCAGCTCACCGGCGATGACGTCATGGAGGTACTGGTGCCGTATATACGGCTGACCTTCGGTTCGAGCTTCGCCTACGTGCTGGCCCAGGTCGGCCTTTCCTTGGTGCTGTTCGGTCTCGCCATCTGGTTCATGCGCCGCGAGCTGGTGCCGATCGAACATCTAGGGGTGGCGGCAGACGCGCTGGGCAAGGGGCGTGACGTGCCCGACTTCGCCTTCTCCGGCGGCACGCGCGAGGTGCGCAACGCCGCGACCGCCTTCCACACCATGCGCATCCGGCTGCGCCGCTCGATCCAGCAGCGCACCGAGATGCTGGCGGGCGTCAGCCACGATCTGCGCACGCCGCTCACCCGCATGAAGCTGTCGCTGGCGCTCCTGCCCGACTCGCCCGAGACCAAGGAGCTAGGCGACGACGTGCTCGACATGGAGCGCATGATTGAGGGCTATCTCGCCTTCGCGCGCGGCGAGGGCGACGAGGAGCCAGCGCCGGTCGACCTGTCGGAGATCCTGCAGGAGGTGGCGGCTGGAGCGAGGCGCGACAACGCCAACGTTACGGTCGGCTGGCAGGGCAACATGCACGTCGAATTGCGCGCGCTTGCCATCAAGCGCTGCCTGACCAATCTCGTGTCCAACGCGCTGCGCTACGGCGCCAAGGCGAACCTGCAGGCCAGCCGCGGCAGGACCTCGGTCGAGATTACAATCGACGACGATGGCCCGGGCATTCCGCCCGACAAATACGAGGACGTGTTCCGCCCGTTCTACCGCCTCGACGAATCGCGCAACGTCGACACCGGCGGCACCGGCCTTGGCCTCACCATCGCGCGCGACGTGGCGCGTAGCCATGGCGGCGACGTGGCGCTCGCCGCCTCGCCGATGGGCGGCCTGCGCGTAATCGTTCGAATTCCAATCTAAGAAACAGCGTAAGAAGCAGCGGCTGCCTCCTCGAGGCTTGCGGCGAGGCGGCCTGTGCTACAGTAGTACGTCAAATTGAGAGAGCCATGGCCGACATCCAATCCCTGAAGTTCATTCACCACCCCCATCCGGCGCCCACCCCCGCCGAGAAGCGCACCGCCTTGTTGAGCAATCCAGGGTTCGGCCGGGTGTTCAGCGATCACATGGTGACCATCCGGTACAGCGAATCGCAGGGCTGGCACGACGCGCGGGTCGAGCCGCGCGCGCCGATCCCGATGGATCCGGCTGCGGCCGTCCTGCACTACGCCCAGGAAATCTTCGAGGGCCTCAAGGCCTACAAGACCGCCGACGGCGGCGCCACGCTGTTCCGGCCGCGCGAGAATGCGCGCCGCTTCCAGCAATCGGCAGAGCGTCTGGCGATGGCGGTCCTGCCAGAGAAGCTGTTCCTCGAGGCGGTGGACCAGCTCGTCAACATCGACCGCGACTGGATTCCGGATGGCGACGGCAGCCTCTACATCCGCCCCTTCATGTTCGCCAACGAGACGTTCCTGGGCGTGAAGCCGTCGTCGGATTATCTGTTCATCGTCATCGCGTCGTCCGTCGGCGCCTATTTCAAATCGGCTACCGACGCGGTTTCGGTGTGGGTATCCCAGGAATATACGCGCGCCGCGCCGGGCGGCACGGGCGCCGCCAAGTGTGGCGGCAACTATGCGGCCAGCCTTCTTGCCCAGTCGGAAGCGACCCGCCACGGTTGCGACCAGGTCGTCTTCCTTGACGCCGCCGAGCGTCGCTGGGTCGAGGAACTGGGCGGAATGAACATCTTCTTCGTCTTCAACGACGGCTCGATGTCGACGCCGCCGCTCGGCACGATCCTGCCCGGCATTACCCGTTCATCGCTCATGACGCTCGCCAAGGACAAGGGTATCGCGGTTCGCGAGGAGCGCTATTCATTCGACCAATGGCGTGCCGACGCCGGCAGCGGCCGGCTGCGCGAGGCCTTTGCCTGCGGCACGGCCGCGGTGGTGACGCCGATCGGTACCGTCCGCGCACCCGATGGCGAGTTCAAGATCGGCAATGGCGGCTCGGGCACACGGACGGACGAGCTGAAAAAAGCGCTGGTGGACATCCAGCGCGGCCGCGCCGCCGACCAGCACAAGTGGATCCACCGCGTCTTCTAGAAGCTAGAACAAGCGGCCACCGTTCGGCACCGGCTTGTCGGGCACGACCAGGACGACGCTGCCGTCGGCATCGGGAAAGCCGAGCGTCAGGACCTCCGACTTGAACTTGCCAATCTGGCGCGGCGGGAAATTGACGACCGCCGCGACCTGCTTCCCGACCAGCTGCTCCGGCCCATAGTGCACAGTGATCTGCGCGGAGGACTTCTTCACGCCAATCTCGGGCCCGAAGTCGATTTCGAGGCGGAAGGCGGGTTTGCGCGCTCCTTCCAGCGGCTGGGCGGCGCGCACGGTGCCGACGCGTATGTCGACCTTGGTGAAATCGTCGTAGGTGATGGTGTTCATGGGACGAAGCCTAGGGCCACCCGCCCAAAAGAAAAGGGGCCGCCCTTTCGGGCAGCCCCTTCTCGCCGTCGGCGCGATGCGCCTTCGGTCTTACTTCTTGGCGATGGCGGCCTTGACCTCATCGGAAAGCGCGGTGATGCGCTCGCTGATCGTGGCCAGCGCCTCGGCATGGCTCTTGGTGTAGAGGTCGGCCAGTTCCTTGGTGTTGGCGAGGGCGGCCTCGTAGCTCTTCTTGGCGAAGTCGATCTGCTTGGCGGCCTTCTCCTCGATGGTCGCGGCCGACATCACGTCGCTGCCGTGCTTGGAGAAATCTTCCATCGCGGCGCGCAGCATGTCGCCCTGGCGGGTGGCGATCGCCTTGACCGACTCGGCGGCGGCGGTGCTGATGGTGGTCATCGCGGCGAAGTTCTTGCGGCCGGTCTCGACCATCGACTCCATGTCGACGGTCGGGATCTTGAACTCGCCGGCAAATTTGCTGAAGTCGAAGTCGGCGAAGGGATTCTTGAAGGCGCCATTGGCGTACATGGACATGAGGGTCTCCTGAAGGACGTTGATGTGGGCTGAAACTCTAGGTGTCCCGCTCTATGTTGCGGTGCACAACGAAGCTGAATTTAGGGATGCGCCGCAGCAAGTCAAGAGACGTTTTTGTGCAGCGCACCAAATTCTCACGCTGCGGGCGAGCCGGAGCCCGGCGCAGGAGCTTTGGAATCGGCTGAAATCACATATTTATCAAAGAGTTGAGCCCATTTTTCCGCCATCTTCAGGCGGCTGTCCAAGGCCGCCATTGTCTTCGACAAATCGACCGTATCGTCGCGGTCGAACACCCTGGCGACAGCATAATGGATGGCTATCAGGCCATTCTGCCGCAGCGCACCACTAAGGCCGTCGCTCGAAACGGAGGCCGCTTCCAGCATGGCCGCCATCGAGCGCCTGAGCGCCGGCCCGATTGCCAATGCCAGCAGGGGATCTCGCGTGCCGGCGCGACGGATGGCACGGAGCGCAAGACGATGCGGCTTGAGCGCGTCGTAGCGGCGCATCAGGACATCGAACAGCCTGTCCCGCGCGGTCTCCTCGGAATCGTCCCCATTGGCTTGCCTTCGCCGCGGCACGCCGGCCAGCACCTCGGCATCGATGCGCGCCATGAAGGCGGCCGCCAGTGCGATCTTGTCCGGATAGAGACGATAGAGCTCGGCGAGGCTGAGCCCGGCACTATCGGCGACGTCGTGCAAGGTCACGGCGATGTAGCCCTTGTCGGCGATCAGGCCGAGGAAGGCGTCGAGGGCCGTCTCGTGCGCGCTCTTCATCCGGCCAGTTCCTTGGACCGTCGCGACGCCGCCGCCAGCGCCTTGTCGAACACCGGTTGAATGCCATCCGGCGCCATCAGGATTTTCAGCGCTTCGGCCGTGGTACCGCCGGGGCTCGTGACGTTGACCCGCAACTGCTGGGCGGGCTCGCTCGACTGCTTCAAAAGTTCGCCGCTGCCCGCCACCGTCGCCCGCGCGAGCTGCATGGCCATGTCGGGTGTCAGTCCCAGCCGGGCGCCGGCGGCCGCCATGGCTTCGACCAGCAGGAAGACATAGGCCGGACCGCTGCCCGACAGCGCCGTCACCGGATCCATGAGCGCCTCGTCCTCGACCCACAGGACCTGGCCGACCGCCTCGAGCAACTCATGGCAGCGCTTTTTCTCGGCGGCCGATACGCCCGACGAGGGCGTCGCCACGGTGATGCCCTGGCGCACCGCTGCCGGCGTGTTGGGCATGGAGCGCACGACCTTGGCGGTGGTGCCCAGGTGCTTCGCGAAGTAGCGCAGGGTCTTGCCGGCCGCGATCGACAGGAACACCGAACCTTCGTCGGCGAAGCGCTTGAGATCGGGCAGCACGGCGTCCATCGACTGCGGCTTGACCGCCAGCACGACGATCTCGGGTTTCTCGCCCACTTCGGAAGTCGATGCCACGACGCGCAGACCGGCTTTGTTCGGCCGGATTGCCGCCACGGGCTCGGCGACGATCACATCGAAAACAGCGAGCCCGCGCGCCATCCAGCCATCCAGCATGGCGCCGCCCATCTTGCCGCAACCGACCAGCAGCAGCTTGCCCATGTTCTTCTTCCTTACCTGCCCTTGAATTTCGCCGTACGCTTTTCGCGAAACGCGGCGGAACCTTCCTTGCGGTCCTCGCTGCCGGCGATCTGCTCGAGCTTGTAGCGCTCCGGCACGAAGATCTCCGCCGGCCCACGGGGAAGCGTCTGGTTGGCGAAGTCGCGCAGGGTGCGGATCACCAGCGGCGCCGAGCCCGCGATCACCTTGGCCATGCGTCGCGCTTCGGTGCGCTCGTCGCCCAGCGGCACCACCTTGTTGACGAAGCCCACGTCATAGGCGCGCTTGGCGGAGATCTCCTCGCCGAGCAGCAGCAACTCCATGGCGACCTTGTGCGGCATGCGCGAGACGATGCCGGGCATCAACCCGCCAAAGACGCCGACCTTGGCCTCGGGATACATGAACTTAGTGGTGTCGGCAGACACCATCAGGTCGCACGTCATCACCATGCAGATGGCGCCACCGATCACCCAGCCCTGGGTGACGGCAATGACCGGCTTGGTCAGGTGATGGCTGACATGCGGCACCGCCTTCCACATCGCCGATGGTGCTTCCTTGAGGTCGGCGCCGACGCAGAAGGCCGGACCCTCGGCCTGCAGGACGGCGACCCGGTCATCGCCCGCTTCGAAGCCGCGATAGGCTTCGTAGAGGTCGTCGCACAGCGCCTGGTTCAGCGCATTGCGTTTCTCGGCCCGCGCCATGGTGATGGTGGTGATGCCTTCGCTAGAATCGACTTTGACCAGACCCACTGCGACCTCCGGCGTTCTTGTCGGGATGCTAGCAGCCGCCCATACTTGCCGCATCAGGAGAAGCCCCATGCAGACACGCAATCCCTTCATCGACGACCTCACCAAGGTGGCCAACGGCGCCATGGGGGCGCTGAGCGGCGTGAAGGACGAAATGACGGCGCGCATGCGCGACCAGATCGCCAAGATCCTGGACGGCATGGACATTCCGCGTCGCGATGAGTTCGATGCGGTGAAAGCCATGGCAGCCAAGGCCCGCGAGGAGAACGACGAGCTCCGCAAGCAGATCGCCGATCTGCAGGCCAAGCTCACCGGAAATGCAGGCTAGCCGCGCATTGTCATCCCGAGCGCAGCGAGGGATCTTGCGGGCCACAAGCAAGGATCCCTCGCTACGCTCGGGATGACACGGTGTTTGGTGCAGCGGAATTGTGAAAGGACTCGCATGCGCGTTGGCGTCGAGGTCGGCGGCACTTTCACCGACCTGGTTGCGGTCGAAGATGGCCGGATTGTCGTCACCAAGGTGCCGAGCACGCCCAAAAGTCCCGACATCGGCGCCTTCGCGGCGCTCACCGCCTCGGGCATCGACCTCTCGCGCATCGAAGATCTCGGCCACGGCTCGACGGTCGCCACCAACGCCGTGCTGGAGCGCAAGGGCGCCACCGTCGCCTTCATCGCCACGACAGGCTTTCGCGATCTCCTGTTCATGCAGCGCCACGACCGGCGCAACATCTACGATCTGTTCTATGCCAAGCCGGTGCCGCCGGTGCGCCGCAAGGACTGCTTCGAGGCAGCGGAGCGCCTGCGCGCCGACGGCACGGTCGAGAGGCCGCTCGATGAAGCCGTGGTTCGCGGCGCACTCATTCCTGCGCTGAAAGCCGGTGGCTATCGCGCCGTCGCGATCTGCCTGCTCAATGCCTACGCCAATCCCGTGCATGAAAAGCGGCTGGCAGAAATGATCGCCGAAGTGCTGCCCGGCGTGCTGGTGACCTGCAGCCATCAGGTGGCGCGCGAGTTTCGCGAATTCGAGCGCGCTTCGACGACGCTGTTGTCGGCCTATGTCCAGCCGGTGATCGACGGCTACCTGCACCGCTTCGAGAGCAAGCTCGCCCAGGCGGGCTTCAAGGGCCGCTTCACCGTGATGCAATCGAACGGCGGACGGCTGCCGGCCTCGGCGATGCGCCAGAGCGCCATCACCGCGCTTTATTCGGGACCGGCGGCCGGCGTGGTCGGCGCCACGCGCCAGGCCGCGCGCTCGGGCTTCAGGGATCTGATCACCTTCGACATGGGCGGCACCTCGACCGACGTTTGTCTGGTGCAGGACGGACGGCCCTCGCTCGCCTCGGAAAGCGAGATCGATGGGCTGCCGATCCGCACCCCGGTGCTCGACATCGTGTCGGTCGGCGCCGGCGGCGGCTCGATCGCCTGGGTCGACGACGGCGGCATGCTGCGCGTCGGCCCGCAGAGCGCCGGCGCCGATCCCGGTCCGGCCTGCTACGGGCGGGGCGGCCAGGAGCCCACGACCACCGATGCGCACATCGTGATCGGCACCATCCGGCCCGGCGCGTTTCTCGGCGGCGCGATGAAGCTCGACGGCGAGGCGGCACGCCGCGTGTTCGAGCCGCTCGCCGCCCGCTTCGGGCTCGGCATCGAGCAGGCCGCATCGTCGGCGCTGCAGCTCGCCGACGCCAACATCGTGCGCGCCATCCAGCTCGTCTCGACCGAGCGCGGCCGCGATCCGCGCGACTACGCGCTGGTGCCGTTCGGCGGCGCGGGGCCGCTGCATGCCGCGCGCATCGCCGAGGAACTCGGCATCTCGACCATCGTCGTGCCGCCCAATGCCGGCGTGATCTCGGCCTATGGGCTGGTCGCTTCGGACTACACCAAGTTCGACGCCGTGACGCGCAAGATGAAGCTCGACGACGCCGCGGCCAAGAGCGCAGCCGCGACCTTCGCCGAGATGCGCACCCGGCTCGCGGCGCAGTTCACCGACATGAAATTGCCCGGCGGTCTGGTCTACACCCACACGCTCGACATGCGCTTCGTCGGCCAGGCCTTCGAGGTCGGAGTCGAGATTCCCGCCGCGCGGCTGGGCTCGCTCGACGCCCCTTATCTCGCCGAGCTGTTCGCCGACGCCCATCACCGCACCTTCATGCACGGCGCCACGCTCGACCGGCCGGTCGAGATCGTGACCTTGCGGGTCGGCGCCACCCTGCCGATCGGCGTGGTCCCCCGGCTCGACCGCGAGGCGCTGGCGGCCCGGGCGCCGGAAAAGACCCGGATCTTCCACGGCGAGGGTTGGGTCGAGGGCGCCCGGTACACTGCCGAGGCCCTGTCGGCAGGGCAAAATATCACCGGGCCCGCCGTCATCGAGGGCTACACAGCCACGACCTGGGTGCCGCCCGGCTGGACAGCCGCGCTCGATCCCGATGACAATCTGATCCTGCGGAGATCGTCATGAGCCTCATACCTCCAACGACGCTGGGTCCGATCGACTATGCCGTCATCAGCCAGGCGCTGATCGCCTCGGCGCGCGAGATGGGCGTGAAGCTGATCCGCTCGGCCTACTCGACCATCCTGCGCGAGGCGCGCGACGGCTCGGCCGGCCTGATGGACCGCTTCGGCAACACCGTGGCCCAGGCCGAACTCATTCCCATGCAATTGGGCCCGATCGGCGAAACCCTGCGTGCCTGCCTCAGGCGCCATCCGGCCGAGACGCTGAAGGAAGGCGATTTCCTGATCAACAACGACCCGTTCGAGGGCGGCCAGCACATTCCCGACGTTTTCATCTTCACGCCGATCTTCGTCGAGGGTCGCGTGGTGGGCTTCGGCGCCTCGGTGGCGCACCATCTCGACCTTGGCGGCGGCGCGCCCGGCCTCAACATCCACGCCTCGGATGTCTACCAGGAAGGCCTGCGCTTCCCGCCCAGCAAGTACGATTTCCAGCGCGACTGGAACGGCGGCTCGTTCGAGCGGCTGGTCACCGCCAATGTGCGCGTGCCCGACCTCACCATCGGCGACTTCAACGCCCAGTTCGCCGCCAATGCGATCGGCGTGATGCGGGTCAAGCAGCTGTGCGAGCGCTATGGCACGGCCAAGGTCGAAGCGGCGATGCAGGAGATGCAGGACTATTCCGAGCGCCGCGTGCGCGCCGCCATCGCCCAGGCGCCCAAGGGCGTCTTCTACGGCGAGGACGCTGTCGACGACGACGGGCTCACCGACGAGCCGCTGGTGGTGAAGGCCAAGGTCACGATCGCCGACGACTCGGTCGAGATCGATTTCGAAGGCACCTGCGGGCAGGTCAAGCGCAACCTCAACTGCCCCTATTCCAGCACGCTGTCGGCGGCGCTCTCCTGCGTGAAGTCGGTGCTGACCAGCCCGGACATTCCCTACAACGAGGGCATGGCGCGGCCGATCAGGATCAAGGTGCCCTACGGCTCGCTGCTCAACCCGCGGCCGCCGGCGCCGGTGCGGGCGCGCATGATCCCGGCCTATCGCGCCTTCAACGCGGTGATGAAGGCGATGGCCCAGGCGCTGCCCGACAAGGTAATCGCCACCGGGTTCGACTGCACCACAGCGTTTTGCCTTAGCCGCCTCGGCGAGAAGGGCTACAGCGTCTATCTCGAGATTTTCGGCGGCGGCTACGGCGCCTCGAAGGGCGCCGACGGCTGCGATGCCGTCGACTCGCCGCTCAGCAACTGCTCCAACGCGCCGGTCGAATCGCTCGACATCGACTACGACTTCTTCCGCATCGTCGGCTACGAACTGGCGCCCGACTCGTTCGGCCTGGGCGCGCGGCGCGGCGGCGCGGGCTTCACGCGACGCTGCGAGATCCTGCGCGACGATGTCCAGCTCGCCGTCTATTCCGACCGCTTTCGCCTGGCGCCCGAGGGCCTGCAGGGCGGCGAGCCCGGCCAGCGCGGCTACTGCCGCATCCATCGCGCCAACGGCACGGTCGAGGAGCTGCGCAGCAAGGCCGCTGTCGATCTCGGCAAGGGCGACGTGGTGGAGATGTTCGTGGGCGGCGGTGCCGGCTTCGGCCGGGTCGAGGAGCGGCCCGACGCGATGATCGACCGCGACCTCGCTGACGGCATGCTCACCCGCGACCCGAGGAGCGCGCGGAAGCTCGCCGCCGAATAGTTCCGGTCGCGGAACCACTCCCCTCAAAATAACGGAAAAATATGCGTCACTTTTCGCAACCGGTGCCAGCATCTCCATATATTGCATATATCGCAATATATGGAGATGCAAAAAGGGCTGGCTCTGTCGGCCTGAGCGAAGCGAAGGACCTCATCGCCGCTTCAACGGGCACGAGATCCTTCGCTACGCTCAGGATGACAGGCTTTGCCTGTCAGTACGTCTTGTAGCCCAGGAACTTGCCCGACATGGCGATCTTCACGCGGTCGCCCTTCTGGTCGGGCTGGCGCTCCATGGTCATGTCGAAGTCGATGGCGCTCATGATGCCGTCGCCGAACTCCTCCTGGCTGAGTTCCTTCCAGGTCGTGCCGTAGACCTGCACGTCCGGGCATCGTCCCTCTACTCGGGTTTGATGGCTTGCGCTTCGGCGAATACGCGATCGATCCGCACAAAGCGCTGCTGCTCCTCCTGCCATGTATGCATTTCGCCGGTGCTTATGTCGAACCGCCAGCCATTCAACTCCAGCAGCAGCCCCCAGTCGGCCTGCTCACGAACAACAGGATATGTCCTCAGATGGTCGAGTTGCGTCAGCACATTGAGCTGCGACAGCTGGCCATGCGGCGGCAGCGAACGGTCGAGAGGCCCTTCGCGAGCAAGCCGGAACGCAGCGGCGTCGGCATGATGCAGCCACCTGCCGAGGTTGAGGGTGCCCATACCCATTCGGCGTTCATCGTCGCCTTCATGGCCCCGCCGGTCCAACGCGTTCGCCCCAGAGCGCCCGGGTCGGGGCTCAGGGAGGCTCCACGAACCTGACGAAGTCGCGTATGGTGTTGTTGTCTTCCTGGCTGGGGTCAGGAGCCGACTTGGAAATTGCTATCGCTTGCGGGGAAGGCAAGCGGCATCTGGAGAATCATCGCGATGCTTCGAAGGCTGTTCAGGCATCTCCTGACCGTGACGTTTTCACTGTCGTTGTTTCCAGCGGCGTACGGCGCCACCATCACAGTTGCGCCCGAAGCCTCGGTCTATGCGACGCCCGATCTGTCGCCGGTGTTTCGCACGATTAGCCTGACCGGCTCGATCGAACCGGGTGACGCCAACAAGTTGCGTGTCATTCTGCTCGACCTGACGGCTCCGACCACCATGCCGAGCAAGGCCCTGATCGTCGCCGAGTTGAACGGCACGGGGGGCGACTACTACGAAGCGATGATGGTGGGCTATCTGTTCAGGGATTTCCATGTCGCTACCGTCGTGCGCAAAGGCAACCAGTGCCTGTCTGCGTGCGTTCTCGCCTTTCTCGGCGGCAGCTCAGGGAGGCGCGGAACCGAAGCGCCGTTGCCGCGCCGTTATATCGAAATCGGCGGGGCGATCGGCTTTCGCAACTACTACAGCAAGCCGGCTCCCGGCGAGCCAGCGCCGAACTATCCTGTCCAGAGCCTGGTGGACTATTCGATTCGAATGGGTGTCGAGCCCGCCTACCGTCTCATGTTGACGGGCCTTCCCGCCGGACGATTCACCTACATCGACACTGTCGAGAAATTCCTGGTCGCCCACATCTGCCCGATCGGCCTTGGGCGCTCCACGGCCAACCCCGCGGAACAGGCGGCCAACGCCTGCAGCCATGCGACTCGCTGGCGCGACCCGGACACTCCAATGCGCGGCAGCCCCCTGACGGAGAGCCAGGCGCGACGCCTCCTCCTGAGATATGTCCAGAGGCATGTCTGGTGGCTCGGGGTCGTGGGGGAACCAGGCTTCCTGCAAGGGGGCGGCTTGGGCGGAGGCGTCATCGGAGGGAAGAGCAGCCTGGCGTCGCGTCTCGGTTCCGACGAGTACTTGCGAAACGAGGAAGCAGCCAAGAATTTGTACGCCGATCTCAAGGCAGCAGGCCTTCCGCTGCCGAATCTTACCGGAGCGATATTCCAGGTCTCGGCCCACCTCTCCAGTATTGATCCCACTTCCGAGCAAGCGCTCTTTTCCAAGGTCGCGTGCGTGGTGAGCCTTCCGCCGGACGATCCCGACGGCTACGACCTGGTCGTCCAGGCACAATCAGGTGGCAGCACGATGCCGGCGCTGCGGTCGGCCGATGAAAGTTGTCGCGGCCTGCCTCGTCGCGACCGCAATGAAGTGATCAATCCGGCATTGCCACATTGAGGCTCATTCCGCTTCGTCTACTTGCGAAGATCTTTGTGAACGCGGGGCCCCAGGACTACTCGGTCACGCCGTATGTCGCGAACTGGGTCTTGACCGAAGGATTGAGGGCCAGCGCGGCAGCTTGATCGGCATCGCCGTCCTTCCTCTGGCCCATCAATATCTTGGCCAGGCCGCGGCCATGTAGGGCAATGGCGCGGTTGGGATCCACACTCAAGGCTGCATTGTACTCCACGATTGAGAGCGCCGGATCACCGAGCTTCAGGTAGATGAAGCCGCGCGTCTCGCGGATGTCGAGATTGGTCGGATCGGTCTTCAATGCCCTGTCGCAATCCGACAGCGCTCCGACAAGATCGATGCCGGCGATCGTCCGGGTCAGGCAGCGGTTGTTGTAGGCCACACCCATGTCGGGATCGAGCTGAATGGCTGCACTGTAATCGGCGATCGCCGCATTGTACTGCCGCTTGGCGAAGTAGGCGTAGCCGCGATTGTAACGGGCGATCGGGTTGTTGCCGTCGATGGCGATCGCGGTGTCGAGATCGCGGACGGCCAGATCTTCCCGGCGATTGGTGGAATAGAGCGCAGCGCGGCTGATGAGAGCCTCGACGTTGCGGGGATCGAGCCCGATCGCGGCATCGTAGTCGCTCAGAGCGGCGGCGATGTCACCCCGTCTGCTCTTGGCCCGGCCGCGGTAGACGTAGGCGTGCGCACTGTCGGGTGCCAACCTGACGGCGCGGTCGAGGTCGGCAAGGGCGCGACCAAAGTCGCCCATCTGCCCGTGGGCATCGCCACGACGAATCAGGGTGCCAATGTCATCCGGCACAAGAACCAGCACTTTGTCGAAATCGGCAACCGCCCGGTCGTAAGCCCGCTTGCGCGCAGCCAGCAGGATCGCGCGCTCGAAGTACGAGAGGGGTTCCTTGGGATCGAGCCGGATCGCTGCACTGAAGTCCGCCAGCGCCCTGTCGGTTTGGCCCAGCCCATACTGGGCAACACCGCGCCGATAGAGAGCCATGGCATCGGGCGCATTGGAATCGATCGCATTGTCGTAGTGCCTCAAGGCTTCCCGATAATCGCCACTGGCCAGGATCGTCTCGCCCAACGCCATACGGGCGGCGCCTCGATTGAGGCGAGCGACCGCAAGCTGGGCGGTCGTCAGTTTTCGCGACTGGATCGCATTGGAACAGGCGACTATCCGCTGCTCGATACTCGTGCGGCTGCTTGGAACGCTGCCCTGAGAGCCGCTTTGAAGGCAATCGTCGGCCGGCGCGTTCGCCGCAACCGATGGCTTTGCGGGATCGGCCGCGAGAGCCGGATCCAGGTGCAAGGCTGTGGCTGAGCCAACCATGCACGCCACCAAGACTTTCACTAGCGAACTTGTGTGGGTCATCTATGAGATCCTTGCTGCGCATCGACCAAACGCAACGCTGGACGAACACGCCCCCGTTTCGCATCAAAGATATGCGACAAGCCCGATCAGCGGCCTTGACCTGGATCAACAGACCATTCTGACAGCCCTCATGCCTTTCCTCGACAAGCTTCGAGAGGGGCAGGCCTCTTCGGGCAAGTGGCGGAAGCCCCCCTCGAGTCCGCAACGCGTACCAAGGCGGGCGTCGGTCAACGCCGGCGGATTATGGGTTCACGCTCTACAGCGCGATGACTTTGCTTCGGCCGACGGCGCATTTCGAGTGAAAGTCATCGCGCTTCAGTAGGTCTTGTAGCCCAGGAACTTGCCCGACATGGCGATCTTCACGCGGTCGCCCTTCTGGTCGGGCTGGCGCTCCATGGTCATGTCGAAGTCGATGGCGCTCATGATGCCGTCGCCGAATTCCTCCTGGATGAGTTCCTTCCAGGTCGTGCCGTAGACCTGCACCAGCTCGTAGAAGCGGTAGATCAGCGGGTCGGTCGGCGGCACCTGGGGCAACGAGCCGCGATAGGGCACCTCCTGGAGCAGCAGCACCTCTTCCTTGCCGAGCCCGAACAGCTTGCCGGCCTTGGTCGCCTGGTCCTTGGTCATCTTCATCTGGCCCATGCAGGCCGCCGTGACGATGATCTTCGAGGCGCCACCGATCTTCTTGGCGATCTCGTCCCACGTGAGTTCCTTCATCCGCTTGGCGGACAAGATCTTCTCGGTGACTTCAGCCCGTTTCATTGTCTTCTCCCCGTTGTCAAAGGCACGATCTCCGCCGGCGGATTGACCGCCGCCAGACCCGGCTTCACCAGCTTGATGCGGCGCGGGTCGTAGCCATGTCCGGCGATCTCCTGGTCGAAGCCCCTGGAGCGGTTGACCAGGAACTCCACCAGATGATTGCGGATGGCGTAGTACTGCGGATGGCGATGCAGGTCGTTCCGGTGCCGTTCGTTCCTCGGCATCGTGTTGACCACGATCTCGGCGATCTTGGCGCCCGGCCCGTTGGTCATCAGCACGATCTTGTCGGCGAGCAGGATCGCCTCATCGACATCGTGGGTGATCATGAACACGGTCTGGTTGGTGGCGACGCAGATGCGCAGCACCTCGTCCTGCAGCATGCCTCGGGTCAGCGCATCGAGCGCGCTGAACGGCTCGTCCATCAACAGCATCTTGGGCTGGATCGACAAGGCGCGGGCGATGCCGACCCGCTGCTTCATGCCGCCCGAAAGCTGGGCCGGCCGCTTGCCTTCCGCGCCCTGCAATCCGACCAGCTCGACGAACTTGGCGGCATGGTCGCGGACCTTGGCGCGGTCCCACGACGGCCAGCGCGAGGTCACGGCAAACGCGATGTTGCCCATCACGGTGAGCCACGGCAGCAGGGCGTGGCCCTGGAAGATCACGGCGCGGTCGAGGCTCGGCCCGTCGATCTCGCGGTTGTCGACGATCACCGCGCCTTCGGTCGGCTGGTCGAGACCGGCCAGCACGTTCAGGATGGTGGTCTTTCCGCAGCCGGAATGGCCGATCAGGCAGCAGAACTCGCCCTTGTCGACGCCGAACCAGATGTCCTCGAAGACGGCCGGTTGCGCGGAATCGCCGAAGCGGCGGGACAGGCCCTCTATGCTGATGAGCGGACGCTGCAGCATCGCGGACTACTCCGGATAGGTCACGAGCTTGGCGAGATACGCCAGCGCCTGGTCGAGCACCAGGCCGACCAGGCCGATCAGCAGGATCGCGGTGATGATGTTGGCGATCGAGAGATTATTCCACTCGTTCCACACGAAGTAGCCGATGCCGGTGCCGCCGACCAGCATCTCGGCCGCCACGATCACCAGCCAGGCGATGCCGACGGAGATGCGCATTCCGGTCATGATGGTGGGCGCCGCGGCCGGCAGGATGACCTTGAAGGCGGTGCGGAACGGCCCGACCTCGAGCGTGCGCGAGACGTTCAGCCATTCCCGGCGGACGCCCGCCACGCCGAAGGCGGTGTTGATCAGCATCGGCCAGACCGAGCAGATGAAGATCACGAAGATCGAGGAGATGGCTGAGTCCTTGATGGTGTAGAGCGCGAGCGGCATCCAGGCGAGCGGCGAGACCGGCTTCAGCACCTGGATGAAGGGATCGAGCGCGCGATAGACCAGCGGCGACATGCCGATCAGGAAGCCGAGCGGCACGGCGACGAGGGCCGCCAGCGCAAAGCCCAGCAGCACGCGGCCCAGCGAATAGGCGAGCTGGATGCCGATGCCCTTGTCGTTGGAGCCGCGAATGTAGAAAGGGTCGAGCAGGTGCTTCCACAAGGTGGCGCCGATGTCGGACGGGGTCGGCATCGCCGACTTGGAACCCGTTGCCGCAGCGGCGCCAACCAGCTTGGCGTATTCGGGATCAACCACCGCGCCGCTGCTGGCCACCGGCTGGGCGGCGATCTGCCAGAGCCCGACGATGGCTGCGAAGATCAGCAGCGACAGCAGGGCCGCGCGCAGGCCGAGCGAGTTCTTCAGCATGGGCACCGCCTCGGGGGGTGTGCCTTCGAAGGCTGGGCCAAAAACAATGTCCTCATCCTGAGGAGCGAGCTAGGGCGCGTCTGACGCGCCCCAAGCGAGCGTCTCGAAGGATGGGCAACAGGCACGGTGTCTGTTGCCCATCCTTCGAGACGGCTGCTGCGCAGCCTCCTCAGGACGAGGATATTTCTTGGCCCGTCCGACAAAGCCACGACTTACGTCCGCTTTATCGCAAAGCTGTCGATGTAGGCGGCGGGCTTGGTCGGGTCGAACGGCTTGCCCATGACCACGATGGTCTTCTTCGACGGATCGGGCGGCGCCAGGCCCATCTCCTTCATCATGTTGGCGGTGTCGGTGGCGAGGAACACCTCGGACGCGACCTTGGCGTAGTCGATATCGGCCTTGAGCTGACCCCAGCGCTTCATCTGGGTCAGGATCCAGACCGCGAACTGGTTCCAGGGGAACGGATCGAAGTCGATGCGGTTGGGATCCTTCTTCACGTTGCCCAGACCGTCGGCATAGGTGCCGGTCAGGACCTGCTCCAGCACAGTCTCGGGCTGGTTCAGGTAGTTGGTCGGCGCGATCGCCTTGGCGATCTCCTTGCGGTTCTCCTGCTTGGACGCGTAGGCGGTGGCCTCGATGATCGACTTCAGGAGCGCCCGGTAGGCGTTGGGGTTCTGGGCGGCGAATTCCTTGCTGACTGTGAAGGCGCAGCAGGGGTGACCGTCCCACAGCTCCTTGGTCAGGAGATGGATGAAACCCACGCCGTCGAACACGGCCCGCTGGTTGAACGGATCGGGGCCGAGGAAGCCGTCGATGTTGTCGGCGCGCAGATTGGCCACCATCTCCGGCGGCGGCACCGAGCGGATCGAGATGTCCTGGTCGGGATCGAGCCCGTGCTCGGCCACGTAGTAGCGCAGCAGGTAGTTGTGCATCGAGTAGTCGAACGGAACGGCGAACTTGAAGCCCTTCCAGTCCTTGGGATTGCGCTTGTCCTTGTGTTTGATCGCGAGCGTGATCGCCTGGCCGTTGATATTCTCGATCGCCGGCATGGTCCACGGCACCGGGTTCGAACCGACGCCGAGCGAAATCGCGAGCGGCATCGGCGAGAGCATGTGGGCGGCGTCGTATTCCTTGGCCAGCGACTTGTCGCGGATCACCGCCCAGCCGGCCATCTTGACCACTTCGACGTTGAGCCCGTGCTTGGAATAGAAGCCCATCGGATGGGCCATGATGATGGGCGTGGCGCAGGTGATCGGGATGAAGCCGACCTTGAGGTCCTTCTTTTCCGGCGCACCGCCCTGGGCGAAGGCCTCGCGCGCCACCCCCAGCGGCAGCACCGAGGAGATGGCCGCCATCGCCGTCGCCGTGCCGACGGTCTTGAGGAACAGCCGGCGCTGCGCGTCGACCGGAAAGACCGCCTGCAGGACAGCGGCATCGACCACCCGGTTCCACTGCGCTTCCTCTCCGGACGGGACGGCCTCGGCGGTCAGCCGAGCGTGGTCAGCCTGGGTATGATTGCCACCGCAGCCGCAACGGCGGTTCAATAGGCTCTTGGGGTCGAACGGATCCCGGAATATCGACATGCTACCTCCCCGCGCTTGCCGCGCTTGGACCCTTTGAAGGCAAGCTGCATGCCAAGGGTCGAGAATCTGCCGGAAAGGCCGACGGGACGAGGATCGGGGTTCAAAATGCCCATTCGACGGGCAAAAACGTCCGATTCGTTCTGCGGAATTCTGCGACTCGAATCTGAGCGCTGGGGATTAAATTGATGGAATCGCTGACTCTTTTCACAATTCAAGCCCGATTTGTTATTGCATGGGGAGTCACCCTTATGGCAGGCTACAGCTTGTGGGTTGTTGGGTGCCCACCACGATATGTCGGCCACCCGTCTTAAGAATGGCTCATTAGGAGCCGCAGGGCGGAAATGGTTGGGGAGTGGGTCGATGGCGTTATCGCGACACGAGCGGTCCAGAACGAAAGCCGATCTGAACCCGCTCGAGATGATCGAGAAGGTCGTTTCCGCCAACGACTGGCCCTTCGATCGAACTTCAGACCGTGAAATCGCCGTCGAGGTCGCCGGCCGCTGGTGCGACTACCGCATGTTCTTCAGCTGGCGAGACGACGTCGAGGCGCTGCATTTCACCTGCGCCTACGACGTCCGCATTCCCAGCGAACGCCACCCCGAAATTCACGGCCTGCTGGCCCTGATCAACGAAAAGATGTGGCTCGGTCACTTCGATCTGTGGACCGAGGAAGGCCTGCCGATGTTCCGCCACGCCATCCCGTTGCGCGGCACCAGCGGCCTCAGGGCCGAGCAGTTGAACGACCTCGTCGAGGTGGCGATCACCGAAAGCGAGCGCTTCTACCCCGCTTTTCAGTACGTCGTGTGGGCCGGCAAGACGCCCGCCGACGCGCTCACCGCCTCGATCCTCGAGACGGTCGGCGAGGCCTGACCAAAAAAGGGACCATCCGACGCCCCCTCTCTAAGAACATAACAATCTCTCAAGTTGGATAGTCCTTCAGCGGCGCCGGTCCCCCAGACCGGCGCCGCGCCGATTCTGCGGTCTTTGAATCAAGCCTTTCCTCCCCAGTCTGCTGGGGAGGTGTCGGCGTCTTACGCCGACCTTGCGCCTTCACAGGCACCGGGGGTCATGCGTCACCGACCGGGCCTCTGACCCCTCCGACGCCTATGCGGCTTGGTTACAAGCCGCCAGACGGCGCCACATCGCCATATGAATGGGGAGGAGAAAAATGCGATTCGACGCACGTCGGAAAGACTCTAGCGGTCACGATTGCCCGGCTATAACGAACCCACCGCATGACCCCCCTCCTGATCCCCTATCCCACCATCGATCCGGTGCTGATCCAGCTCGGGCCGTTGGCCATTCGCTGGTATGCCCTGGCCTATATCGCCGGCCTCGTGCTGGGCTGGCGCATCATGCGCCGCGTCTGCACCGAGCCGCCGGCCGTCCTGTCGCCGGCCAAGATCGACGATTTCCTGCTGTGGGCCGCGCTCGGCGTCATCATCGGCGGCCGGCTGGGCTACGTGCTGTTCTACAAGCCGCTCGCCTTCCTCAACCATCCGCTGTCGATCCTCACCCTGTGGGAGGGCGGCATGTCGTTCCACGGCGGCCTGCTGGGCGTGGTCGTCGCGATCCTGGCGTTCGCGATCCGCAACAAGACCAATCCGTTCTTGCTGTCGGATCTGGTGTCGATCGTGGCGCCGATCGGCCTGTTCTTCGGCCGGCTCGCCAACTTCATCAACGGCGAGCTGTGGGGCCGCAGGACCGACGTGTCATGGGCCATGATCTTTCCCAACGGCGGCCCCTTTCCGCGCCATCCCAGCCAGCTCTATCAGGCGACGCTCGAGGGCGTGCTGCTGTTCGCGCTGGTCTTCGCCGTGTGGCGGCTGAGCGATGGCCGCCATCGACCGGGCCTGCTGACC
Source organism: Asaia bogorensis (assembly GCA_945889625.1). Lineage (GTDB taxonomy): Bacteria > Pseudomonadota > Alphaproteobacteria > Reyranellales > Reyranellaceae > Reyranella. The sequence goes on along the minus strand of CAMDCE010000008.1, from coordinate 83,163 downwards.
GGCGTCTTCTGTTTCGGCTACGGCGTGGCGCGCGTCGTGGGCGAGATCTTCCGCGAGCCCGACTCCTTCCTGGGATTCGTCTTGGGCTCGGGCTGGATCACCATGGGCATGGTCCTGTCGGTTCCCGTGCTCCTGTTCGGCAGCTGGCTGATCGGCCGGGCCTATCGGCAGCCCGCACTGCCGTGACGACCGAGCTGGGCCGGCTGATCGCGCGACGCATCGCGCTCGCAGGCCCGATCACGGTCGCCGACTTCATGGCCGAAGCGCTCGGCCATCCGCGCCTCGGCTATTATCGCCGTGCCATGCCGCTGGGAGCTGCCGGCGACTTCACGACGGCGCCGGAAATCTCCCAGATGTTCGGCGAGATTTTGGGCGCGTGGCTGGCTGAGCGCTGGCTGGCGATGGCACGACCTGCCGCCGTGCGGCTGATCGAACTCGGCCCGGGCCGCGGCAGCCTGATGGCCGACGCCTTGCGCGCCACGCGCGGCGTGCCGGGCTTTCACGACGCGATCAGCCTGCATCTCGTCGACATCAGCCAACCGCTGCGTGGCGCACAGCAGACGGCCCTCGCCGCCTGGCGGCCGACCTGGCACGACCGCTTCGACGATGTGCCGGCGGGCCCGGCGCTTTTGATCGCCAATGAATTCTTCGATGCGCTGCCGGTCCGCCAGTTCCACAAGACGGCGCAGGGATGGTGCGAGCGCATGGTCGGCCTCACGCCCGACGGCGAGGCGCTGTGCTTTGCCTTGGCGCCCGGCGTCACGCCCTTCGCACGCTTCCTGCCCGAGGCGCCGGCCGGCGCCGAAGCCGAGATCTCCGAAGCAGCACGCGCGCTCGCCTCGGCCATCGGCGCGCGGCTCGGCCGCGACGGCGGCTGGGCGTTGATCGTCGACTACGGCCGCGACGCGCCGGGGCCCGGTTCTTCCCTGCAGGCGGTGCGAGGCCATCTCGGTGCCGCCATCCTCGAGCAGCCGGGTGAGACCGACCTCAGCGCCCATGTCGATTTCGCAGCCCTCGCCCAGGCCGCCGCTGTTTCCCAGGCGCGCGTCTTCGGCCCGACGGGGCAAGGCGATTTTCTGCGGCGATTGGGAATCGTCCATCGTGCGGAAACATTGAAGGCCAGTGCGGCGATGGGCCAAGGCGCCGCCATCGACGCGGCACTGGCGCGCTTGATCGCGCCCGATCAAATGGGCACCTTGTTTCGTGTACTGGCCGTGGGCGACGACAGAAGCGCCGCGCCGGCCGGCTTTTCGAACGCCCTCTCGGACGACACATGATCCAGGCCCCCATTCAGACGTCGGCGCTTGCCGACCTCGACGGCGTGCAGCACCGGTTTTTCACCCGCCATGGCGGCGTCAGCGCCGGCCTCTATTCATCGCTCAATTGCGGCTACGGCTCGGGCGACGATCCAAACAATGTGAGCGAGAACCGCCGCCGGGCCGCGGCGACCTTTGCCCTGGGCGAAACAGATCTGCTGACCGTCCATCAGATCCATTCGACCGACGTGCTGACTATTGAGGACCAGCGCTGGACCTCGCCCGGCGCGCCCAAGGCCGACGCCCTGGTGAGCGACCGGCCGGGCGTCGTGCTGGGCGTTCTGGCAGCCGATTGCGCGCCGGTGCTGCTGGCCGACGGGGCGGCCGGCGTGATCGGCGCCGCCCATGCCGGCTGGAAGGGCGCGCTCGGCGGCGTCGCGGAGGCGACCATCGCGGCGATGGAGCGGCTGGGCGCCCGGCGCGAGCGCCTGCGCGTGGCGATCGGCCCCTGCATCGGCCGCGATTCCTACGAAGTCGGCCCGGAATTTCCCGCGCCCTTTCTTGCCCGCGACGAAGCCAGCGCCGCCTTCTTCCGGGCCGCCCCGCGCGCCGGCCATTTCCTGTTCGATCTCGCGGGCTATCTCGAGCGGCGCATCGCCGAGGCCGGGGTCACCGCGAGCGTGACCGGTCACGATACGCTGGCTGGTATCGACGACTTCTTCAGCTACCGCCGCAACACCCTGTCGGGAATGCGCGACTACGGCCGTGGCCTGTCGGCAATCATGCGCAAGGACTGATGTGCCGTATCTGGTGATCCTGGTTTTTCTCTGCCTGCTGGGAATGATCGCGACATGCGTCATGTTGTGATTCTGCTGGCCGCGTTGGCGCTCTCGGCGTGCGCCGCCACGCCCCGGCCGTTCGAGCCCGACGGCTCGAGCGCCGTCGCCTTCCGCCCCAAGCAGGACAAGACCGAGGTCACCATCTCGACGCCCGCCAACATGCCGACCGCGATGGCCGAGCGCGTCGCCGCGGCGCTGGCCATCGAACTGCAGGCCTACGGCGTCATCGCCGCGGTGCAGCCCGCGCAGGCGCCGCTCAAGATCGCTGGCGCCATGAGCACACGCGACGCCGGCACCGGCACCGGCATCGAGATCGAGATCGAGTGGTTCCTGTTCGGCGGGCGCGGCATTCAGGGGCCGGCCGTCAGCAAGACGACGGCACAAGCCCAGGACTATGCCGAGGCGAGCGACCGTCTGGTCTCGCGCATCGCCCAGCAGGCCGCACCTCGGGTCGCCACGCTGATGGGCCGTCCGCCGACCTTCGAGGCACGATCGCCGGGCCAGGTCGCCGCCGGCGTCAACGTCCCCGATCCCGCCGATCCGGCGGGCGTCCAGACCGCCGCCGCAGGCAAGGCTGCACCGCCGGTGGTCAAAGTCATGGTCGGCACCATTGCGGGTGCACCCTCGGACGGAAATCGCCAGCTGTTCTCGGGCATGCGTCGCGCGCTGGGCTCGAGCAAGATCGTGGTCATCGACAAGGCCGGCTCCGACACTTTCACGGTGTCGGCCGCAGTGACCCTGACGCCGATCGACGACCGCATGGGCCAGCTCGTCGTCAACTGGGTCCTCAAGGACCCGTCCGGCAAGGACGTGGGCAATATCGAGCAGTCCAATCCGGTGCCGCTGGCCGCGGCGCGGGGATCGTGGGTGGGCTTTGGCGACATCGTCGCCGCGGCCGCCGTCGAAGGCGTGCTGGAATTGCTGGAGAAGGCCTTGAGCAGGCCGCGCTAGAACGGTTCCGCGGCACGCCGAATCGCTCGGGCAATTCGGCCTCCGGCGGAACCGCTTTAGGACCTGCGCATGGCCTGAATCGGCTTGTCACAGGGGGGCCTCGGACTGCTACTGTCCGCTGGGCGGCTCGATTTTTGCAAAGACAGCCGGGGGGCTTCAAAGGGAGATGCGATCCATGTTCGATTTCAGGAAGTCGGTGGTGGCTTGGGTGGCGGCCGCGAGTGTCGGCGGCCTGTTGGGCGCGATGCCCGCACCGGCCCAGGCACAGACACTCAAAGTGGTCATGCATTCGGATCTGAAGATCCTCGATCCGATCTGGACCACCGCTTACATCGTGCGCAATCACGGCTATCTGGTTTGGGACACGCTTTTCGCGATGGACGAAAAGTTCGAGGTCAAGCCGCAGATGGTCGACAAGTACGACGTCTCGGCCGACAAGCTCACCTGGACCTTCACCCTGCGCGACGGCTTGGAGTGGAGCGACGGCAAGCCCGTCACCTCCGAAGACTGCGTCGCTTCGATCAAGCGCTGGGCGGCCAGGGACTCGATGGGCCAGAAGCTGCTCGGCGCGACCAAGGAGCTGAAGGTGGTCGACGCCAAGACCTTCCAGCTCGTGCTCAAGGAGCCGTACGGCCTGGTGCTGCAGTCGCTCGGCAAGCCGTCGTCGAACGTGCCGTTCATGATGCCGGCGCGCGTTGCCGCCACCGACCCCAACAGCCAGATCAAACTCGAGGACGTGGTCGGCTCCGGCCCGTTCATCTTCAAGGCCGACGAGTGGAAGCCCGGCGAGAAGACGGTCTACATCAAGAATCCGAAGTACAAGCCGCGCAGCGAGCCGGCCAACGGCCTGTCGGGCGGCAAGGTGGCCAAGATTGCCCGCGTCGAGTGGCTTGTGGTCGGTGATCACCAGACCTCGGTTAACGCCTTGCTCAACGGCGAGATCGACATGATCGAATCGCCGCCGCACGACCTTCTGCCCGTGCTGGCCAAGGACAAGAACGTCAAGCTGTTCATCTCCAACCCGACGGGCAACCAGTACACCTTCCGCTTCAACTCCCTGCAGAAGCCGTTCGACAACGCGAAGATCCGCACCGCGGCGGCCGTGGCGATGAGCCAGGAGCCGTTCCTGCAGGCGGTGATCGGCGACAGCAAGTGGTACAAGCCCTGCAAGGCCATGTTCATCTGCGGCACGCCGCTCGAAACCACTGCCGGCATGGAAAACGTGCTGAACGCCGATTCGGCCAAGGCGGCGGCGATGCTCAAGGAGGCGGGCTACGACGGCACGCCGATCGTGCTCATGCAGTCGACCGATCTTGCCGTGCTGACCAACCTCGCGCCGGTCGCCAAGGCCCAGCTCGAGAAGGCGGGCTTCAAGGTCGACATGCAGTCGATGGACTGGCAGACCCTGGTCTCGCGCCGCACCAAGAAGGACCCGGCGAACGCCGGCGGCTGGCACGCCTTCCTCACCTCATGGGTGGCGGCCGACATCCTGAACCCGGTGATGGCAGGCTTCGTCAACGCCTCGTGCGACAAGGCGATGTTCGGCTGGCCGTGCGACGAGCAGATCGAGAAGCTGCGCGACCAGTTCGCCAAGGAAACCGATCCGTCCAAGCACAAGGCCATCGTCGAGGCGGTGCAGAAGCGCTGGTACGACTATCCGACGCACGTCCACCTCGGCCAGTGGTACTCGCCGTTCGCGCTGCGCACCTCAGTCGAGGGCAACATGCTGGCCCCGGTGCCGGTGTTCTGGAACGTCTCGAAGAAGTAGAGCGAGTTCGGGAGGGGGATTCGGCCTGAGACCAGGCCGAATCCATCGATCAAGACAAAGCAGAGGGGGTATTGATGACAATGATGCGTCGCACTTTGGCGGCGATTGCCGCAGGCGCGGTCCTGGCGACAGCCGGACCGGCGCTGGCTCAGGGCAAGACCCTGAAATTCGTGCAGCACGGCAACCTGACGATCCTGGATCCGGTGTGGACCACGGCCTATGTCACGCGTAACCACGGCTACCTGATCTACGACACGCTGTTCGCGGCCGACGAGAAGTTCGCGGTCAAGCCGCAGATGGCGGAGAGGTACGAGGTCTCGGCCGACAAGCTGACCTGGACCATCACGCTGCGCGATGGGCTGGAGTGGCACGACGGCAAGCCGGTGACCTCGGAGGACTGCATCGCCTCGCTCGCCCGCTGGGGCAAGCGCGACGCCATGGGCATCAAGCTCATGGACTTCGTCAAGGAGATGAAGGCGGTCGACGCCAAGACCTTCCAGATCATCCTCAAGGAACCCTACGGCCTGGTGCTCGACACGCTCGGCAAGCCGTCGTCGAACGTGCCGTTCATGATGCCCAAGGCGATCGCCGAGACCGACGCCATGAAGCAGTTCGACAAGTATGTCGGCTCGGGCCCGTTCATCTATGTCGCGGCCGAATCCAAGCCCGGCGAGAAGCACGTCTACATCAAGAACCCCAAGTACAAGCCACGCAACGAGCCGCCCTCGGGCCTCGCGGGCGGCAAGGTGGCCAAGGTCGACCGCGTCGAGATCATCGAGATGCCCGACCCGCAGCAGCAGGTGAATGCTCTCATCACGGGCGAAATCGACATCGTCGAGGCGCCGCCGCACGACCTCCTGCCGGTGCTGAAGAAGGACAAGAACGTCGTCCTCGACGACTGGAACCCGCTCGGCCACGTCTTCGTCATCCGCTTCAACCACCTGCAGAAGCCGTTCGACAATCCCAAGGTGCGGCTGGCCGCGCTCTACTCGATGCGCCAGGAAGACTACCTCAAGGCCACGGTCGGCGATCCGGCCTACTACAAGGTGTGCGCCGCCGCCTTCATCTGCGGCACACCCAACGCCGCGGAGGACACCAAGGGCCTGTTGATCAAGCCCGACTTCGAGAAGTCCAAGGCGCTGCTCAAGGAAGCGGGCTACGACGGCACGCCGGTCGTGCTGATGCAGTCGACGACGCTGCCGATCCTGACCAATACCGCGCCGGTCACCAAGTCGCTGCTCGAGCAGGGCGGCTTCAAGGTCGACATGCAGTCGATGGACTGGCAGACGCTGGTCACCCGCCGCACCAAGAAGGATGCGCCAAGTGCCGGCGGCTGGAACGTCTTCCACACCTACTCGGTGTCGGCCGATGCGCTGAACCCGATCTCCAACGCCTACTTCCCCGCCAACGGCGACAAGGCCTGGTTCGGCTGGCCGAACGACCCGGAGATGGAGAAGCTGCGCGACGCCTACTCCCGGGAAACCGACCCGGCCAAGGCCAAGGCACTCGCCGTCGCCGTGCAGAACCGCGCGCTGGAGACGGCGCAGTTCGGCTGGATCGGCCAGTGGTACGGCCCGGGCGCCCGCCGCTCCAATGTCACCGGCTGGCTGAAGGCACCGGTGCCGGTGATGTGGAACATCGAGAAGAAGTAGCGCTGAGGCCTTCCCCCACCCTGCCTCCCCCGTCTGACGGGGGAGGTGGCCCCCACTACTTCGATGAGGGGCCGGAGGGGGAAAGCAACCGCGAGATCTGAGAGGCAAATGCTCGATTTCATCGCCCGCCGCCTCATTGCCATCATCCCCGTGCTCTCGGTGGTGGCGGTCTTTGTCTTCCTCATGCTGCGACTGACCCCGGGCGATCCGGCGGCGGTGATCGCCGGCGACAACGCCACGTCCGATCAAATCGACGACATCCGCGAAAAGCTCGGGCTCAACGAACCAATCTGGACCCAGTTCGCGATCTGGATCGGCAATGTGCTGCAGGGCAATTTCGGCGAGAGCTTCTTCTTCAAGAAGACCGTTGCCGAACTGATCGCCCAGCGCGTCGAGCCGACGCTGGCGCTGGCCGTCTGCACCCTGGCCATCGCCATTTCGGTCGCCGTTCCGCTTGGTGTCCTGGCTGCCTACCGGCAGGGTTCGGTGCTCGACCGGTTCGTCATGGGCTTTTCGGTGCTGGGCTTCTCGGTACCGGTGTTCGTCATCGGCTATGTCCTGATCTACGTCTTCGCCATCGAACTCGGTGTGCTGCCGGTGCAGGGCTATATCCGGATCGGCGTCGACTTCTGGGGCTTCCTCGAACGGATGGTTCTGCCCAGCGTGACGCTCGCCGTGGTCTTTATTGCGCTGATCGCGCGCATGACCCGCGCCAGCGTGCTCGAAGTGCTGAACGAGGATTACATCCGCACCGCCCGCGCCAAGGGGCTTTCCAACCGGGTCGTGCTGATGCGCCACGCGTTGCGTAACGCTGCCGTGCCGATTCTGACCGTGATCGGCCTCGGCATTGCCGGGCTGATCGGCGGCGCCGTGGTGACGGAAAGCGTCTACGGCCTGCCAGGGCTCGGCCGCCTCACCGTCGAGGCGGTGCTGAGCCGCGACTTCCCGACCATCCAGGCCGTGATCCTGCTGTTTTCCGTGGTCTACGTGCTGATCAACCTGCTGATCGACATCAGCTACACCTTCTTTGATCCGAGGATCCGCTATTGAGCGCGATAACCCCCGAAGAAGTCATCGACTCCGCCGCGATTGCGTCGGCCTCGGCCGGGCGCAAGAGCCTGTGGACGCTGGCCGTCCGCAATCCCAGCGTGATCCTGGGCGGCGTCATCCTGCTGATCATGCTGGCCATCGCCATCCTGGCGCCGGTGCTGGGCACGGTGGATCCCACGCGCATCGATCCGGCGGCGCGCAACAAGAAACCCGGCACCGAGATCACCTTCAAGCTGGATGACGGCAAGACCTTGAAGCGGACCGTGCTGATGGGCACCGACAGCCTGGGACGCGACGTCTACAGCCGCGTCATCTACGGCACGCGCGTGTCGCTGGTGATCGGCGTCTCCGTCGCCCTTTGCGCCTTGGCGATCGGTGTCGTGATCGGCCTGGTGTCGGGATATGTGCGCTGGGCCGACGGCATCATCATGCGCATCATGGACGGGCTGATGGCCATACCGGCCATATTGCTCGCCATCGCGCTGATCTCGATCTGGCGCGCCGGTCTGATCACCGTGATCTTCGCCATCGTCGTGCCCGACGTGCCGCGCGTCGTGCGGCTGGTCCGCTCGGTCGTTCTGACGGTGCGCGAGGAGCCCTATGTCGAGGGCGCCATCTCGGTCGGCACGCCGACCTGGACCCTGATGTTCCGCCATATCCTGCCCAATACCGTGGCGCCGCTGATCGTGCAGGGCACCTTCATCGCCGCAGCCGCGATCATCGTCGAGGCGATCCTGTCGTTCCTCGGCCTCGGCATCCCGCCGGAGATCCCGAGCTGGGGCAACATCATGGCCGAGGGCCGAACGCTGTTCCGCGTGTTCCCGCACAATATCTTCTTTCCTGGCATTTTCCTTGCCTTGACGGTGCTGGCGATCAACATCATGGGCGACGGCCTGCGCGACACGCTCGACCCCAAGATGAGCAAGAAGGTTTGACCGCAGGTCAAACCTTCTTGCTCACCCTGAGCGATCGCAGCGAGCCGAAGGGTCTCCTCTCCATGTTCGAGGTCTACGTGATTGAAAAAGGATCTCTCCGCTCCGCCTCGCTTCGCTCGGCTCCGGTCGGGATGACGGCAGTGGTGCTCTTGTGAGCACCACTGCCGTCAAGCCCGTTCTCGAAGTCCGCAACCTCAGCGTCTCGTTGCCTGCCGGCGCCGACCGCGCCTACGCCGTCGAAAAGGTGAGCTTCACTGTCAATCCCGGCGAGATCGTCTGCCTGGTGGGCGAGTCGGGCTCGGGCAAGTCGGTGATCGCCTTCACCGTCATGGGGCTGCTCGCCAAGGCGCTGAAGCCGACCTCGGGCGAGATCCTGCTCGAGGGCGAGAACATCCTGGCCGCCGGTGAATCGCGGCTGCGGGAACTGCGCTGCACGCGCATGTCGATGATCTTCCAGGAGCCGATGACGGCGCTGAATCCGGTCATGACCTGCGGCCAGCAGATCGACGAGGTGCTGGAGACCCACACCAAGCTCGATGCGGTGGCGCGCAAGGCCAAGATCATTGCCATCCTCGACCGCGTGAAGCTGCCGGAGCCGGAGCGCATCTACGCCTCCTATCCGCATCAGCTCTCGGGCGGCCAGCGCCAGCGCATCATGATCGCGATGGCGCTGGTGCTCGATCCGGTGCTGCTGATCGCCGATGAACCGACCACCGCGCTCGACGTCACCACGCAGGCCGAGATCCTGAAGCTGATCGCCGAACTGCAGGAAGGCCAGGGCACCGGCGTGCTGTTCATCACCCACGATTTCGGCGTCGTCGCCGAGATCGCCCATCGGGTGGCCGTGCTGCGCTGGGGTGAGCTGGTCGAGATGGGTCCGACCGAGCAGATCCTGTCGCGGCCCACGCATCCCTACACCAAGATGCTGATCTCCTCGGTGCCGTCGATCCATCCCGTGCATCGCGGCGTGCGGCTCGAGGGCGTGACCGTGCTGCGCACGGAAAAGCTCGGCAAGACCTACAGCGGCAGGTCGTTCTTCCAGAAGGCGCGGGTCGTGAAGGCCGCGATCGACGTCGATCTCGACATCCGCCGCGGCGAGACGCTCGGCATCGTGGGCGAATCGGGTTCGGGCAAATCGACGGTGGCACGCTGCATTGCCCGCCTGATCGACCCCAGCGAGGGCAAGGTATTCCTCGGCGACACCGAGATCGCCACCATGTCGGCCGGCAAGCTCAGGCCGCATCGCCGCCGCGTCCAGATCGTCTTCCAGGATCCCTACCGCTCGATGAACCCGCGCATCACCATCGGCGAGTCGATCATCGAGGGGCCGATGAATTTTGGCCTCAAGCGCGACGAAGCCCTGGTGCGGGCGAGAAAACTGATGGAGACCGTGCGCCTCGACCCGAATTCGCTCGACCGCTACCCGCACCAGTTCTCCGGCGGCCAGCGCCAGCGCATCTGCATCGCGCGAGCGCTCGCCATGGAGCCCGAGCTGCTGATCGCCGACGAGGCAGTCTCCGCGCTCGACGTGTCGGTGCAGAAGCAGGTGCTGGAGCTGCTCGACGAGATCCGCCAGCGATTGAATCTCGCCGTGCTGTTCATCACCCATGATCTGCGCGTGGCGGCGCAGATTTGCGATTACGTCGCCGTGATGAGCAAGGGCCGCGTCGTCGAATACGGCTCGGCCGAGCAGGTGTTCGGCGACCCCAAGGACGACTACACCAAGGCGCTGTTCGCCGCCGCCCCCGGCCGCAACTGGGAATTCGGCAAGTTCGCAGCCTAGTCGCTCCGCGTAAGCGGAGCGATCGGCGGCGTGTAGCGCCCGAGGGGTGCAGGCCCGAAGCGCGGGCGCCGCACCGCCCAGAAAGGACGCGTGTTGCGCGAATGAGCGTGTGATAGGCTTTTCCGTACCACAAGGAAAAGGCCCGCGAGGCAGTCGTTGCCGAGCCTCCCCCTGACCCGGCACCGGACAGAACGGAACAACCGTGTCCAGGGAGGCTCACATGGCGGATAGCGTCTACAAAGTGGTCGAGTTGGTCGGAACCAGCAGCGTATCCTGGGAAAAGGCGGCGAGCGTTGCGGTGCAGCGCGCGGCGAAATCGTTGCGCGACCTGCGCGTCGCCGAGGTCGTCGAACAGGACCTCGTCATTGAAAAGGGCAAGGTCACGGCCTATCGCACCAAGGTGAAGCTCTCCTTCAAGTACGAAGGCGGCGGCTGATCGCGACCGGCGCGGGCTGCGCGGCCGCCTCGGCATGAGATAGAGTCGCGGCATGTCCTCCGGTTTCCTCGAAGACGCCTCGTTCAACCAGTCGCCTGCTTTCGGCGATATCGATCTGTTCGCCGCAGACCGGCCACTGGCGGATGCGGCGGCGCGCTACGCCGTCGACCTCAAAGCCTTGTCCGCCTGCGGCAAGGACTACGGTTCGGCCGAAACGCTCGACCTGGGCCGCGTCGCCAACGAGAACCCGCCCAAGCTGCACACCATGGACGGGCGGGGAAACCGCATCGACTTCGTCGAGTTCCATCCCGCCTATCACGCCATGATGGCAAAGAGCATCGGTTGGGGCATCCATGCCTCGGCACATGACGGCAGCGACAAGCAGGGGCCGATGACCACGCGTGCCGCGCGGCTCTATCTCGCGACGCAGGCCGAGAGCGGCCATCTCTGCCCGATCACCATGACCCATGCCTGCATCGGCGCGCTGCGCTCGGAGCCCGCGTTGCTGGCCAAATGGTTGCCCAGGATCCAGACGCGGACCTACGACCCTGCGGCAAAACCGTGGTGGGAGAAGAACGGTGCCACCCTCGGCATGGGCATGACCGAGCGCCAGGGCGGCACCGACGTGCGCGCCAACATCACGCAGGCAAAAGCCGACGGCGATCATGTCGAGATCAGCGGCCATAAATGGTTCATGTCGGCACCGATGTGCGATGCCTTCCTCGTGCTGGCGCAGGCGGCAGGTGGCCTCACCTGCTATCTGATGCCGCGCTACCGGCCCGACGGCAGCCAGAACGCCATCCGCTTCCAGCGCCTGAAGGACAAGCTGGGCAACAAGTCGAACGCATCGTCCGAGGTCGAATTCCATGGCGCCTGGGCCGAGCGGGTCGGGCCCGAGGGTGCCGGCGTGCGCACGATCATCGAGATGGTGAACCTGACGCGGCTCGACTGCGCCATTGCATCGGCCGGCCAGATGCGCATTGCGCTCAGCCAGGCGCTGCACCACATCCGCCATCGCTCGGTGTTCCAGAAGAAGCTCTCGGACCAGCCGGCGATGCGCGCCGTCGCGGCCGACCTGGCGCTCGAACTCGAAGCCCAGGTCGCCGTGGTCTTTCGTCTGGCCCACGCCACCGACCGCGCCGCGTCCGACCCGCGCGAGGCGGCCTACGCCCGGCTGCTGACGCCGGCGATAAAATTCCTGGTGTGCAAGAGCACGCCGCAGGTCGTCTACGAATCGCTCGAGTGCCTGGGCGGCAACGGCTACACCGAGGACCTGCCGCTGGCGCGCTACTACCGCGAGGCGCCGCTCAACGCGATCTGGGAGGGCTCGGGCAATGTCATGGCGCTCGACGTGCTGCGCGCCGCGGCACGGCATGCCGACGCCACGACGGACACGATGTCCCGGCTGGTCCGCACCGCATCGCAAGGCTTCAATGTCGGGCCGCTGGCGCTCGTGCTGGAGAAGATCCTGAAGTCCGGTGAGGCCGAACGACGCGCCCGCTACCTCTGCGAGGGCCTCGCCCGCATCGCGGCACTGGCGGCGCTGGTCGAGGCGAAGTCGGACTTCGCCGCTCTCTATGGCGACACACGGCTCGGTGCCAATCGCTTCGGCCAGTTCGGCACCGCCGATCTCGGATCGGCTGAGTCGGCGTTGATGGACAGGGCTCTCGCCGCCTAGTCTTTGCTGGAAGCGCGCCACCAAGGCGGAGATTACTCCGCCGCGAGTGGCGCATCTTCTCATGATCCATGAGCGCCACTGGAGTGGCGCGCTCCCAGCCATGAGTGGTTGCGGCATTCACGCGCGTCGCCCAAGATCACTGCCATGAAGAAAATCTTCACCGCCTGCCTCGGCACCGAGACCAACACCTTCGCCTCCATCCCGACCGGACATCAGCTCTTCGAGGAGACCTGCCTCTTCCGCAAGGCGAGCTACGGCAAGAACATCCCGATGTTCGGCGCGCCCCTGGCGGTGTGGAAGCAGCGCGCCGACGCCAAGGGCTGGCAGACGGTCGAAAGCCTCTGTGCCTTCGCCCAGCCGGCCGGCAGGACGGTGAAGAAAGTCTACGAGGCCTTCCGCGGCGAGATCGTGGCCGACCTCAAGGCCGCCCTTCCCGTCGATGGCGTGTTCCTCTCGATGCATGGCGCCATGGTGGCCGAGGGCTACGACGACTGCGAAAGCGATCTTCTGGCCCATGTCCGCAAGGTCGTCGGCCCCGACGTGCCGGTCGGCGTCGAGCTCGACCTCCACTGCAACATCGGCGAGGGCACATTCCGCGACGCCACCGTGCTGGTGCTGTTCAAGGAGTATCCGCATGTCGACGTGTCGGAGCGCGCCGACGATCTGTTCACGGTGATGGAAGGCGCCATCGAGGGCCGCACCAGGCCGGTGATGGCCGCCTGGGACTGCCGCATGATCGGCATCTTCCACACCACGCGCCAGCCGATGCGCGGCTTCGTCGACAAGCTGTCGGCGATGGAAGGCAAGGACGGCGTGCTGTCGCTGTCCATCGCCCACGGCTTCCCGTGGTCCGACATCAGGGAGATGAGCAGCAAGGTCATCGCCGTCACCGACAACGACCTTCCGAAGGCCAAGAAGCTCGCCAAGGAACTCGGCCAGGAATTCTTCGCCATGCGCGCCGCGACGCAGCCGCCCTATGTGACGCTCGAGGCAGCGATGGCGCGCGTCTCCTCGCACAACCTGCCCAAGCCCATGGTGCTGGCCGACGTATCGGACAATGCCGGCGGCGGGGCCGCCTCCGATTCGACCTTCATCCTGCGGGAGCTTCTGGACAAGAAGATCAAGGACGCCGCCATCGCCATGCTGTGGGACCCCGGCGCGGTGAAGCTCGCCTTCGAGGTCGGCGAGGGCGCCGAGCTCGACATCCGTCTGGGCGGCAAGCTCGGACCGCAATCCGGTCCGCCGATCGATGCCCGCGCCAAGGTGCTGAAGCTCGAGAAGAACGTCACGATCCAGTTCGGCGGCCAGCGCAAAGGCACCAACCCGATCGGCGATGCGGCGGCGCTGCAGATCGAGGGCGTGACGGTGATCGTCAACTCCAAGCGCAGCCAGTGCCACAGCCTCGACTGCTTCACCAAGCTGGGCGTCGACCCCTCGACCAAGAAGGTCGTGGTGGTGAAGTCCATGCAGCATTTCCATGCCGCCTATGCGCCGATCGCCTCGGAAGTGGTCTATGTCGCCGCCCCCGGCGCGCTGGTGCCGGACTGGTCGCTGCTGCCCTATACCAAGGCCGACAAGACGCAGTGGCCGTTCGTGGCCGACCCGCACGGCGTGTGACGGAGACCCCCATGAAACTCGGCCTGTCGATCGGCTACTCCCGCGCGCAACTCGAAATTCCGGTCAAGCTCGTCCAGCGCGCCGAGGAGCTGGGCTACGATTCGGTCTGGACGGCGGAGGCCTACGGCTCCGATGCCGTGACGCCGCTGGCTTTCCTCGCCGCCCACACCAGCCGCATCAAGCTGGGCACCGGCATCATGCAGCTAGCCGCCCGCACGCCCGCCAATGCCGCGATGTCGGCGGCGACGGTCGATGCCATGGCCGGGGGCGGCCGCTTTATCGCCGGGATCGGCGTGTCGGGGCCGCAGATCGTCGAAGGCTGGTACGGCCAGCCCTGGGGCAAGCCCTACTGGCGCATGCGCGACTACGTGGCGATCATGCGCAAGATCTTCCGCCGCGAAGGGCCGGTGACGCACGACGGCCGAGAGATCTCGCTGCCCTACACCGGGCCCGGCTCGGCAGGGCTGGCCAAGCCGCTGAAATCGATCCTGCACATGAACCCCGACATCCCGATCTACCTCGCCACCGGCAACGAGACGACGGTGAAGCTCACGGCCGAGATTGCCGACGGCTGGCTGCCGATGGGCTTCATCCCCGGCGCCATGGAGGAGTACCGGCCGTGGCTCGAGGAGGGCTTCCGCCGCGCCGGCAACGGCAAGGGCTTCAAGGATTTCGCGGTCCACGCCTCGGTCCATGTCGAGGTCGACAACGACGTGGCGGGAGCGCTGGCCCGGCTGAAGCCCGAGGTGGCGCTCTATGTCGGCGGCATGGGTCACAAGACCAAGAACTTCCACAACGACATCATGGTGCGCCGCGGCTTCGGCGATGCCGCCTCGCGCATCCAGGAACTCTACCTCGCCGGCCGCAAGGACGAGGCCATTGCCGCCGTGCCCGACGACTGGGTCGACATGAAATCGCTGGTCGGCCCGCCGGCGCGCATCCGCCAGCGCTACCGCGCCTGGGAGGACAGCGGCGCCGATTCGCTCAGCGTCCGCTCGCGCCAGCCCGAGGCGATCGAGGTGATGGCCCAGGCGGCCCGGCTGAACTGAGAGAGAAGGGACGATGCCCGCATCCATCCTGGCAATTTCCGAAGGCGGCCCCGAGGGCGCGTCGTCCTTCCGGCTGGCCGCGCGTGTCGCGCGCGAGCTCGAGAGCACCGTGGACGCGGTCTACTTCTCTTCGAGCGGGCCGGACGACATCAATATCGGCGCGCAGGCCATGCCTTACCTCAAGGACCTCGACAGGAGACGGCTGGAGCAACGGGAAAAAGACACGGAAAGGGCACACGCCGAGTTCACCTCGGGAATTTCCGGCGCCACCTTCGGCAAGGTCAACAAGCTCGCGCGGCTGATCGAAATGGGCCAATGCGCGGATCTCGTCGTGATCAGCCGGCCGGCGTCTACTCCGGAGAACCTCGACCCGCTCAGCCCAGGCACGCTGCTTGAGGAATGCCCCCGGCCGGTGATGATCGCTCCGCCCGACGTCAAGGCCGGCGGGTTCTCGTCGATTGTGCTGGCCTGGAACGGCAGCCGCCAGGCAGCGCGGTCCACGGGCTATGCCCTGCCTTTCCTGAAGAGGGCCGACAAGGTCATTGTCCTGATCGTCGACAGCACGCCCGAAGCGGTCAACGCCGGACCGCTGGCGCGGAACCTCGCCCGCCATGGCGTGGCCGTTTCATTGGACGTCATCACCCCGAATGCCCTTTCCGGGCGCGCCCGCGGCCGGGCGTTGCTGGGCGATGCCAGGGACCGCAAGGCCGACCTGCTGGTCATGGGCGCCTTCGGCGGCGGCCAGCTGAAGACCTACCTCGGGCTGGGCAGCGCCACCGGCAAAGTCGTCTCCTCCTGCCCTATACCGCTGCTGCTGGCGCAGTGACTGCCGGCGACGGCCGGTGGACGGCGGCGACGGCTGCAGTGTAACAGTGCTCGCCCAATGAAACCCAAGGTCTCCCGCAACGGCCAAGCCCAGCGGCAACGTGTCAACGATCCGGAGGGAACGAAGCGCAACATCGTCGATGTCGCGACGCGGGAGTTCGCCGGCAAGGGCTTCAGCGGCGCACGAGTCGACGCGATTGCCGACCGCACCAAGACCAGCAAGCGGATGATCTACTACTACTTCGGCAGCAAGGAGGGCCTCTATATCGCCGTGCTCGAGGCGGCGTACCGGTCGATCCGCAGCATCGAGGTATCGCTCGATCTGGCGCATCAGCCGCCCGAAACAGCGCTGCGCACCCTGGTCGCGTTCACTTTCGACTACCAGAACGCCCATCCCGAGTTCGTGCGCCTGGTCATGAACGAGAACATCCTCAATGCCGTCTACCTGGCGCGCTCCAGGACGATCCGGGAGCTCAACAATGCGGTCATCGACACGCTGCGCGAACTGGTCCGGCGCGGCCAGGCGGCAGGTGTATTCCGCCACGACATCGACCCGGTCGGCCTCCATATGTCGATCAGTGCGCTGTGCATCTTCAACATCGCCAATCGCGCCACCTTCTCGACCATCTTCAAGCGCGACATGGCCTCGCCCCGGGCGCTGGCGGCACGGCGCGGCGAGGTCGTCGACACCATCCTGCGCTACGTCCGGGCCTGACCCGCGGTCCGCGCCGGGCCGGCCGGATTAGCCAGCCCAATTGACAAACTAACCAGTTAGTACAAAGCTGCGAAGAACCGCCGGCACAGGCGGCAGGCGTTATACGCAAGCGGAGGAAACATCATGACAACGATCCATCGGCGCACCGTCGTCGCAGGCGGCGCAGCCCTCGCAATCGGTTCGATAGTCGACGGCGGTTCGATCAGGCAGGCCTCGGCCCAGGGAAAGCCCAAGGCCAAGTTCTCCTCCGCCTTCACCGAGCAGGACATCCGCGCCGAGGCCTACAAGGCGCTCGGCCAGGCCATGAAAGACGACCTCGACATCGAGCTCTTCCTGAACAATTCGCTGTTCAAGCAGGGCACCGAACTGGTCGCCATGCAGCGCGGCAATCTCGAAATGTGCAACCTGGCGCCCGCCGACATCTCCAAGCAGATACCGGCCTGGTCGCTGCTGACTTCGGCCTACCTGTTCCGCGATTCCGACCATCTGCGCAAGACGTTCAAGAGCGACGTCGGCCAGGAGATGATCAAGATGGTTCGCGACAAGCTCGGCATCCACCTGCTGGCGCCGGTGTTCTTCGGCACCCGCCAGGTCAATCTCAAGCCGACCAAGAAGATCAACACGCCCGCCGACCTGGCCGGGATGAAGATGCGCATGCCGCCGGGCGAGTTCTGGCAGTTCCTGGGCGAATCGATCGGCGCCAGCCCCACTCCCGTGGCCTTCGCCGAGGTCTACACGGCGCTGCAAAGCGGCGCGATCGATGGCCAGGACAACCCCCTGGTGCTGAGCCGCACCATGAAGTTCTATGAAGTAACGACGCAGTTCGTGCTGACCGGCCACGTCATCGGCTACGACATGGCCGCCATCACCACCAAGCTGTGGGATTCGCTGAAGCCCGCGCAGCAGGCCAAGTTTACTGCCGCGGCGGAGAAGGCCTTCGACGCATCGACGGCCAAGTACAATGCCCAGGAGAAGGAGGCCAGCGACTTCTTCAAGGCGCAGGGGCTGCAGGTCTATTCGCCCGACGTCGCGGCCTTCCGCGCCTTTGCGCAGAAGAAGTACCTGACCTCGGAGTTCGCCAAGGACTGGCCGAAGGGCATGCTCGAGCGCATCAGCGCAATCAAATAATGCCGCCACGCCTCGTGGTCGCGATGGGCTGGCTGCGCCGCCGCGCAGAGAATGTCGCGGCGGCGCTGCTCTGCGTCATGTTCGTCGCGTTCCTCTGCCAGATCATCCTGCGCTACCTGGTGGGCGCCAACACCGGCTGGGCGTACGAGCTCAGCATCATCACCTGGCTGTGGCTGGTGCTGTGGGGGGCCGCCTTCGTGGTTGGCGAACGCGACGAGATCCGCTTCGACATCATCTACGGGCTGGTGCGGCCATCCATCCGTCGCGCCTTCGCGGTCGTCTCGGGCGTCGCCCTGATCGCGCTCTACGGCATCTCCTTGCCGGCGATCTACGACTACGTCGCCTTCATGAAGGTCGAGAAGACGGCCTATCTCGGCATCCGGCTCGACCTTCTCTATTCGATCTACGTGGTGTTCGCCGCGGCGGTGGTCGTGCGCTACGTCTGGCTGGTCTGGCGCAGCCTTCAGGGCGCAGTGCCGCAGTCGCTGATCGACCCGGACAAGGGCGGCGCGGCGTCGTGAACTTCACCAGCCCGTTCTCGCTCTGTCTGTCGGCGATCCTCATCCTGTCGATCATCGGCTTGCCGATCGGCCACGCCATGATCGCGGGCTCCATTCTTTATCTGCTGCTGGCCGGACAGGACATGGGCATTGCCGCCGAGCAGCTCCTGAACGGCCTCTACAACAGCTGGGTCCTGCTCGCCGTGCCGCTGTTCCTGTTCTCGGCCGAGCTGATGAATATCGGCAGCATGTCCGACCGGCTGCTGCGTTTCTGCGACGCGCTGGTTGGCCGCTTCCGCGGCGGCCTCGGCCACATCAACATCGTCCAGAGCATCATCTTCGCCGGCATGTCGGGCTCGGCCATCGCCGACCTCGCGGGAACCGGCCGCGTCATGATCGACATGATGACGCGCGGCGGCAGATACACGCGGAGCTACGCCGCAGCGATCACGGCGGCCTCGGCGGTCATCGGGCCCATCATCCCGCCCTCGATTCCGATGGTGCTGTTCGCGCTCGTGTCGGATGCGTCGATCGGCTACCTGTTCATGGGCGGCGTCATCCCCGGCTTCCTGATGGCCATCGCGCAGATGGCGATCAACAGCTGGATGGCGCATCGCCACGACTTTCCGGTCGAAAAGTCGATCCCGCTCCGCGAACTGCCGCGCATCACTGTCGAGGCATTTCCTGCCCTGATGATGCCCGTCATCCTGCTGGGCGGCATCTACAGCGGCTTCACCACGCCAACCGAGGCTGCCGCCATCGCTGCCGCCTACGCATTCGCCATATCGGCCATGCTCTATCGCAGCGTCTCGTTTCGCGACGCCTACAATTCGCTGCTGACCAGCGCCCGCTCTACCGCGGCGATCGGCATGCTGATCGCGGGCGCCCTGGTGTTCAACTACGTCATCACCGTCGAGAACATTCCCGCGTCGGTGCGTGACATCCTGGCCGGCTTCCAGCTCACGCCGACCATGTTCTGGATCCTGGTCAACGTCATTCTCCTGGTGCTGGGCTGCCTGCTCGAGGGCAGCACGATCCTGCTTGTCATCGTGCCGATCATGATCCCGACGGCCAACGCCCTCGGCATCGACATGGTGCATTTCGGCGTCGTCGTGGTCTTCAACATCATGATCGGCCTGGTGACCCCGCCCTATGGGTTGCTGCTGTTCATCGTCGCCAACATCGCCGGCATGCCGTTGCGGCCGATCATTCGCGACACAATGCCGTTCGTGTATGCCATGATCGCAGCCCTGATCATCATCACCTTCGTGCCGGAGACAGTTCTGTGGCTGCCACGGTTGCTGGGTTACAAGGGCTGACACCATGACCGCAGGCGTTCTCGTCGGCCTGATCGGCGCCAACATCCAGAGATCGCTGTCGCCGGCACTGTTCGAGGATTTCTGCGCCGCCCTGGGACGGAGCGGCCACTACCACCTCATGGACACCGACCTGCTACCCGGCCGCCGCCTGGAAGATCTGCTCGCGGCCGCCCGGACCGCGGGCTTTGCCGGCGTCAACGTCACCTATCCGTTCAAGGAGGCGGTTCTCGCCCTGCTCGACGAGATATCGGATGAGGCCCGGCAGATCGGCGCGGTCAACACCGTCACCATCGGCCGCGACGGCACCACCCGGGGCTACAACACCGACCGCACCGGATTCAGGCGAAGCTTCGAGGAGAAGCTTGGCCGCGAGGCGGTCGCCGGCAAGACGGCAGTCCTGATCGGCGCCGGCGGCGCCGGCCGCGCCGTGGCCTTCGCGCTGTTCGATCTTGGCGTCGGGACCCTGCTGGTGAGCGACAAGAACGAGGCCCAGGCAGCCGGCCTTGCGGCGACCCTGAGTGCACACTTCGGACCGGAGCGCTGCCGGATCGTGCACGACCCCGTGCCGGTCCTGGCGACGGCGGCGGGCCTGGTCAACGCCACGCCTGTCGGCATGACGGGTTTTCCCGGCATGCCCGTCTCGGCCGACGCGATCGAAGCGCGCCACTGGGTGGCGGACGTGATCTACAGCCCGCTCGAAACCAGGCTTCTCAAGGCGGCCCGCGGACGCGGCGCGCAGGTGATGGGGGGCGCCGGCATGTGCGTGCACCAGGCGGTCGAGGCCTACCGGCTGTTTACCGGCTTTGCGCCCGACGCCGCGCGCCTGCACGCTACCTTCGCCGAGGCGGCATCCGTACGCGACCGCCTGGCCGCAGTCGCCGACTGAAGGGATACGACATGACGACCCGCCTGATGATCATCAATGGCCCGAACCTCAACCTGCTGGGCGTGCGCGAGCCGCACATCTACGGCTCGACGACGCTCGCCGCCGTCGAGGCGAGCTGCCGGCAGTTCGCCGACTATCTCGGCGTGTCGCTAGTCTGCCATCAGTCGAACCACGAGGGCGAGATGGTCGAGCTGATCCAGTCGGCGCGCGGCACGGCCGATGCGCTGATCGTCAACCCTGCGGCCTATTCGTTCACCTCGGTCGCTCTGTTCGACGCCTTCAAGATCTTCGACGGGCCGATCGTCGAGCTGCACATCTCCAACATCCATGCGCGCGACGAACTGCACCGGCATTCCAAGCTCTCCGCGGCGGCCAAGGCCGTGATCTGCGGCCTTGGCCCCTACGGCTACATCGTGGCCATGCAGGCCGCGGTCCACATGGTCGGCAAACTGCCCGATGCGCTGCCCGAGCCGCTGCGAGTGGGGCCGCGATGAGCGAAGTGCGGACAGTGACGGAGACGTCAAACCGGAGGTGACGCCATGAAGACCTCGATCGCGACGGTTTCCCTGAGTGGCGGTCTCGGCGAAAAGCTCGAGGCGATCGCGGCGGCGCGGTTCGAGGCCGTCGAGATCTTCGAGAACGATCTGGTGACCTTCAATGGCACGCCCTCCGACGTCCGGCGGGGCTGCGCCGAGCTTGGCCTCGAGATCGTCACACTCCAGCCGTTCCGCGATTTCGAGGGCATGCCCGACAACCAGCGCGCCCGCGTCTTCGCCCATGCCGAACGCAAGTTCGACGTGATGAAGGAGCTGGGCTGCGATCTCCTGATGATCTGCAGCAATGTCTCGCCTGAGTCGCTGGGCGGCATCGACCGGGCCGCCGCCGACCTGCGCGAGCTGGGTGAGCGGGCGGCCAGGCACGGCCTACGGATCGCCTTCGAGGCGCTCGCCTGGGGCCGTCACATCAACGACTATCGCGACGCCTGGGAAGCGGTGCGCCGCGCCGACCATCCCGCTGTCGGGCTGGTCCTCGACACTTTCCATATCCTTGCCCGCAAGACCGACCTCGGCGCCATCCGGGCCATTCCACGCGACAAGATCTTCCTGGTCCAGGTCGCCGACGCGCCGGTGCTGCAGATGGACTATCTGTCGTGGAGCCGCCACTACCGCAACTTCCCGGGCCAGGGCGAGCTGCCGCTGCTCGACTTCATGGAGGCGCTGGCGGCGACCGGCTATGACGGCCCACTGTCGCTGGAGATCTTCAACGATCAGTTCCGCGCCGGCTCGGCGCGCAGCGTCGCGGTCGACGGCCATCGCTCGTTGCTCTTCATGCTCGACCAGTTGGCATCCAGGACCGGCAAGCCGACGACGCTGCCGCCGCGGTCGGCCGCCCTCGGAACCGCCTTCATCGAGTTCGCCCTCGACGACGCGAGCGCGCCGGAGTTCGAGCGGCTGCTGTCGGCGCTGGGTTTCCGCCGCGCCGGCCTGCACAAGTCGAAAGCCGTCACACGGTGGCAGCAGGGCGATATAAATCTCGTGGTGAATCGCGAGAAGGAGGGCTTCGCCTACTCGTTCCACCTGACGCATGGCGCGGGCGTCTGCGCGCTCGGACTGAAAGTCGACAATGCGGCGGCCACCTTTGAGCGGGCCAAGCTCCTGCTCGACCAGCCGTTCCGCCAGGCCGTGGGACCGGGCGAGCTCGATATTCCGGCGGTGCGCGGTGTCGGCGGCAGCCTGGTCTATTTCCTCGACGTGACGAGTGACCTCGGCCGCGTCTGGGACATCGAGTTCGACGACACCGGCGAGGACGGCTCGAACGCCGCCGGCCTCACCGGGATCGACCACATTTCGCAGTCCATGCACTACGAGGAGATGCTGACCTGGCTGCTGTTCTACACCTCGCTGCTCGATCTCCGGAAGATCGCGCCGCAGGACGTGGCCGACCCCGGCGGCCTGGTGACCAGCCAGGTGATCGAAGCGCCGGGCGGCGGGCTTCGCCTCGTGCTCAACGCCTCGCAGAGCCAGCGCACGCAGTCCTCGCGCTTCCTGGCCGAGCTGTTCGGCTCGGGCGTCCAGCACATCGCCTTCGCCACCGACGACATGTTCGCCACGCTCAAACGCCTGAAGGGAAGCGGCGTGCGCCTGCTCGATATCCCCGAGAACTATTATGACGATCTCGAAGCCAAGATGGACCTGGCCCCCGAGCGCCTCGAGGAACTCCGGGCCAACAACGTGCTCTACGACCGCGACGGCGATGCCGAGTATCTGCAGGTCTACACCCAGACCTTCGACCAGCGCTTTTTCTTCGAGATCGTCGAGCGACGGCACTACCGCGGCTATGGTGCTGCCAACGCCTCGGTGAGGCTTGCCGCGCAGGCAAGACTGGCCGTCGACTAGAGCATGTTCGGTCCGGCTGAGGCGCGTAAACGCGCTGCGATCAGCCGGACCGAACATGCCATTGAAGGAAACGCTTCGTACAACGCGCTTCCGGCGATCATTACCCGCGCCTGTCCCCCGGCCCCGAAGGTCGCCGCAAGGCAAGGTTCGAACTGCGGTTCCTGATCAGCCGCCGCTTGTCGCCCCTCGGTTGAGGTAGTGCTTGCTAAGACTTACAACCGATAATAGAGTTTGCCGACGACCAGCGGCAAGTTCCCAATTTAGCGCGCCGCACGGAAGGCATCCTTCGGAAGACGAGAGCGGTCCATGCAGCTTCTCCGACCCGTCGCTGATTGTTCAAGCAGGGTGGCTGGGCGGCCCGCTTCCGTTGTCGTCTCGCCTGGCACCCCCAAGCTCCATGCCCGTCCGGCAAGCTTTGGCGCAGGGATCAGCCATATCCAGGGTGAAGCGGGATCGATCGGGTGTTTCGTCACCAAGCCGGGCGACGATGCCTGGCACATCCTTTCCGCTTGCCACGTTCTTGCCCTTTCAGGCGACGCGACGATCGGCGATCAAATCGTCGAGCCTGCAAAGCCGAGCGCACAGTCGGCACCACTGGCGATCCTGACGGATTTCGAACCGCTCAAGGACGATGGAACGGTCAATTCCTTCGATGCCGCCATTGCGCGGGTTCTCAGCAAGGCCGACGTCACCGTCGAGTTCCCGCTGATCGACATAGAACCGGTTCCGATGGCTTCGGCGTCGTTCCAGAGCGTGCGCAAATTCGGCGCCGGCACCGGTGAGACCCTCGGTGTCGTTACCAAGGTTCGCTCACGCGTGACCCTGGACCTGGGCGCTCACGCGTATCTCTTCGAGAATGTGATCCAGGTCGCCGGGGCCGGCGGGCCATTCTCCACGGGCGGCGACTCCGGCGCGCTGGTGGTGGACGCACAGAGCAACAAACCAATCGGGCTCATCATCGGCGGCGATGGCGCACACAGCTTCGTCAGTCCGATTCGGCCCATCTTGCAACGCTTTGGTGTGCAGCTTGTCGGCAAGGCGGCATAGGTCGCAGCGCCAGGACTTGGAACGGGGGGACCAAACGATGCTCCAGCATACTCATAGGTGGCTACGGCATGCGATCCCTGTGGCAGTCGGCATATCGGCCATGGGCGTCGGAATGATGGCGACGACGGCCGCAGATCCACTACAGCCAAACCATGCCCGGCGCGTCGTCGCAGGCAGTGCGTTCGTCCACGGCCATCTGCAGGTCGCGACGGGAAGCGAGGACGAAGCGAGGAAATATTACCGCGACGTCGTGGCGACCCAGATGAAGTTCGAGGCACCGGCGACCATTGAAAGCAGCTCGATCAAGACCCTGCTCGTCTACTTCGGCTATCCGAACATCGATGCGAGAGACTTGCACGGACTCTCCTCCGAGCAGCTCATGGCAAAGGCAAGCGGAACCGACATCCTTGCAACTTATTTCTTTGCGCCAAAGATTTCCAAGGTCGAGACGCCGGCGCCGCCCACCCCCGCCGCATTTGGCTGGCGAAAGCTTGTTCGCTTCAAGGCGAGACCGGGATCGAGCGCCGACGCCAATGGCATGGAGGCGTTGCACTTCCTGCAGAACATCTTCGAGAAGTCGCCAACCGCGCTTCCTCTGCCGGACAGGAACGTTTCTCTTTTCAATCAGGCCATCGCCATTCGCAAAGCCGGAACGGGGCCATATTCCTTCGCCAAGCGCGCGCTGTACTTCTTCGCCTACGATCCGCTGGTAAAGTGCAACAATGGAAGTGGCGGCGCCACGGACTGCGACGGCAACAACGTTCCGCTGACAGTCGGGGGGCAATTCCAGGACGCCGGGGCCCTCGGGTTCAAGCTGAGGGCCTCGTTCGATGCGCGCAATCCGGAGACGGAGGCGCCGGGCAAGGACTTCTTCTACGTGGCTCGATCCTGCGAAGACTGTCACGGCAAGTCGATTTCGAACGGCAAGCTCAACTACCTCGATACCGACCATTGGTTCGATCGCGTGAAACCGGACTACGGACTCGCGGATGCCAAATTCAGCCTGGAGGATTTCACGGCGCTCGGTCAGCCGGTGCTTCCTGACGGTGGCGTGGATACGACGACGCCGCAGTTCAAGAAGGCCTTTGACGTCATCCGGGCATTGAACACAGAGATAAGGGCGCAGAACGTGGACGCCGCCGCATCTGCCGACATCTCGGCCCCGCCAAATTTTCCGATCAGGGCAGTGAGCAAGTGGCTCGAATTGCATGATCCAGGCGCGGCGAATTCGACCAGGCACGTTCCGCCCTATCAGCGCGGCTTCGGAACCCAGCCTTGGAATCCGGACAGCAACCAGGACCGCACCCTGGTCTACTACCTCAACAGGTACTGTTACCGTTGCCACAGCTCGATCAAATACAACGTTCTCGAACGCCAGGCGGTGCTGAATATCAAGGGAGACATCATGGATCGCGTCGTCGAGCTCAAGGACGTGAAGACCTGGATGCCACAGGACCGCATCTTTCCCGGCTTGGACCAGACCAATGGCGTGCCGACGCCGACAGGCGATTTGCAGGAATTTCTCACGCTGTTGCAGCAACTCCAGTGACCGGACTTGTGTGCAGCATGTTGCTCAATCAACGCGATACGAACTAGGACCCAGGAGGACAGCATGGCATTCCGCATCTACCCTTCCATCGGATTCGCCCGGTTGGGCAACGACCTGACGAAGTTCTACGTCGGTCCGGAGAGACCGGGGCACCCGGGATTCGACGTCGACGGGCAAGGCAACGAGACGCCGATCAAGCAGTACAAGGTCGACGAAGATCAGATCAAGCGGCAGGCCGCTCGCTTCCGCCTGTTCGAGGTCGATGGCAACGGTGTCTCGCGCGAAGCACAGCTCCCTGCCGGTGCGGTGGTCGAATGGACCGTTCATCTCGTGAACAAGAAGGGAGCGGTGACGCGCGGCAGCGGCCCGTCGACCTCCCCACAACGGCCGCAGCTGGTGGCCAACCCGGCGCCGCTCCTGATCGACCCGGGGCCTCGAACGGTGACCGGCGCCAGTGCGAACGCTGTCAGGTTCGACACCGGCGAGTACCAGGGCCGCCGCGTTCCCCTGGGTGAACTGCGAACCGACAAGAGCCAGAATTTGCTGGTATTGGGCGGCTTCGGCTTCTCGTCATCGCCCACCAACCAGGGACTTCCAAGTTTTTATACGAATCCAGGTTGGCATGACGACACGTCGGACGGACCGGTCACGGCGCGCATTCGCCTTGCGAATGGTTCCACGATCGACGGTATCGAGCCAGCCTGGGTGGCTGTGGGTCCGCCGGATTACGCGCCGGAGATCCAAGGTATCGTCAGCCTCTACGACATCATGCTGGAAGTTGCCATCGAGCAGCTGGGCGTCGCGCCACCCACCCAGGTATCCTTCACCAGAGACGTGTTTCCTCTCCTGCTCCGGACAGGCCGCCATCGCTATGTGAACCAGGCCGCCGACTGGAGCAGCGTGAGCGAGGACTGGCCGGCACTTGCCGACGCAACACCGGGAGCGGCCCAGCTACGCGGCACCACTGCCAAGTTCGTACTCGATATCGAGGACGAGAATGTCCTCAATCGCTTCAAATTGACAAAGCAGCAGAGATTCGTGCTCACCGAGTGGGCGGCGGGCCGTTTCCAGTCGGATTGGCAAGGCATACCGCAACCGGCGAACGCCATAACTGCCGATGGGATGACGCGCGCCGCGTTGCAGTCGACGGTCGGCCGGGGATTCTTTCCGGGCATCGAAGCGGGCATCATCACCAGAGATCCGACGATCTACAGTGTACCCTTCGATTTCAGGTTGAATCACGCGCAGTTGCGGCCGGGGGACCTCATCGCGTTGATGGCCGTGCCATGGCAAGCCGACTTCCTGGACTGTGTCGGGAACTGGTGGCCCGCACAGCGACCTGACAATGTCCGCCGGACGGCAGCGTCGAGCGATGAAGTCGCCTGGGATAGGGGCGTAAGCACGCATCTGCAAATGGTGCACAACTTCTCCAAGCTCGGTTTCATCACTGCGCAGCGCGACGCCGCCGGCAACATTGTATTCGCTGAGGACCAACGCGCCTCCAGCAACCTCATTGCATGAGCTTGGGGCCTTCGCTCGACCTCGATTTTCTCGTCGTGGGCGGCGGGCCGGCTGGATCGGCTTGCGCGATCCAGCTGGCCAAGGCCGGTGGTCGCGTCGCCATCGTCGAGTCGAGCGATTTTTCGCAGTTCCGGATCGGTGAAACTCTGGAGCCGTCGCTTGGCCCCACGCTGCTGCAGCTTGGTCTGGAGATCGAGAAGCGGGAATGGTCGGCACCATGTCTCGGTATCACCGCCGCCTGGGGACGATCGAGCGCGGCCCGGCGTCCGAATATCTTCAGCCCGTACGGAGGCAGCTGGCGTGTGGATCGCAGGAAATTCGACAGGGCGCTCTTTGAGCGCGCGCGCAACGCCGGCGCGACGGCATTCCTCGAGGCTCGGGTGACTTCGGCAGCTCGACACGCCGAGTGCTGGACCTACGGATTGCGTCGTGGCGACAGTGTCGCAAGCGGTCGAGCGAAATGGATCGTCGCCGCCACAGGCAGGGGCGCCAGTCTTCCTTTTGCGCCGAGCCGATCGAGAACCTGGATCGACAGGCTTGTGGGCCTTGCCTTCGTGAAGGACGGTCGAGCAGAGGACCGCGGCACCGTGGTTGGCCGGGCGATTGTCGCGGCAACGCCGCGAGGCTGGTGGTATTCGGCAACCATTCCAGAGGGCTCACAGGTCGCGGTCTTCTTCAGCGACGCCGACATACTCCCGAAGGGCGGCAATGACCGGGCGGAGTTCCTGCTAACCGAATTAAGACAGTGCCCGTTGATGGAAACGGAAAGTGACTTCGTTGCCGCCTTGATTGGGCAGCGTCGGTGGATCGGCTTTGATGCACGCTCGAGCATACATCATGTCGTCGTGTCCGACGGTTGGGCAGCTGTTGGCGATGCCATCATGGCCTTTGATCCGCTCTGTGGGCGGGGAATCAGCGAGGCCATCAACTCCGGAATGGAAGTAGCGGATTGGATGCTGCGCTGGCGCACGACAGAGCCTGCCCGCGATGAATTGCCGGCCTGGGTCGGGCGTGCTGCAGATCGCTTCAATCGCTATCGCGACGAGCGACGCTCGGCGTATTGCCATGAGACGCGGTGGCCTGCCTCGATGTTTTGGCAGCGGCGCCACATTTCATGAAGGCGCGTAACGAGGCCTGAAAACCGCGATATTTCAGGGCGTTTACAGAGCCGGGACACATTGGTATGGTCCGCCGCGTCGCGGCCGGGAATGGCCGTTTTGTCGTCTAAAATCAACGACTTAACGATGTCCCGCCGGGCGCGCGAGGGGCCTTCATGAAGATTCTCACCGGCAACAGCAATCGACCGCTGGCGGACGCCATCTCCGCCAAGCTGGCCTTGCCGCTGGTCAAGGCCAACATCCGCCGCTTCTCCGACAACGAAATCTTTGTCGAGATCCTGGAGAACGTGCGCGGCGAGGACATGTTCGTGCTGCAGTCGACCAGCTACCCGGCCAACGACCATCTGATGGAACTGCTGATCACCATCGATGCGCTGCGCCGCAGTTCGGCGCGGCGCATCACGGCGGTGATACCCTACTACGGCTACGCCCGTCAGGACCGCAAGACCGGCTCGCGCACTCCGATCACGGCCAAGCTGGTGGCCAACCTGATCACCAATGCCGGCGCCGACCGCGTGCTGACGCTCGACCTGCACGCCGCCCAGATCCAGGGCTTCTTCGACATCCCGCTCGACAATCTCTATGCCGGCCCGGTGTTCTCCAAGGACATCCAGGAGACGCTGACCAACCGCAACCTGACCGTTGTCTCGCCCGACACCGGCGGCGTGGTGCGGGCGCGGGCGATCGCCAAGCGCCTCGACGCCGACCTTGCTATCATCGACAAGCGCCGCGAGAAGGCGGGCGTCAGCGAAGTGATGAACGTGATCGGCGACGTCAAGAACGCCGACTGCATCCTGATCGACGACATCGTCGATTCGGCAGGCACGCTGTGCAACGCAGCCGTCGCCCTGATGGACCAGGGCGCCAAGTCGGTGTCGGCCTATGTCACGCACGGTGTTCTGTCGGGCGGTGCGGTGGCGCGCATCGCGGCCTCGCCCATGGAAAAGATGGTGATCACCGATTCGATCCAGCCGACCGAGGCGGTGCGGGTGTCGCCCAACGTGCGGCCGCTCAGCATCGCGCCGCTGCTGGCCGAGGCGATGAAGCGCATTTCCGAGGAGACCTCGGTGTCGAGCCTGTTCGACTAGTAGCTGCTTTTGGGAATATAGGAGATCCGGCGATTGGCACCCCTGGAGGCCACGCCGCGAGTGAGAGAAGAGAGACGGATAAACCCAAGGAGAAGTGAGATGGCAGAGACGACCAAAGTCGTCGCGAAGTTGCGGGATCGGGCCGGCAAAGGGGGCGCCCGTTCCAGTCGTCGCGATGGACTGATTCCCGCCGTGATCTACGGCGACAAGCAGCCCCCCGTCATGATCGCGGTCCAGCCGGACTCGATCGCGCGCGAGCTGCACCGCGAAGGCTACTTCAACCACCGACTCAGGATCGACGTCGAGGGCACGGGCTACGAGGTCCTGCCGCGCGACGTGCAGACCGATCCGGTGACGGACAAGCCGCTCCATCTCGACTTCCTGCGCATCGGTCCTGACTCGGTGATCACCGTGCAGGTGCCGGTCCACTTCAAGAACGAGGCCAATGCGCCCGGCATCAAGCGCGGCGGCGTGCTCAACATCGTGCTGCACGAGATCACGGTGCGCACCAGGGCCGATGCGATCCCGGAGTATTTCGACGTCGACCTGACCGGCCTCGAAATCGGCCACTCCATCCATCTGTCGACGCTCACGGTTCCCGAGGGCGTGCGGGTGGTGAGCCGTGACAAGAACGCGACCGTGGCCTCGATCGCCGCCCCGACCGTGGTGCGCGAAGCGGCAGCCCAGGCTGCAGCCGATGCGGCAGCAGCGGCGGCGGCTCCGGTTCCGGCCGAAGGTGCGGCGGCTCCCGCAGCAGGTGCTGCGGCTCCGGGCGCGCCCGGGGCGGCTCCGGCGACGGCAGGTGCAGCTCCTGCCGCAGGTGCCGCAGCGGCTCCTGCGGCCGGCGGCAAGGCTCCGGCTGGCGGCGGCAGGGCGCCGGCTCCGGCGAAGAAGTAAGGACGAGTTGCTTCTGCTGGTCGGCCTCGGCAATCCCGGGCCGCGCTATGCGGGGCACCGGCACAACGTGGGATTCATGGCGGTGGACGAGATCGTCCGCCGCCGTGTCTTCTCGCCGTGGCGGGCGCGCTTTGGCGGCGAGGTGGCGGAAGGCCATCTCGGCGGCGAGCGCACCATGGTGCTGAAGCCCATGACCTTCATGAACGAATCGGCCAGATCGGTGGGCGAGGCGGTGCGCTACCTGAAAGTGCCGCTCGACCGCATGGTCGTGTTCCACGACGAGCTCGACCTCGATCCCGGCCGGGTGCGCATGAAGAAGGGCGGCGGCGCCGGCGGCCACAACGGCCTGCGCGACATCGATGCCCACCTCGGCAACGACTATCGCCGGGTGCGCATCGGTATCGGCCATCCCGGCCACAAGGACCTGGTGCTGCACTGGGTGCTGCGCGACTTCGAGCCCGACGAGCGCGATGAAAAGACCGGCTGGTTGCCCAAGCTGCTGGCGGCCCTGGCCGAGGAGTCGGCGCTGCTCGCCGAAGGCGGCGCCAAAGCGGACGAACGATATATGAGCCGGGTGGCGCATCTCGCGCCGCCTCCCAAGCCTCCGGGCGAAGAACCAGAAGAGTCGAAAGCGTAGCATGGGTTTCAATTGCGGAATCGTCGGCCTGCCCAATGTCGGCAAGTCGACACTGTTCAATGCGCTCACCGCCACGCAGGCAGCGCAGGCGGCCAACTACCCGTTCTGCACCATCGAGCCCAACATCGGGCGCGTCGCCGTGCCCGATCCCCGGCTCGACAGGTTGTGCGCGATAGCGGGCTCGGCCAAGATCATCGCCACCCAGCTCGAGTTCGTCGACATCGCGGGCCTGGTGAAGGGCGCCAGCAAGGGCGAGGGGCTGGGCAACCAGTTCCTCGGCACCATCCGCGAGGTCGACGCCATCGCCCACGTGCTGCGCTGCTTCGAGGACGGCGACGTGACGCACGTCAACGGCACGGTCGATCCGGTGCGCGACGCCGAGATCGTCGAAACCGAGCTGATGCTGGCCGACCTCGACAGCCTCGAAAAGCGCCTGCCGGCACTGGAGAAGCGCGCCAAGGGCGGCGACAAGGAAGCAGCGTCCGAGGCGCCGCTGGTCAAGAAGGCGCTCGACCTGCTGCGCGAGGGACGGCCCGCACGCGACGTCCAGCTCGCGCCCGAGGAGCAGCCGACCTTTGCCGGCCTGCAGCTCATCACCGCCAAGCCCATGATGTACGTGCTGAACGTCGACGAGGCCTCGGCCGCATCGGGCAACGCCCACAGCGCCAAGGCCGAAGCCTTCGCCAGGGAACGCGGCATGCTGTCGGTGGTGATCTCGGCCGCCATCGAAGCCGAGGTGGCGCAGCTCGCACCCGAGGACCAGGCCGACTACCTGGCCTCGCTCGGGCTGAAGGAAACCGGCCTGGCGCGCGTCGTGCGCGCGGGCTACCAGCTCCTCGACCTGGTGACCTTCTTCACGGTGGGACCGAAGGAAGCCCGCGCCTGGACGGTGCGGCGCGAGGCCCGCGCCCCGGAAGCGGCCGGCGTCATCCACACCGATTTCGAGAAGGGCTTCATCCGCGCCGAGACCATCGCTTACGACGACTACGTGTCGCTGAACGGCGAAGCGGGTGCGCGCGACGCCGGCAAGCTCCGCCTCGAGGGCAAGGACTATCCCGTCAAGGACGGCGACGTCTTCCACTTCCGCTTCAACGTCTGAGGGCCGCGCGCTACGGTCGCTGCTTCCAACGAAGGAGCGCCCCATGCCCGTCACCCTCTCCAGCCCCAGCACGATGTATCGGCGCGGCTATTCGCAGATCGCCGAAGTAACGAGCGGCAAGCTCGTGCTGATCGCGGGCCAGGTGCCGCACGACATCGACGACCGAATGGTCGGCGAAGGGAATTTCCGCGCCCAGGTCGAGCAGGTCTTCAAAAATCTCGAGGCCGCGCTCAAGGCCGCCGGCGGCTCGTTCCATAATCTCGTGAAGATCAACAACTACTGCGTCGCCAGCGTTAGCAACGAGGAGCGCCTGGCTTTCCGCGAGGTCCGCGACCGCTACATGAACCCCGCCGCGCCGCCGGTCAGCACCTTCATCTTCGTGGCCCGCCTTGCCCAGCCCAACTGGCTATTCGAGATGGACGCGATCGCGGTGATCGATAGGTAGTGCGTAACCCCCTTACCCGCGCTCTCCCCCTATCGGGGGAGAGGAGGCATGAGAGCATGAGTATGAGTTCGTGTTCCTCTCCCCCGCTAGGGGGAGAGGTTAGGTGAGGGGGTTGCGCGTGATCTAGAGCGGCTTCCGGTCAGTTAGAACCGCGGAGCGGTTCCATCTGACCGGAAACGCGTTGTACGAAGCATTTCCTTCAATGGCATATTCCGTCCGGCTGATCGCGGCGCGTTTTGCGCGCCTAGGCCGGACGGAATATGCTCTAGCTGCCGATCGCCCCGCCACCCTTCTTCGTGATCACCACCACCGACGGTCGGGGCGGCATGCCGTCCTTGAAGTCGGGCTAGCGCGTCGAAGGCTTCTCGAAGGTCGAGCCGGAATCTTCGCCGGGATGCTGGATGGCCAGGAACAACGTGGCATCGTCGGGCGTGAAGATCGGGCCGCACACCTCGGCGCCGGTCGGCGCCTGGAAGAAGCAGCGCGTCAGGGCTCGCCCATGGCCCGCCGTATCGGCGCCATAGAGACCATCGGCGACGCCGGCGGCGCCCGGCGCGCCGTCGGTGGCAATCCAGATGCGTCCCTTGCTGTCGAAGGCGCAGTTGTCTGGGCAGCTTAGCCAGCCGTTTTCCGACGTCGCCCGGTGATAGCGGGCGCCGGCATCGATGCCCGGCTTGCCCGCGGCGATGAAGATCGACCAGGTGCCCTCGGTCGAGGCCTGGTCGCCGTCCTTCGGCACGATCTCGATGACGTGGCCCTGGGTATTGCTGGCGCGCGGATTGGCACCGTTGACCTGCTCGTGCTTGCGGGTCGGGTTGTTGGTCAGCATGACATAGACCCGCCCGCTGACCGGATTGACCTCGACATCTTCCGGCCGGTCCATCGGCGTCGCCTTCAGCAGATCGGCGGCCTGTCTGGTGTAGATCAGGATGTCGGCTTGAGAGGCAAAGCCGTTCTCGGCCGTCAACGGTCCCTGACCGTGCACCAGCGGAAGCCAGGCGATCTTGCCGTCATCGGCGAAGCGCGCGACGTAGAGCGTGCCTTCGTCGAGCAGGTTCTTGTTGGCGGCCCGGTCGGTAGGGTTCCACGCCCTGGACGTCACGAACTTGTAGACATAGTCGAGCCGCTCGTCGTCGCCCATGTAGACGGCGACCCTGCCGTCCTTGGCCAGCGCATGATGGCAGCCCTCGTGCTTGAAGCGGCCGAGCGCCGTCCGCTTCACCGGCGGCGCGCCGGGATCGTAAGGATCGATCTCGACGATCCAGCCGAAGCGGTTGGGCTCGTTTGGCTCCTTCTCGACATTGAAGCGATCGATGTGCTGCGCCCAGGCGTACCAGGTGGCCTTGGTGACGCCGTAGCGCTTGTAGGCCTTGGCGTCGGGCATCTTCTCCGCATCGCCGCCGAAGTAGCCGTTGAAGTTCTCCTCACCGGTCAGCCACGTCCCCCACGGCGTCTCGCCGCCCGCACAGTTGTTCAGCATGCCGAGCACCTTGCGGCCGGTCGCATCGGCCGTGGTCTTGAGCTTGTCGTGGCCCGCCGCGGGACCGGAGATCTCCATGGCGGTCATGCCGGTGAGCCGGCGGGCGTACTTGCTGTTCTTGACGACATTCCAGACACCGCCTTCGCGGGCGATCTCGATCACCGAACCGCCGTGCGCGGCGATCTCGACCTCGACCTGCGCCTTGCTGGCCTTTGTGCGTGAAGCCCGTCCTTGTCCAATGCCCGCGAACATCAAGTTGGTGTTGGTGTATTCGTGGTTCACGACCATCAGGAAGCGGTCGCCCGCCTTGCTGCCCAGCGGCAACGGATGCAGGCCGATGAAGTCGCAGTTGTAACCGAACTGCTTGTCCTGGCCTGCGACGGTCAGATTGGCAGGATCGAAAGGCGGCGCTCCGGCAACGACCGGATCGCCCCAGCGGATCAGCACCTGCGCCTCGTAGCCCTCGGGAATGTGATGGGTCTTGTCGAGCGTGTGCGCGACCTCCTTGAAGGTGAGCGACGACGGACCGGCTTCCTGTGCCAAGGCCGTGCTGCCCAGCAACTCGTGCCCGAGAGCCGCCGCAGCCCCCACGCCGACCAGGCCGCGCAAGGCATCGCGCCGGCTGAGGCGGCGCTGGATCAGCTCGCCGATCGACGGCTCCGCACTGGCGTTCGAACCGGCATCTTCGGGGTCGTTATAGTCGTGATTGCGCGGGTCCATCCCAATCTCCTCTGGTGCTTTGCCCCGGCGTAACCTCTCCACGCGATGGAAGCACGACACATTTTTATCATTTTAGTTACAGCCGCGAACAGGCCGGCGAGGTCATCCACAAAAGGCGTCAGCAAACCGTAGCGTCGGTGCGATAGCTCCCGAACCGACCTCACCCTGAGGAGCGGCCCCCCTCATCATTTATTGGGGGCCGCGTCTCGAAGGGTGGGACCAGTCGTGCTGTTGCCCACCAAGGCGCGGAGATTACTCCGCGCTAATCGAGACGCGCCGCTCCTCAGGGTCAGGTTAGGAGGAGATATCACATGCGTACTCAGGCGATTCTTGCCGTGGCTATCGTCAGCCTTGCACTACCCGCCGCCGCCCAAACCAAGTTCCCCGCCGTTCTGGAAGGTCACGCCATCCTGCCGGCCATGACCTTGGCTCCGGCCCCGGCCGATGCCCCCGGGAACTGCAGATTTCCGGCCGCTACGCCGGCCCGCCGGGCCTGCGCGCCGGCACCGCCGACGCTGTGGCCTAGAGCGCCGCCGCCCATCATGCGATGTGGGACTCAAGGCAGGCGAGCTCCTGAGGGCAAAATAACCGCCGGCATGCAACATCTTTGGGTGCGCCACGTTAAAGCGGAGTCGCATGGAGCACCCATGGTGAATTTTCATACTTGCATCGGCCCGTTTACCGTCCTGCTTTGCGTGCTCACCACGGTCTATTTCGTCATGGGCGCCCTGGAACTGCAGGCGAGCGCCCGGGAAGGCCTGCCGACGCAGACAGCCGACGCCGCTCGGCGATAGGCCGCATCCGAGCCTTGCCCGGGCGCGTTATTCGACACAGCAGTCGGCTGAGCGAATTCGGTAAGGACCATATTCGTCGATCGAGGCAGGTCGGGCGTAGATAGGGAGGCATGTCGCTCCTGCCTTCATCCGCCCCTGCCCGGCCGTTTCAGGTCCGGCTGCACAACAGGCGACCTTCCCGCGAGGAATTGCTGCACGACCTTCAGCGGGTCGCGCAGGCACAGAACGGCCGGGCGCTGACGCAGGATGCCTATTCGGCAAAGGGCGATTTTGCCGTCAATACGGTCGGCGCCCGCTTCGGCACCTGGAATGCCGCACTGAAGGCCACGGGCCTGCCGACCAACATCGACCGCGACCTTTCCGACGGCGAGCTGTTCGAGAATCTCGCCGCGCTGTGGCGCACGCTCGGGCGGCAGCCGATCGGCCGCGACCTGGTCAAGCGCGAGGGCCTGTCGAAATTCTCTGTCGGCGCTTATGAGGCCCGGTTCGGCACCTGGAACAAAGCCCTGCTGGCGTTCGCGGCGTTCATCGACGGCAACGCTTGCCTGCGGGAGAAGTCAACGGAGAGCACCGCCGGGCGAGGCCGCCCGCCGCGGAAAATCAACTGGCGCCTGCGGGCGACCGTCCTGATCCGCGACAACTGCCTCTGCCGGATGTGCGGCGCCAGTCCGGCGAAGGACCCCGCCGTGACCTTGCATGTCGACCACATCGAGCCGTGGTCCAAGGGCGGAGTAACGCGCGAGGACAATCTGCAGACACTGTGTTCGGTCTGCAACATCGGCAAAGGCAATCGAGTGTTGAGTCCCGGGCACTCCCGCCAGCTCTCGTAGCTGGCGGTTGCTTCTCAATAGGTCCCATGCGACATTTTGCAAAATTCGGGAGGTGGTGATGTGCAACATCTGTGTTTCAGCTGGTCTTACGCGTCGCCATCTTTTCTCGGCAGGGATGGGGGCCCTGGCGCTGACAGCGTCGGCGGCGGAAACACGGGCCCAACCGGCGCGATCCGCTGAAACTCCGGACGCCGCGTTTGCCCGCTTGATGGAAGGCAATGGGCGCTATGTCTCCGGTCAATTGAGTCAGCGCGACTTTTCGGCGGGCCGCGTCGCCCGCACCCAAGGTCAAGCTCCCTTTGCCGCCATCCTGGGATGTGCCGATTCAAGAATTGCGCCTGAACTCGCCTTCGACCAGGGGCCTGGCGAATTGTTCGTCGTCCGCGTCGCCGGCAATTTCGTAACGCCTGAAGGATTGGGCAGCCTCGAGTATGGTGTTGCGGTGCTGGGCACCAAGGTGATCATGGTCCTTGGGCATACCAATTGTGGAGCGATCGGCGCGACGATTTCAGCCCTGCAAAAGGGCAACTCGTACCCGGGTCAAATCGCGGGCCTGGTCAACGCCATGAAGCCCGGCATCGAGCCTGTTCTGAAGACTCCTGGACCGGATCTGGAGCAACGGGCCATGGTGGCCAACGTGCAGGCCAACGTGCGCCGGCTGCAGGCCGAGAAGCCAATTCTGGCGGAGATGGTTTCCGCCGGCAAGCTCCGCGTGGTTGGCGCGTACTACGAGTTGGCCACCGGCAAGGTTGTCCTGGTCTAGGCGTTTGGCTTCGCTGCGAACAAGAAGCGCCGATCGGGACAAATGAAACATCTCCTGCGGTTGGTGCCGTTTCTCGTTCCTGTTCTTCTGCTCGACGCGGCAGCCATCGCACCTCCCGCCGCCGCCCAGACCACAGAGCAACTCAAGGCGCGTTGCTCGCAACTTGTCATCTACTACGACCGCTTTGGCGTGAGCCGAGGCATGGAGTCCGACGGCCGCCGCAATCACACCCGAATAGACGCCGCAGTCGACTGTACCAGGGGCCTCTATGCCGAGGGCATTGCGACCCTGGAAAGCCTCATGCTGCGCAAGAAACTCACACCGCCGCCGCCTGGGCCCGACGTGGTTGAAGATGACGATTGATCATCGAGAGGGCGCGAATGGGATTCGGGAAGGCCAAATTCGCGGCCAGGTGTGTCTCTTACATAATGCCGAGAAAGTGAGACACTGCCGCCCATGATGTCCGCCGCACCGGCCGACCATACCGAGATCCTGCAACGCCAGGCTGCCGCCCTGTCGGCCAAAGCCAAGGCGCTTACGCTCGCCTACGAGCGCTCGACCTGGTTCCGCTTCACGATGGTCTTCTTCCCCGTGCCGTTCACCGTGCTGCTGTTCCGTCTCGAGCTCGAGAACTGGCACTACTATCTGGCGGGCGGCGCCTACATCGTCTTTTCGATGGCGCTCTACACCTACGACAGTGCCAAGGCGGACAAATGCGACGCCGCCGTCCACGCCGCGGAGGACGCGGAGAAGGCCTGCGAAGAGGCGAGAGCTGCCGGACCGGAGTGGAGGCAATGATGCGAGCACCGACGCAAGCGCTTACCCCAATGCTTGTCCTGGCGGCCTTGATGATCAGCCTTGCGGCCGGAGCGGCGAACGCCCAGGCAAGCGGCAACGACATGCTGAATCCGTGCCGCGACCTGATTCTGCCGACGCCGCCGGGCAAAGTGAGGCCGCCGCACGAGATTGTCATTTCGGGAACATGCGTGGGCATAGTCGAGGCTCTGGCCTATGTCGGTCGCGATCTTCCCGAGCCGCGCAAGAGCTGTGTGCCCGCTGGATCGGCCCGCGGAGAACCGTTCAGCGTGGTCATATCGTATCTGGTCAGCCACCGAGACCGTCTGAACGAACGGTTCATGGATCTGGTGATTGCAGCTCTCGCCGAAAAGTGGCCCTGCCCGAAGCCGTAGCCGAGTTTGACGAGCGATGGCTTTTGCTTCAGCCGTCGGCCCAGCTTCCGCAGCGTAGCGGCGCATGAGCTGGGCCGACGGCGCGATTCGATTGAAAGCTATCGCGTCTAAGGCAACACCCGCTTCATCCACTTCGCCGTCGCTTGGCTGTCCTGACTGTCGCTCGCCTCAAGCCTGGCGATGACGCGCTGGCGATCCTCGAGCTCGCGATTTTGGCTGAGCTTCAGTTTGGTCTCGACGCGCGCGAGCGGCATGCGGAAGGCCACGATGTTCTTCGTCTGCTGGGCGGCGTTGCCGGGCGGCAGGCGGCCGAGGCCCCAGGCGTCGGCGCCGCTGCCCTCGTAGACGGCGGCGAGCCTGGTCAGGACCATCAGCACGGCGGGAGTCGCCTCGATGATCTGCGGCCGGCCGTAGGCATGGACCGTGATGTAGTTCCAGGTTGGCACCTTGACGCCGGGCGTGTACCAGGTCGGCGAGACATAGGCGTGCGGGCCCCAGAACAGCGCAAGTGATTCGGCGCCCACCTCCGCGCCTTTGGCGAACAGCTTCCAGTGGTCGTTGGCACGCGCCATGTGGCCGAGCAGGCTGCCGTGCGGGCTGCCGTCATCTTCCCAGACCAGGGCGCCGTGGGTGCACAGCGGCGCGCCGGCCTCGTCGGCAGTGATCAGCAACGCCCAGCCATGGGCCTGCATGATCTCGCGGGCCGCCGCCTCGTCGCCTTCGAAGTGCTTGGGGATATACATGACTTTCTTTCTGCGGCACGGGGCCGTGGTCCGGCGGGGCCGGTGGGTTGAACGGCGTCGCATTACCATGTCCAATGCGCGCCGCAACCGCTGCCAACGGGAGGAATTCTCATGGGTGAAACTATCAGCCTTAAGTCTAAGGCCGGCGAAATCAGTGCCTATCTCGCCACTCCGAAGGGCACGCCCAAGGGCGGCATCGTGGTCATCCAGGAGATCTTCGGCGTCAACCACCACATCAAGGCGGTGACCGACAAGTTCGCCGCCGACGGATACGTGGCGCTGGCGCCGGCCTGCTTCGATCACGTCAAGAAAGGCGTCGATCTCGGCTACACGCCCGACACCATCGCGGAAGGCCGCAAGTACGTGATGGAGCTGGGCTTCGACAAGCCGGTCCAGGACGTCCAGGCGGCGATGGACGAGCTGAAAAAGCGCGGCGCCAAGAAGGTCGGCGTCACCGGCTTCTGCTGGGGCGGCACGATCTGCTGGCTGGCGGCGACGCGGCTCAAGCCCGATGCGGTGAGCGGCTACTACGGCGGCGGCATCCACGGCAACAAGAACGAGAAGCCGCAGGTGCCGATCATCCTGCATTTCGGCGACAAGGACATGCACATCCCGATGACGCATGTGAACGAGCTGAGATCGCTCCATCCCGGCGTCACCATCTACGACTACCCGGCCGACCACGGCTTCCATTGCGACGAGCGCGGCAGCTGGGACGCGGCGGCGTCCAAGCAGGCCATGGAGCGGACGAAGGCGTTCTTCGCCAAGCATGTGGGCTAGTCTTTGCTGGGAGCGCGCCACTCCAGTGGCGCATCTTTATCTTCTTTCGTCGCAAGACATGAGCGCCACTGGAGTGGCGCGCTCCCAGCCATGAGGGGACCGACGAAACGGCCCTTCACCCCGACCGCGCGCGGGCCCCTCGACGGAGTCCGCGTCGTCGACCTGTCGCGGCTGGTCGCGGGCAACATCCTGACGCTGCAGCTGGCCGACTTCGGCGCCGAGGTCATCAAGATCGAGCCGCCGGAGGGCGACACGCTGCGCTCGTGGCGGGTCAAGGGCATCGAGACGGCGTGGAAGGTCTATGCCCGCAACAAGAAGAGCGTGGCGCTCGACCTGCGCACCGACGCCGGCCGCGCCATCGTCAGGGAACTGGCGAAATCGGCGGCGATCCTGGTCGAGAGTTTCCGGCCCGGCGTGCTCGAGGACATGGGGCTGGCGCCCGACGAGCTGCACCGGACCATCAATCCCAAGCTCGTGGTCGTGCGCATCTCGGGCTGGGGCCAGGACGGCCGCTACCGCCACAAGCCGGGCTTCGGCACCCTGATCGAGGGCTATTCAGGCTTCGCCTCGATGAACGGCTTCGGCGACCGCGAGCCGGTGCTGCCGCCGATGTACCTCGCGGACGCGATGGCCGCCCTCTACGGCTACGGCGCCGTCATGGTGGCGCTGCGCGAGGTCGAGCAGGGAGGCGGCCAGGGCCAGGTGCTCGATCTGCCGCTGTTCGATCCCTTGTTCTCGGTGCTCGGTCCGCAGGCCGCCAACTACAAGCTCACCGGCGAGGTGAAGGCGCGCACCGGCAGCCGCTCGACCAATGCCGCTCCGCGCAACGTCTATCCCACCAGGGACGGCCACTGGGTCTGTCTGTCGGCCTCGACGCAGGGCATGGCGGAACGCGTGCTCGTCAAGATCGGTCGGCCGGAACTGGTCAAGGATCCGCGCTTCGCCACCAACATCGAACGGGTCAAGCACGGCGAGGAGCTCGACGGCATCATCGGCGGCTTCATCGCCCAGCGCGACCTCGACGAGAACCTGAAATTCTTCGACGAGGCGGGCGTCACCATCGGGCCGGTCTACGACATCGCCCAGATCGTGGCCGACGACTACGTGCTCGAACGCGAGGCGCTGATCGAGATCCCCGACGAGGAGATGGGCGAGCTGCCGACCCATCCGGTGGTGCCGCGTCTCTCGGGCACGCCTGGCGCGATCAGGATCGCAGCGCCCAAAGTCGGCCAGCACAACGAGGCACTGCTGAAGCCGCTGCTCGGCGAGGCCGAGTACGAGAAGCTCCTTCAATCGGGCGTCATCTCCTCCGGCAAAGGAAAGAACAAGTGACTCCTCGCCCAAACCCGCCCGTCTGGCGCTCGATCCTCTACGTGCCGGGCAATGTGCCCAAGTTCATCGACAAGGCGCACGAGCGCGGCGCCGACTGCGTGCTGGTCGATCTCGAGGACAGCGTTACCGTGGCGGAGAAGCCGCGCGCGCGGGCGATGCTGCCCGAGACCATGGCCAAGGTGGTGCAGGGCGGCGCCGACGTTGCGGTGCGCATCAACCGGCCGCTGCGCCTGGCGATTCCCGACATCGAAGCGGCCGTCCGCCCCGGTCTCGCGGCGCTGTTCATCACCAAGACCGAAGGCGTGCATCACCTGCGCCTGCTCGACGAGGCGGTGAGCGAGCTCGAGCGCGAGCGCGGCATGGCGGTGGGCAGCGTCGGTTTCGGCGCCATGTTCGAGCACCCCCGGGCGCTGGCGCATCTCGGCGACGTGGCCGAGCATGGGCCGCGCGTCATTGCCATGATGCTGGGCGGCGAAGATTTCGCGCTGGAGACCGGCTCGGTGCCGAGCGACGAGTCGCTCGAGCTGCCCAAGCGGCTGGTGGCGTTTGCCGCCCAAGCGCACGACGTGCCGATGATCGGCATCCTGGGCACCGTGGCCGACTACTCCGATCCCGTGGCCTACAAGAAGAGCGCCGAACGGGCGCGGCGCTTCGGCTTTTCCGGCGGGACCTGCGTGCATCCCGGCCTGGTGCAGGCGCTGAACGAGGCCTTCACGCCCTCCCCGGACGAGGTCGCCTACGCCCAAAGGCTGATCGCGGCGGACGAAAAGGCTGCCGCCGAGGGCCGCGGGTCGTTCACGGTCGACGGCAAAATGATCGATATTCCAGTGATTTACCGGGCCCGGAAGCTGCTGGCCCGGCATGCAGCTATCGCAAGTCGGCCGTCCCGCAAATAAATTGCTTCCCGGACGCAAAAAGCCGTTGATTCGCCTGGCGGCTGGGCTTAACAAGCTTACTGGTCTGATGCAGATAGTTTTGGGCGTTTTTCGGGGTTTTGGGTCCCTGGAGGGCGCAATTCTTAGGGAGCTGGGGATGCGTCATCTTTTCGTTGCGACCGCCATGGTCATCGTCGGCCTGGCCGTCACCTTCGGCACGGCGAGCGTGCTGCAGACCGTTGCCGCGGCCAAGCGGGACAGCATCCAGATCCCCGACCCCATCGTCGCCGAGCAGAACAAGGCGCCCGTCACCAAGCAGCGCAACGGCGAACAGGCACGCCAGGTCATTCTCGCCTCGCGCCGCGCCAGCTAGCGAACCGAGCCGCTCGGACAGAACAGGCAGCGGGCAGCAGACGATCAACGGGCGGGGTTTCCCCCGCCCTTTTTGTTTGGCCGGCCTCACGCCGCTCTGTATAAAGCTGACCTGCTCGATGCAGAAAGTTTGCGGCGACTATCTGGGGTTGTAGTCCGGAAGGCGCCTTTGTTTCCGGGGTGTGGGATGCGTCATCTGTTCGTGGCAGCGGCCTTTGTTCTGGTCGCCTTGATGATCACTTTCGGCACCGCCAGCGTGCTTCAGAGCATTGCGACTGCCCGCAGGGATCCCGGCGTCAGTCCCGACCCGACCCTCGCCGAGCCCGTCAAGACAGTTCCCGCCAAGGTCCGGCAGAGCGAGCAGGCGCGCCAAGCCATTCTCGCCGCCCGTCGCGCCAGCTAAAAACCAGAGAGCCGTCCGACAAGCCTCAGTGTGAGGCTCAATGCTTGTCGGCCCACACCTGGCGCTTCACCGCATACATCAGACCGGCCAACGCCAGCAGGAACAGGATCACCCGCACGCCGGTGCGCTTGCGATCCTCCATATGCGGCTCCGACGCCCAGGCGAGAAACTCCACGACGTCGGAGGCCTGCCGGTCGAGCGTCGATTTGGTGCCGTCGACATAGGTCACCTTGTCGTCGCCAAGCGGCGGCGGCATGGCGATGCGGTGGCCGGGGAAGTAGGTGTTGTAGTTGTCGTCCTTGGTGACGCCGGTCTCCTTGATCTGCGCCGGCGTCAGCTTGTCGAACGGCACGTAGCCGACGAGCAGGGCGTGGAGGTAGTTGGGGCCGTTCTCGCGCGCCTTGACGATGACGCTGAGGTCGGGCGGCGCCTTGCCGCCGTTGGCGGCGGCGGCGGCGAGCTCGTTGGGAAACGGCTTCTTGAAGCGGTCCGACGGACGGCCCGGCCGCTCGATCGGCTGGCCGTCGTCGCTGAGGTCGGGGATCTGGACGTCGGCGGCGATCGCCTTCACGGCGTTTTCGCTCAAGCCCAGATCCATCAGGTTGCGGTAGGCGACCAGCGACAGCGAATGGCAGGCCGCGCAGACCTCCTTGTAGACCTGGAAGCCGCGCTGGGCGGCGGCGCGGTCGTAGGTGCCGAACGGGCCCTGGAAATGCCACTGCTTTTTCGGCGGATGGGCCTCGGTCCCGGCCGCGACGGCGGCGGCGGCCGCGGCGAGGGCGGCGAGCGCGATGGCGCCGCTGGCGATGTACTTGCGCATCGGCTTAGCCCGCCTTCTTCTTGAGCACCGCATCGGCGATGCTGGGTGGCAGTGGCAGCGGCCGTTCGATCTTGCCGAGGACCGGCAGCAGCACGAGGAAATGGAAGAAGTAGTAGGCCGTGCAGAGCTGCGAAAACGGCACCAACCATCCTTCCGGCGGATGGGCGCCGCAGTAGCCCAGCGCGACCAGGTCGAGCACCAGCAGGCCCATGAACCACTTGTAGATCGGCCGGAACGTGCAGGAGCGCACGCGCGAGGTGTCGAGCCAGGGCAGCACGAACAGCACCAGGATCGAGCCGAACATGGCGATGACGCCGCCCAGCTTGTCGGGGATGGCGCGCAGGATGGCGTAGAACGGCAGGAAGTACCATTCCGGCACGATATGCGTGGGCGTCACCAGCGGGTCGGCCGGGATGTAGTTGGCGGCGTCGCCCAGGTAGTCGGGCGCGAAGAACACGAAGAAGCAGTAGACGATGAAGAACAGGATGACGCCGAAGCCGTCCTTCATCGTGTAGTAGGGATGGAACGGCACGGTGTCCTGCGGGCCCTTGACGTCGATGCCCAGCGGATTGTTCGAGCCATGGACGTGCAGCGCCACGACGTGCAGCGCCACCACCGCCACGATGATGAACGGCAGCAGGTAGTGCAGCGCGTAGAAGCGGTTGAGCGTCGGGTTGTCGATGGCAAAGCCGCCCCACAGCCAGGTGACGATCGAGTCGCCGACCACCGGGATGGCGCCGAACAATGAGGTAATGACGGTCGCGCCCCAGAAGCTCATCTGGCCCCACGGCAGCACGTAGC
This sequence comes from Asaia bogorensis, assembly GCA_945889625.1. Classification (GTDB taxonomy): domain Bacteria; phylum Pseudomonadota; class Alphaproteobacteria; order Reyranellales; family Reyranellaceae; genus Reyranella. The sequence continues at coordinate 39,076 of CAMDCE010000008.1, read as the reverse complement.
CCATGAAGGCGGTGGCCATCATCAGCAGCAGGATGATCACGCCCAGGATCCACAGGAGTTCGCGCGGCGCCTTGTAGGAACCGTAGTACATGCCGCGGAAGATGTGGATGTAGACGGCGATGAAGAAGAACGACGCACCGTTCATGTGCAGGTCGCGCATCATCCAGCCCGACGGCACGTCGCGGTCGATGCGCTCGACCGAGTCGAAGGCCATCAGCACGTGCGGCGTGTAGTTGGTCGCCAGCACCACGCCGGTGGCGATCATCAGCACCAGCATCACCGTGGCGATCGCGCCGAAATTCCAGAAGTAGTTGAAATTCCGCGGCGTCGGGAAGGTGTGATACTCCTTCTCGATATACGAGAAGATCGGCAGGCGATGATCGATCCAGGCGATCACCTTGTTGTTGAAGACCGGCGGGGCGCCGTGAGACGAGGCCATTGCTCAGAACTCCTGAAGGGCGATCAGCCGATTTTGACGAGGGTGTCGGTGGTGAACAGGTAGCCCGGAACCTCGAGGTTCTTGGGCGCCGGCCCTTTGCGGATGCGGCCCGAGGAGTCGTACATCGAGCCGTGGCACGGGCAGAACCAGCCGTCGTACTCGCCCTTGGGATCGCCCGGGTTGTTGCCGAGCGGCACGCAGCCGAGATGCGTGCAGACGCCGACGATGATCAGCCACTCCGGGCGGACCTTCTTGGCGAGGTCGGTGACGCGCGCATTGTCGGTCTCGGGATCGGGCAGTTCCGACAGCTTGACCGCCTCGGCTTCCTTGATTTCCTTTGCCGTGCGGTGGCGGATGAAGACCGGCTTGCCGCGCCACTTCACGGTGATCGCCTGGCCAACCTTGACCGGCGCGATGTTCACCTCGATCGAGGAAAGCGCCAGCGTGTCGGCGGCGGGATTGAGATTGTTGATGAACGGCCACGCCGTGGCGACGCCGCCGATCGCGGCCAGGGCGCCGGTCGCGACCATCAGGAAGTCGCGCCGCGTCGGATCGCCCGCAGCGCCATGGGCGACTGGTGCGCCGCCGGCTGGGATACTGGAAGAAGCCATCTCTTGTTCGCCCCCTGGGAGTTGCATGGTTATGGCGAGAAAGCCCCTTATGTTTCAAGGCTCTGTTGGTCGCAGGCGCGGGCGGCGTCGATCTGTGACAGCGTGCCGCAGAGCGCCGGCGCCCGCGCTTGCGCGCCAGGTGCTGGCGCTTTCGCGTCGCGGACCGGAGTAGAAACCAAGCCATGCGCCTTGCCCTGTTCGAGCCCGATATCCCGCAGAATCTCGGCGCCTTCATCCGCCTGTCGGCTTGCCTGGCCACCCCGCTCGACCTGATCGAGCCCTGCGGCTTTCCGGTCGACGACAAGCGCATCCGCCGCGCCGCCATGGACTATTACGACCTGGCCACGGTCGTCCGGCACGCCTCCTGGTCCGCCTACCGGCGTGACCGGCCGGCTGGCCGTCTGGTGCTGCTGACCACGTCGGGCGCCGCCTGCTTTCCCGACGTCGAATTCCGGGCCGATGACATCCTGCTGTTCGGCCGCGAAAGTGCGGGCGTGCCGGCCGACGTTCACGAAGCAGCCGAGCTCAGGCTGCGCATCCCCCTGCAGGCCGGCGCCCGCTCGCTCAATGTCGCGCTGGCAGCGGCCATGGTACTGAGCGAGGCCCTGCGACAGACCTCGGGATTCGATGCGCGCGCCGACTGACACCCCCACGCCGCTGCCTGACGCCACCACCGTCACGCGCTGGAAGGACGAGGCGCGGCGCTGGTTCGGCATCCTGCGCAACCGCATCTGCGCCGAATTCGAGCGGATCGAGGACGAGCTCGCCGGCACGCACAACAACCTCGCGGCCGGCCGCTTCGAGCGCAAGGAATGGCGGCGCGAGGAAGGCCCTGACGGCGAGGATCGCGGCGGCGGCACCATGGCCACCATGCGCGGCCGCGTGTTCGAGAAGGTGGGCGTCAACGTCTCGACCGTGTTCGGCGAATTCAGCCCGGAGTTCCGCAAGCAGATCCCTGGAGCGGCCGAGAACCCGCGCTTCTTCGCCTCGGGCATCTCTCTCGTGGCGCACCTGCGCTCGCCCAAGGTGCCGGCGGTGCACATGAACACCCGCTTCATCGTCACCACGCGGGCCTGGTTCGGCGGCGGCGGCGACCTCACGCCGATGACGCCGCACGAGCCCGACACGCGCGACTTCCATGCCGCCTTCAAGGCGATCTGCGACGCCCACGACCCCGACTACCATCCGCGCTTCAAGGCATGGTGCGACGACTATTTCCACCTGCCCCATCGCGGCGAGCCGCGCGGCGTCGGCGGCATCTTCTACGACTATCTCGACAGCGGCGATCATGCGCGCGATTTCGCCTTCACACGCGGCGTCGGCGAGACCTTCCTCGACATCTACCCCAAACTGGTGCGCCGCCACATGAACGAGCCGTGGACCTCAGCCGAGCGCGAGCATCAGCTGGTGCGCCGCGGCCGCTACGTCGAGTTCAACCTGCTGCACGACCGCGGCACCAAGTTCGGCCTGATGACCGGCGGCAATGTCGAGGCGATCCTGATGTCCCTGCCGCCCGAGGCGAAGTGGCCGTAAGTGCTGACATGAAGGAGGCTGCGATGATCTCACGCAACGCGACGCAACTGTTCGGTCTCCTTGCCGGCGTGGTTCTCATCCTCCACAGCGCGCCGGCCCTGGCCGACGCCATCGACGGTGATTGGTGTCATTCGGACGGGCGGAGGATCACGATAAACGGTCCTGATATCGTCACGCCCGGCGGCACGCACATGAAAGGCGACTACGACCGCCACCATTTCAACTACATCGTGCCGGCGTCCGAGCCCGGCGCCGGCGGAACCGTCGCCATGATCCTGCAGGGCGAATATCAGATGCATCTCAAGCCACCGGCGGGCGAAGGCCAGACCTGGCGGCGCTGCGGCAAGCCGATCAGCTAAGCGCAGGGCGAACGAAGCATCACTTATCGACGCGCCACGGCGGCCCCAGCCAGCAACGGCGCAACAAAGAGCGTGAGAATCAGCAGCGGATAGGGTGCGCCCCACAGGATGGAGAAGCGGTCGAGGAAAGCCGTGGGATCGTCGCCGAAGGTGAATCGCGCGTAGAGAAAGTCGACGAACACGGTCGAGGGCGGCCACAGCACGGCGGCGAGCAACGCCGCTTCGAACCAGCGCGGCCCCGCCGTGCGGCGCGCATGGATGACGGCGATCAGCACCACATAAGGCAGCGGCACCAGCGTCTTGTACCATTCGACGGCGCGCACCGGGAGCGAGGTGGCGATCCAGGTATCGCCGATCACGTTGTTGAGCAGGACCATGGCGACAAGCGCCAGCCACAAGCCGAAAGTGATGCCCGGCCGGATCATGCCGCGCGGGCGAGTCGTTCTAGTTCAGCGAGACAGGCCGCCCGGTCGGCGGAAAAATCTCCCTCGATCCACCAGCGCTCGACGGCTTCGATCAGCGCGCCGACTTTCGGTCCGGGCTTCAGCCCCAGCTTCAGGACATCGCTGCCGCTCACCGGCAGCTCCGGAGGGGTCCAGGTCCGAGCTACGCTGAGCGCCGTGCGCCAGTCGCCCGGCGCATCGACGGCCAGCAGCAGCCGGTCGGCATAGAAGCTGTTGCCCTGGCGATATATGTCGGCCCGCCACGCCGTGGCGCCGCCGGCGAGATCGAGCGCAGGCTGGGCGTCCAGCATGACGCCGAGGCGGACCTGTTCCTGGGTCGAGAGCTTCAGCCGCTTGCCGATCGCGACGGCATCGGCGCCGCTCGGCAGAATTGAAACCAGACGACGCAAGGCGTCGGACTTGTCCTCACGCACGATCAGAGCGCGCAGTCGCTTGGTGCCGGCGAATTCCGGCAGCCAGTGATCGAGCGCGCCCGCCTCGGCCATCGCCTCGACCGAGTCGGCGGGAGCCGGCGCCTGCAGAAGGCGCAGCAGCTCTTTGCGCACCCGCTCGCCCGACAGGCCGCGCACCGAACCGGCGTTGCGCCGGCAGGCGTCGAAGCCCGTCGGATCGACGGGCCCCTTGCCGAACCAGGCATGGAAGCGAAAGAAGCGCAGGACGCGCAGATGATCCTCGGCAATGCGCTGGTCAGCCTCGCCGATGAAGCACACCCGGCCGGCGGCGAGATCGGCGCGGCCGTCGAACGGATCCCAGAGCGTGCCGTTCGGCTCGGCGTACAGGGCGTTGAAGGTGAAATCGCGGCGCTTGGCGTCCTCCAGCCAGTCGTCGGTGAAAGCCACCACCGCGCGCCGGCCATCGGTCTCGACGTCGCGGCGCAAGGTCGTTAGCTCGAATGGCCGGCCGTCGACCACGGCGGTGACGGTGCCGTGCCTGAGGCCGGTCGGCACGACTTTGATCCTTGCCGTCTCGAGCGCGCGCGTCACCGTTTCCGGTGGCTGGGCGACGGCGATGTCGATGTCGTCGACGTCGCGTCCCAGTACCGCGTTGCGCACGCAGCCGCCGACAAAGCGCGCCGCGATGCCCGCGCCATCGAGTGCGGACATCAACCTCCGCACCGGCGCTTCGTTCATCCACTCGAACTTCACGGGGCGAGCTTCATTGCGCGAAGAGACCGCCGTAACCCTGGTCCTGGGTGAAGAACATCACGAAGACGCCGGCGATCGTGCAGACCAGTCCGGCGATGCCGAGCCAGGTGATCGGCAGGTCCTGCCACTGCGGCAGGGTACCGGCGAGCTTGCGCTCCTGCTTGATCTTCACCGCCCACGCCCACAGGAAGAAGGCAGCGGTCGGCGCCATCACCAGGATGACGACCAACAACACGATGCGCATGGCGCTTCCCCTTCGCCCGCCTTCCGCCGCCCGCGTCAGTCGCCGGCGGTCAGAATGAAATGCAGGTTCTTCAGCATACCGGCGGTTGCCCCCCAGATGTAGCGCTCACCGTAGGGCATGGCGTAGAAGCGCCGCTCCCGCCCCTGGTACTGGCGGCTGTCGATGCGGTGGTTCCGTTCGTCGAGGAAGTGGCTGAGCGGCACCTCGAAGACGGCGGCGACCTCGCGCGGGTCGATCTCGGTGGTGAAGCCCGGCGTCACGATGCCGACGATCGGCGTGATCTCATAGCCGGTGCCGGTGTGGTAGCGGTCGACGGCCCCGATGACGTCGACGAAGCGCCGCTTGAGCCCAACCTCCTCCTCGGTCTCGCGCAGGGCGGTGGCGACCGAATCGGCGTCGTCAGACTGTGGCCGGCCGCCCGGAAAGGCAACCTGGCCGGCGTGGCTCGGCATGTCGTCGGTCCGCTGCGTCAGAAGAACCGTCATGCCGGCGGCGCGATCGACCAACGGCACGAGCACGGCGGCCGGGCGATACAGCTCCGGCTTGGGAACCACGCCGTTCAGCGAAAAGTCGCTGCCGATAGGCGGCTGGGGAACGGGCAAACCCGATGCCAAACGCTGGCTGCGCTGCCGCACTCGCCGCACAATTTCGTCAACCGTCATGCCCTTGTTCCGGCCTCAATTCTGGGCTTCCCTCAAACCTATTCCCATCGAAAACAGGAGCGCCTGGTGGCCCCCGATACTTCGACCGCTTCCGACGCCGACGCCCTGGCCGCCCTGGCCGACATCGAACGGCTGGGAGGCCAGTTACGCGCCGCCCGGACCGCCATCAGCAAGGTCATTTATGGCCAGCAGGATGTCATCGATCAAACCCTCGTGGCACTCCTTTCCGGCGGCCACGTGCTGCTGATCGGCGTGCCCGGCCTTGCCAAGACGCTGCTGGTCGAAACGCTGGGCATCGTGCTCGGCATGGAGGCCAAGCGCATCCAGTTCACGCCCGACCTGATGCCAGCCGACATCCTGGGCTCGGAAGTCCTGGAGGAAAGCGACGGCGGGCGCCGCTCCTTCCGCTTCCTGCAGGGACCGGTTTTCGCCCAGCTGCTGATGGCCGACGAAATCAACCGCGCCAGCCCGCGCACCCAGTCGGCCTTGCTGCAGAGCATGCAGGAAAAGCACGTCACCGTGGCCGGCAAGCGCTATGACCTGCCGGCGCCCTTCCATGTGCTGGCGACCCAGAACCCGCTGGAACAGGAAGGCACCTATCCGCTGCCCGAAGCCCAGCTCGACCGCTTCCTGCTGCAGATCGACGTCGGCTACCCCGACGAGGCCGCCGAACGCCAGATCATGATCGCGACCACCGGTTCGGACGTGCCGCGGGCGGTGCAGGCGCTGACCGCCGCCGACCTGATGGCCGCCCAGGCGCTGGTCCGCCGGCTGCCGATCGGCCAGAGCGTGGTCGACGCCATCGTCAAGGTGGTCCGCGCCGGCCGGCCCGAGAGCAGCGACATCGAGCTGGTGCGCCAGCGGGTCGCCTGGGGGCCGGGCCCACGCGCCAGCCAAGCCTTCATGCTGGCCTGCCGTGCCCGAGCCATCATCCAGGGCCGCCTCGCGCCCTCGGTCGACGACGTCGTGGCGCTGGCCGGACCCATTCTCCGCCACCGCATGGCGGTGAACTTCTCGGCCCGTGCCGAGGGCGTCACGGTCGAGTCGATCATCGCCCAGATGTGCGCCCGTCTTGCCTAGTCGTCTGGCCTAGTCATTGCAGCGCCGGAGCCGATGGCCGCACCTTCCACCCTGAACCGCTCGCTCGAGCTCGCCGGAACGTTGCCCGCGCTGATGGTGGCGGCCGACCGCGTCGCTGCGACCGTGATCCAGGGCGTCCACGGCAGGCGGCGCGTCGGCCAGGGCGATGCCTTCTGGCAGTACCGGCCCTATCGCGACGGCGACAGCGCCAGCCAGATCGACTGGCGCCAGAGCGCACGCAGCCGGCACCTGTTCGTGCGCGAGACCGAATGGGAGGCCGCGGCCAGCGTCTGGCTGTGGCGCGACGCGTCGCCCTCGATGCACTACGCCTCGCTGCGCAATTCCGACACCAAGGCGGTGCGCGGCGAGGTGCTGACCCTGGCGCTGGCGAGCCTGCTGGCCGACGCCGGCGAGCGCGTGACCGTGCTGGGCAGCGGCATGCGGCCGATCTCGGGACGCATTGCCGTGCGCCGCATCGCCGAGACGCTGTACGACGAGGGCCGCGACACGACCAGGACGCCGCCCAGCCTGCCGCCATTGGTGCCGCTGCCGGCGCACGGCACGGTCGTGCTGGTCTCCGACTGGCTCGATCCGCTCGACAAGATCGAGGAAGTCATCCGCCATTACGCCAGCGTCGGCGTGCGCGGCCATCTCGTGCAGGTGCTCGATCCGGCCGAGGAAGACCTGCCGTTCGACGGCCATGTGAAGTTCGAGGGGCTGGAAGCCGAGGGTCAGCACACGATCCGCCGGGTCGAGGCCGTGCGCACCGCCTACGGCGCGCGGCTGGCGGCGCAGAAGGAAGGCCTGCAGCGGCTGACGCGACCGGCCGACTGGACGGTCCATCTGCACCGCACCGACCGGCCGCCACAGACCGTGCTGCTGTCGCTCTATCTCGCCATGGCCGATCTGCGCCGGATGGCGATGGCGTGATATTCCTTGTCATCCTGAGCGAAGCGAAGGATCCAGCGCTGCGACAGCGTGCTGTCAGCCGGCGTGAGATCCTTCGCTTCGCTCAGGACGACACGCGGAGACGCGCGTCGTGCTGAGTCTCGGCGCGTTCGCTTTTGCCGCACCGGGCATGCTGGCGCTGCTGCTGGCGCTGCCGGTGATCTATTGGCTGCTGCGGCTGATCCCGCCACTGCCGCGCCTCGTGCGCTTTCCCGCCATCCGGCTGCTCGTCGGCCTCGAGCCCACCGAACAGACGCCGATGAAGATGCCGTGGTGGCTGCTGCTGCTGCGACTGCTGCTGGCGGCCGCGCTGATCCTGGCCGTCGCCAAGCCGCTGCTCAATCCGCAGGCCGACCTGCCCGGTCGCGGGCCGCTGCTGCTGCTGATCGATGACGGCTGGTCGTCGGCGCCGGGCTGGACGACGCGCATCGCCCATGCCGAGCGGCTGATCCAGCGCGCCGAACGCGGCGGCCGTCTGGTGGCGCTGGTCGGCACCGCGCCGCTGCCGCTCGATGCGCCGGCGCTGCGGCGCGGCGCGCTGCGACCCGACGAAACCCGCACCATCCTGCGCGCCTTCCGGCCCAAGCCCTGGCCGACCGACCGCGCGGCAGCCGTGGCCGAGATCGACCAGATGCAGGTCGACCCGGGCGCCTATGTCGTCTGGCTGAGCGATGGCCTGGAGGATGAGGGCGCGGCGAAGCTCACCGAGCGCCTTGCCAAGTTCGACGGGCTGCAGGTCGTGCTGCCCGATTCCGCCAACACGCCGCTGCTGCTGCTGCCGCCGGTTGCCGAGGGCCGCGATCTAAAGGTGCGGGCGCTGCGCCCCGCGGCCGACGGGCCGCGCAAGGCCGCAGTCCAGGCAGCCGACGAACAGGGCCGCGTCGTGGCCCGCATCGAGCTCGATTTTGCCGCGACCGCCACCCAGGGCGAAGGCGTCCTGCCGGCGCCGGCCGAGCTGCGCAACCGCATGGCGCGGCTCGACATCGAAACCCAGGGCGGCGCCGGCAGTGCCGTGCTGCTCGACGAGCGCCATCGCCGCCGCCCGGTGTCCATCCTGGGCGAACGCGCGGCGGCGACCGGCCAGCCGCTCCTGCAGGAAATTTACTTCCTCGAGCGCGCCCTCGATCCCTATGTGAGTCTCAGCATCGGCGACCGCGAGACGGTGCTGACGCGCTCGACCGCCGTGCTGCTGATCCCCGACGGCGCGGTGCCATCGGCCGTCGATCGCGACGAGATCGCCAAGTGGATCGAGCGCGGCGGCATTGCCGTGCGCTTCGCCGGCCCCAATCTGGCAGCCGGCGGCGACACGCTGGTGCCGACGCCGCTCCGGCTCGGCGATCGCGCGCTGGGCGGCGTCATGAGCTGGGGCCAGCCCAGCGCGCTGGCCGAGTTCCCGACCAACAGCCCTTTCCTCGGCATCGCCGTCCCCAAGGACGTGCGCATCCAGCAGCAGGTGCTGGCCGAACCGACGCCCGACCTCGCCGACAAAACCTGGGCGCGGCTGGCCGACGGCACGCCGCTGGTCACGGCGGAAAAACGCGGCCAGGGTCATCTCGTGCTGGTCCACACCACGGCCAACACCAACTGGAGCAACATGGCGCTGTCGGGCCTGTTCGTGAACATGCTGCAGCGGATGGTGACGATGTCGCGCGGCGTGGCGGGGGACGGCGTCAACAAGGCGCTGAAGCCGTGGCGCACGCTCGACGGCTTCGGCCGCCTCGGCGCACCGCCGGCCGGCGCGCAAATGCTGCCGGCCGACGCCAACGAAAGCTTCAAGCCCAAGCCGACCACGCCGCCCGGCCTGTACGGCGACGAAAACGGCCAGGTCGCCTTCAACCTCGGCGGCCGCGTCGGCACGCCCAAGCCGCTGGTGCTGCCGTCCGGGGTCGCGACCGACCGGATGTCGGAGGGCGGCGAGACCGACCTGGCGCGCTGGTGCCTGCTGGCGGCCGCCCTGCTGCTGTTGGCCGATCTCTTGATCTCGCTCTGGCTGCGCGGCCTGCTGCCGCGCGCGGTGCGGCTGCGCCACGCAGCACCTGCCGCGCTGCTGCTGCTCGCGATGCTGGCCGGCGCACCCGATTCGAGCGCGCAGCAGCAACCGACCGCTCCGCCGACCGCAACGACGGCTCCCGGGGCGACGCCGCCCGGCCAGCCGGCGCAACGCCCGGGACCGCCGCCGCTCAGCGAGGAGCAGGCGCTGAAGGGCGCGCTCGACATTCGCCTGGCCTACATCGTCACCGGCGACAAGGAAGTCGACGACATCAGCAAGGCGGGGCTGGAAGGCCTGAGCGAAATCCTGCGCAGCCGCACCTCGGTCGAGCCGGGCGATCCGGTCGGCCTCGATCTCGACCGCGACGAGCCGCGGCTCTATCCGCTGATCTACTGGCCGATCACCTCGAGCCAGGCCAGTCTCTCGCCGCGCGCGTCGGCCGCCCTCGATCGCTATCTGCGCACCGGCGGCATCCTCTTCATCGACACCCGCGACCAGCAGCTCAATTTCGATCGTCCGGCGGGCGGCAATCCCGATCTCAAGCGGCTGCTCGGCGGGGTCGAGACGCCGCCTTTGATCGCCATGCCGGCCGACCATGTGCTGACCAAGGCCTTCTATCTGCTGTCCGACATGCCGGGCCGCTGGCAGGGCGGCAAGGTCTGGATCGAATCGGGCAGCGGTCGCGTCAATGACGGCGTCACCGCCATCGTGATCGGCGCCAACGACTATGCCGGCGCCTGGGCCGTCGACCAGCGCGGCCGCGGCCTGCTGCCGGTGACTCCGGGCGGCGAGACGCAGCGCGAGATGTCGCTGCGGGTCGGCGTCAATCTGGTGATGCATGCGCTCACCGGCAACTACAAGGACGACCAGGTGCATCTGCCCGACATCATGCAAAGGCTAAGACGATGAAGGTAAGGCGATGAACCCGACTTCGGCGGTCTCCGTCGCCCTAGATCCGCTGCTGCCGTGGCCCGTGCTGGCGGTGCTGGGCGGCGTCGGACTGGTGTTGGTCCTGCTCGGGCTGCGCGCCGGCGCGCGCGGCACGATCTGGCGGCTGGGCTCGATCGCGATCGTGCTCGCGGCGCTGGCCAATCCGGCGCTGATCGAAGAGCAGCGCAAGCCGATCGCCGACGTGGCGCTGGTGGTGGTCGACGACTCCGATTCGATGGCGATCGGCGAACGCCGCCAGCAGGTCCAGGCGGCGCGCGAGGCGCTCAAGCGGCGGCTTGGCCAGCAGGAGGGACTGGAGGTCCGCGAGATCGTCCTGCCGCCATCGCATATCCAGCTCGGCAGCGAGCGGCCGGGCGGCACGCGCCTGATCGAGACCATGCGCTCGGCACTTGTCGAAGTGCCTCCGGAACGACTGGCCGGCGTCGTGCTGCTGAGCGACGGCCAGGTGCACGACGTGCCGGCCGGCCTGCCGCCCGAACTGGGCGGCGCGCCGCTGCATGCCCTGATCGCCGGCAAGAAGAACGAGCGCGACCGGCTGATCGTGATCGAGCAGTCGCCGCGCTTCGGCGTGGTCGGCCGCCAGGTGACGGCCAAGTTCAGGATCGAGGATCCGTCGGGCGGCACTGCACCGGTGACCTTGTCGGTCGGCGGCGAGATCGTGCGTCGCCTCGACGTGCCGGTCGGCCGCTCGATCGAGCTCCCGATCACGGTCGGCAATCCCGGCGCCAACGTCGTCGAACTCGAAGTGGCACCCGGCCCGAACGAGCTGACGCTCGACAACAACCGCGCCCTCTTCACCATCAACGGCGTGCGCGACCGGCTGCGCGTTCTCCTGGTGTCGGGCGAGCCCTACCAGGGCGAGCGGGCGTGGCGGAACCTGCTGAAGAGCGACCCGGCGGTCGACCTGGTCCATTTCACCATCCTGCGCACGCCGCAGAAGGACGATTTCACGCCGGTGCGCGAGCTGTCGCTGATCGTCTTCCCGATGAAGGAGCTGTTCGAGCAGAAGCTCAAGGAATTCGATCTCATCATCTTCGACCGCTACGAGTCGGGGAACCTGATCACCCGCGAATACTTCCGCAACATCGTCGAATACGTCAAAGGCGGCGGCGCCCTGCTGGTCTCGGTCGGGCCGGTCTTCGCCACGCAACGCTCGCTCTACCGCACGCCGCTCGGCGCCATCCTGCCGGCCGCGCCGCTGGGCGACGTGCTGGAGACCGGCTTCAAGCCCAAGGTCACCGACATCGGCCACCGCCATCCCGTGACGGCGAACCTGCCGCAGGCAGGCGACCCCGGGAAGGAGCCGGACTGGGGCCGCTGGTTCCGTCTGGTCACGTCGCGCACCGAGCACGGCAACGCCGTGCTGTCCGGCGCGGAGGATCGCCCGCTGGTCATTCTCGATCGGGTGGGCGAGGGCCGCGTCGCGCAGATGATGTCCGACCATCTGTGGCTGTGGAACCGCGGCATCGATGGCGGCGGGCCGCAGCCTGAGCTGGTGCGCCGGGTAGCCCACTGGCTGATGAAGGAGCCCGACCTCGAGGAGGAGGCGCTGCGCGCCACGTCGGTCGGCGGCCGCATCGAAGTGACGCGCCGGACGCTGGCCACCACCTTCCCGCAGGTCACCATGACCGCGCCGGGCACGCCGCCGACCGGTGGCGCCACGCGCACCCTCGATCTGCGCCAGGCCGCGCCCGGTCTTGGCCTGGCCGTGGTCGATGTCGACAAGCCCGGCCTCTACCGCTTCGACGACGGAGCGCTCAGGGCCGTGGCGGCAGTCGGCAATCCCGACCCGCTGGAGTTCTCCGACGTGCGCGCGACCGACGCCAAGCTCAGGCCCTTGGTCGAGGCCTCGGGCGGCGGGCTGATGTGGCTTTCCGACAATCCCGATCCCGACATCCGATCGGTGCGGCCGGGCCGCGCCGCCGGCGGCTCGGACTGGATCGGGCTCAGGCGCAACGAGGGCTACACGGTGGCCGGCATCAATCAGCTGCCGCTGCTGCCCGGCATCCTGGTGGCACTGGCCTTCCTGATGGCCGTCGGCAGCGCGTGGTGGCGCGAAGGCCGCTAAGGCGGACTCTTCGGATAGTGCGGAAGGCCCGCCGGGAAGGCGAGCCACTGGTGCCTGGACTGCGTCCAGACGGCACGCACCGGTGCCGGAAAGCCGGGATCGGCGAAGGCGCCGACGGCAACGCTCACCATGTCGGGCGTCGCTTCACTCTCCCAGAACACGCTCGTGCCGCAGGTCGGGCAGAACCGGAAGGTGAGCCAGGTGCCGCTGTCGCCCTGGCGGCGGAAGGCGCGCCGCTCGCCCTCGGTCGAGAGGATCTGGCTGTTGCGCCAGAACGAGGTCGAGCCGAACAGCGCCCCGGTGCGGCGCTGGCAGGCGAGGCAGTGGCAGGACGAGACGAGCACCGGGTCGCCCTCGAGGCGGACCCGCAGCTGGCCGCACTGGCAGGCGGCTTGGCGTTGGACAGTCATGAGGTGAGGTTTACCATGGCGGCATGGCCGAGATCCTTGCCCTTGGACTGACGCACTACCCGCCGCTCTGGGGTCCCGACGAGCGCATGTCGTGGATCTTCCGGCGCATGCTCACGAACCCCAAACTGCCCGAGACGCTGAGACAGCCGGACGGCTGGCCCGCGCCCGCGCGCGCCCAGTGGAGCGACGACCACGGTGCGGCCGAAGCAGGCCGCCATCGCGAGGCGATGGTCGCCTGGTTCAAGAAGACGCGCGCCGCGCTCGACGCCTTCAAGCCGGACTTCGTGCTGATGTGGGGCGATGACCAATACGAGAACTTCAAGGAAGACGTCGTGCCGCCCTACTGCATCGCAGCCTACGAGCGCTTCAAGTTCGCGACGCCGCCCGGCAACGTGTGGGGCGAGACCGACAAGGTCTGGGACCTGGCCGGCCATCCCAAGGCGGCGAAGATGCTGGCGTCGAGGCTGATCGAGGAAGGCTTCGACACCGCCTACGCCTACAAGCCGCTGCACCATCCGCTCGGCCACGCCTTCACCAACGCCATCCTCTATCTCGACTACGCCCGTACCGGCTTCGACTATCCGTTCGTGCCCTTCGCCATCAACTGCTACGGCCGCAAGGTGTTGGCCCAGCGCGGCGGGTTGCCGGTGTTCGATCGCGAGATCGCAGAGGACGATTTCGATCCGCCAGCGCCCTCACCGCGGCGGCTGTTCGATCTCGGCGCAGCGACGGCGCGCATCCTGGCCGACTCGCCGTATCGCGTGGCGTTGATCGCCTCATCGGGCTGGAGCCACGCCTTCCTGACGCCGAAGAACAACTTCCTGTGGCCCGACACGCCGGCCGACCTGCGCATGTTCGACGCGCTCAAGCGCTGCGACTGGGACGCCTGGCGCGGGCTGTCGGCCGCCGCGGTCGAGGACAGCGGCCAGCAGGAGATCCTGAACTGGTCGTGCCTGGCCGGCGCCATGAGCGCGCTCGGCCGCGCGCCGCAGGACACCGGCTTTCTCGACACCTGGATCTTCAATTCGACCAAGACGTTCCTGATTGCGCCGCCGCGCTAAGGCCGAGGCGGTGCGTCGATCGGCGGCGGACCGCGGCCGGCCCGGCCGTTACCAATCAGAAACTTGATCCCGGCTTGAACAGCGCCATTTGGGGGTTCAAGAGGTAACACCATGATCGAACGCAGACCTTTCGAGAAGCTGGGCAAGTCGGACCACGGCTGGCTCAAGGCCAATTTCCATTTCAGCTTTGCCGACTACCGCAACAATGACCGCGTGCACTGGGGTGCGCTGCGCGTCTGGAACAACGACCGCATCGCACCTGACTCGGGCTTCCCGCCGCATCCCCACCGCGACATGGAAATCGTGACCTATGTCATCAAAGGCGCGATCACCCATCAGGATCACCTCGGCAACCAGGGCCGCACCGAGGCGGGCCAGATCCAGGTGATGAGTGCCGGCAACGGCATCCAGCACGCCGAATACAACAAGGAGAGCGCGGAGACCGAGCTGTTCCAGATCTGGATCCTGCCCAACAAGCAGGGCGTGCCGGCGCGCTGGGAGACGGTCGATTTTCCGGCCGAGGCGCGCGACGGCAGGCTCGTGCCTCTGGCGTCGGGCCGCGGCCATGACGGCGCCATCCCGCTCCATGCCGACGGTGCGTTGTTTGCCGGCACCTTGAAGGCGGGACAAACGATTCGCCAGAAGCTCGACGGCAAGCCTGCCTATCTCGTGCCGGCCAAGGGCAGGATCGAGGTCGTGGGCGCCGACGGACAGCCGGTGACGGCCAATGCCCGCGACGGCGTGGCCGTGGTCGACGAGGCCGAGATCACGCTCAAGGCCAGCGAAGATGCCGAGATTGTGCTGGTCGAAACCGACAAGCTCGACTGACGCGGGCTTTCATTGACGCTTCCAACCGGGCGGGGTTTGATCCCGCCCGGTTTCGTTTGGGAGAGCGCTCAATGGCCTACAAGGGCTTCGATCTGACGGGCAAGGTGTCGCTGGTCACCGGCGGCAATGGCGGCATCGGCTTCGGCATGGCCGATGCGATGGCCGAAGCGGGCGCCGACGTCTGCATCTGGGGCACCAATCCGGCCAAGAACGCCGCCGCCGCAGACAGGCTCAGGCGCCACGGCCGCAAGGTCCACGCCCAGATCGTCGATGTCGGCGAGGAGTCCCAGGTCCAGGCGGGCTTCGCCGAGACGCTCAAGGTGATGGGCCACCTCGACAATTGCGTCGCCAACTCGGGCGTCTCGGGCCGCGGCAAGGGCTCGATCCTGGAGATGGACTACGAGGAATGGCGGCGCGTGATGCGGGTCAATCTCGACGGCGTGTTCTTCACCTTCCGTGCCGCCGCCAAGCACATGGTCGAGCGCGGAAAGGGCGGCTCGCTGGTGGCCATGGCCAGCACCGCGGCGATCGAGGGGGCGGCCCGCTCCAGCCACTATGGCGCGAGCAAGGGCGGCGTCACCGCCATGGTGCGGGCGCTGGCGGTCGAGCTTGCGCGCTACAAGATCACCGCCAACTCGATCCTGCCGGGCTGGATCGAGACCGAAATGACCGCCAATGCCTTCGGCAACGAAAGGTTCGCCGGCAACGTCATGCCGCGCATCCCCGAACGGCGCTGGGGCGTCGGCGCCGACTTCGGGCCGATCGCGGTTTATCTGGCAAGCGGCGCCACCGGCTACACGACGGGGCGCGACTTCGTCATCGATGGCGGCTATACGTTGTTCTAGTCCTCAAGAAAGCTCGGGAGCGGAAGATGATGAAGAAATTTGCAGCCTCTGTGGCAATCGCCCTGCTGGTCGCTGCCGCATCGGCGTCGGCGCAGACCGCCAAGCCCACTGCCGCGGCGCCGGCCACCGAGGACCGCTACATCGGCTATTATTATCCCAAGCCGAGCTCGATCGAGACCTTCACCTCAAGCATGCAGACGATCGCCGGCACGACGCGGACGCAGCGCATCCAGTTCGTCACCGTGGTGGCCATGGGCACGCTGCAGTCGGCCTATCGCGTGCCCTATGCCGTATTCGCCAAGGGTGAGAAGGGCGACAAGCTGATCATCGTGGGCATGCAGCCCGGCGAGATGAGCTCAATCTATCGCATTCGCGGCGTGCTGGCCAACATGACGACCATGGCGCGCCTGTCGCCGTTCTTCCAGGAGCGCACGGTCGCCGAGGACGCGACCTTCTTCGATCTCCTAAAGCTCCTGGGTTTTGCCTCGGTCACCATCACCGATGGCGAAAAGCTGACGCACCAGGTGACGATAAAGTAGGCGCTTACAGCGCCTACTTTATCGTCACGGCGGGCAGCAGCGCTTGTAATCAAGCGCGAGAGCCCGCGCGGTTCAAATTGCGCACCCTGCTGCAGCGCCTCGATTCTTTCTGTGCTGTGCGGCGCCCGCGCTTCGGTCGCTCAGCGCTTTTGCCGACTACGTCGGCAAAACGCATAGCTCCCTGCAGCGCTACACGCCGCCGGAGATAGACAAGGCGATCGCTACGCGATCGCCTTGTCTATCTCATCATGATACCAGCCGAGCGCCTTCTCGAACTTGCCGAAGGTCTGGCGCCGGTTGGCGCCGGTGTGGCAGTTGCGCTGGATGGTCTCGCCGATTCCCAGGTCTTCGACGAGCGCTGACCCGAACAGGTCGCGGTTGGCCTCCCAGTAGCTCTCCGGCTTCTTGGCCTTCTCCTCGGGGCTGACCAGCACCGAGAAGTGCAGCACCGATTCCTCGGGCGCGATCGGGTAGCTGGTGAACACGCCGCAGTGATCCTGGGTGTAGGCCAGCACCGTGTTTGGGAAGACCGAATAGAGCACGATGGCATGGTCGAGGATGCGCCAATCCTTCTTCGGCTGGCCCTCGAGCTCGATGAGCGAGCGCTTGGCGGCAGAGATCCTGATATGCCGGCCCATCTGCTCGTAGGTCGCGATGTTGTCGAGGAACAGCGGGAACACCGTGCCCGGGTGCAGGTAGCGGAAGTGATAGAGCTCGAGGAAGGTGTCGATCACCATCTTCCAGTTCATGTTCTTGCGAATCGGCTCGAAGCTGTGCCGTTCCCAGCCCTCCATGGTCCAGGCCTGCAGGTCGGTCTTTATCGGGCCGAGGTGGCCGTCGATGTCGAGTGCCGCATCTTCGTTGTCTTCCAGGGCCGTCGGCACGACCCAGATCAGCCCGTACTTCTCGGCGACCTTGAGACGGCGCAGGCCGTGCTTGCTCTTGTCGACAGGGCCGAACGCCGTGCCGTCGGTGATGCCGACCAGCCGGCCGGTGAGGTCGTAGCTCCAGCCGTGATAGGGGCAGACGAAGGCGCGCTTGTTCGAGCCGCAGGGTTTGGGTTCGACGGAGGCGCTGCGATGACGGCAGACGTTGAGGAAGGCGCGCAGCACACCATCGGTGCCGCGAACGATCAGGATCGGCTGGCCGGTCTCGTTGTGCACCACGAAGTCGCCGGGCTTGCGCAGCTGGCCCGAGTGGCCGACCACGACCGGATGCTTGCGGAACAGCACCGCCACCTCGCGCTGATATTGCGCGGGGTCGAAATAGCCTTCGACCGCGGTGTGGCTGAGCCCCGGCCCGTCGTCGCGGGTGTTGGTGCGCACCATGTCGAGCATGCGCTCGAGATAGGCCACCTGGTCGGCGTGCTGCATGGTCGTCTCGCTCCCTATCCCCCTTCGCTCCTGCGGAGCTTCGGGGGACATACGTCAATCGTCAAACTCAAGCCACCCGAAGCTGCCAAGCAGCGTAGGGTGGCTAGATCGCGTTCATTCCGCCGTCGATCACCAGCTCGGTGCCGGTGACGAAGCGCGATTCGTCGGATATCAGGTAGAGGATGCCATAGGCGATGTCCTCAGGCGCGCCAAATTCGCCGATCGGGATGGTCCTGAGCGCCCGTTCCCGGGCCTTGTCGGTAGGCAGGATGCCCTGGCCCATCGGCGTCATGATGATGCCGGGATGGACCGAATTGCAGCGCACCTTGTAGCCCTTGCGCGCGCAGTCGATGGCCACCGTCTTGGTGAACTGCCGCACCGCCCCCTTGCTGGCGCCGTAGGCCGACAGCGCCGGCGTGCCGAGGAAAGCCGCCAGCGACGAGGTGTTGACGATCGAGCCGCCGCCCGACTGGCGCAGCGCCGGCACGCCGTACTTGCAGCCGAGGAAGACGCCTTCGACGTTGATCGACAGCATGCGCCGCCACTGCTCCAGCGTCTCGCTCTCGAAGGTCGATGGATAAGGACCGGCGATGCCGGCATTGTTGACGAGCCCATCCAACTTGCCCTCGCGCGCCATGACCTCGTCGATGATGCGCTTCCAGTCCGCTTCCTTGGCGGTGTCATGCTCCTCGAAGCGCGACTTGCCGCCGATCTGCTGCACCGTCTCGAGGCCGCCCGGCCGGTTGATGTCGGTTACGATCACCGTGGCGCCCTCGGTGGCGAGTAGCTTCGCCGTGGCGCGGCCGATGCCGGAGCCCGCGCCCGTCACCAGCACGACCTTGTCTGCAACCCGAGCCATGCGTTCCTTCCCAAATCTTTCTTGGCTCAAAGCTAGAAGCAGCGCAGGCTTACGACAAGCAAGGAGGAGCACATGGCCCGCACACTGGAATTCTACTTCGATTACGGCAGCCCCTACAGCTACCTGGCCGACACCCAGGTCGAGGCCGTTGCCCAGCGCGCCGATGCGAGGCTGGTGCGCAAGCCGATGCTGCTGGGTGGCGTTTTCAAGTCGACCGGCAACAGCTCGCCGGCCGAGCAGCCGCTGAAATCCAAGTGGAGCGGCTTCGACATGCCGATGTGGGCTCGCCACTACGGCGTGCCGTTCCAGCGCAATCCGTTCTTTCCCATCAACACGCTCACCCTGATGCGCGGCGCGGCGGCGGCGCAAATCGACGGCAGCTTCGAGCACTACCATCCCGCCCTGTTCAAGGCGATGTGGGTCGATGGCCGCAACCTCAACGACATAAAGGAGGTGGCCGCCGTGCTCGCCGCCGCCGGCCTCGATCCGCAGAAATTCGGGAACCGCCTCCAGGACCAGGACGTTAAGGACCGGCTAAAGGCCACGACGGATGAAGCGGTCGCGCGCGGCGTGTTCGGCGCCCCGACCAGCTTCGTCGACGACCTGATGTTCTTCGGCAATGATCGCCTGCCGTTCGTCGAGATGGCCCTGAAAGGAGATCTCAAATGAACAAGTTCGGTGCTCTCGTCGCGGCCGGCGCGTTGCTCGCCGCCCTCCCCGCTTTCGGCCAGACCGTCGCGACTTGCCCGACCGCCGGGTCGGCCGCGGCGTCCAAGACGCCCTGGGTGCTGTTCGATCTCGGCAGCGCGGCGCTGAAGCCGGAGGCCAAGCCCGTCATTGCGGAAGCGGCGGCGGCGGCCAAGGCGCGCCAAGCCACCAAGGTCTGCATCGTTGGCCAGACCGACAAGCTCGGCGACAAGGCGATGAACGCCAAACTGGCACTGGCGCGCTCGCAGGCGGTGGCGGCGGAACTGATCCGGGCGGGCTATCCGGCGAAGGACGTCATTATCGCGTCCAATCCCGAGGCGTTCGGCAATATGAGCCTGGGCGGCAGCGACGCCTCCGAGAAGGATCGTCGCGTGACGATCGTCTTCCGTTAGCGCGGCTTCCGGTCAGGTGGAAACGCGTTGTACGAAGCATTTCCTTTGACGGCATATTCCGTCCGGCTGATTGCGGTGCGTTTACGCGCCCGCGGCGCGTTTTACGCGCCTAGGCCGGACGAAATATGCTCTAGCTCTTGTCATGACATGACGATCACGGCCTTGCCGACCACCTTGCGATCGAGCAGCAACTGAAACGCCTCGGCGGCACGCTCCATCGGGAAACGATGCGAGATGTGCGGCCGCATCACGCCTGATGCCGCAAGCCTTGGCAGCTCGTCGGCGTAGTCCCGGGCAAGCTCGGGCGATTGGCGCCGCACCGTTTCGCCGGCGCGCACGCCCAGGATGGTCAGTCCCTTGATCAGCACGTGATTGGACATGATCTTGCTCGGTCCACCCGAGGTGAAGCCGACCACCAGCAACCGCGCGCCATAGGCCGCCGCGCGTACGGATTTTTCCAGGACCTCGCCGCCGACCGGATCGTAGACCACGTCGACGCCCTTGCCGCCGGTCAGCTCCTTCACCACGGCAACGAAGTCGGACGTGCGATAGTTCACAACGTCGTCTGCGCCATTGGCCTTCACCACGGCCAGGCGCGCATCGTCGCCGCCGGTGGCGATCACCCGGGCGCCGAGATGCCTGCCGAGCTGGACGGCGGCCATGCCGACGCCGCCTGACGCACCATGCACCAGCAGCACCTCGCCTGGCTTGAGCCGGGCGCGATGGACCAGCGAATGGAAGGCGGTTGTCGCGCCGACACGGAATGCCGAGCCTTCGGCGAAGGACCAGGCCTCGGGCAGGCGCATCAGGCTACCGCTCGCCGCCACGCGCACATATTCCGCCATCGCCCCGGGCCGCACGCCGAAGATCACCTTGTCTCCAGCCCGCCAGCTCTTCACCTCGGCGCCGACCTTCTCGACGGTGCCGGCCCCTTCCATGCCCGGAATGAAGGGCAGCTCAGGCTTGTGCTGGTAGCCCGCGCTCAGCATCAGCACGTCGGGAAAATTGACCGAGGCGGCGCCGACCTTGATGAGGACATCGGCCGGACCTGGCTCGGGAATCGGCCACTCTTGGACCTCGAGGACGGATGGATCGCCCAGGCGATCGCAAACGACAGCCCGCATCGTGGGGGCGCGCACTACTCCGTCATCCCGAGCGAATAGCACGCATGTGAATGCGTGTAGAAGGATCTCACGCCCATCACATACTCGGTGGTCACGGTCCGTGTCCGGTCATTCTGCGAGGTCCTTCGCTACGCTCAGGACGACAAATGAGCTAGTCGAGCTCGAAGGCGTTCTTGTAGTCGAGCTTCAGCGCGGGATCCTGGTCTTCCTTGCGCAGCAGGCAGTTGCCGGCCACCAGCACCTCGATCTCGCTGCCCATGAAGCAGCGCCAGGCGTCTTCCGGCGTGCACACGATCGGCTCGCCGCGCACATTGAACGAGGTGTTCACCAGCACCGAGCAGCCGGTCTTGGCCTTGAACGCCTCGATCAGCGCGTGGAAGTCCGGGTTGGTTTCCTTGTGCACGGTCTGCACGCGAGCCGAATAGTCGACGTGGGTGACCGCAGGAATGTCGGAGCGCGGCACGTTCAGCTTGTCGATGCCGAACAGCGCTTCTTCCTCCGCTGTCATGGCGCGACGGCGATCCTCGACCACCGGCGCCACCATCAGCATGTAGGGGCTGTCGCTCTTGATGTCGAAATACTGGCCGACGTCTTCGCGCAACACGGCCGGCGCGAACGGCCGGAACGACTCGCGGTACTTGACCTTGAGGTTCAGCGTCTTCTGCATCGAGGGCGAACGGGCGTCGCCCAGGATAGAGCGGGCGCCCAGCGAGCGCGGGCCGAACTCCATGCGGCCCTGCATCCAGCCCACCGCCTTGGAATCGGCGAGAGCCTGCGCCGTCTGGTCGATCATCTGGGCATGGTCGAGGCGGGTGAGCTTGGCGCCGGCCGCGGTGAGGCGTTGGGCGATCTCGTCGTCGCTGTATTCCGGGCCGAGGTAGGAACCGGCCATGCCGTCCATGTGGCCGTTGAGCTTGCGCGGCTGGCCCATGAAGCCGTGATAGGCGGCGTACGCCGCACCTACCGCGCCGCCGGCGTCGCCGGCCGCCGGCTGCACCCAGATATTGTCGAAGACGTTCTCGCGCAGCAGCTTGCCGTTGGCCACGCAGTTCAGCGCCACGCCGCCGGCGAGACAGATGTTCCTGGCGCCGGTCTCCTTCTTCACCGACCGGCCGAGTCTCAGCACGATCTCCTCGGTGACGGCCTGGATCGATGCCGCCAGATCCATGTGGTGCTGGGTCAGCAGTTCCTCGGGCTTGCGCGCCTTGCCGCCGAACAGCGCGCCGAACTTGTCGTTCGTCATGCGCAGACCGGTGCAGTAGTCGAAATACGACTGGTCGAGGCGGAAGGTGCCGTCTTGCTTGAGGTCGACGATCTTGTCGAGGATCAGGTCCTTGAACTTCGGCTCGCCGTAGGGCGCCAGCCCCATGACCTTGTATTCACCCGAGTTGACCTTGAAGCCGGTGTAGTAGGTGAAGGCCGAGTAGAGCAGGCCGATCGAGTGCGGAAAGTGGATCTCGCGCAGCATTTCGAGCTTGTTGCCCTGGCCCCAGCCCAACGACGTGGTCGCCCACTCGCCGACGCCGTCCATGCACAGGATGGCGGCCTCTTGGTAGGGCGACGGGAAGAAGGCGGAGGCGGCATGGCTCTGGTGATGCTCGCCGAACAGCAGGCGCTTCTGCCAGTCGAAGTCGGGCTGCCACTTCTTCATCTCGTCGCGCAGCAGCATCTTCTGGAACAGCTTCTCCTTCAGCCACAGCGGCATGGCCATGCGGAACGACGTGAAGCCGCGCGGTGCGTAAGCGAGGTAGGTCTCGAGCAGGCGCTCGAACTTCAGGAACGGCTTGTCATAGAAGGCGACGTAGTCGACGTCAGCGAGCTTGATGCCGGCACGATCGAGGCAGAACTGAACGGCTTTCTCGGGAAAGCCCGAATCGTGCTTCTTGCGGGTGAAACGCTCTTCCTGCGCGGCACCCACCAGCTCGCCATCCTCGATCAGAGCAGCAGCGCTGTCGTGATAGAAGGCCGAGATGCCGAGAACCCGCATGGACTGCGCCCGCCTCGCCTAGAACAGCGTGTAGATGAACGGCGCGATGGCGGAGCCTTTGGTCAGCACGATCAGGCCGCCGAAGATCACCATCATGACCAGGATCGGCAGCAGCCAGAACTTCTTGCGCGCTCTCATGAAGGCCCAGAGTTCGACGATGATAGAGCCCATGACTTAGGTCCTTTCGACTTCAGAACTGGTTGCGCATCGATTGCGGCGGCGGGCCGGGCGGCGTGCGGTCGATCCAGTAGCTCTTGGCGCTCCGATCCAACCGCAGTCGCAGGAAGTCCTTGCCGAAAGCGCGCATGACAAGACCGATCGGCATGATGGTGACAAAAAACAGCAGGCCGAGCACAAGCGGGTTCATGACCTTATAGAGCAGCAGCCCGAACTTCAGCCACAGCCGGTTGAGGGGGCTGAGAAGCCGCGGAAAGACAAGCGCCGCGGCCAAAAACGCCGCCGCAATCGGCAGGGTCCAGTGCCAGGTCGTGCCGCCCCGCCATAGCGAGAGCGCCGCGAGGATCGCGAAGAATCCAGCAAACACGAAGCCGAAACCGCGATCGGTACCGGCCTTGACGTGTTCCTCGCGCGAAAAATCTTCGTGAAGCTGGCTGGGCGCCATTTGCTAAGCGGTTGGGAGGCTGGTTGGGGGCCTTTAACTCAACGATCCCAAACGCCAAGTCAATTGGCGACTGCCCGGAAATCTACTCCGTCGCCCGCAGCGCCTGGGCCAGAAGCGCGCTCAGGGTCAGGCGCCACACCGCTGCCGCCCGCTCAAAGCTCAGCCTGTCGCGCCGGCGCAGAACGATCCAGGCATCGATCGACAATGCTGCGCCGATGGCATCGGCCAGCTCCTGCTGGGCCTCTTCGCTCAAAGCGGCGAATTCCGGGGCAAAAACCTGATGCGTGGCTTGGCGCAACTCCAGCCGCGAAGCCAGTCCACGCTCGATCAGGGCGGGGTTGTCGACGAACTGGCCGGCGGCGACCCGCAGCGGCACGATCTTGTCGAACAGCTGGCCGAGATGCTGGACGACCGAATGG
The DNA here is from genome assembly GCA_945889625.1 of Asaia bogorensis. Lineage (GTDB taxonomy): Bacteria > Pseudomonadota > Alphaproteobacteria > Reyranellales > Reyranellaceae > Reyranella. The sequence continues at coordinate 15,415 of CAMDCE010000008.1, read as the reverse complement.
ACGCGCCCAGACAGGGGCCGGTCGCTCGGGGTCCGCGCCGGAATCACCAGATCTTCCCGGATGCTGTCCACAACAGTTACGAAAAGTGACTCAACATCGCCGAAATGCTGGAAAACCGACCGGACGGAGACATCGGCCCGCTTGGCCACCGCCACCACCGTTGGCGCTGCGCTGGTCTCGGAAATCATCGCCTTGGCGGCCTGGATGATCTTGCGTCGCGTCTCCGCCGCTCTCCGATTGCGTCCGTCGCTTACGACCATTTCGCCTACCTGCGCCACGGCGTCGCCGCGCGGCATTACCGCTGCTTCGTTCATTTCCAATTCCCGATCGGAGTGAAGGCAGACGGTAGTCAATGCATAAACCGTCGCCTATGGAGGGCGTCAGATAGGGCCCGAGTGAGGCAGCAACAAGGTAAACTCCGTCGCAGGACCATGAATACGAACCATGCAAACTCCCCGCTCGCCGTCCTCTGGGACTTCGGCGGGGTCATTTTGACCAGCCCCTTCGAGGCCTTCAGAAACTACGAACGCGAAGCCGGCCTTCCCGAAGATTTCATCCGCAGGCTCAATGCACGCAATCCCGACACCAATGCCTGGGCGAAAATGGAACGAAGCGAGGTTTCCCTGGAAGGCTTCGTGGCTCTGTTCCAGGAGGAAGCGCGCGAGCACGGCCAGAAGCTCGACGGCTGGCGTATCCTGCAGTCGCTGAGCGGCGACATTCGGCCGCAGATGGTCGAAGCGCTGCGCCGCTGCAAGGCGGCCTTCCGGACCGCCTGCATCACCAACAACATGAAGGCAGGCGATGGGCCCGGCATGTCGCGCAGCCCCGACAAGGCGAGGGCCGTCGCCGAGATCATGACGCTGTTCGAGCATGTGGTGGAATCGAGCAAGCTCGGCTGGCGCAAGCCCGACCCGCGGATCTACCGGCATACCTGCGATCTGCTCGGCGTGCCGCCCGAGCGCTGCGTCTATCTCGACGATCTCGGCATCAACCTGAAGCCGGCGCGCGCCATGGGCATGCGCACCATCAAGGTCGGCGATCCCGACCTCGCCATCGCCGAGCTCGAGACCATGGTCGGCATTCCCCTCAAAGGATGAACGGGCGAGGTTGAAAGACTTGAAACGGGTCGCACGTCCGATCACGGCGAAATATCTGCAGAACGCCGCTGCGTTCTATCTCGAGCGCTATCCCAGCACGGCCGAAGGACTGCGCCGCGTTCTGAACCGCAGGGTCGCCAAGGCCAAGATGCTCGAGGCGCCGGTCATGGAGAATGTGCGGCAAGCGATCGACGCCATCGTCGCCAAGTTCGTCGAGTCAGGCGTGATCGACGACAAGGCCTTCGCCCAGACCAAGGCGCGGTCGCTGCACCGGCGCGGCACCTCGAGCCGTCTTACGCGCCAGAAGCTTAAGATGGCGGGCGTCGACGGCGACACGCTCGACAAGGCGATGGACGGGCTCGACCTCGAGCTCGACACCAGCCCGGCCCAACGCGAATGGAAGGCCGCCGTGGCGCTCGCCCGTCGCCGGCGGATCGGGCCCTTTCGCCTGAAGGACCGCAAGGATCACCGCACGAAGGACCTTGCCGCCATGGCGCGCGGCGGCTTCGAGTATCAGCTTGCCAGGAAAGTGATCGATGCCGTCGACCCCGATTCACTGGACGACGCCTGACGGCACGGCCATGCTTGGCGCATGACGGTCACGATCTGGCACAACCCGCGCTGTGGCAAATCCCGGCAGACGCTCGAGCTTCTGCACAAGAAGGGCGTTGCGCCCGTGATCCGCGAATATCTCAAGGCGCCACCCAGCAGAACCGAGGTGGAGAAACTGATCGATCTTCTGGGCGGCGATCCGCACGAGTTGATCCGCGACGGCGAGCCGGAGTTCAAGGCGCTCAAGAAGAAGAAGGCCGACCTCAACAAGGCCGAGGTCGCCAAGGCGATCGCTGCCCACCCGATCCTGCTGCAGCGGCCCGTCGTCGTCGCGGGCTCGCGCGCCGCGATCGGCCGGCCGGCCGAAGCGGTGTTGCCGCTCCTGAAATAGCGCCATGACCGTCGGACGTATTCGCCTCTGGTCGGCCTACGTCCTTCTCGTCTACGTCGTCACTCATCTGCTCAATCATGCGCTTGGCCTGATCTCGCTGCGCGTCGTCGAAATGGGCCGCGCCTGGTTCGTCTTCATCTGGCAGAATCCGCTGGGCCAGACCGCGCTCTACGGCGCGCTTGCCGTGCATTTCGCGCTGGCGATGTGGTCGGTCTTCCGTCGGCGAGCGCTCAGGCTCTCGCCCTGGGAATGGACGCAGTTGGGCTTGGGTGCGCTCATCATCCCGCTTGGCGCGCTTCATGTCGTGGGCACACGCCTGGCCCACGAGCTGTACGACGTGCATAGCGGCTACCCTTGGGTATTGGGTTCCCTGGTGTCGGGAACCTGGGTCGGCGTCGCCCGCCAGTTCGGCCTGGTGTTCGTGGTGTGGATCCACGCCTGCATCGGCTTGCACTTCGCCTGGCGCCTCAGGCCTTGGTATCGGAGGTGGCTGCCGGCGCTCTATGCCGTGGCGTTGCTGGTCCCGGCGGCCGGCCTTGGCGGCGCCGCCATCGCGCTGCGCGACTTTGCCGAGCTGGCACAGCAACCCGGCTTCCTGAAGGAAGTCTTCGAACGTGCCGGCGCGCCGGGCGCGGAAGGTGCGGCCACTCTCTACATGATCGCCGACAGCTTGATGGCCACCGCGGGGCTTCTGTTGGCGGCTTGCTTCGCGGCACGGCCAGTGCGCGACCTGTGGGAACGGCGCGCCGGCGTCGTCCATCTCGCCTACGGCGATCTCAAGACGGTGTCATTGCCGACCGGCCTCACCGTGCTCGAGATGAGCCGGCTGGGCGGCATCCCGCACGCCTCGGTATGCGGCGGCCGTGGCCGTTGCTCGACCTGCCGCGTGCGTGTCGGCGGCCCCGATCGCGGCCTGCTGCCCGCGGCGTCGCCGGAAGAACAGAAGGTGCTGGCGAGAGTAGGCGCGCCGCCCAGTGTGCGACTTGCCTGCCAGCTGCGGCCGCCGCCGGGACGCTATCGCATCACGCCGCTACTGCCGGCCTCGGCCGGCCCCGTCGAGGCCTATCGCCGCCAGCCGCAGGCGCACGGCGGCGAGCGCTATATCGCGATCCTGTTCGCCGACATCCGCGGCTTCACCTCGATCTCGGAAGGCAAGCTGCCCTACGACGTGGTGTTCCTGCTCAACCGTTATTTCCGCGCCACCGGTCATGCCGTCGAAGCCGCCGGCGGCCGGCTCGACAAATTCATCGGCGACGGCGTGATGGCGATCTTCGGTCTCGATAGCGCACCGCAAGTTGCCTGCCGCCAGGCGCTCGATGCGGCGCGACGCATGGCGCACGCCCTCGACGATCTCAACGAGGCGCTATCGGGCGATCTCGACCAGCCTCTGCGCATCGGCATCGGCCTGCATGCCGGACCGTCGATCGTGGGCGAGATGGGCTATGAGCGCGCCACCCAGCTCACCGCGATCGGCGACACCGTCAATACGGCGAGCCGGCTCGAAACCTTGACCAAGGAATTTGCCGTCGAACTGGTCGTGTCGCAGGAGCTTCTCGACCAGGCGGGCATCGATCTGTCGACCGCCGAGCGTCATGAGGTCGAAATCCGCGGCCGGCAAGGACGTCTGGCGGTGCGTGCGATCAAGCGGGCCACCGAACTCACGGCATTGTCATAATAATTTCGTTGCGCAAAGGGGTAGGCGCGTAAGAATCCCCGCAAACAGGAGGTAGACCATGCGCTCGACCTTTTTCGCGACCCTGGCGGCGCTCGCCCTCGGCCTTTCGGCGACAGCCTACGCTGCCGGCGGCGGCGGTGGCGACAGTATCGGTTCGACGCCCGCCAAGGTCGTCGATCCCAACTTCACGCGCGCCAAGGCAATGATCGAGGCCAGGGACTACAGGGGGTCGCTGCCGCTCCTGCAGCAGGTCGTCGCCAAGGACCCCAAGAACGCCGACGCCTACAATCTGATGGGCTTCGCCACGCGCAAGTCCGGCGACCCCAACGGCTCGCTGCAATACTACAACCAGGCGCTCGCCCTCGATCCCAAGCATATCGGTGCGCACGAATATATCGGCGAAGCCTACCTGATGCTCGATCGCCCGAAGGAAGCCGACCAGCACCTGGCGCGGCTCGACTCGCTCTGCGTCTTCGGCTGCAGCGAGTATCGAATGCTGAAAGCGGCGATCGCCAACTACAAGGTGGGCAAGAAGCCGACGAACTAGGCTTTCCCTAATGCGCGATCAGGAGCGGCACGGTCATGCTGTGCAGCAAGGTGCGGCTGGCGCCACCCAGCACCATTTCGCGCATGCGCGAGTGTCCGTAGACACCCATTACGATGAGATCGACGTCGTGATCGGCGGCGCGCGACAGGATAACGTTGCCGACGTCTGACTCGGCCGCGCTGTCGCGCTGAACCGTGACCTTGGCGCCGTGCCGGCTGAGCCACTGGGCAACATCGGCGCCCGGCTCGCCGCATTGCGGCTTGGCAGCCGACTTGGGATCGACGATCAGCACGATCACGGAACTGGCCCTTATCAGGATCGGCAATGCCCCGGTCGCGGCGCGCGCGGCTTCGCGGCCGCCGTTCCAGCACAGCATCACCGTCTTGCCGGGGGACTTGGCCGCACCGATGTGCGGCACCACCAGCAGCGGCCGTTCGCTCTTGAGCGCAAGTTTTTCGACCAGGTCGGCCGGCGTTGCCCTTGGCTCGGATTCCGGATCATGCTGGCCCACGACCACCAGGTCAGCGTAGCGCGCCTCGGCGGCGAGTTCCTCCTCGGTGTAACCGTCGATCACCCGCCATGCGCTCGACGTGCGCGTGCCGGCCGTGGAACTCTTGAACAGCGCCAAGGCCGCAGCCTCGTCGGCCTTCACCGCCTGCTCGTAGCTCTTGTAGAGACTGTCCATCGCCACGATGGCGTCGCTGAACATCGGCGCCTCGAAGCGCTGGCGGACATGCAGGCCGATCACGTGGCCCTCGAAGCGCTCGGCCAGATCGAGTGCGACCTTAAGCCGGCTGGGCGTCGTTCTGCTGGTGTCGCAGTGCACCAAAATGGTCGGGTAACCCATTGTGCCCTCCACAGGCGGCTCGCGCGTACAACGCAAAGGCCGCCCGAAGGATGCGAAATTCCCCCCTTCTTTAGGCGCCCCGTCCGGCTATGCTCGCCCCATAAACGCCCGTTTAGGCCGCGCCCAGGAGGGCCTTGAGCGATGAGCACCGCAGCCACCTCCATTCCTCTCGTCTTCGGCGACTACGCCCTCGAGGATCGCTATCGGCTCGGCAAAGGCCGAGTCTATCTCACCGGTATCCAGGCGCTGGTACGCCTGCCGATGATGCAGCGCCAGCGCGATCTGGCGGCCGGCCTCAACACCGGCGGCTTCATCTCCGGCTACCGCGGCTCGCCGCTCGGCATGTATGACAACGCGCTGTGGGGAGCGAAGCGCTACCTCAGGGAAAACAACATCCACTTCCAGCCCGGTCTCAACGAGGACCTCGCCGCCACCTCGGTGTGGGGCAGCCAGCAGGTCAACCTGTTCCCCGGCGCCAAGGTCGATGGCGTGTTCTCGATCTGGTACGGCAAGGGCCCCGGAGTCGATCGCTCGATGGACGTGCTGAAGCACGGCAATGCCGCCGGCAGCTCGCCGCATGGCGGTGTGATTGCGCTCGCCGGCGACGACCATGGCTGCCAGTCCTCGACCCTGCCGCACCAGAGCGAGCAGGTGTTCGCCGCCGCCATGATCCCTGTGGTGAACCCGGCCAACGTCCAGGAGTATCTCGACTTCGGCATCCTGGGCTTTGCCCTGTCGCGCTTCTCCGGCTGCTGGATCGGCTTCAAGGCGATTTCCGAGACGGTCGAAAGTGGCGCCTCGGTGTGGGTCGATCCCGAGCGCATCAAGATCATCCTGCCGACCGACTTCCAGCTGCCGCCGGGCGGACTCGGCATCCGCAATCCCGATCCGCCGCTCGAAGCCGAGAAGCGGCTGCACGGGCCGAAAATGGAAGCGGTGAAGGCCTTCGTGCGCGTCAACGGCTTCGACAAGACGGTGATCGATCCGCCGCGCGCGCGCATCGGCATCATGACCACCGGCAAGGCCTATCTCGACACCCGCCAGGCGCTGGAGGATCTCGGCATCAGCGACGAGCGCGCACGCTCGCTCGGCATCCGCCTCTACAAGGTCGGCATGACCTGGCCGCTGGAGCCCGAAGGCGCCAAGCGCTTTGCGTCAGGCCTCGAAGAAGTGATCGTGGTCGAGGAGAAGCGCTCCAACCTCGAGGACCAGCTCGTCCGCCTGCTCTACAACCTGCCGGCCAGCCAGCGCCCGTTGGTGATCGGCAAGACTGACGAGACCGGACGCATCATCCTGCCGAGCGAAGGCGAGCTCTCGCCGACCGGCGTCGCCATGGTGATCGCCGGCCGCCTGATGAAGCACGGCGGCGAATCGCCCGAGCTGCAGCAGCGTCTGGCGCGTCTCGAAGCCAAGGAGAAGCTCTTGAACGCGCCGCCGCCGAAAGTCGCGCGTACGCCGTTCTTCTGTTCGGGCTGCCCGCACAACACCTCGACCAAGGTGCCGGAAGGCAGCCGCGCCATGGCCGGCATCGGCTGCCACGGCATGGCGATCTGGATGCCCGAGCGCCGCACCTCGCTGATCAGCCACATGGGCGGCGAGGGCGTGGCCTGGATCGGCCAGGCGCCGTTCAGCGGCGACAATCACATCTTCCAGAACCTCGGCGACGGCACCTACTACCACTCCGGCCTGATGGCGATCCGCCAGTCGGCGGCCGCCGGTGTCAACATCACCTACAAGATCCTCTACAACGACGCCGTCGCCATGACCGGCGGCCAGCCGCACGACGGTCCGCTCTCGGTTCCCGAGATCACCCGCCAGGTCGAGGCCGAGGGTGCCAGAAAGGTGATCGTCGTCACCGACGAGCCCGACAAATACCCGATGAATGCCGGCTTCGCGCACGGCGTCACCATCCGCCATCGCGATGAGCTCGACGCCGTGCAGCGCGAGCTGCGCGAGATCCCGGGGCTCACCGTGCTGGTCTATGACCAGACCTGTGCCGCCGAGAAGCGCCGCCGGCGCAAGCGCGGCACCTTCCCCGATCCCGCCAAGCGCGTGTTCATCAACGACGCGGTGTGCGAGGGCTGCGGCGACTGCTCGGACAAGAGCAACTGCGTGTCGGTCAAGCCGCTCGAGACCGAACTCGGCCGCAAGCGCCAGATCGACCAGAGCAACTGCAACAAGGACTTCTCCTGTGTGAACGGCTTCTGCCCGAGCTTCGTGTCGGTGCATGGCGGTGCCGTGCGCAAGGCCAAGCGGCCGCAGCTCAAGGTCGTGCAGGACGATCCGTTCGCCTCCCTGCCGATTCCGACCATGCGGCCACTGAGCGAAGCCTACGGCATCCTCGTCACCGGGATCGGCGGCACCGGCGTGATCACCATCGGCGCGCTGATCGGCATGGCTGCCCATCTCGAGGGCAAGGGCTGCACGGTGCTCGACTTCACCGGCTTGGCGCAGAAGAACGGCGCGGTGATGAGCCACGTTCGGCTGGCGCCCAATCCCGAAGACCTCCACGCCGTGCGCATCGCCGCGGGCGGCGCCAACCTGGTGCTGGGCTGCGACATGGTCGTGGCGGCCTCGCCCGCCGCCCTGTCGCGCATCGAGCAGGGCGTCACCAAGGCCGTCATCAACGGCTACATCCAGCCGGTCGCAGCCTTCGTGATGAACGGCGACATGGACCTCGGCGCCGAGGCGATGATGAAGTCGATCCGCGACGCCGCCAGCGAGGAAGCAACGACGTTCGTCGACGGCACCGGGCTTGCGACCGCGATCCTGGGCGATTCGATCGCCACCAACCTCTTCATGCTGGGCTATGCCTGGCAGAAGGGCCTGGTGCCGCTGTCGCTCGAGGCGCTCACGCGCGCCATCGAGTTGAACGGCGTGGCGGTCGAGACCAGCACGCACACCTTCAACTGGGGCCGCCTCGCCGCCCACAATCTCGCCGCGGTGCAGGCCGCCGCCAAGCCGACGCTCAGGATCGAAAAGCCAGTGGCGCGCACGCTCAGCGAGATCGTCGCCAAGCGGGTCGAGTTGCTCACGGCCTACCAGAACAGGTCCTATGCCGACCGCTACCGCGCCTTCGTCGACAAGATCGCGGCAGCGGAGAAGGACAAGGCGCGCGGCCGCGCAGGCCTCGCCGAGGCCGTCGCCAAGTCGCTTTGCAAGCTGATGGCCTACAAGGACGAATACGAAGTCGCGCGCCTCTACAGCGACGGCGAGTTCCTGAAGAAGCTCGGCACGCAGTTCGAAGGCGACTACAAGCTCACCTTCCATCTGGCGCCGCCGCTGTTCTCCGAGCGCGACCTCGTTACCGGCCAGCTCAAGAAGAGCGAGTACGGCGGCTGGATGCTGCCGGCCTTCCGCCTGCTCGCCTCGCTGAAGGGCCTGCGTGGCGGCAAGCTCGACGTCTTCGGCTACAGCGAAGAACGCCGCATGGAGCGCCGCCTGATCGACGACTATCGCGCTACAATCGAGACCCTGCTTGCCACTCTCGACGCCAACAATCATGCGCTGGCGGTGCAGATCGCCGCACTGCCTGAGAGCATGCGCGGCTTCGGACACATCAAGGAAAAGAACGTGAAGGCAGCCAAGGAGCGCGAGGCCACGCTGCTGGCGGCCTACGCCAATCCGGGGACGCAATCCGTCGCCGCCGAGTAATCGACTCCGATTCCTGATCCTGCCTTCAAACGTAGAGCGGGACGCCCGCGCTTCCGAATGGGGTTGGGGAAGGAAGCGCAGACGTCCCGGGTACGCACGCCAACCGCGAAGGGAGGCTTGCGGTGGCGTCTATTCGGCTATAGGCCCGTTGGCCTGGGGATTGTAAGCACAATCTGCGGTCGCAATTTGCACATCTGATGCGCCCGCAATGAGCGCGGTTAGGCGCGGCCGGATTGATGCGAGTAGGACGCCAGATCGAAACGGCCGCCGGGACCGCCCTTGCCGCCCAACCGGTCGAGCGCGCGCTGCCATTTGGCGTCGAAGTCGGTGTCGAACACGAGGTCGGCATCGCCGTCGACCACCAGCCAGGCATTGTCCTGCATCTCGCGATCGAGCTGGCCGGGTGCCCAGCCGGAATGTCCGAGCGCCAGCCAGGCGTGCTTGGGTCCGCTGCCGCCCGCCATGTCCTTGAGGATTTCCAGTGACGCGGTAAGCGCCATGCCGCCTTCGATCAGCAGCGTCTCGTCGCGCTTGTAGTCGGCCGAGTGAAGCACCAGCCCGCGCGACGTCTCGACGGGCCCGCCGAACAGCACCGGCAATTCGGTCTCGGTCTTTGGCACCTCGATGCCGAGTTGCTTGTAGACTTGGCCGAGCGGCAGATCGTCGACCTTGTTGTTGACGATGATGCCGAGCGCCCCGTCGTCGTCGTGCTTGCACACGAAGACAACGCTTTTCTGGAAGCGCTCATCCGGCATGGACGGCGCTGCGACCAGGAAGCGGCCGACCAACGTGGCGGCGGGGGAGCTGGGCCCGGACATGGTCATATGATCCACCAAATCCATGGGGATTGTCCGGTCAAAGGTCAAGGCGGGCGGCCGGATAGACAAAAAGAGGCCTGCGTCCTAGGGTCCGCCGTTCAACAGCCAGGAGTGGAAGACATGGCCAAAGTCGGCGACAAGGTGCCCAGCGCCACGTTGCGCATGTTGGGGCCCGAAGGTCCCAAACCGATCACCACGGAAGAGCTTTTTGCGCCCGGTAAGAAGGTAGTTGCCTTCGCGCTGCCGGGTGCTTTCACACCGACTTGTTCAGCAAAACACGTGCCCGGGTTCGTGGCCGAAGCTGCTGCACTGAAGGCAAAGGGTGTCGACACCATTGCCTGCATTTCGGTCAATGACGCGTTCGTGATGGGCGCCTGGGGCAAGGACCAGAAGGCCGATGGCAAAGTCATGATGCTGGGTGACGGCAACGCCGAGTTTACCAACGCGATGGGCCTGACCATGGACGGCTCCAAGTTCGGCTTGGGCACGCGCAGCCAGCGCTACGCCATGATCGTCGATAACGGCGTCATCAAGGAACTGTTCGTCGAAAAGCCGGGTGCCTTCGAAGCGTCGACGGCCGAGAACGTGCTGAAGCACCTGTAAAGCAGCACTTCCTGCAGAGATCACGGCGGGGCGCCAAGTCCCGCCGTTTTTCGTCTATGGTGGGGCATGGCATCGCCTGAACCACCGCTCTTTACCGGCCTGTTTTCCGTCAACGGCGCCACTCGCCTCTATGGCACGATCGGCGATCCGATCCGTCAGTTGCGCGTCACCGGGATCATGCCGCAGGTCTTTGCCGCGGTCGGCGCCAACGCCGTGTGGCTGCCGTTCGAAGGTGGCGGCGATCTCCTGCCAGTGATGCTCGACGCGCTCGCCAAGATGCGCAATCTCGGCGGCTTCACCGTCACCATTCCGCACAAGACCGCCATCCTGCCGCTGCTCGGCCGCACGACGCGCCGCGCGCAGGCTGCCGGCAGTGTCAATCTGGTGCGGCGCGAGACCGACGGCGCCTTGTCCGGCGATATCGTCGACGGCATCGGCTTCGTGAGAGGTCTTGAAGCACAAGGCCATCGCCTGCGTGGTGCGAGCGTATGGTTGGTCGGACTGGGTGGCGCCGGCGGCGCCATCGCCGGCGCACTCTGTGAGACGGGGATCGGCCGGTTGCTGGTCACGGAACTGGACGAAACGCGCGCCGAGGCGGCACTCGGCCGCCTGTCGCGGCACTATCCGGACGTGCCGGTGGCCAGGGTCGCCGCCCCGCCCAAGGGCATTCACTACGCGATCAATGCCACGCCGCTTGGCCTGCGTTTCAACGATCCGTTGTCGTTCGACCCGATGACCCTCGATCCTGACGTGGTGGTGGCCGAGGTGATCATGAGCCCGGTCGAGACGCCGCTGCTGCAGCGGGCCCGCACCCATGGCCGGCGCATCCACCATGGCCGTCACATGCTCGACCACCAGATTCCGCTCTACCTCGAGTGGTTCGGCATCGACAGCAAGGGCATCGACATCGTGGCGCTGGTGCGCTCGATAAACGCCTAAACCCCCGCGCCAGGAGATCGGCATGGCCGATAACAAGACACGGACCGCACTGGTGACCGGCGCCACCGACGGCGTCGGCCGCGTGGTGGCAAGACGGCTCGCCAAGGATGGCTGGCACGTGGTGGTGCACGGCCGCGATCGCACACGAGGCGAGGCGCTGGCGCGCGAGGTCGAGCAGGCGGGCGGCAGCGCCACGTTCCTGGCGGCGGATTTGGCATCGCTTGCCGAGGTGCGCGGGCTGGCCGACGCGGTCCGCAAGGCGACCAACCGGCTCGACCTTTTGATCAACAATGCCGGCATCGGCACGACGGGAAGCGCGCCCGGCCGGCTGACCAGCGCCGACGGTCACGAGCTGCGCTTCGCGGTGAACTATCTCGCGGGCTTCCTGCTTACCCATCTGCTGCTGCCATTGCTGAAGGCAAGTGCGCCGGCACGCATCGTCAACGTCTCGTCGGCCGGCCAGCAGGCGATCGACTTCTCCGACGTCATGCTCACGAAGCATTACAGCGGAAGTGCCGCTTACTGTCAGAGCAAGCTGGCGCAGATCATGTTCACGGTCGATCTCGCAGCCGAGTTGAAGGGGGCGGGCGTGATCGCCAATGCGCTGCACCCTTCGACCTACATGAACACCACCATGGTGCGACAGTCCGGCGTGACGCCCATGAGCAAGGTCGAGACCGGCGCCGAGGCGATCCTCAATCTCGCGGCATCGCCGGCGCTCGAAGGCCGCAGCGGGCTCTATTTCAACGTCCTGAACGAGGCGCGCGCCAACCCCCAAGCCTACGACGCGGCCGCGCGCGCAAAGCTGCGGACTCTCAGCGTGAAGCTCACGGGACTTTAGAGAGTCACGCCGCCATTGACGTGGATCGTCTGGCCGGTGACGTAGCTCGCCCCCGGCGAGCATAGGAAGGCGATCACTGCCGCCACTTCGGCCGGCTTGCCATACCGGCCCATCGGCACCAGAGCGCTCATCTGCGCCATGCGATCGCGCGAAAGCGCCACGTGAGCATCAGGATCCTTTTCGATCAGGCCTGGCGCCACGCAATTCACCGTGCCGCCCGAAGGAGCCAACTCCACCGCGAAGGCGCGCGCCAGGGCCTCGAGCCCGGCCTTCGCCGCCGCCGAGATGGGAAAACTCGGCAGGCCGCGTGCGAAAGCGTGGGCCACGAACGAGGAAACGCCGATCATCCGCCCGCCGGCGCCGGCCTTCACCAGCCAGGGTTTTGCCGCCGTGGCCAGTTCGAAGAAGGCCGAGGTCATGGCCGCGAGGCTGGCGTCCCAGGCGGCCCGGTCGACCTCGCCGATCGGCCGGCGGTCGGCAAAGCCTGCGTTGCTCACCACGACATCGAGCCGGCCGAAGCGATCGGTGGTCTCGGCCACCAGGCGGGTGGCCGTTCCGGCCTGGCCGAGATCGCCCTCGACGATCAGCATTTCGGCGCCGGCTGCGCGAACGGCTTCAGCGACCTTGGCTGCGCCAGCGCGGTTTCTGCGGGCATGAAGTGCAATGGCGGTGCCGGATGCCGCCAGCGCACGCGCCGAAGCGGCCCCGATGCCCGAGGAGGCGCCGGTGATCAGGATGACGCGGGGAGTGGAAACCAAGCTTGGCCTCGGCGTCGGGTCAGGGTCCAGCAGTCAGGAAGAATGGCGCGCCCGAAGAGATTCGAACTCCTAACCTTCTGATCCGTAGTCAGTCCGGATGCCTACGCAAGGGACCCTACACTGCCCGCTATACACCGCAAGGTCTTGAAAACGCTTGATCCCGGGACACATGCCGTCCGGCAATCTACGTGCCGACCTGAACGTCGGTGGTTCCGCTGTGGTTCAAATCTGACGGCGGCGTGTCACGGGGAGTGAGGGACGAAAATTACCAAGCGCGTCATCGACGCTCTTCGCCCAAGCGACCAAGAGATCACGATCTGGAACGGCGAGATGCGCGGCTTTGGCTGCCGGGGTCACCCCAGCGGCCGGCGGACCTTCATCTTCAAGTATGGCGTCGGCGGCGGGCGCTCAGTTGCATCGGACATCACATCCTTGGCGCGCATGGCTTCTCCCCCAGAGTGGATCGGAGTGGATTCACCGGGTTATTGCGTCACGCCGATAATTGATTTGCACTAGATCACACTAGTCCCACAGGCAAAGACGGTCGACTATCCTGCATCAGTTCCGAGACGCTTCCGAAGCACAGTCACCCCGTAGGATATGTCCTCGGCAAAACGCGCCAACATGGACACTTCGTCGACGTCGAAGGCGTCAGGCTGCTCGGCATAGATAGTCAGCGCGCCGAAAACGAGTCCGGAATCACGTAGCGGCAACCCGATACTGGCCTGAAGTCCCCGCTTGAGCGCCTCATCCCGCCAGGGTGCCATCTTTGGATCGGAATTGAAATTCTGGTTCACCTGAGTCTCGCCGGTGCGAATCGCAGCACCAGTAGGACCCGTCGAGCGTGGACCTTCACCCCAGGTGATCGCCGTCTGCGCGAGATAGTCTTCGTCGGTGCCGGCGATTGCAACGAAGCTGACGGTTTTGCCCTCGTCATGATTAGCGACCGCGACGTCGGCCAGACGATAGCCTGCGACATCGACGATGACTTTGCACATGCTCAGGAAGAGCTCCGCTTCGGAGCGGGCCCTCAACAGGATTGCGCTGGCCTCGGACAAGCCCTTTTGCACGCGCACCAACCGTTTGAGCTGCTGTTCCATCTCCTTGCGCCGGCTGATGTCGCGGATGACTGCCTGGCGATAGACCTTTCCATCGAGGTCCACGGAACGACTGCTGATTTCGACGGGGAATCTCGTACCGTCCCTGCGCCGGTGTACTCCTTCGACCAGATGGCCCGTCGGAGAGGCACCATCGGGCCAATGACGGTCGAGATTCGCCATTTCCTCTGTCGGTAGTATGTCGCGAACGTTCAGCTTCTGAAACTCTTCCACGCTGTAACCGTAGGAAGCCACCGCCGCTTCATTGCAGTCGACGATGTTTCCACTGGTGTCGAACAGGAAGATTGTATCTCTCGACGCCCGGATCGACTGCTCGAAATGTTTCGACAGCGCGGCTCGTTCTTCCTTCTGCTGGTCGCGATAGGCCAGGTAGCCCGCCCGCTGGCCGCGCCACAGCATGACGACGATCAGGCCCGCGGCCAGGATCGACGCGCAGATCACCGCCGCAAGCGTGGCGATCTTGTGGTGCAGCGGCTGCAACACCTCATCGAGGTCGGTCTTTGCGACCACGTACCAATCTATCCCCGTGACGCGCGTCGATGCGGCAATGACTGCGACGCCGCGATAGTCCCGGCCTTCGCGAGCGCCGTCGCCGCGAAGAATGGCATCTGTGGCGATCAGATGGGGTGTGGACAGGGGAAGTCTCAGGGGCAGCGGTCCGGCCTTGCTCGGATCTAGGTGCCGAGGAGGTGTGATGAACACGACGGTGTCGCCATCGCGACGGATCAGCAGCACCTCCGAGCTTGGGCTGTTCGTCGGCCATTTGCCTATTTGTCTCAGCAGTTCCCGGGCAGGATCGACGGTGATGTCCATGATGGCCAGGACCGGGCCGATTCCCGGCCTCGCCATGAGTGGCAGCACGAGGTGAATGCGCGGCATCAAATCCGACCCATTCTTCAAGCCCGTGTCGATGACCCGAAGCCCGCCCTTTCCATCCGTTACCGTCTGCAGGACCCTCGCCGCATCCTCGCTCGCCAAGGCCTCGCCGGCATTCACCAATACCCTTCCGTCCGGAGCCAATAGCGTGACCGCGATCCATTCCGGATTACCGGCCAATTTCTCGCCAAACAGGACCTTGGCGATCTGGATGGTGTCGCCGCCGTCCGGCAACTGCGCGAGCCGCAGTTGCCGCAGCGATGCCCCAAGACTCTCCGCCTCGATCGATCGATCAAATAGCCACTTGTCGACTTGCTGCGCCTTCAGCTTGGCGACGACGTTCTGCTCGGAACGCCGGAGGTGCCGGGATGTCGCTTCGAGATCGAGCACGTACCAGTAGCCGACGCCGACGAGCCCGAGCGCGCAGCCAACAAATACCAGCAGGAGGCGCTGTCTCTGGCGCCGGAGCATCCTGTGGAAGTCCGACGTCCTGTCTTCGCCCGAGGGAGACTCGCGAAGAAACCAGAAGCCGTAGGCCAGGAACACGACCGTCAGTAGGTAGGTCGCGAACATCCAGGGCGAGACGAGGAAACTGAGGAAGGGCCCGAAGCTCTCCGCCAGGTGAGCGGGCTTCGCCGCGACCAGAAAGGCGCCCGCAAGACCCAGCCCCACGAGCGCGAACGAGGCCCCCACGAATCG
>CAMDCE010000007.1 GCA_945889625.1 Asaia bogorensis | reverse complement strand
GAGCAGGAGAAGGACCCGTTGATCAAGCGCGAGACGCTCGAGCTGGTGCGGGCCTACTACAAGATCCGCGAGCCCCGGGTGCGCAAGCGCATCTTCGAGATGGTGAAGGCGGTCGGCGCCGCCAGCCATGCCGAGGTCCTGGGCGGCCGCAAGAAACACTAAAGCGTGATGACTTTCGCTCGTATCGCGCCGTCGGCCCGGCTCGTGCACCGCTTCGCTGCGGGAGCCGGGCCGACGGCTGAAGCAAAAGTCATCGCGCTGTAGGACGCGCTACGCCCGATTGGGCCTAGGCCTTAGCGGGCCGCCTGCCTGCTATTCGGCTGCCACGCGGGACGGTGACACGTTCAGAACTGCGGCCGCCGCCTTGGCAACGGACGTGCCCTCGAAGAAGCGCGGATTCTGCGTACCCCACAAGCGCACGGCATTGGCGAAGGTGAAGTCGCGGAAATCGTCTGCGGTGATCAGCTCGTCTTCGACGAGCTCATAGGCCTGGGGCACGGGGTTCAGCATGTTCGGCACGTCAAAATGCCCGATGTCGGAGCTGAAGATGGCATTGATCCGGGTGCCGAACGGATTGGCCCGGCCGAACGCCGTCACGTTCATCCGGTCGTCGGCCTCACAGCCGAAGTAGTACGGCTTGGCATAAAGATCGACCCAGTCTTCCTTGCGCGTGATGTTGCAGGCCGCGAAGTCGTCCAGCACCGGCACGCCGCCCGTCGGTTCATCCTCCTCGGCGCTGGGCCAGCCGTCGCGCCGAACCAATTCGGCGGCGATATCGTCGTAGCCGTACTTGTCGACCAGGCTCTTGAGCAGCGCGCGGTCGAGCAGCTTGGGATCCATGTAGGCGATGCCCTTGGCGCCTCGCCGCTCCCAATGCTCGATCAGATCGGCGAAGAGCTGGCAGCCCCAGCCGACGCCGCCTTCGAGAAAGGCAAAGCGCAGATCGGGGAAGCGCCGCGTCACGCCGCCGAGGAACAATCCCTTGGCGAGGGCGTGACCGGCGGCGGCGAAGTGGCCGATATGGTTGAAGGTGAAGTTGGAGGGCGAATTACGCAGGCCGAAGCCACGGCCGCCGGCATGAAAAGTCGGCGCGACGCCCAGTTCGCGGCATTTCTGCCAAACCGGGTCGTAGTCGAAGTCGCTGTCGAGACCGATCCTTTCGTAGGTCACGGCAAAGCGGCCGACCGCGGGATCGGCGCCCGCGGCTGCCGGAACTCCGCGCGGAAAGCCGCCGCCGAACATGCCGACCTTGGCGCCGAGCTGCTTGGTTGCGTATTCGAGCTCGGCAATCGCCTCGTCGGGCGTATGCATCGGAATGACAGCCGCCGGCGTCAGCCGGTCGCTGAGCTTGGCGAAATAGTCGGCCGACACGACGTTGAAGCCGCGGATCACGGCGCGCCTGGTCTCATCGTCGGCGATACGCGGCAGGCCCAGCCCGGCGGTCGGATAGACGATGCCGTAGTCGATGCCGATCTCGTCGAGCCGGTCGTACAGCATGCGCGGCATCATCGCGGTGGCGCGGTCGCGGGTGTTGGTCGACTGTCGGGTCCAATAACCTTCCATGGCAACTCCGCGCTGCTTGCGCTCGGCAATCGACAGGCGAAGCGAATCAGGGACGCGTCGCTGGAGGGCCAGGAAGGCATCCGCCACCTTGTCGCCGACAACCTTGCGCATTCTTTCGGCGAAGACCGGGGCGTACTCGACCCAGTGGCCGTCGGCGTCGATGATCGGATGTTTCAGACCGGAACGAATGTCTGCGGCACTGCGATGACGGCTCATGCTCGCCTCCAGGGTCACAATTCGCCAAGGGACAGTGAGATGCCAGGGACATCGCACACGACCCAAGTGCGCCCAACGGTAATCCTCCCGGCAAGCGCGCGCAACGAAGCCGCTCCGCTTACCGCCCGATTTCCTCGAGATTGACGCCCGTCGTCTCGATGCGGAACACCCAGGTTACCACCGCACCGACCAGCGAGGTGACGACCAGAATCAACAGCAGCGCCGTCGTGCCGATATCGGCCAGCAGGATCGGGAACAGGAAGGCCGTTATCACCGCGCCGATCTTGGCGAAGGCGGCGGCGAAGCCTGCACCCATGCCGCGCACATGCGTCGGGAACACCTCGCCCGCCAGCAGGTAGGTCTGCGCGTTCGGGCCGAGATTGGTCATGAAGTTGAACAGCATGAATCCCGCAAAAAGCAGCCCGGTCTGCACGCCGCCGCTGGCAACAGACGAGAACGCGGCCATCAGCAGCCCGACGGCGCAGCCGATGAAGCCCGCGATCTGCAAGGTGATGCGGCTGACGCGGTCGGCCAGCAGCACCGCCACGACGATACCGACGATCAGCAGCACGTCGATCAGTGCCGCCCCCTTGGCGGCCAGCACGTCGTTGCTTATGACGCCGGCGACGCTGTGGGCGTGTGTCGTCTTCTGGCCGAGCAGGGAGGCCAGAATGGTCGGCGTGAAAATGCCGATGCCGTAGGTGCCGAGGTCCTGCAGGAACCACGGCACCGAGGCCAGGATGGTCGCGAGCCGGTGCTTGTCGTTGAACAGCGCGGCGTAACTCGGACGGCGACGCCGGCGCTCCTGGTGTGCGGCATCGCCCGTGTCGAGCTTCACCTCGTGCGGAAACACCGGCTCGCGCCGCAGCAAGCGCGCGGTCTGCCGCTCGGCTTCGTCCACCCGGTTGCGGGAAAACAGCCATTGTGGGCTTTCGGTGATGAAGAATCGCCCCACCGTGACGATGGCGCCGGGGATGATCGCGGTGGCATACATCCAGCGCCACGCGCCGATCTCCGGCATGTTATTGAGGATGACAAAGCCCACCGCCGTGCCGGTCAGCGCGCCGAACGCCTGGAAACCGAACGCCGACAGCACCAGCCGGCCGCGGACCGCGCTCGGGATGCTCTCGGAGATGATCAGGTTCGCCGTCGGGTAGTCGCAGCCCAGCGCCACTCCGACGCCAAACAGGAAGACCACCAGCCAGAAGAAGTTCGGGCTGATCACGAGCAGGCACAGGAACACCATGAAGATCAACATCTCGGCCACGAACATGGGCTTGCGGCCGAAATAATCGGCCATGCCGCCGAGGCCGATCGCGCCGACCAGGATGCCGAACAGGCTGGCCGCGCCGACCAGCCCGTGTTCGGTCTGGTTGATGTGAAACTCCTCGGCGATCAGCGGCATCGCCACGCCGGTCATGAACACCACGAACCCTTCGAAGAACTTGCCGGCGGCGGCGAGGGTCCAGATGCGCCACTGCATGGCAGTCATCGGCGCCTCGCGCACCGCGGTGCCGTCCGGCCAGATCGGAGTCTGGTCGATGTAGCGCTGGACGGAATTGGCGGCGGATTGGCGCAGCGGGGCGGTCTCCGAAGCGTCGGTCACGGGGGCGGTCTTTCTGCGATCGGTTCGGACGGCTGCTGCGCGATGATCCCTTATCGCTTCGCCATTGGCCAGACCGCTCGCGATCCTACCCGAACCGTCCAGGATCGCAGGCTAGAAGCGTCTCGGGCAGCTCCTCGCCCTCCATCTGGCGCGCGATCAGCCGGCCAGTCGCGGTGGCCAACGTCAGGCCGACATGCTGATGGCCGTAGCCGCAATAGACATTGGCGAGTCTCGGTGCGCGGCCGATGGCGGGGCGGAAGTCCGGCAGGCTCGGCCGCTCGCCGATCCAGCGGCTGCGCTCTTCGCCACCGACACCGGGGAAGATGTCCTTCAGGTGCTTCACCAGCAAGTCGGCGCGATGCCACGACGGCGGCTGGTGCGGCGCGGCGAGCTCGACGGTGCCGGCGATTCTTAATCCTTCGTCCATCGGCGTGATGAAAAAGCCGCGGCCGGCCGGACTCACGGGGAGCTCAAAGCGCACATTGTCGGGCGCCAGCATGACGTGATAGCCGCGCTCGGCGACCAGCGGCGCGTTGAAGCCCAAGAGCCGCGTCAGTTCGCCCGAGGCCCGGCCGGCAGCGATCACCACGGCTTTCGCCGGCAACTCGACGTCCGTCAGCCGCACCGACGTGGCCCGGTCACCGTCGCGGCCGAAGCCGCGCACCCGGCCGCGCACCAAAGTGCCGCCGTCGGCCGCGAAGCGCTCGGCCAGGGCGGCCACCACTCGGTAGGGATTGGTTGTGTGCATGCCGTGCGGGTAGTAGACGCCGCGCACGATGTGGGCGCTCAAGCCCGGCGCCAGCGCGCGCGCGCGGTCGCCGTCGACGATTTCGAACTCGGTGCCCTTGGCCTTCTGCAGCTCGCGCTCATCGGCGCCCGCGGCGAAGGAATCCTCGGTCTCGTAGACATAGAGCGCGCCTTTGCTGCGGAACAGCTCGCCGAGGCCGGAGGCCTGGATTTCGGCCTTCCAGGCGATGTTGGCCTCGGCCATCAGCGTGCCGAAGGAATCGACGCCCTTCCTGACCTCGGCGGCGCTGTAGGCGGCCAGCGCAAAGCGCGCCATCCAGGGCAGCAGCGCGGGCAGGCTGGGCAGATGCACGGTGAGCGGGCCGTTGCGGTCCCTCAGCATCTGCGGCAGGCGCCGGAGCGTCGAGGGCCGCGCCAGCGGCAGCACGTGATCGATGGCGACGAAGCCGGCGTTGCCGTAGGAGGTCGCGCGACCGGGCTCGGCCGAATCGACCAGGGTGACGGCGTGGCCGGCCCGCTGCAGCGCACGGGCGGTTGCGGTGCCGACAACGCCGGCGCCGACCACGATGACGGGGGCTTGACTGTTCATCGGCCGACGATAGCACACCCTATCAGGTAGCCCAGTGCGGCGCGCGTCGCGCGGGTTTCGAGGGAGGCCGCATCGATCTTGCCACGGCCCGCGGCGTCGAGGATGGCTACGTCGAGTACGACCGGGCCCAGGGCACGCAGGCGGCCTAGAAGAAAGCCGGCAGCTTCGGCGGCTCGTACCGGGCGTCGCTGGTCTGGATATCCGGTGTGCCGTACTGGATGAAGCTGTCGGGTAGCGCGCCGCCCCAGTAGGTGCCGCTGCCGCGTTCCTGCTCGTTCCACGTCACCGGCTGCCAGTCGGGTGCCATTACAAGGTAGCTGCCGGAGTAGACTTCGACGCGGTTGCCGCCGGGTTCGTAGGAATAGAGATAGAAACCTTGGCTGTTGTTGTGCTTGGCGGGCCCGGCTTCAATGAAGATGCCGCTTTCGCGCAGGATGTCGGCGGCGCGCAGCACGTCGTCGCGATTGTCGACCCAGAGCGAGAAATGATGCAGGCGTCCATGTCCGCCTTTGACGTCGAGCACGTAGGCGAGTTGGTGATGGACGGCGGTCGGGCTCATCCAGGAACCCAGCTCCGTCTTGCCCTGGTCGAAGATCACCTGCTCGCGCAATTGAAAGCCCAGCAAGTCGGTGGCGAAGCGGCGGTTGGCCGCCACGTCCGACGCCAGCAGTGCCAGATGGTCGCTGCGCCGCACGCCGACACCGCGTCCGGCATATTTCTGCGGCTGGTTCTTGAGTGTCGAACGCTCGGCTGCCAGCGCTTGGTATTTCTGCTCCTCGTAGTAGATCTCCATGACGTGGCCATCGGGATCACGGAAGCGATACGAACGGCCGCGGCCGAAATCGCCGTTGGTCCAGCCGATGCCGAGGCCCGCCGCTCCGATCGCTGCCGCGCGGCGCTCGAGGGCGGCCGGGCTCATGGTCCGCCAGGCGACGCAGCCGACGCCGGGCGCCCGCGCTTCGGTGAGCTTGAGCGTGCTGGCGGCGTAGTCGCCCCAGCCGCGCAGATAGACGCTCGGTCCCGCGCAGTGGACGGCGGTCATGCCCAGCACATCACGGAAATACCAAAGGCTCTTGTCGGGCAGAGGCGTCAGCAGCTCGACATGGCCGAGATGAGCGACGTCGTGAAGGGGTTCCGGGACCATATCGCTAGCGGAGCGTTCCCGAGAAGGATCCGCATTGATTTACGTCAAACAATGCCTATTTAGGCGTCCATGTCCCCTACAACCGACGCGTACTCTCCCGGCTGGCACGCCACGACCATCCTTTCTGTCCGCAAGGCCGGCCAGGTGGTGATGGCGGGCGACGGCCAGGTCTCGATGGGCCAGACCATCGTCAAGGCCAACGCCAAGAAGGTCCGCCGCCTCGGCAACGGTTCGATCGTCGGCGGCTTCGCCGGCTCGACGGCCGATGCCTTCACGCTGTTCGAGCGCTTGGAAGCCAAGCTGGAGCGCCATCCCGGGCAGCTGCTGCGCGCCTGCATCGAACTCGCCAAGGACTGGCGCACCGACCGCTACCTGCGCCGCCTGGAGGCGATGATGGCGGTGGCCGACAAGGACGTGTCGCTGCTGCTCTCGGGCTCCGGCGACGTGCTCGAGCCCGAAGGCGGCATCATCGCCATCGGCTCGGGCGGCAACTATGCGCTATCCGCCGCACGCGCCCTGATAGACGTCGATGGGATGGACGCCGAAGCCATCGCCCGCAAGGCGATGGGCATCGCCGCCGACATCTGCGTCTATACCAACCACAACCTCGTCATCGAGAAGCTCTGAGCAGCGTACATGAGCAACGACTTTTCCCCCCGCGAGATCGTCTCCGAACTCGACAAGCACATCGTCGGCCAGCAGGATGCCAAGCGCGCCGTGGCCATCGCGTTGCGCAACCGCTGGCGCCGCCTGCAGCTTGCCGAGGGTTTGCGCGAGGAGGTTCTGCCCAAGAACATCCTGATGATCGGCCCGACGGGCGTCGGCAAGACCGAGATCGCGCGCCGCCTGGCCAAGCTCGCCAACGCGCCGTTCCTCAAGGTCGAGGCCACCAAGTTCACCGAGGTGGGCTATGTCGGCCGCGACGTCGAGCAGATCGCGCGCGACCTTATGGAGGCTGCCCTCGATATGGCGCGCGAGCGCCTGCGCAAGGACGTCAAGGCCAAGGCCGAGCTCGCCGCCGAGGATCGCGTGCTCGATGCATTGTGTGGCTCCAACGCCAGCGACGAGACGCGCCTGCGTTTCCGCCACAAGCTGCGCGACGGCGAACTCGCCGGCCGCGAGATAGAGATCGATGTCGCCGACTCAGGCGCGCCCATGCAGTTCGAGGTCCCGGGCCAGCCCGGCGCGTCGGTCGGCATGATCAACATAGGCGACATGCTGGGCAAGGCGTTCGGCGGGCGCACCAAGAAGCGCAAGATGACCGTGGCCGAATCCTACGAGACCCTGCTGCGCGAGGAGAGCGACAAGCTGCTCGATCAGGAGAAGCTGGTGCGCGAGGCGCGCGACTCGGTCGAGCAGAACGGCATCGTGTTCATCGACGAGATCGACAAGATCACCGCGCGCAGCGAGTTCCGCGGCGGGGGTGACGTGAGCCGCGAAGGTGTGCAGCGCGATCTGCTGCCGCTGATCGAAGGTACCACGGTGAACACCAAGCATGGCCCGGTGAAGACCGACCATGTGCTGTTCATCTGCTCCGGCGCTTTCCATCTCGCCAAGCCCTCGGACATGCTGCCCGAGTTGCAGGGTCGGCTGCCGATCCGGGTCAGCCTGGCATCGCTCAACCAGGAGGATTTCCGGCGCATCCTGACCGAGCCGGAAGCGAGCCTGGTCAAGCAGTACAAGGCGCTGCTGGCGACCGAGAAGGTCGAGATCACCTTCAAGGACGATGCGATCGACGAAATCGCGCGGCTGTCGGCCGAGATCAACGAAGCGGTCGAGAATATCGGTGCCCGCCGGTTGCACACGGTGATGGAGAAGCTCCTGGAGGAGATCAGCTTCACCGCCTCCGACATGCCGGGCACCAAGATCGAGATCGACGCCGCCTATGTGCGCGAGCATGTGAGCGAGCTCGCCAAGAAGGGCGATCTCAGCAAGTTCGTGCTCTAGCCACCTGTAAGGGGGCGGGGTGGCGAGAAGTGAAACCCAATCAAGGGAAAGCCTGATGCCATTGGCATCGGACTAGTCTCACCGGAGTGAGACATGGGTGAGACCTCGGTGAGACTAGGCGAGACCTAGAAACAGTAGGCGGCGATCAGGTCGATCAGGTAGGCCGGGCCGTTCAGGCCCCACAGGATGAAGGACACGGCGGTCGCTGTCACGACCAAGGCGACGCCGCCCCACGTCAGGAGCGACGGCCAGCCCCTCGTCATGAATTGTCCGTCATGCCGGTTGTGGTTGCGCCACCGCGGCGGCCCGCGGCAGGCGCTGCTCGACGATCGGCCAGTGCATCAGGGCCGAGACGATGCCCAGCGCAATCGAGATGGTCCACATCATGTCGTAGTTGCCCTGCAGGTCGAACAGGTAACCGCCGCCCCAGCCGCCGACGAAGCTGCCAACCTGGTGGCCGAAGAAGACGATGCCGTTCAGCATGGTGACATGCACCGGCCCGAAGATGAAGCCGACCAGGGAGGTCGTGAGCGGCACGGTGCCCAGCCACAGGAAGCCGAGCGAGCCTGCGAAGATCAGCACCGAGGCGGCCGACAGCGGAGCAATCATGAATCCCAGGAACACCAGCGAACGCAGCAGGTAGAGCAACGACAGCAGGTTCTTGCGCTTGTACCGGCCGCCCATGGAACTCCACAGGATGGCGCCGGCGATGTTGAACAGGCCCACCATGCCGATCGCCCAGCCGCCGAGCTCGACCGGCGTCAGGTTGATGCCGAACAGCGACAGCCCGATTCCCTTGTCGGAGATGTAGGCCGGCAGATGGCCGCCGACGAAGGCCACGTGGAAGCCGCAGACGAAGTAGCCTGTCACCAGCAGCACATAGCTGCGCAGGCCGAAGGCCTCGGCCAGCGCCTCGCGGGTCGTCTGCGCGCCGCCACTGCCTCTCTTGGAAGCGGCGATCTCCTTGCGGTCGTTGAGCCCGATCGGCAGCAGGATGATCAGCAGAGCGAGCGCCGTCAGCGCCCACATGGTGGGGCGCCAGTCGCCGAAATAGCCCTGCAGAACGGCGGCCAGCGGCACGATGAAGAACTGGCCGAACGAGCCGCCGGCCGAACAGATGCCGACCGCCAGGGCCTGCTTGGCGGGCGGTGCCACGCGCAGGATGACACCCAGCACCGGACCGAAGGTTGCCGCCGACAGGCCGATGCCGACCAGGATGTTGCCCAGGATCAGCATGAAGCCGTCATGCATGATGGCCGTCACGATCATGCCCAGCACGTAGAGCACGCCGCCGCCGGCGATGGTCGGGGCCGAGCCGAAGCGGTCGGCCAGCCGGCCGGAAAAGGGTGCGACGACCCCCATCAGCAGCATCGACAGCGCCGTACCGAAGGAGAACAGCTCGCGGCCGACATGAAGCTCGGCCGAAACCGGCTTGAGGAAGATGCCGAAGCTCTGACGGACGCCCAAGCCGATGGTCAGGACGAGAAAACCACACCAAACGGCGGTCCAATAGGAACGGGAGGTCATGGATTGCAATCTAGGGTGTTCCGGTCTCGCGCACGCATAGAATTACTTCATGCCGTCCCAAGCTCTTATGTGGCACAACTGAACCATGATCAGGGTGTGGTCTCGCGCCGGCCTGGCGGCATTCCTGCTCGTGCTGGCAGGCAGCGCGCTCGCCGCGCCGCGCCTGGAGCGCGAGCGCTGCACCTTCAAGCCGCCACGCGGCGAGCGGATCGAGTGCTACGTGCTGATCGTGCCCGAGAATCGCGACCAGCCGCAGGGCCGCGAGGTACGCCTGAAAGTGGCCGTTCTCAAGGCCAAGCGCGCGCTGGCGCCCGATCCGCTGATCTACCTCGCCGGTGGTCCGGGTGAAGCACCGCTGATCGCTTCGAGTCCCGGAGCCGATCCGCTGGCGGAAGGCGGCTGGTGGACCGATACCGCCACCATCCGGCGCAAGCGCGACGTCATCATCATGAGCCAGCGCGGTGCCGGCGGCGCCACACCCAACCTCGACTGCTTCGAGCCGCGCGTCTCGGAGCCCGCCCGCGTCAAGCGCCGCGCCGTGACTGAACAGCAGGAACGCGAGATCCTGCTGCGCTGTCGCGCCGACTTCGACAGGAGGAAGATCGATCTGGCGAAGTACACCACGCCGGTGCTGGCTGACGACGTGGCGGACCTCGCCAAGGTCTTCTCGCTGAAGCAGATCAATCTCTATGGCATTTCCTACGGCACCCGCTGGGCGCTGGAAACCATGCGCCGCCATCCCAACCTGGTGCGCGCCGCGGTGCTGGACGGCGTCTATCCGCCGAATATCAACGGCGAGCAGAACGAGCCGGAGATCGTGCGCACCGCCTTCGAGCGGCTCTATGCCGAATGCGCCGCCGTGCCTCTCTGCCGCGAGCGCAACCCCGATCCCAGTGCCGCGATCAGGGAAATGATCGCCGCCGCCGATCGCACGCCGCTGGAGCTGAAACTGCAACTCGACGACGGGGTGCGGAAAGTAAAGATGAACGGCTCGAAGCTCATGCTGGTACTGCTGCACATGATGCGTGTGGGCGAAGCGGCGCTGCTGCTCGAAGCGATCTCGGCACTCAAGCGAGGCGATAACCGCCTGATCAGGCAGTTCGCGGAGGATTTCGAGAACGACGAAGGCGGGCTGCTCGAGCAGAACGCCCAGCAGTTCGGCGGGCTGTTCAACACCATCGAATGCCGTGAGAGCTGGGCGGCGGTCGACCAGGCAGCGCGCGAGCGGTCGATCGAGGTGGGTGGCATCTACGGCTTGAGCGCCCAGCTCAGCAAGCTCTCGGCCTTCTGCCCGGTGTGGCGCGTGCCCGTTGCGCCGCCGGCCGAGCGCCAGCCGGTCAAGTCGGCCGTTCCGACCCTGCTGTTGAGCGGCACCTACGACTGGTTGACGCCGCCCGACTGGGCCAAGGACGCCGGGCGGCACCTGTCAAATTCGCGCCATGTCGTGTTCCGCGCATTCGGTCACGGCGTATCCACCCAGGATGTCTGTGCGGCGCGTCTGCGTGACGAGTTCATCGACGCGCCCGATCCCCGCGGCCCTCTGCCTTGCAAGGCCGACGTGCCGCTCGATTTCACCGCCGCTTCCGAACGCGCCGGCCCCCTGCCGTGAACCGCGTCCTCGCCCATACCGGCGTGAAATATCCGATCGTGCAGGCCCCGATGGGGTGGATCGCCCGCAGCAAGCTTGCCTCGGCCGTTTCCAATGCCGGCGGGCTCGGCATCATCGAGACCTCGAGCGGCGAGGTCGAGGCATGCCTTGGCGAAATCGCCAAGATGAAGGAGCTCACGACCAAGCCGTTCGGCGTGAACCTGCCGATCCTGTTCATCCGCGAACCGCGGACTGTCGATCTGGTGGCGCAAAGCGGCGTCAAGTTCGTGACGACCTCGGCGGGATCGCCGGCCAAGCTGTTGCCGACGCTGAAGGCTGCCGGCCTGATCGTCTATCACGTCGTGCCGAACCTCTCCTCGGCGCTGAAAGCGGTCGATGCCGGGGTCGACGGGCTGATCATCGAAGGCGGCGAGGGCGGCGGCTTCAAGAACCCTGATGACGTTTCCACGCTCGTCCTCCTGCAGGGCGTGCGCGAGCGCACCGACCTGCCGATCATCGCCGCCGGCGGCATCTGCGACGGTCGTGGCATGGCGGCGGCGTTCGCGCTCGGCGCCGAGGGCATCCAGATGGGCACGCGCTTCGTCAGCGCCACCGAAAGTCCGGTGCACGCCAACTACAAGCAGGCGATCGTCGACGCCGCCGACACCGGCACGGTGATGCTCAACCGCAAGTCGACGCCCTGCGTGCGCGCGCTCCGGACCGAGCGTGCCAAGGGCATCGACCGCGAAGGCTCGTTCGATCGCGCGATCTTCAAGAGCGTGAAGGACGTCTATTTCGGCGGCGACATGGAAGCCTCGCTGGCCCTCGCGGGACAAACGGTCGGGCTGATCCACGAAGTGCTGCCGGTCGCCGAGATCATCGATCGCACGATCGAGGGCTTCCACACCATCCGCAAGGCTCAGGGCGAGCGTTCGCTGTCGGGCGCCTTCTGACCGCTACTTGAGAAGGTCGGGCGCGATCAGACGGGGCAGGAACAACGCAATCTCCGGCCACACGATCATCGCCGCCAGGACCAGGATCATCGGCACCAGCATGATCATGGTGTCCTTCAGCGCATAGCGCAGCCGCACACCTGCCACGGCGCAGGAGATCATCAGGCAGAGACCATAGGGCGGCGTCACCAAGCCGAAGGCCAGCGCCACGATCGAGACGATGGCGAAGTGGACGGGATGCATGTCGACCGACTTGGCCAGCGGCTCGAGCACGGTGCCGACGATGATGATGGCGGGAATGGCGTCGAGGAAGCAGCCCACAACCAGGAATACGAAGGCGATAAAGGCGCCAACGCCGATCGGGCCCAAGCCCCAGGTCGTGACGTTGGCCATCAGCTCCTGCGGGATCTTGTAATAGGCGAGCAGCCAGCCGAAGGCGCTGGCCGTGCCGATGCAGAACAGCGCCACGGAGGCCAGCCTCCCGGTGTCGAGCAGCGCGTTGTAGAGGCCGCGCAGACCCATTTCGCGATAGACGAAGACCGACAGGACCACCGAATAGAGCACGGCGACACAGGCCGATTCGGTGGCGGTGAACCAGCCCAGCAGGATGCCGCCAACGATGATGAACGGCGTCATCAGGGCCGGAATCGACACCCATACCGCGCACAGGAGCTGGCGGAAGGTCGAGCGCGGATAGGTCGGATAACCGCGCCGCACGGCATAGACATGCACCGTCGCCATCTGGGCGCCGGCGATCAGCAGGCCGGGAACGACTCCGGCGAGGTAGAGGGCGCCGATCGAGGTCGAGATCAGGCCGCCCCACACGATCATCAGGATCGAGGGCGGGATGACGACGGCGAGAACGGCCGAGACGGCGGTGATGGCGATCGAGAAGGAGAGGTCGTAGCCCTCCTTGGTCTGGGCATCGATGAAAATCTTGCTCTGGCTGGCGGCGTCGGCCGTCGAGGAGCCGGAGATGCCGGCGAAGAACACCGACAGTACGACGTTGATCTGGGCCAGCGAGCCCGGCCAGCTGCCGACCAGCGCGCGCGACAGCGTCACCAGCCGGTCGGTGATGCCGCCCACGCTCATCAGGTTCGCCGTCAGCAGGAAGAACGGCACGGCCAGGAGAATGAAGGAGTTGTAGGCATTGAAGGTTTCCTGGGCGAGCATCATCGTGCCCAGGCGGGGCTCCAGGTAGAAGAGCGGCAGGCAGGCCAGACCGAGGGCGAAGGCCACCGGCACGCGCATCACCAGCAGGAAGGCAAAGACGCCGAACAGGATCGCTGCCGCTTCTCCCGAGCTGAACAGGGAAGCGGTCACGGGGTGTTCTTTCCGAGCAGGATCCTGGCTTCGTCGACGAACTGCTCGCCGAGGAAGACGATCCAGGTGACGCCGGCGACCGGCCAGGCAATATGGATCAGCCACAGCGGCAGGTCGGCGAGCTCGGAGGTGCGGTACCAGGCGAAGCGCGTGAACTCGATGCCGCCGACCACGAAGATCAACGACATCGCCAGGATGCCGAGCCGGGCCATGATGCGGACCGCCGCCTCGCCGCTGTGCGACAGGGTCGGCCATACATCGACCTCGAAGTGGGCGCTTTCGCGCACGCCGATCATGGCGCCGATCATGATCATCCAGATGAACAGGAAGCGCGCCATTTCCTCGGTCCATATGTAGGCCGGGATAAGGTCGGTATAGCGCGCGATGATCTGCAGGGTGACGGGAATGACAAGGATCGCCACGGACAAGGCGAGCGCGGCCGTCAACACTCGGGCATAGGCGGCCGTGAAGCGGCGCCACAGGCTATGTGGCGGAGCGACTGAAAGGGACATGGGAAAACCGTACGAAGGGGGACGTCGCGCGCGGGCGCAGCGGGCAAAGGTGCCCGCTGCGCCCGGCTGGTCAGTTCAGGTTCACGATCTTGCCGAAGATCGCGTCGGCGCCGATTTCCTTGGCGTAGGCTTCCATCACCGGATCGACCAGCTTCTTCATGGGCGCGCGATCCTTGAAGGCGATGCGCTTCAGCTTGCCGGCCTTTTCCATCGCAACAAGCTTCTGCTCGTCCTCGGAACTCTCGACTTGGCGGCCATAGGCGCCGGCTTCCTTGCCCGCCTTGATGATCGCTTCCTGCAGATCCTTGGGCAGCGACTTGAAGGTCTTGCCCGAGAAGCAGATCGGCCGGATGGTGATGGCGTGCTCGGTCATCGCGAGGTTGGGCGCCACTTCGTAGAACTTCATGGTCTCGACGCCCGCCGCCTCGTTCTCGCCGGCGGCGATAACGTTGTTCTGGATGGCGTTGTAGACTTCGTTGTAGGCGATGACGGTCGGCGACATGCCGGCCGCGGCGAAGGTCTTGGACCAGATCGGCGCGCCCTGGACGCGGACCTTGAGACCCTTGATCTCGGCCAGGTTCGACACCGGCTTGTTGACGAAGATGTTGCGCGTGCCGCCGCCAGCATAGCCGATCAGCATGACATCGGCCTTCTGGGCGATCTCGTCGGCCACCGGCTTCAGGAGGTCGGCGTCGAGCACCTTGTTCCAGTGGGTAAGGTCGCGGAACAGGAACGGCGCGTCGATGAAGGGCGCAGCCTTCGAGAAAGTCGACATATGCGCCGGCGAGACGATGCCGTAATCGACCGCCTTGCCCTGCGCCATGTACTCGAAATATTGCTTCTCAAGGCCGAGCGCGGAGTTGCGATGGAGCACGAAGTTGATCGGCTTGCCGTAGTATTTCTTCACCAGTTCCTCGAACCTGAGCAGCGCCTTGTTGAAGGCGTGGTCGTCGTTGAACTGGACGGCGCCATTGAGCGTGAGCGGCGCCTGGGCGTTGGTGTGTACGAACGGTGCGGCGATGGCGGTGGCGGCAAGACCGCCCACCAGGGTTCTGCGTTGCATCGATTTTCCTCCCGAGGTCCCTTTTTCAACTGCTGTCATGGGCCCTTGCATGAACTATGCATGGGAACGGATCATCAGGCCAGAAAGCGGCCGAGCACCCAAGGCCGTCTTCGACTTTGGTTGTGAGCGTACAAGGTGACTAGATTAGACACAAAAATCTAGTAATAATGGAAACTAACGACGAGTTACCGAGGCAGCCGTGCCGGAACTATACGCGTCAGGCGCCGCTTTAGGGGCATTGGCTGTCGCTGCGGGCCTCGCGGCGTTGCTGCGTGGTCCTGCGCTGGCGTTCGTCTATCCGCTCAGCGCCCTGGCAGCGATCACGCTGGGCATCGTCGATCTCCGTGTGTTGCTGGGTGGCGATGAGCTCACGGCGCAACTGCCGATAGGTCTGCCGACCATCGGTGTTCATCTGCGCCTGGACTCGCTGTCGGCGTTCTTCGGCATTGTGATCAACGGCGGGGTGCTTGCCGCCAGCGTCTACGGCATGGGCTTCGATCGCGCCAAGGAGTTGACGCCGCGAGTCGAGCCGTTCTTCCCGCTGTTCGCCGCGGCGATGAACCTCGTACTGATCGCCGACGATGCCTATGCCTTTCTGTTCTGCTGGGAGTTGATGTCGCTCACGTCGTGGGCACTTGTGGTGGCCCGTCACACCGACCCGGAAAGCCGTCGCGCCGGCCATCTCTATCTCGTCATGGCGGCTATCGGCACGACCGCGCTGCTATTCGCCTTCGGCGGCCTTGCCGGCCCGGCCGGCGGCTATGGCTTCGATACCATCCGTGCCCAGCCGCCGGAGCCGCTGGTCGCCGCCCTGGTGCTGGCCGCCGCTTTGGTCGGCTGCGGCTCGAAAGGCGGTCTCATTCCGCTGCATGCCTGGCTGCCGCTCGCCCATCCGGCGGCGCCGAGCCACGTCTCGGCGCTGATGAGCGGCGTCATGACCAAGGTCGCGATCTATGGCTTCGTGCGCATCGCCTTCGACCTCCTGGGGCCGCCGGCCTGGTGGTGGGCGCTGCCGCCGATCGTGCTGGGTTCGGTCACGGCCGTGTTGGGGCTGCTCTATGCCGTGCTCGACCGCGATCTCAAGCGCGTGCTGGCCTATTCGACGATCGAGAATGTCGGCGTGATCTTCGTGGCGCTGGGCCTCGCGCTCGCCTTTCGCGCCAACGGCCAGCACGCCGCGGCGGCGGTGGCGATGGCGGCGGCGCTCTTGCATTCACTCAATCATTCCTGGTTCAAGTCTCTGCTGTTCCTCGGCGCCGGCGCGGTGCTGCACGCCACCGGGCGGCGCGATCTCGAGGGCATGGGTGGTCTCATCCATCGCATGCCGCGCACGGCCGCATTCTTCCTCGTGGGTGCGCTCGCCATCTCGGCGTTGCCGCCGCTCAACGGCTTTGTTTCGGAATGGCTGCTGTTTCAGGCCGTCATCGCGGCACCGGCGCTGCCGCAGTCGGCGCTGCATTTCGCCTCGCCCGCGATCGGCGCCATGCTGGCGCTGGCGGCGGCCCTCGCTGCGGCCTGCTTCGTCCGCGTCTACGGCATTGCGTTTCTCGGCCGGCCGCGCAGCATCGAAGCCGCGCAAGCGCACGATGTGCCATTGGCGCAACAGATCGCCATGGGCGGGCTGGCGGCCTTGTGCATTCTGGGTGGGCTGTTCGGCAGCGCGCTCGCGATGGCGCTTACGCCGGTTCTGCGCAGTCTCGTCGGCAGTGGATTGCCCAGCCCCGACAGTGGCCCCACGCCGTTCTCCCTGATCGCTTTCGATCCTGCACGCAGCGTCTACGATGCGCCGGTCATCGCGCTTTTCGTGGCGATCGCCTCGGTAACGACCCTGCTGGTCGTCCATCGCCTGTCGGCCCGCCGTACCCGGCGCGGGCCTGCGTGGGACTGCGGCTTTCCCGATTCGTCGCCGGCCACCCAGTACACCGCCTCGAGTTTCGCCCAGCCCTTGCGCCGCGTTTACGGTGCCGTGGCTTTTGCCGCCCGGGAAACCGTCGTCATGCCGCCTCCCGGCGATACCCGGCCGGCGCGCTTTTCGGTCGTCGTGGTCGACTTCGTGTGGAGCGGGCTCTACGCCGCACCCGGGCGGGCAATACTGAGGCTTTCGGAGCGCCTGAACGTGTTCCAGTTCCTGACAATCCGGCGCTACCTCGTGTTGATGTTCACGGCCCTCGTCATTCTCCTGTCGATTGCGGCGGTGATGATATGACCCGCGATCTCGTGGTGCAGCTCCTGGCGCAGGGCGCCCAGATGTTCTTCGTGCTGCTGATCGCGCCGCTTGCCGTCGGAGTCGTGCGCCAGGTCAAGGCGCGGCTGATGCGCCGGCAGGGCGCGCCCTTGCTGCAGGGCTATCGTGACCTCGCCAAGCTCCTGCGCAAGGAATCGGTGGTGGCGGAGAGCGCGTCCTGGCTGTTTCGCGCCGCACCCGTGTTGATCTTCGCGCTGACCTGGGTGGCGGCGGCTCTCGTGCCGTCCTTCGCCTCGGGCCTGATGTTCAACTGGGCGGCCGACGTGGTTGCGCTGGTGGCGCTGTTGGGCGCGGCGCGCGCCCTGCTGGCGCTGGCCGGCATGGATGTCGGCACCAGCTTCGGCGGTATCGGCTCGTCGCGCGAGATGATGATCGCCACGCTTGCCGAACCCGCGATGATGCTGATCGTGCTCACCCTGGCCATCGCCGCCGGCACGACCAGGCTGGCAGGCGTCGCCGACTTCTTCATCGCCGAGCCGCTGGCGGTGCGCGTGTCGCTGGCGCTGTCGCTGGTCGCCCTGATCATCGTGGCGCTCGCCGAGAATGCGCGGATCCCGGTCGACAATCCCGTTACTCATCTCGAGCTCACCATGGTCCACGAGGCCATGATCCTCGAATACTCCGGACGACATCTCGCTTTGATCGAGGCGGCGAGCTACCTCAAGCTGGTCCTGTATCTCTCCCTGCTGATCTGTCTGTTCGCGCCCTTTGGCATGGCGCCGGCGACGGCGGGTGTCGGCGGCTGGGCGCTCGGGCTGGTAGTTTGGACCGCCAAGCTGCTGGGCGGTGCTGCGCTGTTGGGCGTGTGGGAGGTGAGCATTGCCAAGATGCGGGTCTTCCGCCTGCCCGATTTCGTCGGCATCGCCTTCGTCTTCGGCTTTCTCGCCATTCTGCTGGCGTTCCTCACGCGCGGGGCGGTCGAGTGAATCAAGCCTACGAAGTCTCTCATCTGTTGGCCGGCGCCATGCTGGTGACGAGCTTTGCGCTGCTCTACCAGGAACGCATCGCCGCCGTGCTCAATGCCTTTGCCGCGCAGTCGATCACGCTGGCGCTCGCGGTCGGCTGGGGAGCCTGGTCGCAGGATCGGCCGGACCTGTTCATCACCGCCCTGATCGCGCTCGTCCTGAAGGGCATCGTCATTCCCGTGGCGCTGCACCGTACGGTCAAGCGGCTTGGCATCCATCGCGAGGTCGAGAAGGTCGTGGGCGTCGGCATTGCGCTGATGGTCGGCTTGGCCCTTACCGGCCTTGCCCAGGCACTGCTCCTGAAGGTCGCCCACGGCACGGCAAGCCACGCCCGCGAGGAGCTGGCGCTGGCGCTCGCCATCATCCTGCTGGGCTTCCTGATGATGATCGTTCGGCGCAATGCGGTGACCCAGGTCGTCGGCTTCATGTCGATGGAGAACGGTCTGATCCTTGCCGCCACCGGCGCGCGGGGCATGCCGCTCGTCGTGGAGATCAGCGTCGCTTTCTCGGTGCTGATCACCCTGTTCGTATTCGCAGTCTTCGTGTTCCGCATCCGCGAGCGCTTCGACACCGTCGACCTCGAGGCGCTCGACCGCATGCGCGGGGACAGCCGATGATCCACGCCTACCAGCTCGTCGTGCTGGCGCCCTACGCGGCGGCCCTCGTGCTCGTGGTGATTCCCGGCTACCGCGTCGGCGCCATTGCCAACGTCGTGGCCTCCGGGCTGACCTTCGGCGCCGGCCTGTGGCTGATCGGCAGCGAGCGCCACGTCGGCGACTACGCCATCGTCGACGAGTTCAACATCGTCTTCATCGCCATCAACACCCTGATCGGCTTCACCACATCGTTGTTCAGCGCTTCCTATATCGGCCACGAGATCAAGACTGGGCGGCTGCCACCCAGTTTCGTGCGATTCTATCACGCCATGTTTCAGGCCATGATGGGCTCGATGAACCTCGCCCTGATCGCCAACAATATCGGCGTGATGTGGGTGGGGCTGGAGCTTGCGACGCTGATCACCGTGGTGATGGTCGGGCTCTACCGCACGCCGCAGGCCATCGAAGCAGCCTGGAAATACTTCATCCTGGCCAGCGTCGGCATATCGCTGGCCTTCTTCGGCACCATCCTGATCTACCTCGCCGGCCAGCCGGCGCTGGGCGAGGGCGTGCCGGCAATGACCTGGAGCCTCCTGCAGGCTGCCGCCGCGCGCATGGATCCGGCGATCCTCGATCTTGCCTTCATCTTTCTGCTGATCGGCTACGGCACCAAGGTCGGGCTGGCGCCGCTGCATGCCTGGCTGCCGGACGCCCATGCCGAGGGTCCGACGCCGATTTCGGCGGTCCTCTCCGGCCTGCTGCTGAACGTGGCGCTCTATATCCTGCTTCGCTTCAAGATGATCGTCGCCGGCCAACCGACGGCGCTCGATCCCGGTCCGATCATGATCGTGATGGGGCTGGTGTCGCTGATCTTTGCCGCTTTCATGCTGTACCAGCGGCGCGACATCAAACGGCTGTTCGCCTATTCGTCGATCGAGCACATGGGCCTGATGGTATTCGCCTTCGGCATGGGCGGCCCGCTGGCCAACTTCGCGGGTCTGCTGCACATGGCAATGCACAGCCTCACCAAGTCCGGCATCTTCTTCGCCGTCGGTCACATCGCTCAGGCCAAGGGCACCCAGCGCATCGCCGACATCACGGGCCTGAGCGTCACCCATCCGCGGCTCGCCGTGGTGTTCGCGCTGGCGGTGCTGGCCATCTCAGGCCTGCCGCCGTTCGGCGTCTTCGCCAGCGAATTCCTGATCCTGACCACGACCTTTGCGCGCGAGCCCTGGCTTGCCCTGCTGCCGGCCTTCGGGCTGCTGGTCGGGTTCGGCGCCCTGCTGATGCGCCTGCAGGGCACGATCTTCGGCGAGCCGGTGGGGCCGGCGCATCGCGTCGACGCCTCATCAGTGCCCATGGTCCTGCATCTGCTGCTGGTGCTGATCGCCGGCATCTATCTGCCGCCGATGCTCGTCGTCTGGTTCCAGCGCGCTGCCGAGCTCTTGGGATGAGCGCGCCAACCGCCCTGGCCCAGCTTGTTGCAGGCCGCAATGCCGGGGCCGACGGCTACGTGCGACTGGACGTCGAAGCGGACGTCTGGACGGCGCTGGCGCAGGGCTGTGCCGCGGGCCTGCACGATCTCAGCGCGCTGTGGGCGGACGGTGACAGGATGCGCATGGCACTGGTCGGCGGTAGCCATCGCGCCGTCGTCTCGCTCAAGACGGAGGCCGGCAGCTATCCCGCCATCTCGGCCCATCACCCTCCAGCGATCCGGCTGGAGCGTGCGATGCGCGATCTCTATGGCGTCCAACCGCTCGGTCTGCCCGATCCCCGGCCCTGGCTCGACCATGGACGCTGGCCGGGCCGCCAAAGCGAGGGCGCCTACGAATTCCTGCCATCCGAGGGCGAGGGCCTGCACCAGATCGCCGTCGGGCCGGTCCATGCCGGCATCATCGAATCGGGCCATTTCCGCTTCACCGCCAATGGCGAGACGGTGGTACGGCTCGAGGAGCGGCTGGGCTACGTGCACAAGGGCGTCGAGCACCTGCTCGCCGGCGCCGACATCGCGCGTGGCGCCAAAATCGCCGGGCGCATCTCCGGCGACAGCACGGTGGCTTATGCCTGGGCCTTCGCCCGTGCCGTCGAGGCGGCGCTCGGCTGGGCGGTGCCGCCCCGCGCCGTGCTGCTGCGCGCCATCATGGCGGAGCTGGAACGGATTTCGCACCACATCAGCGATGTCGGCGCGATCTGCAACGACGCCAGCGTGCTGACCATACATGCCCGCTCAGCCCTGCAGCGCGAGGATGGCCTGGCCGTGGCCGGCGCCTGCTTCGGCCATCGCCTGATGATGGATTGCATCGTGCCGGGCGGCGTGGCCGCCGACCTGTCGAGCGATGGTGTCGGACAGATCCGCAGCCTTCTTGCGCGACAGGAGGAGACCCGCGCCGAGATCCAGCGGGTCTACGATTCGTTGCCGTCGCTGCAGGATCGCACGATTACCACCGGCATCGTTTCGCTGGAGCTGGTGCGCCAGTACGCCGCCGGCGGCTTTGTCGGCCGCGCGTCGGGCCGAGCCTTCGATGCGCGCAAGGCCTTTCCCTATGCGCCCTACGATCAGCTCGACTTTGCGCTTAAGACGCGGACCGCCGGCGACGTCGATGCGCGTCTGCTGGTGCGCATGGACGAGATCGTGGAAAGCCTGAGGATCGTCCACCGCCTGCTCGACCGGCTGGCGCCGGGCGATGTCAGGAGCGCGGCGCCGCCGATCGTGGCGGGCGAAGGCGCAGCGCTGATCGAGGCCTTCCGCGGCGACGTCTTCGTGAGCGTGCGGATTGATGAGGGTGGGCGACTCGCCCGGGTGCACGCGCGCGATGCCAGCTGGTTCCAGTGGCCGCTTCTCGAGGCCGCCGTCGAGGGCAACATCGTCGCCGACTTCCCGCTCTGCAACAAATCGTTCAACTGCTCCTACTCGGGCCACGATCTATGAGGCGTCCGATGGAACCAAAGCGATGAGGTCGTTCCTGTTCGACGCGCTGCTCAGGGGCACCGCCACGATCGCACGTCCGGCCCCGGGAACGGCCGCGCTCGAGGAAGTGGCGAAAGCGTTGGGTGAGCGTGCGCGCCAGCGCCTGGGCCGCTCGCTTTCGATCCGTGAGATCGACGCGGGCTCGTGCAACGGCTGCGAGCTCGAGATCCATGCGCTCAACAATCCGGTCTACGATGTCGAACGCTTCGGCCTGAAATTCGTCGCCTCGCCGCGTCATGCCGACGTGCTGCTGGTCACCGGTCCGGTCACCTGGAACATGCGCGAGGCGCTGCTGCGGACCTACAACGCCACGCCCGAGCCCAAATGGGTCGTGGCACTGGGCGACTGCGCGGGCAATTGCGGTGTCTTCGCGGGCTCCCCCGCCGTGGTCGGCCCGCTGGCCGACGTCCTGCCGGTCGACCTCCACGTGCCCGGCTGTCCGCCTGCGCCGATCGAGATCGTGAAAGGCCTGCTGGCGCTGATGGAAGCCGACAAGGGTTAGAGCGGACTAGACGCCGCGGCCCTTCTGGCTTTCGTAGTAGGCGACCTTGCGGGCCCGCATGATCTCGCCCAGCGGCCGGTGGGCGGCGAGTCCGCCCCAGGGATCGAATTTGGCCGCCTCGGCCTCGACCGAGGCCATGTCGGCGCCTTGCTGCGGCAGGGTGAGTCGCGCCACCGTGACGACGGGCGTTTCGGCGTCGGGCCAGGTCCTGGAGGCGTCCTCGATCGGCGTCGTGGCCTCATCGACGAAGAACTGCAGCTCGAAGTCCCAGTGGAGCGGACCAGCGGCCAGCCGTTGGCGCATGTCCTCGGCGATGTCCCGGGAGCGTGCCGCTGGCGGCGGATTGCCGGCGGGCTTCAGGCGTACTCGCACGGCATAGGGCCCGCAACGGATCGGCAGAACGACGTTGAAGCGCTCCGCGGCAAAGCCGTTGAACTTCTTGCCAAGTGCGCTGACCAGCTCGCGAACGCGGGCAAGTCCGCCGCCGACTCCATGGGCCTTGAAGAGATGCAGGACGGCGGGCAGCGGTCCACGCGCCAGCGCCTCGATGAAATCGACGAACTCGCGACTGTCAGCCGAGGAAAAACGATCCTGGTTGATCATCAGGAAGTCCTGATGGTCGGTCGCGCCGCCCAAGGCGGCCTCGCCCGAAACGTCGAGGACCTTGACCGCAAAGCCCCTGATGTCGGGCCGCATGTTGGATTGCACGTCGGGCCCCCCGTTGGACAGGCGCACCAGCGCGCGGTGGCGGCCGGGTGTCGCAAACAGGCCGTGCCGGGCGTGAGCCGGCAGGTCGGGCAATACCTCGAGCGTTCCGATCGCGGCGAAGACCTGCTTGCGGTGGAGCGCGCGGCCTGCCCCGAACTTGGCCGATTTCACTCGCTGCAACTGGACGATTGCCTTGGCCACGCGGACAAAGTGCGCCTGTTCGTCGGGCGCGATGCGTTCAAGCCACTCGGTACTGGGTTGCTTCATGCCGCCCCCTGTTCGAGGGCAGTGTAGCCCTTTGCGGCCAGGCTCTTGAACAGGGCATCGCTGCGGTCGTCGGCCGGGAAGAAGCACTCGATGCGCACTTCCTGCAGGGTGATGTCCTGCGGCGTTCCCAGGGTGGCGATGGTGGTGAAGACCGACATCGACTTGCCGCCGACGATGAAGTCGAGCGTCAGCACCGGCGGTGGCCGCTCCTCGAAGCGCACCCAGCGGAACGATTGAGGCACGTCGGGATAGGCCATCACCTCCTCGATGAAGGCGAGTGCCTTGGGCTCGCCGCCATCGGCCAGGATCT
This sequence comes from Asaia bogorensis, assembly GCA_945889625.1. Lineage (GTDB taxonomy): Bacteria > Pseudomonadota > Alphaproteobacteria > Reyranellales > Reyranellaceae > Reyranella. The sequence goes on along the minus strand of CAMDCE010000007.1, from coordinate 96,698 downwards.
CGGCATAGGTGGTGGACACGAGATAGCGCGCCACCTCCTCCCAGTTGGCGATCTTGGGCCTGAGCCCCTTGGGGTCGAGCAACGCGCGCAGGATATTGGACTGCTTGCCGGGCGGCAGTGATGGCGGCGGACCTTCGTTCAGGAAGTGCGAGAAGGCGACGGCGGCCTCGTTGGCATCCAGCACGTTCCACAGCCGGTCGATGACGTAGGCGGGATAGGGCTCCTGCTGCTTCAGCATACGGTCGATCGCCTGACGCACCGGCGTGAGTTCGGGGGCGGCGAGGCTGCTCTCGCGATAGACCGGGGCGAAGCCCGCGGCCAGCAGCATGGAGTTGCGCTGGCGCAGCGGCACGTCGAGCGCCGAGGTGAGCTGCACCACCATCTCGCGGCTCGGCCGGGCACGACCCGATTCGAGAAAGCTGACATGGCGTTGCGAGACGCCCGACTGCAGGGCAAGCGCCAGCTGGCTGGCGCCGCGGCGACGGCGCCAGGCGCGCAGCATGGGGCCGAACAGGTCGGGCTGGGGGGCAGAAACGGCAGCGATGGTGCTCATGGTGCATATCTAGCACTCCCACGCCGGTCCGCCGATTACCTGGGGCGTAATTGCTGAACGGGTGGACGGCGTGAGACGAAGGCCACGTTCGTGCAACCCAAGGAGAACGTCATGACCGTTTCATCCGACAGAGCTTCATCAGCTGGCCTGCTCCGCCGCACCTTGTGGGGCAATTCGGCCTTCTCCGTCGTTTCGGGCGCCGCGCTCGCGATCTTCGCAGGTCCGTTCGCTGCTGCTGCCGCCCATGCGCCGGTCTCGTTGGCCGGACTGGAGCTGGCCATCCTGCTCGAAATGCTGGGCGTCGGCGTTGTGGGCTTTGGCGCGCTGTGCGGCTGGATCGCCTCGCGGGATCCGCTGCCGCAGGGCTGGGCGCGTGTGATCTTCGCAGCCGACATCGCCTGGGTGGTGGGCAGCGTCCTCGTGCTGACGCTGCCGGCCTCGTGGACCATGGCCGGCGTGGCTGGCATTGCTGTGCTGGCGGTGATCGTGGCCGACCTCGCCATTCTGGAGTATCTCGGCCTGCGCCGTCTCAGCGACGCCAACTGACGGAGACCACGATGGACAAGCTTCAGTTCCTGAACGACCGCCAACTGCCTTTTGCCAAGGTGCTGGGGCTGAAGTTTATCGCTGCGAGCGAGATGGGCGTGAAGGCCGAAATGGTCGTCAAACCCGAGCTCTGCACGCGGCCCGACATACTGCACGGCGGCGCCGTCATGGCCTTTGCCGACACGCTAGGCGCCGCCGCCACCATCCTCAACCTGGCCGAGGGCAAAGGCACGACCACGATCGAGAGCAAGACCAACTTCGTGGGGCCCGCGCCGCTCGGCGCCACGGTGATCGGCGAGACGACGCCGATCCACCGTGGCCGGCGCACCCAGGTTTGGACGACGCGCATCACCACCGCCGAGGGCAAGCTCGTGGCGGTGGTCACTCAGACGCAGATGGTGCTTTAGGCTGAGTTCCTCAGCGCATCAGCGCCGGCACGAAGGCCTGCAGCGCCTGGTCGGCGTTGGCCAGCGTGCGGCCGTCGGCCTGTGCCCAATCGATGCGGATCTTCACGAAGTAGTCGCGATAGCCGGTCAGCATCATCTTGCTGAAGAGCCGGCCGCCTTGCGTCGACGATCCGCTGAAAACGATGCAGCGGAATACCACAGCGCCGTACGTGCATGTCGACGGCACAGCAGGCCGCTCGAATCCAGAGAAGCCGCTCGATTTGATTCCCTGTTCCGCCAGGGCGATCTCGTTACCGAACTGGGTCACCACCGCGGGATTGTCGCTGCCGTTCGGCACACGTCGTCCGCCGTCGAAGACGTAGACCGCGATCGGCAGCCTGTTGGCGGTCAAGTACTGGTAGGCGTAGGAGGCATCGCGGCCTTTTGGCCCGCTTTGATTGACGAACGACTGCTGGAGCGTCGCCCCGCCGAGCGTTGGCGGGAAGGTGAGTTTGGTGGCGGTATGTGTCGCCGGCGCCGCAGCAGGCGTCTGGGAGAGTGCCGTACCGGCAAACGCAACACCGGCGAGCGTCAGTCCCGCCGCGACGATCGCCGCCAGCCTCCTAGACATCGAGGTTCGCCACCTTCAGTGCGTTGTCCTGGATGAACTCGCGGCGCGGCTCGACGACGTCGCCCATCAGGGTCGAGAAGATCTCGTCGGCCTCGTCGGCGTGGTTGATCCTGACCTGCAGCAATGTGCGCGCCTCGGGGTCGAGTGTGGTCTCCCACAGCTGGTCGGGATTCATCTCGCCCAGGCCCTTGTAACGCTGGATCGTGACGCCTTTGCGGCCGGCCTCGAGGACGGCGGCGAACAATTCGGTCGGCGACGAGATCGGCGTCTCCTTGTCCTTGACGACGAACACGCCGGGCCGCTGGTAGACGGCCTGCAGATCCGGGGCGAGGCCGTCGAGCTTGCGCGCTTCCGCACTCTTGATCAGCGGCCCGTCGATGACGTGACGCTCCTGTACGCCGCGCAGGCGGCGGCTGAAAGCCAGCCCGCCGTCCGGCGTCGGCTCGCCCGTCCAGCCGCGCTCAAGCGGCGGACTGACGGCGTCGAGGCGACGGGCGATATAGTCGGCAGTGGCCTTCGCGAGCTCGGCGTCATTCAGGATATCGGGCTTGAAGGCGCCGGCGATGGCGGCCTGCTCGATCACCGCCGGGCTGGTCACGCGGCGCGACAGCGACAAGGGCTTCACCAGGTTGGAAACGGAGCGGGCGATGTCGACGGTGCGGCGCAGGTCGTCGCTGCCCTGCACCGAGCCGTCGCCGAGCTTCAGCGTCGCCCCCTCCAGGCCGGTCTGGATGAGCTGCTCGTCGAGCGCGCGCTCGTCCTTGAGGTAGATCGCCGACTTGCCCTTGGCGGCTTTGAACAGCGGCGGCTGGGCGATGTAAAGGTGGCCACGCTCGATCAGGTCGCGCATCTGGCGATAGAAGAACGTCATCAGCAGCGTGCGGATGTGGGAACCGTCGACGTCGGCGTCCGTCATGATGATGATCTTGTGGTAGCGCAGCTTGTCGAGCGAGAAGTCGTCGACGCCAATGCCCGTGCCCAGCGCGGTGATCAGGGTGCCAATTTCGGCCGATGACAGCATCTTGTCGAAGCGCGCGCGCTCGACATTCAGGATCTTGCCGCGCAGCGGCAGGATCGCCTGGTTGGCGCGGTTGCGGCCCTGCTTGGCCGAGCCGCCAGCCGAATCGCCCTCGACGATGAAGAGCTCCGAGAGCGCGGGATCGCGCTCCTGGCAGTCGGCGAGCTTGCCGGGCAGCGAACTCACGTCGAGCGCGCCCTTGCGGCGGGTCAGTTCGCGGGCCTTGCGAGCGGCCTCGCGCGCTGCCGCGGCCTCGACGACCTTGGTCAGGATCTTGCGCGTCTCGCTGGGATGCTCCTCGAGCCACTGGCCGAACTTGTCGCTCACCACCGATTCAACCACCGGGCGAACCTCGGAGGAGACCAGCTTGTCCTTGGTCTGCGAGGAGAACTTCGGGTCCGGCACCTTGACCGACAGCACGCAGGTCAGGCCCTCGCGCATGTCGTCGCCGGTGAGGTTCACCTTCTCCTTCTTGGAGAGGCCCGATTCGTCGGCGTATTTGTTGAGCGTGCGCGTCAGCGCGCCGCGGAAGCCCGCGAGATGGGTGCCGCCGTCGCGCTGCGGGATGTTGTTGGTGAAGCACAGCATCGTCTCGTGATAGCTGTCGTTCCACTGCATGGCGACTTCGACCGTGATGCCTTCCTTCTCGCCTTTGATCGATACCGGTGGGTTGTGCAGCACCGTCTTGTTGCGGTCGAGATATTTGGCAAAGGCCTCGACGCCGCCCTCGTAATAGAGTTCCGAGACCTTGGGCTCGGCGCCGCGCGCGTCGGTCAGCACGACGCGCACGCCGGAATTCAGGAACGCCAGTTCGCGCAACCGGTGCTCGAGCGTCGCAAAGTCGAACTCGGTCTTGGTGAAGATCTCGTTCGACGGGAAGAACGTCACCTCCGTGCCGTGCTTGCCCGGCGGCGCGTCGCCCACGATCGCCAGGTCGCTTTCCGGTTCGCCGCGGCGGAAGCGCATGAAGTGCTCCTTGCCGTTGCGCCAGATGTGCAGATCGAGATGCTCCGACAGGGCATTGACGACGGCCGCGCCGACACCGTGCAGGCCGCCCGAGACCTTGTAGGAATTCTGGTCGAACTTTCCGCCGGCATGGAGCTGGGTGAAGATGACGTTGGCCGCCGAAATACCCTCTTCCTTGTGGATGTCGGTCGGCACGCCGCGGCCGTTGTCGCTTACGGTCACCGAGCCGTCGCCATGGAGGGTCACCTCGACCCGGTCGCAATAGCCCGCAAGCGCCTCGTCGATCGCGTTGTCGACGATCTCATAGACCATATGGTGCAACCCGGTGCCGTCATCGGTGTCGCCGATATACATGCCAGGACGCTTGCGCACGGCGTCGAGGCCGCGCAGCACTTTGATCGAATCGGCGCCGTAGTCTTCGGCACCCGGTGTGACTTGGTCGTCGGTGTCAGCCATGTTTACTGTCCTAAAGGTCTAGAGCGCCGCAATCGATCCTTCGGCCACGCGCAGGATCTGCGCGCGGCCGCCGAGCGGCGCGAAGAGTTCGGCATCGGTGCCCGTCATCCAGCTTTGGGCACCCAGTGCCACGACTTCGTCGAACAGCGCCACGCGACGCTCGGCGTCGAGGTGGGCTGCAATCTCGTCCAGTAGCAGGAGCGGCGGCCGGCCGCGCGACAGCGCCACCAGCCTTGCATGGGCCAACGCGATCGAGACCAGCACGGCCTTCTGCTGCCCCGTCGAACCCTCTGCCGCAGGCAGATCGAGATCGAGGTGACGCACGGCAAGGTCGCTGCGATGCGGCCCACAGGATGTGGTGCCGATCTCGGCGTCGCGCAAGCGGCCGGCGGCCAGCTCGGAGCGCAGCCGGTCCTCGGCATCGAGCGCCGCCATCGCGGCGAGCCAGCCGTCGATCTCGCCCGCCATGGCGAGCGAGGCGCGCGGAAAGGGGCCGACGCCCAGCCGCGCTGCAGCGTCGAGCCGATGGACCGTGTCGGCACGCGCGGCGGCCAAGGCCACGCCGTGGCGGGCCATGGTGTCCTCCAGCACGGTGAACCAGTGGGGGTCGCGATTGCCGTCGGCCAGCAGGCGGGAGCGCTGTCGGAGCGCGTTGCCGTAGGCCGCGACGTCGCCGGCGTGCTCGGGATGAAGAGCGGTGACCAGCCGGTCGAGGAAGCGACGGCGGTCGCCCGCGCCGTCGAGGAACAGCCGGTCGAGCTGCGGCGTCAGCCAGACGGCGGCGACATGCAGGCCGAGCGCGGTCTGGCTCGTCGCCGCCTTGCCGTCGATGCGCACCACCCGGCGCGGCAGGCCGCCTTCGCTTTTGGCCGGCTCCAGGCCGGTACCGATGGCAAGTCGCCCGTCCGGCGTATCGAGGGTCGCGGCGACCGCCCAGCTCGTGGCGTCAGGTTCGCCGAAGCGCGAGCGGCGGCAGACCTCGTCCAGCCGGGCGCGACGCAGCCCGCGGCCGGGCGCCAGGAAGGACAGCGCCTCCAGAAGATTGGTCTTGCCCGAGCCGTTGGCGCCGACCAGCACCACCGGTTCCAGGCCGCAATCGAGGCGGAACTGACGGTAGTTGCGGAAGTCGGTGAGGCGAAGCTGGCGGACGGCCGACATGGCCCTCCTCGACGTGGCGCTGGCTGATGGGGCGCCGGCTGGAGACTCGTTGCAGGCTGCCGGCGCGGGGCCGCTTCCGGCGTCGGGAGAAAAAGCGCGGGGGCTGCCAGGCTGGGCTGTCATACCCGCATCGGCATGAGCACGTAGAGCGCGCTCTCGTCGGCGCCGTCGCGCACCAGGGTGGGCGAGCCGGCGTCGGCCATCAGGAAGCGCGCCTCGGTGCCGACAATCTGTTCGGTGATGTCGAGCAGGTAGCGCGAGTTGAAGCCGATCTCGAGCGGCGCCGCCTTGTACTCGACCTCGATTTCCTCGGTGGCGCTTCCGGCGTCGGGGCTGGTCGCCGACAGCGTGACCACGCCCTTGGCGACGGCCAGCTTGATGGCGCGCGACTTCTCGGTCGAGATGGTCGAGACGCGGTCGACGGCGTGCGCGAACTCCTTGCACGGCACGTTCAGCACCTTGTCGTTGCCGGTCGGGATCACCCTCTCGTAGTCGGGGAAGGTGCCGTCGATCAGCTTGGAGACCAGCGTGACATTGCCGCTGGCGAAGCGGATGCGGGTGTCGGAGAGCTCGATATCGACCGAGCCGTCACTCTCGTCCAGAAGCTTGCGGACCTCGCCCACCGTCTTGCGCGGCACGATCACGCCGGGGATGTCGGCGGCGCCCTTGGGCAGCGGCACCTCGACCCGGGCCAGGCGATGGCCGTCGGTGGCGACGCCGCGCAGCACCTGGGTGCCGCCGGCGGTCGCGGCGTGGAAATAGATGCCGTTCAGGTAATAGCGCGTTTCTTCGTTGGAGATGGCGAAGCGGGTGCGGTCGATGATGCCCTTGAGGTCGGTCGCCGGCAGCTGGAAGCGGTGCGGCAGGTCGCCTTCGTTCATCGCCGGAAAGTCGGCCGGCGGCAGGCACTGGAGCGTAAATCGCGAGCGGCCGGCGCGGATCACCAGGCTGCCGCCGTCGCTCGCCGTCTCGAGCTCGACCTGCGCGCCGTCGGGCAGCTTGCGCACGATCTCGTAGAGCGTATGGGCGGGCGCCGTCGTCGAGCCGGTCTTGCTCGCGTTCGCCTCGACCTGCTCGGTGATGGCGAGATCCATGTCGGTGGCGGCCAGACTGAGCCGCCCCTTCTGGGCGGTGATCAGGACATTGGACAGGATCGGGATCGTGTTGCGCCGCTCGACCACACTCTGGACATGGGCCAGGGCCTTCAAAAGCGCCGCCCGTTCGATCGTCAGTTTCATGGTTTGGTCGCTATAACGAGGGGCCAAAAAAGGCAGTTCAGACACCCCATTTCACCGGCTGCAAATTGTGCCGGCGGAACGGTTGGAAAGTATAGCATGAGGGCCGCCGACGGGAAGCCATTTCGCTCGTAATTTGAGGCCCTTAAGCCCTGATTCGGCAATGGAAAACGGGGCCCTCGAGGCCCCGCTTCGCATCTCTTGGTGCGGATCGCTCAGCCCTGCAACTGGCGCTTGAGCAACTCGACGTCCTCTGCAATCGACAGATCGGAAACTTTCAGTTCCTCGATCTTGCGCACGGCGTGCATGACCGTGGTGTGGTCGCGATTGCCGAAACGCTTGCCGATCTGTGGCAGGCTCAAGGTGGTGAGCTGCTTGGCGAGGTACATCGCGACCTGGCGCGGCCGGGCGACCGATCGGGCGCGGCGTGGCGAGCTCATCTCGGCGAGCTTGATGTTGTAGTGGGCGGCGACCCGCTGCTGTATCTCGTCGACCGTCACCTTGCGGTCGGCCTGACGCAGCAGGTCATGCAACACGTCCTGCGCCATCTCGACGGTGATCTCGCGGCCGATCAGCTGGCCATGGGCGACCACCCGGTTTAGTGCGCCTTCGAGCTCGCGGATGTTGGTGCTGATCTTGTGCGCCAGGAACTCCAGCACCCCGGTCGGCACCGGTACGCGGGCATTCTCCGCCTTGGTCTGCAAAATGCTCAACCTGAGTTCATAGGTCGACGAATGAATGTCGGCGACCAGCCCGCTGCCCAGCCGCGAGCGCATGCGCTCCTCGATGTCCTGCAGCTCGCTCGGCGGCTTCTCCGAGGACAGCACGATCTGCTTGTTCTGCTCGACCAGCGAATTGAAGGTGAAGAAAAACTCGTCCTGGCTGGCTTCCTTGCCGCAGATGAACTGCACGTCGTCGACCATCAGCACGTCGACGTTGCGGAACAACTCCTTGAATTGCCCGGTGTTCTTGGTGCGCAGCGCCTGGATGAAACGATTCACGAAGCTTTCGGCCGTCAGGTAGAGCACACGCGCCTTGGGATCGCGCTCGCGCAGCGCGTGCCAGATGGCGTGCATCAGGTGGGTTTTGCCCAAGCCCACACCGCCGAAGATATAGAGCGGATTGCGCTCCGGCAGCGGCCGGTCCTGCTCGGCGATATTGCGGGCGGCGGCATAGGCGAACTCGTTGGGCTTGCCGACCACGAAATTGGCGAAGGTGTAGCGCGCCTCCGGCCCCTGGAAGAGGTCGTCGCCGCCGCGACCGATCGACGGCCCCAAGCGCGGCATCGGCGGCTGGTAGTTCTGCGAGGAGGGCACCGGCGGCACGGCGATGATCTCGTTGGCCCGGCGCGGCGCCGGCGGCGGCGGCACGAGGTTGACCTCGACGCTCTTCACGTCGGGCGCCACGGCCTGCCAGTAGGCCAGCACGCGATCGCCGTAGTGGCGGCCGACCCAGTCGCGCACGAAGCGGGTCGGCGCATAGAGACGGAGCTTGCCCAACTTCAGCTCGCCCAGCTCGACCTCGCCGAACCAGGTCTTGAAGGCCTTGTCGCCGATTTCCTTGCGAAGCCGATCGCAGACGCGCGTCCAGTGGCCTTCCAGCTCCTTGCGCACTGCGATTTCTTCCATTTCGGCCCCCGCCACACTTTTTTGGTTGTACGCTGCATCGTTACTGCCTGATGCCGGCGATTGATTTCGATTCACGTTTGTCTCCACGAAAGTCCCGCTGCCTTCCATCCCCCTGCCGCGCCGCGCTTGGCTTGCGCGTCTAAGGGACCTTCGAAGCCGTCCGCCACGTTGAGACATGTACTGTAGCCGGCCGCGGTCATGGCTTTCGCCGCCGCGGCCGATCGGGCCCCACTTCTGCACAAAAAGAGCAGCGGCGCTTCCTTGTTCGGGATTCCGCCGGCCAGGGCGGACACGAATTCCGGGTTGGGCTGCATGCTCGGAAAGACCTGCCATTCGACCAGCGCCGGCTTCTTGGCCAGCGGTTCCAGGTCGGGCAGGCCGACATAGTTCCACTCGGCGCGGGTGCGCACGTCGATCAGAACCGCATCCTTGTTGTCACTCAAGATTTTCCAGGCCGTCGCCGGCACCACGTCACCGGCGTAGCCGGATGCGGGGGACACTTCGTACGTGCCGGCGATCTTGTTGTCTTTCGACATGGCCCCCGCTTTTCATTTGCTGAAGGGGAGCACAGACATCGAGCCGGCGATCGATGGAAGACACACAGCTCAGCAAGGTCGACGAAAAATCTGGGATGAGCGTCGCTGACCGGACGCTGCTTTCTTAGGATCGTCGGGTTGCTGATGCGCTGTGGCTTATACTCCCTCGTTCGTTTTTCGGCGAAGAGGAAAGCCCCTCGTCTCCGCCTTGGCTCGCGGTCCAGCGCCCCACGCCTCATCGCGATGCGCCGACTCTTAGCAGACCCGATCAGCAGCGCAAACGATTCACACGCACAACGCCACACGTGATTCAGATTGTTCTTGCTGCGAGTCGATTGACAATGCGGAGGTTTCGGTTCCCCGTCGTAATCAATCGGTGACCAACCTCAACATCTAGCGCTGGCTCGTCGGTGCGATGCGATAAAGGCGAATCGTATGTCGTTCGCCCAATTGTCGACCAAACGGTCTTCACGGAAAGCGCGTAATTTTTTTTCGCCGGGCCGCCCGACTTTTTTCCGAGTGTATCGTCCGTGTATCGCCAAAAAGAAAAACGCCGCTCGTGAGAGCGGCGCGTTCATACCGTCTGAGGGCAAAGACCGCTCAGGCCATCGCCTTGATGCGCGCGCTCAGTCGCGACACGCGCCGTGCGGCGGCGTTCTTGTCGACGACGCGCTTGTCGGCGCCACGCTGGATCTCCGGCTGCGCGGCGCGGAGCGCGGCTTGCGCACCCTTCTTGTCGCCGGCGGCGATCGCCTCCTCGACCCGCTTGACCGAGCCGCGCACGCGGCTGCGGCGTGAGTTGTTCACGGCGGTGCGGCGCTCGGTCTGGCGGGCGCGCTTCTGGGCCGACTTGTGATTCGCCATTTATTCCTCGTTGCTCGGAAGGGCGGGCTTATACGGGCCGCCTCGGACCCGGTCAAGCGGGCCCCAGACGCCCGGAATCAGCGGTGTTTCCAGCTCGGCTTGCGCTTGTCGGCGAAGGCGTTCATGCCCTCGGTCCGGTCGTCGAAGGCGAAAGTCGCATGGAAGGTGCGCCGCTCGAAGCGTACGCCCTCGGCCAGCGTGGTCTCGAAGGCGCGGTTGACTGCTTCCTTGGCCACCATGGTGGCAGGCAGCGACATGCCGGCGATCTTCTCCGCCGTGGCGACCGCCTCCTCCATCAGCTGGGCGAGCGGCACGACCCTGCTTACCAGACCGCAGCGCTCGGCTTCTGTGGCATCCATCATGCGGCCGGTCAGCACCATATCCATGGCCTTCGACTTGCCGACGAAGCGCGGCAGGCGCTGCGTGCCGCCGGCGCCCGGGATGGTGCCAAGCGTGATCTCGGGCTGCCCGAACCGCGCATTGTCGGCAGCAATGATGAAATCACACATCATCGCCATCTCGCAGCCACCGCCCAACGCGTAGCCTGCGACGGCGGCGACGATCGGCTTTCGCACGAAACTTACCTTCTCCCAACCGACGGTGATGAAGTCCTGCAGGAAAACGTCCTGGTAGGTCTTGTCCTTCATCTCCTTGATGTCGGCACCGGCGGCGAAGGCCTTGTCGCTGCCGGTCAGCACCAGGCAGCCGATGCCAGGGTCGGTCTCGAAGCTGTCGAGCGCTTGGCCGAGTTCGCGCACCAGGTCGGCGCAAAGCGCGTTCAGCGCCTTGGGCCGGTCGAGACGGATGATGCCGACCCGGCCCTTGGTCTCGGTCTTGACGTTTTCGTAGGCGGCCACGGTTTCCTCCGAGGATGAGCGCCGCTCTTAGACTAGCGTTGGCAGCGTGCGCAATAGAAGGTCGAGCGGCCGGCCTGTACCAGGCGGCGCACCGCCCGCCCGCAGTCGCGCGTCGGGCAGATCGCGCCGACGCGATCGTATACATTGAAGCGGGTCTGGAAATAGCCGAGCTCGCCGCCCGGCTGGACATGGTCGCGCAGTGTCGAGCCACCGTCGTCGATGGAGCGCAGCAGCACCTGCTTGATGGAAGCGACCAGCCGGTCGGCGCGCTCGCCCTGGACGGTGTGGGCCGAACGCCGGGGCGAAATGCCGGACAGGAACAGGGCCTCGCAGGCGTAGATATTGCCGACGCCCACCAGGGTCTTCTGGTCGAGCAGGGCGGCCTTGATGGGGGTGCGGCGTCCTTTCAAGCGACCGGCCAATGTCGCACCATCGAAGGTGTCGTCGAGCGGCTCGGGGCCCAGCCCCTTGAAGAGCTTGTGCTTGGCGAGCGCCTCGTCGGCCACCAGCAGCATCAACCCGAAGCGGCGGGCGTCGTTGAACCGGACCTGCCAGCCTTCGTCGGTCTCCATCACCACATGGTCGTGGCGCTGCAGCGGATGCTCGGAGGCGCTCGCTTCGTCATGCAGGGTCATGCGGCCGGACATGCCGAGATGGGCGATCAGGGTCTGGCCGTCGTCGAGGCGAATCAGGAGGTACTTGGCACGCCGGTCGATCGCCCGCACGGTGCGGCCCTCGACCCGTTGGGCGAACTTTGCCGGCAACGGTACCCGAAGGTCTCGGCGACGTTGCAGCAGGCGGACGATGCGGCGGCCGACCAGCCGCGGGATCAGGCCACGGCGAACGGTTTCGACTTCAGGCAGTTCAGGCATATCTAGTGACGGGCGCCGAACAAGGCGCTGCCGACCCGGACATGCGTGGCGCCCAGCCGCACGGCGATCTCGTAGTCTGCGCTCATGCCCATGCTGAGCTGGGTCAGCCCGTTGCGCGCGGCCATCTTGGCAAGCAGCGCAAAATGCAGGGCCGGCTCCTCGTCGACCGGCGGGATGCACATCAGGCCGACGACCGGCAGCTTGTGGCCATCGCGGCAGGCGGCGACGAAGGCGTCGAGCTCGGCCGGCAGCACGCCCGCCTTCTGCGGCTCCTCGCCGGTATTGACCTGGATGAAGCAGTCGGGCCGCTTGGCCTCTCGCGCCATCTCCTTGGCCAGGGTGGCGGCCAGCCGCTCGCGATCGACCGATTCGATTGTATCGAACAGGGAAACCGCCTCACGCACCTTGTTGGTCTGCAGCGGGCCGATCAGGTGCAGCCTGAGGTCGGGATAGTCGGCCTTGAGTGCGGGGAACTTCTCCTCGGCCTCCTGCACGCGGTTCTCGCCGAACACGCGGTGACCAACCGTGAGGAGTTCGCGCACCCGGTCGGCGCCATGGGTCTTCGAAACCGCCACCAGGGTAACGCCTGCCGGATCGCGGCCGGCGGCGCGGGCCGTAGCCTCGATGCGGCCCCGCACCTCCGCCAGACGATCGGCGCCGTCGCTCATGGCCGCTCCCTGCAGCGCGATGACTCTTGCTTCAGCCGTCGGCCCGGCTCCCGCAGCAAAGCGGTACATGAGCCGGCCGACGGCGCGATTCGAGTGAAAGTCATCGCGCTTTAGGCGTCCAGACCGGTGCGCGCGGCCAGCGCGCCGGCATTGTTGGGGTCGGCGGCGAGAGCTTCATCCAGGATCTCGCGTGCCTTGTCGCGCTCGCCCAGGGCGGCGAGGCAAGTGCCATAGTTCGCGAGCAGGCGCGAATCGCCCGGCAGGCTGCGCAGGGCATGTTCATGTAGGGTCCGCGCCTCGGCGGCCCGGCCGAGATCGACCAGCACGCTGCCGAGATTGGTCAGCACCATCGGATCGTCCGACGCGAGCCTCGACGCGCGCTTGAGCGCCCGCCGCGCTTCTTCGAAACGCTTCAGCCCGCGCAGCGCGAGCCCTTGGTTGTTGAGCGCGCCGACATCGTCAGGCGCTGCCTTGAGATAGGGCTCCAGCGCCTCCAGCGCCGCCGCGAACCTGCTGTGCACTACGTGGAGTAAGGAGAGCTGCAGGATGGCGTCGCGGTCGAGTGGGTTCTGGCGCAGTGCGCGCTGCAGCGCCTCGACCGCGGCATCGGCCTGGCCGGCGGCGGTCTGCGCCCTCGCCAGCGTGTGCAGCGCCGGCGTGAAGCCGGGATCGAGTTCGAGCGCCTTCTGGATCGGCGGGATGGCGTCGGAGACGCGGCCGGCGAAATAGAGCACGAAGCCCAGCACGTGGTTGAGGCTCGGGTTCTGCGGCGCCAGCTCGAGCGCCCGGCCGGCTTCGGCGATGGCCTCGTCGTGATGGCCGAGCCCGCCCAGCGCCAGCGCGCGGTCGCCCAGGATCTGGCCACGCCGGTCGGCCTCGTCGCCGGCATCGATCAGCGCCAGGTCGAGCATCTCGATCGCCGGCGCATAGTGTCCCAGGCGATAGAGGACATGGCCCAGCATGTTGCGGCTGCGGGCCTGCAGTGGCTTTATCTGTTCACCACCCGGCTGTTCGATGGCGCGCTCGAGATTGCCCACGACGTCGCTGAGTTCCCGTTCGGCGGCGGCGAAGCGGCCTTGATCGATGTGGATCGCGGCCAGCGCCAGCCGCGCCTCGACATGGGCCGGCGCGCGGCGGACGGTGTCGCGAAAACGCCTCGCCGCCTCGTCGAGACGACCGAGACGGCGCGCCACCAAGCCGAGATTGTAGGACAGCATCGGCTCGTTGGGGTCCTTGGCGATCGCCTTGCGCCACAGAACCTCGGCCTCGGCGAGTGCGCCGCGCTGCGACAGACAGACTGCGAGATAGTGCAGGATGTCGGGTCGCTCGCCGTAACGGCCGACGGCCGAGCGAAACAGCGGCTCGGCGCGGTCGTACCAGCCGGCGCGCAAATACTGCAGGCCGGTCTGGAGATCTGGATCGGGCTGGGATGCCGGGGATTGGGGTTGGAGGGCCATGCGGCGCTGTGTAGACCCGGCCCACGGCCAAGGCTACACGAAACGCCATGGCCAAGGACCTCGATCTGTTCGTGGCGGCAATGGCCGACGTGAAGCGGCTCGCTGGTCGGCGGGCCGTGAAACCTTCCCCCGCCTTGACCCTCCCCCGAAGCGAGGGAGGCGAGAAGAATCAAGTCCCCCCTCCCGTCATACCGGGGAGAGTCAAGGCGCGGGAAGGCGCCCTCGAGAATTTCGACCGCGACATCGATCGCGCGTTGTCACGCGGCAAGCGCTCGCCGGAAGCGAAGCTCGACCTGCACGGCATGACGCTCGTCGCCGCCGAGCGTGCGGTCGCGCGGTTCCTTGCCGAGTCGACCGAGCAGAGCCTGCGCGTCGTCCTGATCGTCACCGGCAAGGGATTGCGGCTGGAGGGCGGTCGCGTCTTTGGCGGTCGCATCCGGGCGGAGTTCCTGGGCTGGCTCGAGCGCGCCGACAACCGGACACGGGTGGCCGGCGTTCGTGCCGCCCACCCGCGCCATGGCGGCAGCGGCGCCTTCTACGTGCTGCTGCGCCGACGTTCTTCAGCCAGCAGCCGCTCCTTGCGTGCCACTCCCCAGCGATAGCCGGCAAGTGAGCCGTTGGCGCCTACGGCGCGGTGACAGGGGATGACGCCCGCCGCCTGGTTGGTCGCGCAGGCGCGACCAACGGCGCGGGCGGCTTGGGGCGCACCGATGCGTTTGGCAATCTCGCCGTAGGTCCGCGTCTGGCCGGCCGGAATCTCGGTCAGCGCCTTCCAGACTTTCCATTGGAAGGCCGTGCCGACGATGTCGAGCGGCACGTCGGGTGCATCGAGCGCCGAGGGCTTGCGGCCATAGAGCCGGGCCAGCACGCCTTTCACCCGGGTGCCGAGTGCCTGGTCGTTGCGTGTGATGTCGGCGGCCGGGAAATCGAGCTTGAGGTCGCGTTCGAGGGTCCGGTCGCTCTCGCCCAGGAACACCGCGGCGATGCCCTTGTGCGTGGCGGCAACCAGGACGCGGCCGTAGTCGGAGTCGGCCGTGGTGTACTCGATATGCGCGCCGGCGCCGCCCTTGGCGTAGGTCGCCGGCGTCATGCCGAGCGCCTTGTCGCTGTTCTCGTAGACGCGGCTCGGCGAACCGTAGCCGGCGCCATAGAGCGCGCCAGCCACCGATTCGCCGCCGCGCAGGGCCTTGCGGAAGCGCTCGCGCTTGCGCGCCACCAGCCAATCGCGCGGCGCCACGCCGAGCTCGGCGACGAAACGCTTGCTCAGCGTATTGGCCGTGAGCCCGACCTTGCGCGCCACCTCGGCGAGCGACGGCGGCACATCGGACTGAGCTGAGTCGAACAGCGCGCAGGCCCTGGCGACCGGCTTGCTGAGGCCTGACTCGGCATGCCAGTCGCGCGGCTTGCAGCGTTTGCAGGCGCGGAATCCCGCCGCCTCGGCCGCTTCGGGCGAGGCGTGGAAGGCCACGTTCTTGCGCAGGGGCGGTCGGGCCGCACAGGACGGAAGGCAATAGACCCCGGTCGATTTGACCGAGAACCAGAACCGGCCGTTGGAGGCCCGGTCGCGCTGCTGAACGGCGTGCCAGCAGGTCTCCGGGTCGGGAAGGCCCAGATGGGAGGGGACGGGGATGGCGAGTGCCAGGGTCGGCATGGATAAGGTGTGTTGGGTCATGGCGCCATCAAAGCACCATGACCAAACCTGCTCTATCCGGCTGCCGCCGGCAATTGTCGCTTAGGCCCAGAAGCCTTTGCTGGCCTCGTTGTACGCTTTGCCGCGGTCGAGCCCGATATCGCGCAGCATGCGATCGTCGAGGTCGGCCAGTTGGCGGCGTGAACGGCGCAGCTCCGCTCGGGTGATCAGAGCCTCGACGCCGACCACGACCGACCCGGCGATGAGCGCCACGGCGCGGCCGAAAGAGAAGGAAGGGGCTTCCGCGCGGGCGATTTCCCGCACGCTGGACAGGGTCGACATGGCTTAGCTCCGTTAGAGGCGACCAAGGCCGAATTACCCGGGGACACCTCGTTTCTGTCCCTAATTTGCTGTATGATGGCCTTGTCTGCAAAGGATGAAAGCTCGGGGGAGAGATAGAAAAACTATGTACTGGTTGCCTTAAATGAGCCGCTCTCAGTTGCCGCTCAACGCTCTGCGCGCCTTCGAGGCCGCGGCCCGCCACGCAAGTTTCACTCACGCCGCCGAGGAACTGCACGTCACCCAGGCCGCCGTCAGCCATCAGGTGAAAGCGCTCGAAGAACGTCTCGGCGTGGCGCTCTTCGTGCGCCGGCCGCGCGGACTGGAGATCACCGGTGAAGGTCAGGCGCTGCTGCCCGATCTGCGCGACGCCTTCGACCGCATGACCAACGCGCTGGAGCGGGTCGGTCGCAAGGCCAACTCCGGCACCTTGAATGTCAGCCTGGTGACGACCTTCGCATTGGGCTGGTTGGTGCCGCGTCTGCACCGCTTCCAGGCCAAGCACCCCGAGATCGAAGTGCGCATGACCACGACGCAGCGCCGGGTCGATTTCGCACGCGAGGATTTCGACTGCGCTATCCGTTTTGCCGTGCAGCCGGAGCCGGACGTGCACGCCACGCGTCTGTTCGGCGACGCGCTGACGCCGCTCTGCGGCAGGCGCTATCGCGACAAGCTGAAGACGCTCGAGGATCTCAAGCGCGTGCCCTTCATCGACATGACCGGTGACCCCGAATGGGCGATCTGGCTGCGCGCGGTCGGCATGGGCGATTTCAAGCCCAAGCGCGTGCTCACCTTCGACTCGACCATGATCGCGGTGGAAGCGGCGATGGAAGGGGCCGGCGTCGCCGTCGGTCCGCCGGGCCTGTTCCGCGAGGAGCTGGCTGAGGGCAGGCTGTTCCAGCCCTTTCCGCAGATCGTCGATTCAGGCAAGGCGTGGTGGTTCGTATGCCCACCGGCTTCGGTCGGTCGGCCGAAGACCCGCGCCTTCGAGGACTGGCTGGTCGAGGAGCTCAGCGCACCGCAGACGCGGTCTGGCCGAACAGCACTTGTCGCGAGCGGGCGTCGCTGACCGAAGGCGTCGAATTGATGTCCTTGGCGTGGGCGTATGATCGGCCGATCGTGGGAATGCGGTTGTCGGGCAAGACTGAAAGAAATTCAGGGCTGAACTGCTCGCCGTTGGAGATGTCGATCGGCTTGGGGGTATTGGCGCGTGCCGGTCTTCTCGAGGAACATCGTGATCCTGTGACCGTTCGGGGTCGTCCAATGGTAGAGATCGATCGGGCTCGATTTCCTCCAGTGTGATCGGTTAGGTAAGACCTCCTTGATGGTCCGGCGGCCGCCGACCTGATAGAAAAACTAATGGAGCAGAGACTTCATGGCTTGGTTTCGTCGTTCTGAATCGGCCCCTGACTATCGGCTGGGTGCGATCGAGATCAGCCGTCCCTGGGCGCGCGCAAGCACTTCGAAGGCGCTCGAAGCCGGCGGTTTCCTGACCATCGCCAACCGGGGCGCTGACCCGGACCGGCTGATCGCGGCTGCCAGTCCCGTGGCCGAGACGATCGAGGTTCACGGCATCCGGGTAGTGGGAAGCGACATCGCCATGCGCCGGTTCGACGACGGTCTTACGCTACCTGCCGCGACGACGCTGACGCTGCAGCCCCGCGGCTACCATCTGCTGTTGCAAGGCCTCAAGGCACCGCTGGCCAAGGGCACGCGCTTTCCCGTGAAGCTCACCTTCGAAAAGGCCGGCGGCATCGAAATCGAACTGAACGTCGAGGCCGAGGGTCTGGTCGGCGAAGATGTTCTGAACGAGGCCCTTCAGCCGCGATAGCTGTGCTGACCGCCGAAGGCGTCCTCGACCAGCAGCGCCCCGGACAGCACCTCAGGATCGTCGCCGAGATAGGCCGGTCCGACCGGCACCTTGCCGTGGCCACCTGGCACGTCGAGCACATAGGTCGGCTGGGCCAGCCCCGACAGCCGGCTGCGCAGCGCCTTCATTAATGCCTGGCCTTGCTTGACCGACAACCGGAAATGGCCGGTGCCGCGTACCAGGTCGGGATGGTGCAGGTAGTAGGGTTTCACACGCGTCGTCACGAGCGCGCGCATGAGCTCCTCGAGCGTCTCGACGTCGTCGTTGACGCCGGCCAGCAGCACCGTCTGGCCCATCAGGGGAATGCCGGCATCGGCCAGACGTGCGAGGGCGGCGCGCGCAGCAGCGGTGAGCTCACGGGCATGGTTGCAATGGACGCCGAACCATGGCGTTGCCCGCTTGGGTGTGAGCGCAGCGACGAGTTCGCCGGTTACCCTGTTCGGATCGACGATCGGCACCCGGCTATGCACCCGGATGACCGCGACATGCGGTATGGCGTCGAGGGCCTCGATCAGCCCGGCCATGCGTCGCGGCGCCAGCATCAGTGGATCGCCGCCGGTCAGGATCACTTCCCAGATTCCGGGACGGCCGCGGACGTAGTCGAGGGCGGCTGAAAGTTCGGCAGCCGACAACGCCTCGCCGCCCGGCCCGACCTTCTCGCGGCGGAAGCAGAAGCGGCAATAGACCGGGCAGACATGCAGCGGCTTCAGGAGCACTCGGTCGGGATAGCGGTGCACGATGCCCTTCACCGGCGAACGCGCCTCGTCGCCGATCGGGTCGGCAAGCTCGGCGGGCGAGATCTCGGTTTCGGCGGCGCTCGGCACGAACTGCCGCGCGATCGGGTCGTGCGCGGGATCGGCTCGGTCGATCAATGCCGCCATCTCCGGCGTGAGCGCAATCGCCATGGATCGGGCGGCCGCCTCCAGCCGCGGGTCGGGCGTCAAAAGGCCGTGCCGTTCCAGCGCCTTCAGGGTGCGCAGCGTCTGCATTGCGGCGTCAAATAGGCGGTGGGCGGTGCTTTGACGAGTCCTTTCCTGCGTCAGGCCGGATTCTCGTCCAGCAAGCGCTGCACCATTGCCGAGCCCTTTTTGACGTCCGACAGCGTGCCGCGGCCGCGGATGCCGTGGATGACGACGAGATTGATGCCGAAGGGCGGCGAGATCATCACGGAAAGTTCCTCCATGAAGGTCCCGAAGCCCCAATGCAGCCGAATCGTTTGCCGGCCGCCGGCAACCCCGGCAACATGCCTCCGTGGCCGAACCCAAGGATCCCATCGCCCTCGAGCTGTTCAAGAACGCCATCTTCTCGATCGCCGACGAGATGGCGCTCACCGTGTTCCGCACGACCTATTCAGGCGTGCTCAAGGACAACATGGATTACTCGACGGGCTTCGCCGACGCCGACGGCAAGCTGGTGGCGCAGGGCCTGACCCTGCCGGGCCATCTCGGCTCGGTGCCGACGGCGATGGAATCGATCATGCGCCACTACGGCGACAACATGAATGAAGGCGACGTCTTCATCATGAACGACCCGTTCGACGGCGGCATGCACCTGCCCGACATCTTCGTCTTCAAGCCGCTCTATCACCAGGGCAAGCGCATGGCCTTCGCCTGCACGGTTTGCCATCACACCGACGTCGGCGGCCGGGTCGCGGGCTCCAATGCCTCGGACTCCACTGAGATCTATGCCGAGGGCCTGCGCATCGCGCCGCTCAAGCTCTACGACGCCGGCAAGCTCAACGACACGATCATGACCTTCATTGAGCGCAACGTGCGCCTGCCGGTGAAGGTGTTCGGCGACCTGCGCGCCCAGCTCGCGGCCTGCCACATCGCCGAGGAGCAGTTCGCCGTGCTCGTGGCCAAGCACGGTCCCGAGCAGACGACCGAATTCATGCGCGACACCATCGACTATGCCGAGCGCCTGACGCGCGCGTCGCTCGAGAAGCTGCCCGACGGAGAGTGGAGCTTCGAGGACTGGATCGACGATGACGGCGTCGACTACGGCAAGCCGATCCGCCTGTTCGTCACCATCCGCAAGAAGGGCGACCACATGGTCGTCGACTGGACGGGCACCAACCCGCAGGTCAAGGGCGCGATCAACAACACGCTGTCCTTCACCAAGGCCGCGTCCTACACCGGCATCCGCTCGGTCCTGCCGCCCGGCATCCCCAACAACGAAGGCGTGTTCCGCGCCATCGAGGTCATCTGCCCGCCGGGCACGGTCGGCAACGGCGTGCTGCCGGCGGCCTGCGCGGCACGCGGCCTCACCGGCTTTCGCATGACCGATTGCATGTTCGGCGCGCTCGCCATGATGCTGCCCGACAAGGTCAAGGCGGCGGGCGACGGCGGCAACACCGGCATCTCGATCGGCGGCTACGACGCCCAACGCAAGCCCTTCGTCTATGTCGACTTCACCTGCGGTGCCTGGGGCGCCAGGCCATGGGCCGACGGACTCGACGGCAACTCGCACATGTTCGCCAACATGGCCTCGCACTCGATCGAGGTGACGGAGGCCGAGGAGCCGATCCAGCTGCTCGCCTACGAGTTCGTGGCCGACAAGGCGGGCGCCGGAAAATATCGCGGCGGCGTGCCGTTTCGCCGCGACTACCGCTTCCTCGAGGAGGAAGGCACCCTGCAGGTCCGCTCCGACCGCCGCGACCATCGCCCGTTCGGACTCTATGGCGGCAGCCCGGGCGGTCCGTCGGAAAACTATTTCAATCCGCAGTCCGAGAACCGGACCCTGCCCGG
The DNA here is from genome assembly GCA_945889625.1 of Asaia bogorensis. Taxonomy (GTDB): domain Bacteria; phylum Pseudomonadota; class Alphaproteobacteria; order Reyranellales; family Reyranellaceae; genus Reyranella. Next base: position 76,281 of record CAMDCE010000007.1, on the reverse strand, counting down.
CAAGTTCACCATGACGGTCAAGAAGGGCGACATCTTCCGCCACGTGCTGGCCGGTGCCGGCGGCTGGGGCGATCCGCTGGAGCGCGATCCGGCCGCCGTGCTGAAGGACGTGCGCAACGAACTCCTGTCGGCGGCGAAGGCGGTCGCCGACTACGGCGTCGTGGTCGATACCGCGCGCTGGGTCGTCGATGCGACGACGACGGCGCGCCATCGTGAGGAGATCCGCAAGGCGCGGAACTGGAGCGTGGTTCCGAAGGTGCAGTGGCACGATCCGCTGCCGCCCGCCCCGGCTACGACCCGGGCTGCCGAATGAGTTCTGGCAGTTATCGCGTCGGCGTCGATATTGGCGGCACCTTCACCGACATCGTCCTGCTCGGCGCCGACGGCACGATCCACACCAAGAAGATCTCCTCGAGCGTCGACAATTACGCCCGTGCCATCGTCGAGGGCCTGAGCGAGCTGTTCGAGGAGACGGGACTCGCCGGCAGCGTGATCGAGGAGATCCGCCACGGCACGACGGTGGCGTCCAACGCCATTCTCGAGCACAAGGGCGCGCGGGTCGGCCTGATCACCACCAAGGGCTTTCGCGACGTGCTCGAGATCCGCACGCTCCGCATGCCCAAGCTCTACGACATGGCCTGGGAGAAGCCGGCACCCCTGGTCGAGCGCTACCTGCGCCAGGTCGTCGACGAAAGGGTCGATGCGCGCGGCCGGATCGAGCGTGCGCTCGATGCCCGGGATGCCGAGCGCGCCGTCGATGTCCTGCTGGCCGAGAAGGTCGAGGCGGTCGCGGTGTGCCTGCTCAATTCCTTCGCCAATCCGCGGCACGAGCTGATGATCAAGGAGATCCTGGCAAGGAAGGCACCGGACCTCAAAATGAGCGTCTCCTACGAGGTGCTGCCCGAGATCAAGGAATACGAGCGCACCTCGACGACCGTGATCAACGCCTATGTCATGCCGATCGTCGCGAGCTACCTGCGGGCGTTGCGCAGCGGCCTCGATGGGGCCGGCATTCCGGCGCGCCTGCTGCTGATGCAGTCGAATGGCGGCCTGACCAGCGATGCCGCCGCGGTCGAGCGGCCGATGAACATCATCGAATCGGGCCCGGCCGGCGGCGTCGTCGGCGCCCAGGCGCTGGCCCGGGCCAAGAACCTGCCCAAGATCATCACCTTCGACATGGGCGGCACGACGGCCAAGGCCTCGATGGTCGAGGATGGCGAGGTGACGCGGGCCTCGGAATATTCCGTCGGTGCCGGCATCATGACCGGCTCGCGCCTGCTCACCGGCGCGGGTTACATGCTGAAGGTACCGGCGATCGATCTCGCCGAAGTCGGCGCCGGCGGCGGCTCCCTGGTCTGGATCGATGGCGGCGGCTCGCTGCAGATCGGGCCGGAAAGCGCCGGCGCCCTGCCGGGCCCGGTCTGCTACGACATGGGCGGCGAGATCCCGACCGTGACCGACGCCAACATCGTGCTGGGCTACATCAACCCCCGACATCTTGTGGGCGGCGCGCTGTCGCTCAACGCCGGCAAGGCGCGCCAGGCGTTCGAGGACAAGGTCGCGAAACCTTTGGGCATGGCGCTCGAGAAGGCGGCCTACGGCGCTCACCAGATCGCGGCCTCCAACATGATCCGCGCCATCAAGTCGGTGTCGACCGAGCGCGGTCGCGATCCGCGCGAGTTCGCACTGTTCGCCTTCGGTGGCAACGGTCCGCTGTTCGCCAGCGGCATGGCCCGCGCGCTCGGCATGAGCCGCGTCGTGGTGCCGCCCTCGGCCGGGCTCTTCTCGTCCTTTGGGCTGCTCTATGCCGACGTCGAGCACCATTATTCTCGGACCTTCCGGCGGCTGCTGCGCCAGGCCGATCTCGCCGAGATCGAGCGCGCCTGGGGCGGGCTCGCCGACCAGGCCAAGGCGCAGCTTGCGGCCGAGGATTTCCACGGCGACAGGATCCGGCTCCGCCGCTCGGCGGCGCTGCACTATCAGGGACAGAGTTACGAGCTCACCGTGCCGGTGCCGGACGGCCCGATCGACGCCCGGATGGTGGCGCTGCTCGAGGAAGCGTTCGGCCAGGAACACGAGAAGACATACGGCCATCGCGCCGGCAAGGACGAGCCGGTGGAGCTGGTCTCCATCCAGATCGTGGGGCAGGGGCTGCGCCAGGGCGCTGGCGTGCCTGAGCGCCTGAAGCCCAGCCGCGCCGAGCCCGCCCCGCCGCCGCCGCGTCCCGCCTATTTCGGCGGCGACGGCCCAGGGGAGCATGGTGGGCATGCAGCCGGTTGGGTCGAGACGCCGGTCCTGCGGCGCTCCGATCTCGCGACCGAGCGCCAAGGACCGCTGATCGTCGAGGAGTACGATGCCACTTGCGTCGTGCCGCCCGGCGCCACCGCCAGCCTCGATGCCGGCGGCAATATCGTTATCGTGCTGGGATAGACGCTTCGTTGCGCGAGAGGGTGAAGCCCTCGTAGCCTTTGGCCGCGACCTCGTCGCAGCGCCGCTTGTAGCGGTCGAAGCCGCCGACATAAGGCATGAAGACGCGCGGCTTGCCCGGGATGTTGGCGCCCATGTACCAGGAATTGGCCAGCGGATAGAGCGTGCCGTCGGCCACCTGGTTGACGTGGTGCACCCACTCGCTCTCGGCCTTGGGTGTCGGCTCGATGCGGTCGAGCTGGTGCCTGTTCAGATGGTCGATGGCGCCGGCGATCCAGTCGACGTGCTGCTCGATCGAGGCAATCATCTGGGTCTTCACGCCCGGGCTGCCCGGACCGGTGATCACGAACATGTTGGGGAAGCCCGCCACCATCAGGCCAAGATAGGTAAGCGGTCCGCCGTCCCACTTGTCGGCCAGCGCAGCACCGGCTGACGTGCGGATGTCGATCTCGCGCAGCGCGCCGGTCATGGCATCGAAGCCTGTGGCGAAGACGATGGCGTCGAGCTCGAATTCCTGCTTGCCGGTGCGCAGGCCCGTCGGCGTGACCTCGCGAATCGGATCGCTGCGCACATCAACCAGCGTGACGTTGTCGCGATTGTAGGTCTCGTAGTAGCCGGTATCGAGGCAGAGCCGCTTGGTGCCGATCGGATGATCCTTGGGCGCCAGCAGTTCGGCTGTCCTCTGGTCCTTCACCATGCCGCGGATCTTGTTGCGCACGAACTCCGAGGCGGTGTCGTTTGCCTGCTTGTTCACCAGCAGATCGTTGTAGGCATAGAGGTAGGAAATGCTGCCGCCTTCCTGCCATTTGGCCTCGTAGGCGGCATCTCGTTCCTCGGGCGACGCTTCGAGCGCCGATTTGACGGGTTTGGGGTAGCCGCCGATGGCGAAGGGCGTGTCGTATGCGGCGCGCCGCCGCGCCGGATACTCGGCCTTGTGGTTGCGCTCGCGCTCGGTGTCCATCGGCCCGTTGCGCGCCGGCAGGCTGAAATTGGCGGTGCGCTGGAAGACGGTGAGATGCCTGGCCTGCCGCGCGATGATTGGGATCATCTGCACGCCCGAGGAGCCGGTGCCGACCACGCCGACGCGCAGGCCGGTGAAATCCACACCGTCATGCGGCCACAGGCCGGAGTGGTACCACTTGCCCTTGAAGTCACCGATGCCCTTGAAGTCGGGCACCCTCGGCGTCGAGAGATTGCCCGACGCCATGATGCAGTAGCGGGCGCGGATCTCTTCCCCCTTGTCGGTCTTTATCGTCCATTCGCCGGCTTTGGAGTCGAACAAAGCCGACGTGACGCGGGTGTTGAGCTGGACGTCGCGGCGGAGATCGAAGCGGTCGGCGACATGGTTAATGTACTGCAGAATTTCCGGCTGGTTGCCGTAGCGCTCTGGCCACTTCCACTCCTGCTGCAGCTCGTCGGAGAAGGCGTAGGAATATTCCAGACTCTCGACGTCGCAGCGCGCGCCGGGATAGCGGTTCCAGAACCAGGTGCCGCCGACGCCCGATCCGGCCTCATAGGCGCGGACCGCGAGACCGAGGCCACGCAGGCGGTGGATGGCGTAGAGCCCGGCAAGGCCCGCGCCGACAATGACGACGTCGAGCTGCCGCAGGACAGGGTTGTGTGAGGCGTCAGGCATGGTGCCAGCGTTGACCGGGTCAGCGAAATTGGCAAGGCAGATGCGTTGACATGAACCGCCGGCTCAGCCGCAATGCGGTGCATGGACCGCATCGAACGCGCCGATCCTGTCGCCAAAGCGCGCGCGCTTGGGCCAATGATCGCCGCCGCTGGCGAGGAGATCGAGCGCACGCGTCGCATTCCCGATGCGCTGCTGTCGGCGCTGCACGAGGCGCGGCTGTTCCGCCTGTTGCTGCCGCGCTCGGTCGGCGGCGAGGAAGTGACGCCCGGGACCTACTTGGCGGCAGTCGAGGAGATCGCCAAGGCCGATGCCTCGACCGCCTGGAACATCTTCGTCGGCAACAGCTCGGCCCTGGTCGGCGCCTATATCGAGGCCGACATTGCGCGCACCATCTGGGGCGACCCGCACACGGTCGTGAGCTGGGGCCCGCCCAACCAGCATCGCGCCAAGGCCGTCCCCGGCGGCTACCGCATGAGTGGCCGCTGGGATTTTGCCAGCGGCTGCCGCGCTGCCAACTGGATGGGCGCGCATGGCTTCGTCGAGGAGGAGGGCGGCACGCTCCGACTCAACCGCTACGGCCGGCCGGCCCAGCGCATCCTGCTCTGTCCCGCCGGGCAGGCGACGCTGCTCGACACCTGGCACACGATCGGACTGCGCGGCACCGCGTCCGACTCCTACACCTTCGATGACGTCTTCATTCCCGAGGCCTATTCGAGCCAGCGCGAGGATCCGACGCTGCGCCGCGAGACCGGCCCGCTGTATTCTTTCACGCACGCCGGGCTCTATGCCGTGGGTGTCGCCGCCGTGGCGTCGGGCATCGCCCGCGCCATGCTCGATGCGCTGATCGAGCTCGCGCAAGCCAAGGCGCCGCGCAACCTCGCGCGCATGGCCGACAGTCCGACCGTTCAGGCTGACGTTGCCCGGAACGAGGCGCGCCTCGGCTCGGCGCGCGCTTACCTGCTCGACATCATCGGCGGCTTTTACGAACGCGCCAGCGAAGCAGCCCCCATGGCCATTCCCGACCGCGCCCGTGTGCGGCTGGGCTGCACCAACGCCATCCACGCCGCCATCGAGGTTGCCGACGTCGTCTACAAGGCGGCCGGCGTCGACGGCATCTTCCCGGGCAGCCCTTACGAGCGCCGCTTCCGCGACATGCACACGCTCAGCCAGCAGATCCAGTCGCGCAGCGCCCACTTCGAAGCGGTTGGCCACATCCTGTTGGGCGGCCAACCAGCGGTGTTCCTGTAAGGCGTTGGCGAGCCCAGCCAGATGCGCAACGTCGACATCCGCCTTCACCGCGATTTCGCCATTGGCGCCACCGATCCGCGCTTGTTCGGCTCTTTCGTCGAGCATCTCGGCCGCTGTCTCTACGGCGGCATCTTCGAGCCGGGCCATCCGACCGCCGACGCCAAGGGCTTCCGCCAGGACGTGCTGGCCCTGATTCGCGAGCTGGCGCCCACCGTCATCCGCTATCCCGGCGGTAATTTCGTCTCGGGCTACAATTGGGAAGATGGCGTCGGCCCGGTGGCGGAACGGCCGCGCCGCCTCGACCTCGCCTGGATGTCGACCGAGACCAACCAGTTCGGCACCAACGAGTTCATCGACTGGTGCCGCATCGTCGGCACCGAGCCGATGCTGGCGGTCAATCTCGGCACGCGGGGCGCCGACGCCGCCCGCAACCTGGTCGAATACTGCAACCATCCCGGCGGCACGACCTTGTCCGAGCTGCGCCGCCGGCACGGCTGGGACCAGCCGCACGGCGTGAAGTTCTGGTGCCTGGGCAACGAGCTCGACGGGCACTGGCAGATCGAGGCCAAGACGGCCGAGGAATACGGCCGACTCGCCTGCGAGGCGGCCAAGGTGATGAAATGGGTCGACCGCGGCCTCGAGCTGGCGGCCTGCGGCTCGTCCGGTCGCTACATGCCGACCTACGGGCGCTGGGAAGAGACCGTGCTTGAGCACACTTTCGACCACGTCGACTACATCTCGCTGCACACCTATCTCAACAACTACAACGGCGACACCGCGGCCTTCCTCGCCAGCCCCGACCTGATGGACAGTTTCATCGAGGAGGTGGTGGCGATCGCCGACGCCGTCGCGGCACGGCGCCGCTCGTCCAAGCGCATCATGCTGAGCTTCGACGAATGGAACGTGTGGTACCGCACCCGGCGCAATCGCCAGGCGCGCGTGCTGCCGGGCTGGCCGGTGGCGCCGCCGATCCTCGAGGAGATCTACAATGTCGAGGACGCGCTGGCCTTCGGCGGCGCCTGCATCTCGCTCCTGAATCACGCCGACCGCGTCACCGCGGCCTGTCTCGCCCAGCTCGTGAACGCCATTGCGCCGATCATGACCGAGACCGGCGGGCCGGCGTGGCGGCAGACGATCTTCCACCCCTTCGCTCACTTCAGCCGGCTCGGCCGCGGCCGCGTGCTCAGGACCGAGATCGACTGCCCGACATACGCCGCGCGCTACAACGATCCCAACGGTCCGGAAGACACTTTCTTCCCGCTGCCGGCGGTGCCTTACCTGAAATCGGCGGTGGTGCACGACGACAAGGCCAACACCCTCACGATCTTCGCGCTCAACCGCAGCCTCACCGAGGAGTTGCCGCTGCGCCTGAACGCGGGCGGCTTTTCCAAGCTGGCGCTCAAGCAGGCGCTGCAGCTTTGCGACGCCGACCTCAAGGCGATCAATACAAAGGAACATCCGGATCGTGTCGCGCCCAAGCCGCTCGCGGCCGTGCGCATCGCGGGCGGGCGCGTGGAAGCCACGCTCGCGCCGGCCTCGTGGAACGTGATTCAGCTCGCCGTGGCCTGAGCCGCCGGCTCGCCCAGCGACAGCATCAGCCGGTTGGCCCAATTGAAGAACGAGGCGGCGTTGATCACGTCGACGATCGCCAGCTCGTCCAGTCCCACGGCGCGCAGGCGGTCGATGTGCTCGGGCCCGAAGGTGAGGGGAAGCGCGGTCAAGGCCACCGAGGCGGCGACGATGGCGTTCCAGCGTGCGTCGAGGTCGACGCCGACTCCCTTGTCGAGCAGCGCCTGGACGTCGTCGACCCGCTTGGAATAGATCGCCGCAAATCGCGCATGCACCGAGGCGCAATAGATGCAGCCGTTCAGCCGCGAGGTTGCGGCGGCGGCCAGTTCGCGCTCGGCCCGCGGCAGGCCCGCCTCGGGATTGTAGAAGATGTCCTTGTCGGTGCGCGTGCGCGCCTCCAGCACTTCGGGATCGCGCACCAGCAGGCGGAAATAAGGTGACTTGGCGCGCGCCGCATCGACCAGGCCGGCCATGTGCCGCGCCGTCAGGCTCGCTTCCGCCATCGGCTCCAGCCAGGGCAGCCAGTCGAGCTGGTCGCGGGTGAAGACAACCGGCTCCGTGTGCGGCGGCGGCGTCAGGGTCTTGTCGGTCATGCGGGCCTCGCGCTCAAAACCCGCAGACCGGAAACTACGCGGATCTGGAAGGCCAGGAAGGAAACAAGCTGGGAAAGCACCACGATGTCGGTGGTCGACCAGCCGGCATCGAGCATCGCCTGCAGCGACGGAGGCGCGGCATCGCGTGGATGGAACACCAGCATGTGGGTGTGTTCGAAGGCCGATGCGAGTCGCGGCCCGAGGGCACGTCGTGCCTCGGCGCCGACGCGGTAGATCGGCCCCGCCGTGTTCTCGACGCTGAGCGGCCCTTTGGGGTAGCTGCCGTAGGGGCCGGTGCCCTTGGCGGCGGCAATCTCGGCGGCGACGGCCTTGCGGAGGTTGGCCGACGCACCGGCGGCGCCAAGTTTGGCTGCGTAATAGGCGTCGGTCTCGGGCCGGCCGTGCAGGCCGGCCACAAAGCTCGCCACGGCGAAACGCTCGTGGGCGCTGACCCCGCCAAAATCCTTGGGCGCGAACAGCGAGTCGTAGCTTGCCTGGGCATGCTTGCGCGCTTCGGACCGGTTGCTGCGCGCCTTGTCGAGGGCCGAGCCCGGAGCGATCCCTGCCAGCGTGTCGATTACGTCGGTCATGCGACTTGCCGTGCTCCCGTTTCCGCCGCCGGCGTCCAGCCCAGTGCCGGCGCCACTTTCTCCGCGAACAGTTCGATCGAGCGCAGGATATAGGGATGTGGCGGATCGATCGAATGGACCTGCATGGTGAGATCGGTCGCGCGCTGCAGCGTGGCATCGGCTAGTAGCGAGGCGATCACCTCGTCCGGCGTGCCGATATGCACGTCCATGGCGGCGATCAGGTCGCCGACCAGATTGCCCGAGCTCAGATTGCCCGTGGCCGCCAGCCGGTGCCGCATCCGAGCGAGGCCGATCTCGGCCAGCCGCATCGCTTCCTTATGGTCGTCGGCGGTGAATATCGTGCGCGAGGCCAGGATGCGCGGCTCGCGGCCCTTGGGCAAAGCCTCGAGGTAGGCGTCGATCATCGGATCCTGGATGTCGCTCAGTGCCGCCTTCGGCGCCTCGGGGGACCGCGGCTGCGTGCGCGACAGCATCAGCCCGTCGCTGGCGGCGCCGGCGCGCCGGGCACCGTCGACCGAAAAGGTCGCCTGCCAGATCCGGTCGACCAGGCCCACGGGCAGCGGATAGAGCCGATCGCCGCCGGGGAGTTCGCCGCCCGACCAGGCTGTTCGCAGCAGCTCGAGGTTGCGGTTCATCAGCGTGTGGCGGTCGTTGCTGTCGAGGCCAAACGCGGTGAAGGCGGTGAGATTGCCACCCGGTCCCACACCCATCTCAAGTCGCCCCCCCGACATCAGGTCGGTCACCGCCGCGTCCTCGGCGACGCGGACCGGCAGTTCCAGCGGCAGGGTGACGATCCCGGTTCCCAGGCGAATGCGCGAGGTGCGCGCGGCCACTTGAGCCAAGAAAACAAAGGGAGAGGGCAGGCCGCCCTCGCCTTCGTGGAAATGGTGCTGGGCGATCCAGGCCGAATCGAGACCGCAGCGCTCGGCATGGGCGATTTGCGCGGTGGCGAGCCGGTATCGTTCGGCGGCGTCGGCCTGGTCGAGCAGGCGGGTGAAGAAGCCAAGACGCTTCAGCGAGGGCATTTTTGTCATCGTGTCTAACCTCGCGCGGAGGTCGGGTTCATTGCAAGGGCGTGAATTGCCGCCCCGGTGCCGCGGTTGGCCGGGGAATGAGCCTGAATCAAGGGTCGTCGGGGTGCGGCATGCACCTGACGCGGTGCAGCAAGAAGGGCGGCGCGGGTGTAGATTGTGGTCACTCGGTTGTTTCGGTTCTATGCTTTTTCGATGACATTGGGCAGCGATCCGTCTGATCGGCCGGGCCACGGTTTACCGTGGGTTTTCGGCTGCAATTCGTGATCGCGGGCTAGCGTCTTGGATCAATCGATAAACCCGCCCATCGCCAAGGCGCCGCCGCCCGCCCCGCCGCCGCTTCCCGCGTCACAGCCGACGATCGGCTCCCAGCCGGGCTACAGGACGTGGCGGATAGGTCGCGGACGCTTTGCCTTGGGCCCGCGCTTCCTGGCGATCGCGGCGGTGCTGCTTGTCGCTCTCGTCTATGGCGGTCGAGAGATCTATCTGCGCTTCACGCATATCTACGAATACGACGCGCGCGCGACCGCCGACATCGTGACCATCTCCAGCCGGGCCGAGGGCTGGATAGTCGAGATGCCGACGCTTGAGGGCACGCGCGTGACCGCAGGCCAGGTCGTGGTCCGCCTCGATGATCGCGTGGCCAAGCTCAAGGCCGATGGCTTGCGCGCGCAGATCGAAGGTGTGCGCGTCGAGAGGGCACGGCTGCGCGCCGAGCGGAAGCTCGACCAGAACACGGCGGATGCCGCCATGCGCACGCGCACGTCGGGCGTCACGGTGCGCGAGAAGGCGCTGGCGGCGCTGCGCGCCGATCTCGATTTCGCCAAGCTCGAGCTTGAACGCGCCCGTGTGCTGTTCGCCAGTCGCGTGGTCAACGAGCGTCAGCTCCAGATGGCGCAACAGGCGGCGGCCAAGCTCGAAATCCAGATCCTGCAGCTCCAGGCGGAACATCAGCAGGCCGAAGGCAGTCTCGACGAGGCGCGGGTCGGACACGACAGGCTGGGAGTGATCGATGCGCAGATCGAAGCGCTGACCCACCAGGTCGCCGCCCTTGCCGCCCAGCTCCACCAGCAGCAAGTCGACATCGAGGACCGCACGATCAAGAGCCCGATAAATGCCGTGATCGATCGCACCTTCGTGCTGCCGGGCGAATATGTGGCCGCCGGCCAGCGCATCCTGCTGCTGCACAACCCCAACGAGGTCTGGGTCGAGGCCAACATCAAGGAAACCCACGTCGGCCGGCTGAAGATCGGCCAGCCGGTGCATGTAACGGTCGATGCCTATCCCGGCGAGAAGTTCGTCGGCCGCGTGGCGCGCATCGGCAGCGCCACGACGGCGCGCTTCGCGCTGCTGCCGACGCCCAACCCGTCCGGCAACTTCACCAAGATCACCCAGCGCATGCCGGTCAAGATCAACATCATAGACCCGCCCAAGCCGCTGACGCCGGGCATGATGGTCGAGGTCGACATTGATGTCCGATAGCATTCCCGCAGTCGAAGTCGACATTGACGTCCGATAGCGTTCCCCACAGCCGTCCGCTTCAGACGGCACGGGTACTGAGCGAGCTCTACGGGCCGGCCTATCGCTGGCTGGTCACCATCACCGGCATGGTGGGCGTGCTCGCGATGGTGCTGGCGATGACCACGGTCAACGTCGCGGTTCCCGACGTCATGGGCGCCTTCGGCATCGGCCAGGATCAGGCGCAATGGATGTCGTCGGCCTACATGGCCACGATGACGGCGGGCATGCTCATCAATGCCTGGCTGACCGGCGTGTTCGGCGAGCGGCGGACCTTCGTCGGTTCCCTGTTCTTCTTTTCGATAGGCGCCCTGATGGGCGGCACGGCGCCGAACGAGGACGCGCTGATCTTCTCGCGCGTCCTGCAGGGTTTCAGCGCCGGCGTTGCCCAGCCGCTGGTGATGGCCACGATCTTCACGGTCTTTCCCGCCGAGCGACGCGGCATGGCGATGGGTATATTCGGCCTCGGCGTCGTCTTCGCGCCGGCGATCGGCCCGACGCTGGGCGGCCTGATGATCGAGTATTTTTCGTGGCACTACGTCTTTTTCATCTCGCTGCCGTTCTGCGCCCTGGCGGCGGTGATGGGCCTGATGTTCATGCCGACACGGTCGGTTCCACGAGAGATCCCGCCCTTCGACTGGCTGGGCTTCGCGCTTCTGTGCACGGCGTTGTTCGGCCTGATGACCGGCATCGCCGACGGCCAGCGCGAGGGTTGGAGCTCCGACGTCATCGTGCTCCGGCTGGTGATCGGCGTGGCGGCGAGCGTGGCCTTCGTGTTTTGGGAGCTCTACACACCGCGTGCCCTGCTCGACATACGCATCTTCGCCAATCTCGAGTTCTCCGCCACGGCCATGATCGCCTTCATCTTCGGCGCCGGCATGATGGGCTCGACCTACGTCATGCCGGTGTTCGTGCAGACGACCATAGGCTTCACGCCGCTGTTGGCCGGTCTGATGATGATGCCGGCCGGCATCATGCTCGCCTTCATCTTTCCGATCGCCGGACGGATGGCCGACGCCATGCCCGCCTCGACGATGATCATCGGCGGGCTGCTGCTGTTTGCGGCGGGCTTCGCCCTGTTGGCCGCAGCCGACGTCGACACGACGTTCTGGACCCTGGTCGGCATGATCATGGTCTCCCGCCTTGGCTTGGGCTTCATCAATCCCAGCCTCAATGCTTCCTCGCTCCAGGCCCTGCCGGCCGACAAGGTGCGCCAGGGCGCCGGCATCGCCAACTTCATGCGCCAGCTCGGCGGCGCCTTCGGCATCAACGGGATGGTGGCGTTCTTCGAGGTGCGCACACGCTTCCATGCCGATGCGCTGGCGGCCACCCAGGACTGGGGCAATGCCACCGCCCAGCGACTGCTGATACAGGTCGAGCAGCTCATGCAGCGCGGCGGCCTGCCTTACCAGCAGCAGAAGGCAGGGGCGCTCGAATATCTTGGCACGATGGTGCAGGCCAAGGCGGAGATGATGGCCTTCTCCGACACCTTCATCGTGATCGGCGTGGTGGCGCTCCTCGCCCTGATCCCGGCTGCCATGCTGTCGCGCTCGCAACGCCGCTCGCGGCTCGCCTGGAGCTAGAGCGCAGACCCACAAATCTGCCGTCGCTTGCGGCAGCGCCCTATTGCAGGCCCGTACGCCGATGCCTACGATCCACGACAAGGGGGCAGGGAAACACGAGTGACGCAAGCAGTGCAGGCTGATTGCCATCGCGGCGATCGACGTGGTCGGCCGCTCGTGTTCGATCTTCGTTGCCCGGCTCTCGCGAGGGAAAGGCCGTGACCTGCCCCTACTGCGCGGAGCCGGTCAACGACGGCGCCACGGTGTGCAAGACCTGCCATCGCGACATCGGGCTCGCAATGTCGCTCAAGGAAGCCAACAAGGCCCTTGAGAAGCGTGTCCAGGAACTGGAAGCGCAGCTCGCCGAGCAGTCGGAAAGCGCCCCGGCTGAGCCCGCAGCACCTGTCGAAGAACTGGCGGCGCGACAACCGGGCGTCATCGATCTCCTGGCGATCTATGTGGTCCTGCCGACAGTCGTGTTGATCGCCGCGCACTATCTGCTGGTCATCAAGCTCGACACCAGCCTGGTCTGGCTGCGCGCGGTCTCGATCGCGCTGCCCGCGATCTTCGGCTGGATGCTGGAGCGCAAGCTGCATGCCAGGTGGTTCGTCACCCTGGGGTTCGGCATCGTGGTCGCCTTTGCGTCGGTGTTCGGCATGTCGACCATGGTCCACCTCACCGACGGCGATCCGATCATGCCGCACAGTGCTGTCGCCTGGCGCGAGACGCTGGAATACATCACCAGCATCGCGCTCGCCTTTCTGCTGGGCTCGTTGCTCGCTTTGACGGCGCGGTCGACGGGTCAGCGCAGTACCGGGACGGTCGCGAAGCTTGCGACCTTCATCGCGCTTCAGATTTCGAACAAGGCCAAGGGCAAGTCGCTCGACCAGCGGATTGAACGAGTGGTCAAGCTGATCAAGCTCGCCGTCTCCGTCAGCACGGCCATCGGCGCGGTCTATACGGGCTTCAAGGGCATCCTCTAGACGCCCTTTAGAATGCATTTGCATGGGGGATGTAGACAACCTCGTCTGCTTGGCGCAATAATTGGAACGGGAAACGAACGAGGCTCTTTGGGAGGGCTGACTATGACTAGAATGGCACGCCGGATGCTGCTTGCCAGTGGCATCCTTTCCTTCGGAATTCTTGCGCTGACAGACGGTCGAGCCCAAGCCGGCGTCTGGATCGTCACGGGCCAGGAAGCAGCGCTTCCTCCCTCCTCAACCAGCAAGGCCGGCCGTGCTATCAGCCGTGGTCCCGCCATCCGGCAGGTCTCGCCGGCTGCCGCCGTTGCCCCGAACCAGCCGTTCGCACTGAAGGTGGAGTTCGCCGGACGCGGCGGCGAGAAGATCAATCCGGCGTCGGCCCAGATCACGGTCCTGCGCGGCAGCGACGTCAACATCACGCAGCGCCTCAAGCCGTACATCACGGCCAACGGCATCGAGATCCCGAACGCGATGGTTCCGGCGGGCACCTATGTGCTGCAGGTCGCGATCAGCGACGCAGGCGGTCGCCAGAGCACAGCCAACATCGAGATCGAGGCCCGCTGAGGCCAGCGACTTCTTCGGATCGGGGGACGACCAGAGCGTCTACACTGCATGCTTGACGTGACGTCAGCAGGCGGCTTGTTCGCGGGCTTTCGTGGCGCCGTTGCCGGCTAGAGAAGCGGAGAGACAGACAATGATCTACTCAAGAACGCGCCGCAGCATCGGAAGACGGGCGGTGCTCGCCGGGGCCACCCTGCTGCCCTTCTCGGCGGTCCGCGCCCAGGGACGGACGGGCGTTGCGCTGGTGATCGGCAATTCGCGCTATCAATGGGAAGCGCAGTTGCCGAACGTACGGCGCGATGCTCCCGACATGGCGAAACGCTTTCAGGCATTGGGACTGCAGACCGAACTCCTGCAAGACGTTGGCCGGGGCGCGATGCTTCAGGCCATCGAGAAGTTCAAGTCGGCAGCGCGCGGCGCGAACTTTGCGGCACTTTACTTCGCCGGGCATGGCGCCTCTTGGGAAAGAAACACCTATCTGGTGCCGGTGGATGCGGATTTGAGCACCCCGAACACCGTTCAGACCCTCGTGCCGGTGCCCTCTGTCAGACAGGCGATGGCCGAGGCGGCCCATCGTCTGCTGGTGCTCGATAACTGCCGGAACAACCCGGCCGATGGCTGGCGCCAGTTGGCGGCGGAACGGGGGGCCAGCAGGAGCGTGGATGGGTATAGCGCCGGCGCTGCAGCCCGGGCTCCCAACACGATGGTGCTGTTCTCGACCGCTCCCGGACGCGTCGCCCTCGATGGGCCGGCCGGACAGAACAGCCCCTTCGCCGCCGTCCTTCTGCGCGAATTGGAGGCCCCATCGATCGATCTTCTGGCATTGCCTGCGAAACTGCGGCGTGAACTGCTCATTGCGACGCAGGGCCGGCAGGTCCTGTGGGACCAGAGCAACTACCAGCAACCCTTCGTGCTGAGGGGCTCGGGCGGCGGTGGTGCTGCCAGCAGGTCCGGCTGGGCCAGCGATCCATCGAAGATAATAGAACTACATAACGCCTATGCCTTCGCGCAACAGAACGGCCTGTCGCTCCCTCCAGGATTGATTGCGCATCGGCCGCCGAACAATTCCCCTGACAGGATGAAAGTCGGCTCCTTCCAGTTTGTCGGCACCACATCGACCAAGGAGAAGATTCCCCAGATTCTCGTGGTCATGTCTGTCGAAGAGCAACAAACCGCTGAGCTCATTTTAGCAGGCAAAACCGGGCAAGGGTTTGGTTGGTCTTTCCGCACCGGTAAACTTTCCGGAAAAAGAATTGAGATTGTTGTCCGAGATGGATCACCAAATATGATGTTCGACTGGAGTGACGCCAATTCGGGCAGCTTGTCGATGCTTCAGGGGACGGCGGGGAGGGGAGGGCCCGGTGGCTCCTCGGCATTCAACACGCACTTTTCGAGACTGGATGGTTAACGCCGGACGGCCGCGCAGAGTGGCCCGGCGTACCGTGGCAGGGTCGTCGCCCGAACTGGTCTCGAGCGGGGCGGTATAGTTGGCGATCGGGGGGCCAGGACAGACGATGCTCTATTCCAAGGTGCGCGCCCGCATCGGAAGGCGGGCGGTGCTCGTCGGGTACATCCGCTAGGCGGCAGTGCCAACGCCCGGATAGTGACCGGAAGCTTCACGCGGCTCGCCGCCAAGTCGGCGTGCCGTTCGGTCCGCGCGGCATGGGCCTGCTTACCTTGACCTCCGATGGCCGCATGATGTCGGTGCTGGTCGACGGCCAGGCGTCACTGCCCGAGGGGACGGCGCGCCAATACTCCTCCTACTGGGGCAACTACACGTTCGACGGCAGCACGCTCACTACCATCGTCGATGCCAATTGCGACCCGGTCTGCTTCAGCGCACCGCAGGTTCGCAAGGTGCGCTTCGAAAGCGAGGCGCATGGTCCTGCAACCTCCGCCGGCGGAGGTGAACGGCACCAAAGTGACACCTGAGCTCACTTGGGAGAGGATCAGCGCGGCATCGCTGTGAGGGCCGGCCCGGTATGTGGCCTACTCACGAGAGTTCTCGCGTGTTCTGGAGATGCAGCGGAAGCCGACATGGCTGGTCGAGGTATCGACCGGCTCGGCGTGGCGTGCCGCGGGACGGTAGCGCCGGCAATAATTGGGCGCGCAGAGATGCGAGCCGCCCTTCAGAACCTTGCGGGGAATACGCACGGCGGGCTGGCGCGGATCGTAGCTCTGCTCCACCGCGGCACCGCGCGGATTTTGCGGCACGCAGCAGGCCTTGGGCGCGTCGGCGGTGTGCTGCGTCGAATACCAATCGGTCGTCCATTCCCAGACATTGCCGATCATGTCGTGGAGGCCGTAGCCGTTGGCCGGGAAGGCGTGCACCGGCGAGGTGCGGGCGTAGCCGTCGGTCCTGTCGTTCTCGACCGGGAAGTTGCCCTGCCAGGTGTTGGCTATGTATTTGCCGCCGGGCGTCAGCTCCTCGCCCCAGGCGAACTCTGCGCCGTCGAGGCCGCCGCGGGCGGCGAACTCCCACTCGGCCTCGCTCGGCAGCTCCTTGCCGGCCCACGCCGCGTAGGCCTCGGCATCCCTGTAGGCGATCTGCACAACGGGATGATCGTCGAGGCCGCCGATGTGGCTGCCCCGCCCGTAGGGCCGCCGCCAGGTGGCGCCGAAGGTGAATCGCCACCACTGGCTCCAGTCGCCGAGGTCGACGGATTTCTTGGGCGGCGTGAAGACAAGTCCGCCAGCCTTCAGCATGCGTGGCAGCGCACCGGGATAGTCCCTGGGGTCGGGCGCGATCTCGGCCCAGGTGACATAGCCCGTCGCCTCGACGAATTTGCGGAACTGGGCGTTGGTGACGGGGGTCGGGTCGATCCAGAAGCCGCCGACAGTGACGCGATGGACCGGTGCCTCCTCCGAGTAATGCCTGTCCGAGCCCATGCCGAAAGTGCCGCCCTCGATCCAGACCATGTCGGCGTGCTGCGCGTCCGCTCGAATGCCTTGTTCCATGCCGCCCATCGTGAACCCTGATTCCTCTCGAAGAAAAAATCGCGTACCAAAGTGGCCTTCATGGTCACCGCCAACATCTCGTCACTTTCGAGGGTCGGCGCGTCCGTTGCGTCGAGCAGGTAGCGCCGTCTCCTACAAGCCTCCGAGGATCATGATCGACTATCCGCCTGAAGAAGGTCTCACCAAAAGAGTGCAGTCACCGCCACTCACTTGCGTCCTCTGCGCTTCTTCTTGCCATTGCTGACGGGCGCATCGATGAACGAAAACAACAGGTCGCAAAGTACGTTCTTCAGCGAAGGGTCGTCGATCCGCAGCGGGCCGGGGTCGACAATCACCATATGAATGACCGTCGCGGCCACGACCTGCAGGCCGATACGCAGCCTCATCTTGCGAGCAGGGTTTGAGCCGTTGCCGGAGGGCGCAGAAAGAACGGTCAACAACCTGTCTTCCAGTTCACGCCGCCGTTCATGGATCGGTTTCCAGGCTTCGGGTCGCGTTGCCATATGGCTGATCATTTCCCTGATGAGGGTCCGTCTTTCGCGAGCCGAGGTGATGACGATGGAGACCCAACCTTCAAGTATCCGGCGCTCCGGCCATTTCTCCCGATCAGCCGTTTCGCACAGGGCGAAGCCGCGATCGTGGAATTCCTCCAGTGCAACGGCCAGCACCGCCCCGACGAATTGCGATTTGTCGCCGAAGCGAAAATAGAGGGAGCCGATGGAGGCCCCGGCCTCGGCGGCGACGCTTGCCATGCTCAAGCCCGCGATGCCGCGTGTACCAATACCTCTCAACCCCGCCCGAAGCAGGGCGTTCTGGGCCTTGCGGCTTCGGTCTTGTTGGGGCGGCTTGCGGCTCAAAGTGGGCATTTGATGGGACTCGACTCGAGGGAAAAAATAGAACTATATTCTAATTCTATTTTTGCCCCCGTCAATAAGTGCCTCGCTTGATCTGCGTCAAGGAGGGACACGCCACGGGAGCCGACAAGGGCGGGCAGCGGTCCCAAGGAGGATATGCATATGAATTACGGCAAGCGCGTCTACAGGGCGGCCCTGCTGGCTGCCGTCAGCCTGTTGGCCATGGCGCCCGCGAGCGCACAGCAGCCGAGCAAGCCCAACATCGTCATCATCTGGGGCGACGATATCGGCCAATCCAATGTCAGCGCCTATTCGCGCGGCCTGATGGGCTACCAGACTCCCAACATCGACCGCCTCGCCAGCGAAGGCATGATGTTCACCGACATTTACGCCGAGCAGAGCTGCACGGCCGGCCGGGCCTCGTTCATCACCGGCCAGGCGGGCCTGCGAACCGGACTGACCAAGGTCGGCTTGCCGGGTGCGACGCTCGGCCTGCGCAAGGAAGATCCGACGATCGCCGAGCTGCTCAAGGTGCAGGGCTATGCGACCGGCCAGTTCGGCAAGAACCACCTGGGCGACCGCAACGAGTTCCTGCCGACCGTCCACGGCTTCGACGAGTTCTACGGCAACCTCTACCATCTCAATGCCGAGGAAGAGCCGGAACTGCCTGACTATCCCAAGGACCCGGCATTCCGTGCCAAGTTCGGCCCGCGCGGCGTGCTCGACTGCAAGGCCTCGGACAAGGACGATCCGACCGTCGATCCGCGCTTCGGCAAGGTCGGCAAGCAGGTGTGCAAGGACACCGGTCCGCTGACCAAGAAGCGCATGGAGACGATCGACGACGACATCGCCGCCCGCGCCGTTGACTTCATCCAGCGCCAGAACAGGGCGGGCAAGCCGGCCTTCGTCTGGGTGAACTTCACCCACATGCACCTGCGCACCCACACCAAGCCCGCGAGCCTCGGCCAGGCGGGCCCGTTCCAGAGCCCGTATCACGACACCATGATCGACCACGACAGGAACGTCGGTCAGGTCCTCAAGGTGCTCGACGATCTCCGCATCGCTGACAACACTTTCGTCATGTACTCGACCGACAACGGGCCGCACATGAACTCGTGGCCCGACGGCGCCATGACGCCGTTCCGCAGCGAGAAGAACACGAACTGGGAAGGTGCCTACCGGGTGCCGGGCATGGTGCGCTGGCCGGGCAAAATCAAGCCGGGTCAGGTCTCCAATGAGATGGTCTCGCACCTCGATTGGCTGCCGACGCTGGTGGCGCTCGGCGGCGACAGCCAAGTGAAGGACAAGCTCGCCAAGGGCTACAAGGCCGGCGACATGACCTACAAGGTCCATCTCGATGGCGACAACCTCGTGCCCTACCTGACGGGACAGACGCCGAAGAGCCCGCGCACCTCGTTCCTCTATTTCAACGACGACCAGCAGCTGACGGCGCTACGCTACGACAACTGGAAGCTCGTGTTCATGGAGCAGCGGGTGCCGGGCACCATGCGTATCTGGGCGGAGCCGTTCGTCAATTTGCGCGTTCCCAAGATCTTCAACCTGCGCACCGACCCGTACGAGCGCGCCGACATCACGTCGAATACCTACTACGACTGGCTGATGGACCACGTCTTCCTGATTGTTCCGGCGCAGGAGTACGTCGGCCAGTTCCTGGCAAGCTTCAAGGAGTATCCGCAACGCCAGAAGGCCGCCAGCTTCAACCTGGACGACGTCATGTCCAAGCTGACCGACAGCACGCTGATGGAGAACCAAGGCTTGGGAGCCCCGCCGAAGTAGGCCGGCCGGGAGAAGACCATCATGTCCATGTCGATCGAGGTATTGCCCCGCCGGGAATTCCTGGCGGGCTCACTCGCTGCCGGCGCAACGGGCGTGCTGCCCGCAAGCCTTGCCGCGGCGGACGGCAGGAAGACCTTCACCATCCTGCACACCAACGACATGCACTCGGCCTTCATCGGCATGGGTCCGGGGGCGGACTACACGCCGTTCAAGCTCAACGACGACGCGACCCGCGGCGGGTACGCCCGGCTGGCCAGCCTGATCGCCAGGAGAAGGGAGGCGCGCAACGCACAAGGCCCCGTGCTGGTGCTCGACGCCGGCGACTACAGCATGGGCACGGCGTTCGGCGCGGCCACGCGCGAAATCGGCGGCGAGCTGCGGCTGATGGCGATGATGGGCTATGACGCCACGACCTTCGGCAATCATGAATTCGACCTCGGTCCGGACGGACTGGGCAAGTCGATCGGCGTGGCCAGCAAGGCCGGCCGGGTTCCGGCAGTGCTTGCGTCGAATGCGGACTTCACGGCGAACGACCCGACGCTGGCGGACCTCCAGCGCCTGGCCAAGGAGGGCGTGATCCGGCGCCACGCCGTGATCGAGCGCGACGGCATCCGGTTCGGCCTCTTCGGCGTGCTCGGCAAGGAGGCGATGTTCTACACGACGGCGGGGGCCGCTTCGTTCCGCGACGCCATCGAGACTGCCCGGGAAACGATCAAGCTGCTGCGTGAGACAGAGAAGGTCGACATCGTCATCTGTCTCAGCCACGGCGGCGTGGAGAAGGGCAAGGACGGGCGCTACACCGACGGCGACGACGTGCGACTGGCGAAGGAAGTGCTTGGCATCGACGTCCTGATCGGCGGCCACAGCCACACCGAGCTCAACGAGCCGATCCTGGTCAACGGCCGCACGCCCGTGGTGCAGACCGGCAAGGAAGGCGAAAACCTCGGCGAACTGGTCGTCACACTGGAGGGCGGCAAGCTCACGGTCGAAAGCTACCGGCTCTATCCGGTCGACGACACGGTGGTCGGCGACCGGGCCACCTTCGACGAAATCGAGAAGCTCAAGAAGGCCGTCTCCGGAGCCGTCTTCGCGTCCCGCGGCTACAGCGTCGACCAGCCGCTGGCAATCGTGCCGCAGGACCTGCCCAATACATTCGCCGACATTCCCGCGAGCACGTTGCTGGCCAATCTCGTCACCGACGCCTTCCGGCGCGCCACCAAGGCCGACATTGGCTTCACCGCCAACGGCATGCTGCGTGCCAGTCTCAGGAAGGGCAAGTCGGGCGTACAGACGGTCTACGACGTGTTCTCGGTGGCGCCGCTCGGTGCCGGCGTGGTCGATCCGACGGCCGGCAGCGCACTCGTGACGGCCTGCTTCATCGGCATGGAACTGAAGCACATGCTCGAGTTCTTCCTGATCGACAATCCGGCGCATCCCGGCGAATATTTTCCGCGCGCTTCGGGCATGAGGTTTCGCTACGACCGGTCACGTCCGAAATTCGACGTCGTTACGGCAATCGAACTTGGCGACCTCGACCGCGGCTACCGCGCGATCGATATCAGCGGCAAGGACGAGCGCATGTTCAGCCTCACCTGCCCGCTGTATCTGGGCATCATCCTTGTCGCCATTCCGAAATACACCAAGGGTATGCTGACGCTCGTTGCCAAGAACAAGCAGGGTCAGCCGCTCAAGTCGAGGGTCGAGGCCCTCGGCGATCTTCGCACCGACACACCCTACCTGCTGCCGCCACCCGGCACGGTGGACAAGGCCAGCCTCGCCACGGGGACGGGCAACGAGGTTGCCCGCGAGATCAAGGAATGGCAGGCGATCATGGATCACCTCCGCGCCTTGCCGGCAGCAAGGCCAGGCGAATTGCCTGTAGTTCCAGTGGACGGGCGAGCTGCCGAGGTACGGGCGATTAAAGCGGGCTAATCATGCCTTGAACGACGATATCGGCAATATTTGGAAACGAACCAGCGATGTATGCTTTCCTCGTGCACCGCAGGGAGTAATCGATGCTCGAGTCAGCCGTCAAAACCCGAATCATGTCCGAGGTCGACCGCCAGTTCGATGACCAAACCAAGGTGCTGGCCGACCTGGTGAAGATCCCCTCGACGCGGTTCCGCGAGGCGCCGGCGCAGGACATGATGGCCCGCCTGTTCAAGGAGGACGGACTGGGCGTCGACCGCTGGCAGATCAAGATCGACGACCTCAAGCACCTGCCCGGCTACTCGCCGCACAGCCAGGATTACGACGATGCCTGGAACGTGGTCGGCGCCTGGCGGCCATCGTCGCCGAAAGGCCGTTCGCTGATCCTCAACGGCCATATCGACGTCGTGCCGGAAGGCCCGCACGGCATGTGGGCGCGCCATCCCTTCGAGCCCGCGATCAAGGACGGTTGGATGTATGGCCGCGGTTCCGGCGACATGAAGGCCGGCCTGATCCTGAACGTCTTCGCGCTGCGTGCGCTCAGGAAGCTGGGCTACGTCCCGGCAGCCGACGTCTACCAGCAGTCCGTGGTCGAGGAGGAATGCACCGGCAACGGTGCGCTCGCCTGCCTGCAGCGCGGCTATCGCGGCGATGCCGCCCTGATCCCCGAACCGTCATCGGGCGTGCTCACCGTGGCGCAGGTCGGCGTCATGTGGTTCCAGGTCAAGGTCACCGGCCATCCCGTGCATGTCTACAAGGCCGATGCCGGATCGAACGCCATCGAATCGGCGTTCCGCCTGATCCAGCAACTGCGCGAACTCGAGAAGAAGTGGAACGAGAAGAAGGCGCACGACGCGCATTTCCACGACCATCATCATCCCGTGAACTTCAATGTCGGCAAGATCGCCGGCGGCGACTGGGCAAGCTCGGTGCCGTCATGGTGCACCTTCGACATGCGGGTGGGCGTGCTGCCGTCGCAGAACCTCAAGGAGTGCCGGCAGGAGATCGAGGATTGCGTGCGCCGAGCAGCATCAAACGATCCGTTCCTGGGCAACAATCCGCCGACGGTGACCTGGGAAGGCTTCCAGGCCGAACCGTTCGTTCTGAAGAACCACGAGCAGGTGCGGGTCGTGCTGGCGCGGGCGCACAAGACGGCGTTCGGCGCCGAGCTCGAGGACAAGACCTCGACCGGCACTGCCGACAACCGCTTCTTCGGCCTCTATGCCGGCATCCCGGCGCTGGTCTACGGCCCGCAGTCCGACGACATCCACGGCTTCGACGAGCGGGTGAACCTCGAATCGGTGCGCAAGATCACCCAGGCGACCGCCCTGTTCGTCGCCGAATGGTGTGGGCTGGAGAAGGCCTAGGCGCGCCCGCAATACTGTTGCGCGAGGGGTGTGGCTGGATTCTGGACGAATCGCCTAAAACCCTTGTGCCATCGGCATCAGCACCGTCCAGGCCGGTCTGGACGATTCGGGACGTTCACGTAACTCGCCGGCCCGCCGCGAAGAGACCGGTTGCCACGCCGCCCAGCACGACGATCACCCCCACCAGCCGCAGGCCGCCGATCGGCTCGCCGGTCAGCAAGGCCGAGAAGGTGAGCGCACAGCACGGCACCAGGAGCGACACCGGTCCGACCTTTCCGGCCGGATAGGTGCGCAGCAGCGTGCCCCAGATCAGGTAGCCCAGCCACATCGCGGGCACGACGGTGTAGAACAGCACCAGCGAACCGCGCCATGTCGGCTCCAGGATCGGCGCCAGGGTCGGGCCGACGCCGTCGATCAGGGCGCCGGCGATCAACAGAGGCACGGTCGGCAGCAGGCTCGCCCAGGCGGTGACGGCAACGATCGAAGTGCCGCGGGCCGCGCGCAGGAAGAGATTGCCGGTCGCCCAGCTCAGCGCTGACAGAAGTGCCACAAAGACCGTCCCCACGCTGGTGCTGCCTTCGACCGAGCGGGCGATCAACACGACGCCCACGAGGGCGATGGCCAGGCCCAGCCATTGCGCCTTGGTGGCCGGCTCACGCAGGAAGAGGGCGGCCAGCACGACGGTGAGCGGACCGTGCAGTTGCACCAGCACCGACGCCAGCCCGGGCGGGAGGCCCGCCTGCATGGCAAAGAACAGCAGGACGAACTGGCCGGTGAACAGGAAGCCGGCAATGCCCGCGAAGGCCCGCCAGGAAATATTCGGCCGGGCGAGGAACAGCACCGGCAGGGCGGCCAGCGCGAAACGCCAGCCGGCGAAGGCCAGCGGCGTCATCTCGTCGAGGCCAAAGCGGATGACGGTGAAATTGAGCCCCCATGTCGCTGCGATCACGAGCGACGCGGCGATATGCAGGGGCCTCAAGGCATCACAGCCAGATCCAGGGACGTTGCGTCTTGTCGGCGGACTGCCAGGCCGCGATCTCTTGCTGGTGGGTCATGGTCTGGGCGATGTCGTCCAGCCCGTTCAGCATGGCATGCTGGCGCCGCGCGTCGACCTTGAAGGGAATGACCCGGCCAGTTGGCGAGACCACGGTGCAGCTCTCGAGATCGACGGTGATGCGCGCATTGCCGGGAGATGCCTTCATCTCGTCGGCCAGCTGCTCGACTTCCTCGATCGGCAGCGCCACGGGCAGCAGGCCGTTCTGGAAGCAGTTGTTGTAGAAGATGTCGCCGAAGTAGGGCGCGATCACCGCCTTGATGCCCATGCCGGCTAGCGCCCACACGGCACCCTCGCGGGACGAGCCGCAGCCGAAATTCTCCCGCGCCAGGATGATCGGCGACTCGCGATAGGGCGCCTGGTTGAACACGCAGTCGGGGTTTTCGCTGCCGTCGGGCTTGAAGCGGATCTGCTCGAAGCAATAGGGGCCGAGTCCCTTGCGGCCGGTGTTGTTGACCAGTCGCTCGATGCGGATGATCAGATCGGTGTCGACGTTCTGGCGCATCAGGGGAGCGGCCACGCCGGTCACTTTGGTGAATTTTTCCATCGTGTTCCTTCTCCTCACCTCACCCTGAGGAGCCGCGCGAAGCGCGGCGTCTCGAAGGGTGGAACCAGTCTTGGTGTTGCTCATGCTTCGAGACGACCGCTGCGCGGTCTCCTCAGCATGAGGTCGTATCTAGATCTTGCGGACATCGGCGATGGCGCCCTTGATCGCTGCGGCTGCGGCCATTGCGGGGCTGGCGAGATGGGTCCGCGCGCCGGGGCCTTGGCGGCCGACGAAGTTGCGGTTGGACGTCGACACGCTGCGCTGGCCGGGCGGCACGCGCTCGCCGTTCGACGCGATGCACATCGAGCAGCCGGGTTCGCGCCATTCGAAGCCGGCGTCGCCGAACACGCGGTCGAGACCCTCGGCCTCGGCCTGACGCTTGACGCGCTCCGAACCCGGCACGATCCAGGCGGTGACATGGCTTGCCTTATGCCGGCCCTTGGCGATCGCGGCTGCCGCGCGCAGGTCGGAGATACGGCTGTTGGTGCAGGAGCCGATGAACACCCAGTCGACCTTCGTTCCTTCGATCGGCTTGCCGGGCTCCAGACCCTGATACTGCAGCGCCGCCGTCCAGGCCGCGCGTTTCTCTTCCGGGCCCGTCGCCGGATCAGGAATCGTGCGGTCGACGGCGATCACATGCTCGGGGCTAGTGCCCCAGGTGATCTGCGGCGCCACTCGGGCCATGTCGATCGTGTGCTCGCGGTCGAACTCGGCGTCGGGATCGGACGGCAAGGTCCGCCAGTGCGCGACAGCTCGGTCCCACGTCGCACCCTTGGGGGCGTAGTCGCGGCCGTTGAGGAATTCATAGGTCGTGTCGTCGGGCGCCACCATGCCGGTGCGGGCACCCATCTCGATCGAGAGGTTGCAGAGCGTGAGCCTGCTCTCGACCGAAAGGCCACGGACCGCGGACCCGGCATACTCGACGGCATGGCCGGTGCCGGCGGCGGTGCCCACCTCGCCGATCAGATGCAGGATCATGTCCTTGGCCGTGACGCCGGGCTGCAGTGCACCCTCGAAACTGGCGCGGAACCGCTTGGGCTTGCGCTGGATCATGGTTTGCGTGGCCAGCGCATGCACCAGCTCCGACGAGCCGACACCGAACGCCAGCGCCCCCATGCCGCCATGGGTGCAGGTGTGGCTGTCGCCGCAGATCAGCGTCGTGCCGGGCAGAGTGAGCGCCAGTTCCGGTCCCACGATATGGACGATGCCGTTGCCGTCCTGGCCGAGGTCGAACATGCGGATGCCGTACTTGGCTGTTGTGTCCCGCATCGACTTCACCAGCGGCGCGCCGGGCGGGAAGGTCTCGGAGGTGCGGCCGGGCGCTGTCGAAATGGCGTGGTCGGGCGTGCCGTAGATCAGCCGCGGCTGGGCGGGTGCGTAGCCCTTGCCGACCGCCTCCTCCAGCGCACGTCCGCCCGACAGGTCGTGCAGCAGCAGCCGGTCGATATGCAGCAGCACGAAGCCGTTGCCGAGATCGGTGATGACGTGGCTGTCCCAGATCTTGTCGAACAGGGTCTTGGCCATGGGGCGTTCCTCCGTGCCGGATATCAGCACACTTCCACAGAGGCATACCACGGCGACCGACCGGTGCCCGGTCCCCACAGAAGATCCGGCGTCGATGCCAGGATGACGCGGGTCGGAATGCCGAGCCGCGCGGCGAGATGGACCGGCCAACGGTCGTCGTCGCCCACGACCTTGCTGCAGCACGCCACCAGAGCCGGGTCGCGCTCGATCTGGAGGTCCGGAGGTGGCTCGGCCGAGGTAAACCAGCCCATGCGCTGATCGGGCGTCGCCTTCAGCCGCAGCGGCGGCGGCGGCGGAAGAGCTTCGAGCGTCCAGCCCAGCAGATGCGGCAGGCTGCGCAGCGGAGCCGCCGCCGCAAAGCCGTCGAGCGGTTCGCTGCGGCGGATCGTCGGCCCCTCCAGCCACCCGGCGACTTTGCCGGCGCATTGCACGACGGCGTCGATACCGCGCGCCAGCATCAGCGTGTCGCGGATCGCGGAGTCGCTTTCGATGTCGGGTTGCTCGGGATAGATCAGCAGCCGCCCGGCCTGCGGCTCGCCCTGCCAGCGCGGCAGGTCAGGCGCGTAGCGCTCGCCTGGAATTTCCAGCCGCGCCTCGTAGTCGCCGAGTCCGCGCAGCCAGTCGCCCTGGCGCAGCAGAAGTTCGCCGCGGCGCAGTCGCAGCGACGCATCGTCGGGCCGGGTTGTGAGGGCCATGTCGAGATCGGCGAGCGCTCCCATCCAATCGCCGCGTGCGGCCAAAATTCCTGCCCGTGCGATCAACGATGGCAGCAGCCGATGATCGACGGAAAGCGCCTCGTCATAGGCGCGTTCGGCTTCTTCAGGCCGGCCGAGCGCTTCGAGGGCGCGGCCGCGATTGTGCGCGATGGCGGCATCGCCCGGTTTCAGGTGCGCCGCCCGCTCGAGTGCCTCGAGGGCCGCGGCGTGATCGCCCAGCACGGTGAGGCAGCCCGCGAGATTGACCTGGGCGGCGGGATCCTTCGGCAGGAACTTCGCGGCGCGCTCCAGCGGCTCGCGGGCCGCGGCAAAGCGGCCGAGCTTCAGCCGCGCCTGGCCCAGCAGATGAAGCGCCTGACCGGAGTTGGGCCGCGCCTCGGCCACTTGCGCGAACAAGGATTCGGCCGCTGCGAAGTCGCCGGCCGCTGCGCGCTGCAGGGCGTCACGGGCGAGCGTCTGAAGTTTCTGATCGGAAAGCGCCACGCCTCCGCGTCTACAGCGCGATGACTTTTTCTTCAACCGTCGGCCCGGCTCCCGCAGCGAAGCGGTGCCTGAGCCGGGCCGACGGCGCGATTCGAGTGAAAGTCATCGCGCTTTAGCAGATCGTCGGCCCCGCCAGAACGGCTTTTGCGCCTCGAAGCGCAGTTGATCGGAGCTGAGGCCGCTTATGTCGCGATCTTCCAGCGTGGCAATTCGTGGGGAAGAATTCTCAGGCAAGAAAAAGCCGGCGGTCGACAGGGAGGCTGAGGAGTCGACCGCCGGCAGGATCCGAAGTGCCAGGGCTCGGCAGGGTATGAAACGAGCCCGCTCCGGAATTTGGAGATCAGAGGCGCCAGAAGGGCTTGTTGGCCTCGAACTGGATTTGGCCGGAGCTCAACCCCAGATCACGAAGCGTGCGGTGGTCGAGCTGGGCCAGTTCATGGCGCTCACGGGCGCGCCGGCGCCAGGTGCTGAAAATCCGGTTGAGCGTGCCGAAGGTGCCCGCCAGCGGGGCGTTGGAACTGTAGTGCAGCGAGATATTGGCCATGGGACTTCTCCCGAACGGAGGAACGACTTGTGTGACCTCGATTTGCGCCCTGGGGGCCCTCTTTACAAACGACCGTTTGTCCTGTTTTGATTAATTTACCTCATGTGAAAGACACTGCTCTGCGAAGGGAATTGCCATGAAGCGAAGCCTGCCGCCGCTCAACGGCTTGCGCGCCTTTGAGGCCGCTGCACGCCATATGAGCTTCACCGATGCCGCCGAGGAATTGAGCGTCACCCAAGCCGCCATCAGCCATCAGGTGCGCGGACTGGAGCAGCGTCTCGGATTAAAATTGTTCGTGCGGCGGAACCGCTCGCTGCTGCTCTCAGAGGCGGGCCAGGCCTACCTGCCGTCGGTGCGCGGCGCGTTCGACCAGTTGAACGAAGCCACCGAAAAGCTGCTGCAGAAGGATCGCGGCGGCCATCTCACGGTCACCACCACGGCTTCGTTCGCCACCAAATGGCTGGTGCCGCGGCTCGGCGGTTTCCAGCGCGCCAATACCGAGATCGACGTGCGCATCAGCACCGGCACAGGCCTGATCGATTTCTCGCGCGAGGACGTCGATATCGGCATCCGCTACGGCCGTGGCCAGTGGCCGGGACTGACCGCCGAACGACTGGTCGGCGAGGATGTCATGCCGGTCTGCGCGCCGTCGCTCCTGAAGGGAACCAATCCACTCAAGAAGCCGGCCGACCTCAAGCGCTTCACGCTGCTGCACATCGGCACCTTCCCCGACGACTGGCAGGTCTGGCTGACGGCAGCCGGCATCCGGGGCATCGACGCCACGCGCGGCGTCACCTTCGACAATCCGCTGGTCGCCTACCAGGCGGCGATGGACGGGCTGGGCGTCGCACTCGGCCGCAACCCGTTGATCGTCCCCGACCTCAAGACCGGCCGGCTGGTCGTGCCGTTCGACTTCAAGATGGCGACCGAGTTTGCCTACTATCTGGTCTATCCGCCGGAATCGATTCGGCGGCGCAAGATCAAGGCCTTCCGCGACTGGCTGATGCCGCTCGCCGAACTCGGTCCGAAGGCGGGCTAGAGCGCGCGCAGGAACGCCACGATATCGCGCTTCTCGGCGTCGCTCAGCGTGTCCTTGCTGTCGTTCTTCTTCTTGTAGAAGTCCCACATGAAGGAGACGGTCTCGTCTATGGTCTTGAAGCGGCCGTCGTGGAAGTAGGGGCCGGTCTTCGAGACGTTGCGCAGCGAGGGCACCTTGAAAGGGCCGCCGCTGCCGACATCCTCGACGCCTTTCTTGTCGTAGGAGGCGGGCGAATGGCAGGTCATGCAGCCCGCCTTGCCCGAGAACAGCGCGAAGCCGCGCTTCACGTCGGCCGGCGCGGTGTCCTTGGGCATGCCGTCGTTGGTGAGGAACGGCGCGGGACCGTTGGGCAGCGACTTCACATAGGCCGCCAGCGCATCCAGGGTCTCCTTGCTGGGCTCCGAACCCTTCATACGATTGACGATGATGCCGCGGATGTTGGTCTCGAGCGCCGGAATGTTGCCGGCCCATGACCATTCGGCCTGGCGCAGGCCCGAGCCCCACAAGGTGGGCGTGCTTCGGCCCTTGGCATCGCCATCGGGAACGACGTCGACGCCGACATAGGTCTTGTTGTCGGTGTGGCCGTTCATGGGATGGCAGGTGGCGCAGGATATTTGGCCGCTGGCCGACAGGCCGGTGTCGTTGAACAGGGCGCGGCCCTTGTCGACCAGCGGATTGGTCTGGGCCGATGCAGCCAGCGGCAACGCGATTGAGGCGGCGACGATGAGCAAACGTTTCATACCTGTCTCCCTCAGGTCCGTTCTGTCATCGCCTCTTACGTATCCCCGGCCGCGCCAGATCACAAGTGACAGGGCCATTATTTGCATTTACAAATATCGGCAAAACACAGGGGAGCGCCATGGATTTCGGCTACTTCACGCTGAGCGACAACCGCTATCCCGACAATCGGCGCAGCGCCGAGACGTTCATCAAGGACATCTTCGCCGAGGCGCTTCACGCCGAGAAGGTCGGGCTGAATTCGGCCTGGATCGGCGAGCATCATTTCAACCTTCTGGGCGTCAATGCCTCGCCGCTCGCCATACTGGCCCAGCTCGCTGGCGCCACGACGAAGCTCCGCTTGGCGCCGGCCGTCACCCTGCTGCCGGTCCATCATCCGCTGCACGTCGCGGAGGAATGGGCGACGCTCGATCTGCTGTCGGGCGGCCGCGTCGATTTCGCCGCCGGTCGCGGCTACGACCGCAAGGAGTACGAGCCGTTCGGCGCCTCGTTCGAGGACTCGGCCGAGCTGTTCGCCGAGGGACTCGAGATCGTGTGGCGCGCCTGGACGGAAACCGGCAAGTGGTCGCACGACGGCAAGTTCTACCAGTTCAAGGACGTCGAGGTGCGGCCTAGGCCGGCGCAACGGCCGCTGCGTCCCTACGTCGCCTGCTTCTCGCGCCCGTCGATGGAGCTGGCGGCAAGGAACGACTGGAATGTGATCTACGCGCCCTTTGCCGCCGCCATGGTCTACGGCTCGCTGGCCGATGCCGTACGTGTCTACCGCGAGACCTGCGAGAGCGGGTTCAGGCGGCCGATGCGGCGGGCGATGTGCTCGTACTTCATCCATATCGCCTCGACGCCCGCCGAGGAGCAGTACGGCAAGGAAGCGCTGGTGCGCTATTTCCAGGACGCCCTGATTGCGGCCTTCCCGTCCTCGTCGGGCGAGAAGGTTCCGCCGACCTATAAATATTTCGTCGACATCGTGAACATCCTGCGCGACATGCGGCCCGAGAAACTGACCGACAAGTCGATCCTGTGCGGCAGCCCCCAGCATATCGTCGACACGCTGAAGCAGGTCGAGGCCGCCGGCATCGCCGAGGTGATCCTCTATTTCAACTATGGCCAGAAGCCGCATGCGCTGGTGAAGGAACAGATGGAGCGCTTCATGCGCGACATCGCCCCTCATTTCCCGACGTCGAAATGACTCCTGTCGTGGCGACCCGCACCGTGTCATCCCGAGCGAAGCGAGGGACCTTCAGCGGTGTTCGATCAAAGGTCTCTCGCTTCGCTCAAGGCGGAGGTTACTCCGCCGCGGATGACACCGGTTTGTTGCGCCACCTCGAGCAACATCCGTGAACCCGCTCGACGGCTATCTACCTTATTTGCTGAACCGTGCCGGCGCGCGCATCGCCGAGGCCTTCGGCAGGGATGTGCGGCCGCTCGGCGCCACGCTGCAGATGTGGCGCGTGCTGGCGGCACTGCGCGAGCGCGACGGCCGGCGCATGGGCGATCTCAGCGATACCACCTCGATCGAGGTTTCGACCCTCACCCGCCTGGTCGACAACATGCAGAAGAAGGGACTGGTGGCACGCCGCCGGGCCGATCAGGATGCCCGCGTCGTCACGCTGCACGCGACGTCGGCCGGGCGACGGCTCACCAGCCGCATCGTCCCGATCGCCGAACGTTACGAGCGCGTGGCCCTGGCGGGTTTCGATGAACGCGAGGCCGCGACCCTGAAGGCGGCGCTGCTTCAGCTTTATGCCAATATGGACAAGCTCTAGAGAGGTGAACCCATGGCCAAGCTCACGTCGACCGCAGATCTCCGCCGCATCATCGCCGATCCGCGTCCGACGACGCGCGCCAAGATCCTCGACGCGCTCGACGAGCAGTCGATCGACTTCCTCAAGCGCTGCCCCTTCGCCCTGGTCGGCACCACCGCGGCCGACGGCACGATCGAGGTCTCGCCCAAGGGCGACGAGCCGGGCTTCATCCGGGTAGAGGATCCGCGCACGCTGCTGATCCCCGAGCGGGTCGGCAACAACCTGGCCTTCGGCCTCTCCAACATCCTGGCGACAGGAAAAATCGGCTTGATCGCCCTGGTCCCGGCGACCGGCGAGACGCTGCGCGTGTCGGGCACGGCGGAAATCCACGACGATCCCGAGCTGGTGGCGTCCTTGAGCTCGCTCGGCAAGCCGGCGCTGCTGGCGACCCGCGTGCGCATCGAACACTGCTACTTCCACTGCGCCCGCTCGATCGTGCGCGCCAAGCTGTGGGATCCCAAGGCCTGGCCAGCGCCGGGCCGCGTGTCGTTCGGCAAGATCATCGCGCCCCGGGTCGGCGCCGACGACAAGCTCGCGGCCCAGATCGACGCCAGCGTCGAGGGCGCCTACACCACGCGGCTGTGGACCAATGGCTAGACTTGGGGCTGCGCTGCTGGCGTTCGCTCTGGCCTTCATGGGCTCCGTTGTCCAGGCGCAGGACCTGCGCACCCTGGCGCCTGGAACGCTGCGCATCGGCACCTATTTCGTTAACCCGCCCTTCGAGTTCGTCGACAAGGGCCAGAACGTCGGCTTCGAAGTCGACCTCATGAACGAGATCACCTCCCGCCTGAAGCTCGGCCCGGTCTATGTCAACACGACGTGGGAGGTGATCCTGCAGCAGATGCAGGACGGGCTGTACGACTGCATCGTGGGCGGCATCACCATCACGCCGGAACGCCAGCGAACGCTCGCCTACTCGACGCCCTATATGACCACGACGCTCAGTCTCGTGGTCGACAACACGAAGTCACCGAACATCAAGAGCGCCGCCGATCTCCGGACGGCCACGGTCGGCCTGCAGGCCGCGACCACGGACTACGACGTTGCGATCCAGATGCAGAAGCGGGGCGAGATCGCCGCCATCAAGGTCTATCCCTTCTACCGCATCGCCGATGCCATGGTCGATCTCGCCGCCGGCCGCATCACCGCGGTGATGAAGGTGGCGCCGGTGGCGGCTTGGCTCGCGCGCCAGACACCCAACCTCAGGGTCGTGGCGCAAGTGCCGAACGATCCGCAGCCGCTCGGCATCGGCATGAAGCTTGATAATTCGGGACTTCTCGCTGCGATCAACCGTGCCATTGCCGACATGGCGCGCGATGGCACCTATGCCCGCCTCGCGCAGAAGTGGGGCGTGCCCTAGCGGCCCTCAGCTCGACGACGCCCGCGCCTCGCGGAACGACACCAGGCGGCGGCGCGTCTCGTCCCACAGCGCCAGATTCACGCAGCGAAAGCTTTGCAGCAAGGTCAGCCGGCCGACATCGCGCAGTTCCGGGTGGTCGCGCAACACGCGCGGCAATCGGTAGTAAGGGATGCGACTTGAGAGGTGATGCACGTGGTGCATGCCGATGTTGGCGGTGAACCAGCGCAGAAAGGCCGGCAGGTCGTAGTGCGAGCTGCCGTGCAGGGCGGCATCGTGGGCGTTCCACTTGCCGTCGTTGGCCCAGGTCGTGTGTTCGAACTGGTGCTGCACGTAGAACAGCCAGACGCCGACCGAAGCCGCGAACAGCATGATCGGAAGATGCACCAGCAGGAAAGCCTTGATACCGATCAGCCAGATCAGCAGGCCGGCGATCAGGGCGATAGCCAGATTGGTCGCCATGGTGCTGGCCCACGGCCGCCAGCCGTCGCGCATCAATCCGATGGGCAGCCGATGCTGCAGGATGAACAGATAGGCAGGGCTGACGCCGAACATGACCAGCGGGTGCCGATACAGGCGATAGCACAGCCGCCCCCACAGCGAGCGGGCGCGATATTCCTCGACCGTCAGCGTGCCGACGTCACCCAAGCCGCGCCGGTCGAGATTGCCGCTGCTGGCGTGATGGGCGGCATGGGTGCGGCGCCAGACGCCGTAGGGCGTGAGCGTCATCACGCTCAGGATGCGGCCGATCCAATCGTTGGCCCAGCGATGGCGGAAGAAGGAACCGTGGCTGCAATCGTGCTGAATGGCAAACAGCCGCACCAGGAAGGCGGCGGCGGCCAAAGCGAGCGGCAAGGCCAGCCAATAGCCGATGTCGAGGGTAACCCAAGCCAGCGCCCACAGCGCCACCAGCGGCAGGATGGTGATGGCGATCTCGAGGAGACCGCGACGGTTGCTGGGCTGCCGGTAGGGGGCAAGGACCCGCGTCCAGGCGCGGGCATCCGTCACGGTTGCGGCAGGACTCGCGGGCTCATTTCTATCGGGCAATCGGCGGAACTTTCCTGTCCTAAGGACATTACTCGCTCTTCGGCCTTTAGGCGTGAGCGGCGACAAAAGCAACGTGCGAAATGGCTCAATCAGCGCTTGCCTTCGCTAGGAAGCAGCCGACGCCGATTTGGCGTAGATCGCCTCGACATGGATGTCGGCGCAGTCGACCAGGGCGAATTCCGGCGCATGGCCGACGAAGGCCAGGAACAGGTCGGTGCCGCCCAGCATGATGGCCTCGCAGCCGCGCTCGCGGACCAGCTGGCGGCCAACCCTGAAGAAAATCTCGCGCTGCTGATCGGTGACCTTGCCCACCGTCGCCATGCCCGAATAGGCCTCATGCACCTCATCCAGCGCCTTGCCCTCGGGCGCGATCAGCTCGGCGGACGACACGCCGCCATAGAGCTTGCTCTGCATCACGGTGCGCGTGCCCATCACGCCGATCTTCCCGAGCCCGCGCTTTTTTATCGCCGCGTCGACCGCATGCACGCCGTGAATGAGCGGCAAGGGAGAAATCGGCATCAACTCGTTGATGCAGAAGTGCCCGCCCATCGAGGTCACGGCCGCGGCCTGGGCGCCGGCCGCCTTCATGCCGCCGATCAGGCGGGCGAAGATTTCGGCCTGGCGTTTGGGATTGCGGCCGTTGAGGTTGCGCGACATCTCGCGCACGTCGGCATGGGCCATGGTGAGTTCCAGCGGAATGCCGCTCGCCACATGACGCTCGATCAGGCCGCGATAATAGAAGTCGGTCGCGGCCGGCCCGATGCCGGCGATCAGTCCGATGTGCATGACAGGCTCCGTCAGCGCCCCAGATCACTACCGGCGCGGCGCTGGAAGATCAGGTTGGCGGCCACCGTGAGGCCGAGTGTCACCGTCATCAGGATGAAGGCGATGGCGCCGCCGAACGGCCAATTGCTCTGCTGGGTGAACTGGTTATAGACCAGCGGCGCCATCATCTTGAACAGCGGCCCGCCCAGCAGGAAGGGCGTCGCATAGGCGTTCATCGCCAGGATGAAGGTGAGAATCGTGCCGGCCACGATGCCGGGCAGCGCCAGCGGCCAAAGCACGCGGCGGAACATGGTGAACGGCGGCGCGCCCAGGCTGAAGGCCGCCTCCTCGACCGCACGGTCGATGCCCTCGATGACGCTCTGCAGGGTCAGCACCATGAAGGGCAGGTTGACCGCGATGATGCCAATGATGACGGCCTTCTCGGTGAACATGATCTCGAGCGGCTTGTCGATCAGGCCAAGCCATTGCAGCGTGGTGTTGACGAAGCCCTTGCTGCCGAAAATGGTCATCCAACCGGCGGCCCGCACGGCATTGCCGACGAACAGCGGCAGCACGGTCAGGATGATCAGCAGGTTCTTGAAGCGGCTTTGCGTGCGCGCCACGACATAGGCGAGCGGAAAGCCCAGGATCAGGCAGACCAGCGTCACCGTCACGGAAACGCGCACGGTCGTGGCCAGGATCGTGGTGTAGTAGGGATCGGTGAAGAACTTGACGTAGTTCGCCACCGTCACCGCCTCGATCATCATCTTCTTGGTCGGGATGAATTCGTTCAGGCTGTAGCGGAACAGGATGAAGAGCGGCGCCAGCAGGCAGAGGGCGACGAAGATCGTCGCCGGCGCCAGCAGCGCCGTCGCCGTCAGGCCTTCGCCCCTCCGTCGTTCGAAGGCGGGGCCATGCGAGAGGGCGGTGTCGGTCATGATTCGAAACTCCTCTCCCCCGCTAGGGGGAGAGGAACATGAGTCCTAATAGTGGTCACGCCTTGAACGACTTGTTCCACCAGTCCTGGAACGCCGAATCGTTCTTGGACATGTAGGCGTAGTCGAGGTCGACCAGGCGCTTCTTTTCCTCGTCGGTGAAGCCGATGCGCTTCTGGGTGTCGGCCGGCACCTTGGCGTCGGTGACCGTGGGGTTGTAGCCCATGTCGACGGCAAAGCCCTCCTGCGCCGAGGCCGCCAGCATGGCGTCGAGATAGGCATAGCCGCCCGGCTTGTTGGGCGCGTTCTTCGGCATGCCGAAGCCCGAGACGTACATCGGCACGCCTTCCTTGGGCGCGATCGTCTCGATGTTGATGCCGGCGTTCTGCCACTGCACGGCGCGCGCTTTCCACATGATGCAGCAGGCGATCTCCTCGGTCTTGAGCGCCTGGGCGAGCGCCTCGTTGCTGGGATAGATGCGCGCGCCGGCCTTCTTGCAGGCGACCAGCCGTTCCTTGCCGGGCTCGAAGTTGCTCATTGTGCCGCCCGACGCCATGCCGGCGGCAAGCATCGTGTACTGATACTGGATGTCGATGATGCCGAGTTTGGCGCCGTTCTTGGGGTCGAGCGTATCGGCGAAGCCGGTAGGCGCGGCCATCAGCTTGGGATTGAACAGCACCACCTTGCCCGAATAGATGTGGCCGACGCCGTAGGCGTACTTCATCGACGGGATCAGGTTCTTGGCGTTCGCCAGCTTGGAATAGTCGATCTGCTCGAGCACGCCCTGCTCGTTCATATCGTACATGTTGGCGGCCGACAGGCCCTGGACGTCCGAGGTGCCGCGGCGCAACGACTTCTCCGCCAGCATCTTGGCGCGGCGCGGCGGATCTCCAGCTTCGTCCTTGACCACGTCCCAGCCCTTGGGCGCGAGCAATGGTGTCTCGATGTTCTTGGCGAGCAGTCGCGAATAGTCGCCGCCCCAGGTGCCGACGACGATGCGCTTGTTGTCCTGTGCGCGCACGATCGATGGCGCGCCGATCGCGAGAGCGGCGGTGCCGCCCAGGACAGTGCGGCGGTTGAGTGTGAAGCGGTTCGACATGAAAGCCTCCTGCTGTTTTGTTTGCCTCTACTCGGTGAACACCAGGCCAGCCGACGCAGGCCAGCCGACATGAACGGATTGGCCGACTTCCGGTGCGAAGCCGCCTTCGCGATTGGCGATCTGCACCACCAGCCGGTCGGCCGGCGACAGGCGCACATGGATGTCGATCAGGGCGCCGAGATAGGACACGAATTCCACCGTACCCGGTAGGCCGTTGTCGAGTCCGGTCATGGGCGCAGGCGCGACCTGGAGCCGCTCGGGCCGGAGCGCGAGTACGCCACGGCCGATCTTGGGGCCGCTGCCGGAACTGGAGCAGGCCAGCGCCAGGCCGCCGTCGGTGCGGAACCGGCCCGGCGCCTCGATCGCGCCTTCCAGGAAGGTGCTGCGGCCGACGAAGCCTGCGAC
Source organism: Asaia bogorensis (assembly GCA_945889625.1). Lineage (GTDB taxonomy): Bacteria > Pseudomonadota > Alphaproteobacteria > Reyranellales > Reyranellaceae > Reyranella. Next base: position 39,603 of record CAMDCE010000007.1, on the reverse strand, counting down.
GAAGCGGTCGGCCGGCCGCTCGTAGAGGTCGCGCTGAGTGCCGACCTGGCGCACCGAGCCCTCGCTCATCACCACCAGCCGGTCGGCCATGGTCAGCGCCTCTTCCTGATCGTGCGTCACCATGACGGTGGTGAGGCCGAGCTGGCGCTGCAACTCGCGGATCTCGACCCGCACTTCCTGGCGCAGCTTGGCGTCGAGGTTGGAAAGCGGCTCGTCGAGCAGCAGTACGTCGGGCCGGATGGCGAGCGCGCGCGCCAGCGCCACGCGCTGCTGCTGGCCGCCCGAAAGCTGGCGCGGCAGGCGCCCGCCGTAGCCGCCAAGCCGGACCAGGGCGAGCGCCTCGTCGACTCGCTTATTGATGTCGGCACGCGGCAGCTTGCGCATCTCCAGGCCGAACGCGACGTTCTGCGCCACCGTGAGATGGGGGAACAGCGCATAGCTCTGGAACACCATGCCGGCGTTGCGCTTCCACGGCGGCAGCAGGGTGACATCGGTGCCGCCGAGCTTCACGTGGCCGGCCGTGGGCTCGATGAAGCCCGCGACCATGCGCAAGGTCGTGGTCTTGCCGCAGCCCGAGGGGCCGAGCAGCACGAGAAACTCGCCGTCGGCGACGCTTAGCGACACGTCGCGGACGGCGTAGAAATCGCCGTAGCGTTTGGCCAGCATATCGATGTCGAGTCTTGCCATTTTAGGGGGCCACCTCAGACGACCCGCGAGAGCTTGACGTAACGGTCGGTGATCAGCATCGCCGTGCCGATCAGCACGATCTGCACCACCGAGACGGCCGCGATGGTCGGATCGATCTTCCATTCGAGGTACTGCAGGATGACGATCGGCAGGGTCGTACGGCCGGGCCCAACCAGGAATAGGCTCATCTCGAGATTGCCGAACGAGGTCACGAAGCCGAATAGCGCACCGGCCACGATGCCGGGCCGGATTGCGGGCAAGGTGATGCGCCAGAAGGTGATCCAGGGGTTGGCGCCGAGGTTTTGCGCCGCTTCCTCGGTGGCGCGGTCGACGCCGGAAAGGCTTGCCGTGACCAGCCGGACCACCCAGGGAATGACGATCACGATATGGCCCGCCACCAGGGCGTAGAAGGTGCCCAGCACATCCATGTCGAGGCCGTTCTCGACCTCGACGTGGAAGACGTACATCGCCGTGCCCAGCACAACGCCCGGCACGACGATCGGCAGCAGCAGCAGATTGGCCAGCGGACCGCGCCAGGTGAAGTTGTAGCGTACCAGGCAAAGTGCCGCCGGTACGCCCAGCGCCAGGCCAATAACCGTCGCCAATACGCCAACCCTGAAGGAGAGCGAAAACCCGTCGACGAACTTCCTCTGGTCGAGGATCGCCGCGAACCATCTCAGGCTGTAGCCCTCCGGCGGGAAGGAGGGGATTTCCTGACGGAAGAAGGCGAGCCACACCACGAAGATCAGCGGCAGCAAGATATAGGCCAGCGCCACGGTCGCCGCGCCGTTCAGCGCCCAGCGGCTGGCGCGGCGGCGGATGATTGCGATCATGAAAAGCCCCCGTCATCTCGACCGGAGCCGAGCGCAGCGAGGCGGAGTGGAGAGACCTCTTCTTGCGCTCGAAGAGCAGAACAGGTCCCTCGACTTCGCTTCGCTTCGCTCGGGATAACGACGGAGATCACAGCGCGTTCTTGTGGAATTTGCCGGCCTTCACGATGGCCGCGAGATGCGGGCCGCCGTCCTTGAACAGGCCGAGGTTCTTCAAGGGATTGCCGTCGACCACCAGCAGGTCGGCGAAGGCGCCGGGCGCGATCACGCCGAGCTTGCCCTCCTGACGCACCACTTCGGCGCCGACCAGCGTCGCCGAGCGGATGACGTCGATAGCCGGCATGACCTTGCCGCGGATCTGGAACTCGCCGGTCTGCTCGTCTTCCAACGCGCCCAGAAGGTCGGAGCCGTAGGCCATCTTCACGCCGGCCTTGCGGCAGTGCTCGAGCTCGGCAAAGCCGTACTTCAGCACCTCGTCGTTCTTCTCCAGCATCTCGGGCGGCATGCCGAGTTCCTTGGCGCGCCGCTTCATGGCGTCGTAGGCGATCAGATTGGGGATCATGTAGACGCTCTTTTTCGCCATGAGTTTGGCCGTCGGCGCGTCGACAAGATTGCCGTGCTCGATGGTGCGCACGCCGCAGTTGACGGCCCGCGTGATCGCCTCGGGCGTGTAGGCATGGGTCAGCACATAGCGGCCGAAGGCGTGCGCCTCCTCGACGGCGGCGCTGATCTCCTCCTCGGTGAATTGCAGAGAGTCGAGCGGATCGTAGGGCGAGGCGACGCCGCCCGAGACCATCAGCTTCACCTGGTCGGCACCCTGGCGCATCTGCTCGCGGACGCCCTTGCGCACCGCATCGGGGCCGTCGGCGAGGTAGCGGATGAACACCATGCCGTTGCAGCACAGGCACGGCGGGCCGACGTCGGTTCGCCGGGTGCGGTCGCTGTGGCCACCTGTAGGACCAATGGAGCGGCAGGAGATGAACAGACGCGGGCCGGGGATCAGGCCCGATTCGACGGCGGTCTTGGTGCCCCAGTCGGCGCCGCCGGCGTCGCGCACCGTGGTGAAGCCGCGATCGAGCATGCGCTTCAGGCGCCCCGTGGATCGCGCCATCATCAGCGTGAGCGGCACCGCCTCCATGCGGTTGATGTAGACCTCGCTGTGGTGCGTGTGGACGTGGCAGTCGATCAGCCCCGGCATCAGGGTGCGCTTCCCGCAGTTCACCACCTGCGCCGACTTGGATTTGATCGGTTTGGCCGACACTTCCTTGATCTTGTCGCCCTCGACCAGCACTTCATAGCCGCTGCGCGCCTCGGTCCAGCGCAGATCGAGGAGATTCAGATTCTTGAACAGATACGACATGGTTACTCGCACTCCCGTCGCCGCACTCCGGGTGTCATCCCGAGCGAAGCGAGGGATCTTTCTGGATCAGGAAAGATCCCTCGGCCCGCGGCCTCGGGATGACAGCGGTTGCGCGGCATCTGCTTCGTGTCATTTCAACGCGTTCTTATGGAACTTGCCGGCCTTCATGATCACCGGCAGATGCGCGCCCTGGTCGAGGAACAGCTCGAGCTTCTTCAGCGGATTGCCGTCGACCACGATCAGATCGGCCAGGGCGCCCGGCTCGACGATGCCGAGCTTGCCTTCCTGGCGCAGGATCTCGGCGCCGATGGTGGTTGCCTGCCGGATGATTTCGAGCGGCTTCAGCACCTTGGCGCGGAACATGAACTCGCGGCTCTGCTCGACCTGAAGCTGGCCCAGGAGATCGCTGCCGTAGCCCACCTTGACGCCCGCCGCCTTGCAGATTTCCAGCGAGCGCAGGGCGCCGTCGAGTACGATGTCGTTCTTGGCCAGCATGTCGGCGGTCATGCCGAAACTCGCGGCCTTTTCCTTCATGACGAAGTAGGTCACCAGGTTGGCGATCATGTAGCCGCCCTTGGACTTCAGGAGCTTGGCCGATTTGGCGTCGATCAGGTTGCCGTGCTCGATGGTGCGCACGCCGTTGGTCACCGCCCGTGTGATGGCTTCAGGCGTATAGGCATGGGCCAGCACATAGCGGCCGAAGTTCCTGGCCTCGTCGGTCGCCGCGACGATCTCGGCCTCGGAGAACTGCAGGGAATCGAGCGGATCGTAGGGCGATGCGACGCCGCCCGAGCACATGATCTTCACCTGGTCGGCACCCTGGCGCATCTGCTCGCGCACCAGCTTACGCACCTCGTCGGGCCCGTCGGCGATCGCCATGCAATAGACCATGGCATTGCAGCAGCCGCAGGGCGCCGCCTGATAGTCGGTGCGGCGGCGCGAATCGGAGTGGCCGCCGGTCGGACCGATGGCGCGGCCGGAGATGAACAGGCGTGGGCCGGGGATCAGGCCCGATTCGACGGCGGTCTTGATGCCCCAGTCGGCGCCGCCGGTATCGCGCACCGTGGTGAAACCGCGGTCGATCATGCCCTTCATGAGTTCGGCCGAGCGTGCCGTGAGCAGCGTCAGCGGCACGTGCTCGAGGTTGCGGATGTTCACTTCGGTCAGGAAGACATGGACGTGGCAGTCGATCAGGCCCGGCATCAGGGTGCGCTTGCCGCAGTTCACCACCCGGGCCTTGGCCGCCCTGATCGGCTTGGCCGACACTTCTTTTATGTGCTCGCCCTCGACCAGGACCTCGTAGCCGCCGCGCGCCTCATCCCAGCGCGGATCGAGCAGGCTCATGTTCTTGAACAAAATCTGCGACATCGACGCTCCCCTCAAACGCGGCGGCAAGCCTACGCTGGCCGCCGCTTTGACGCTACAGTCGAGCACTCGGGCAGGGAAGTCATGCGGCGCGTTGTTGTTTTCGGCACCACGGGATCGGGAAAGAGCAGGCTGGCCGAACAGCTAGGCCAGCGCACCGGCCTGCGGGTGATCGAGCTCGACCAGCTGTTCTGGGGCCGCGACTGGCAGCCCGCGCCGCTCGAACTGTTCCGCCACCGGGTCGAGCGCGAAATCCGCGACGGAAACTGGATCGTGGTCGGCATCTACGGCCAGGTGCGCGACCTCACCTGGCGCGCCGCCGACACGCTGGTCTGGATCGACCTGCCACTGCCGCTGGTCATGTGGCGGCTGTTCTGGCGCACGCTGCGCCGGATAGCGACGCGAGAGGATCTCTGGGGCACCGGCAACCGCGAAACCGTGCGCAACTCCTTCTTCAGCCGCGATTCCATCCTGCTCTATGCGCTCAAGACCCATCGTCGCAACCGCGAGCGTTTCGCCATCGAGTGCGAGTTCCTGGGCAAGGACAAGAAGATCGTGCGCCTGCAGACCTCGCGCGAGGTTGAGCGTTTCGTGGCGGCGGCGTAAGCAGGGCGCCTTATGGCAGTCCACACCTTCTCCTGCCTCGACGGCCACACCTGCGGCAATCCCGTGCGATTGGTGAAGAGCGGCGCGCCGCCCCTGGAGGGCGCGACCATGAGCGCGCGCCGGCTGGATTTCCTCGCCAACCACGACTGGATCCGCCAGGCGCTGATGTTCGAGCCGCGCGGCCACGACGTGATGTCCGGCTCGATCCTCTATCCGTCGACCCGCGCCGACTGCGACACCGGGATTCTGTTCATCGAGGTCAGCGGCTGCCTGCCGATGTGCGGCCACGGCGCCATCGGCACCGTCACCATGGCCATCGAGAACGGGCTGCTGACACCGGCGACGCCGGGCGTGGTGAACCTCGATGCGCCGGCCGGCCGCGTCGTGGCGCACTACGAGCAGAAGGAGCAGTTCGTCGAAAGCGTGCGCATCATCAACGTCGCCTCCTACCTGGCCGACAGCGGCGTGGCGATCGACGTGCCGGGGATCGGCGAACTGGTGTTCGACATCGCCTATGGCGGAAACTTTTATGCCATCGTCGAGCCGCAGAAGAACTTCCCCGGCCTCGAAGCCATGTCGGCCGGCGACGTGCTGCGCCTGTCGCCGATCGTGCGCAAGCTGCTGAACGCCAAGATCCACCCGGTCCATCCCGAGAACGAGACCATCCGCGGCGTCAGCCACATCATGTGGACCGGCAAGCCGCGCGATCCACGAGCCCATGCCCGCAACGCGGTGTTCTACGGCGACAAGGCGATCGACCGCTCGCCCTGCGGCACCGGCACCTCGGCGCGCATGGCCCAGCTCGCAGCACTTGGCCGGCTGCGGGTTGGCGAGGATTTCGTGCACGAAAGCATCATCGGCTCGCTGTTCGACGGCCGGGTCGAAGCGACGACCCGGGTCGGCAACCAGACGGCCATCGTGCCGTCGATCGCGGGCTGGGCGCGCCAGCACGGCGTCAACACCATCACCGTCGACGACCGCGACCCCTTCGCACTGGGGTTTCAGGTCTCCTAAAGCGCGAACCCGTGAATCCGTTTTACTGTTGCTGGAGCACGACTTCGACCTCGATGGCATCCAGCGGCTCGTCGGCCATCAGCGCCTCGAAGGCACGCAACCGCTTGTAGATCGAGATCAACGATATGATCGTCGTCCAGGACTTGACCAGGAACTGGAACGATCCCTGGACCCGGCCGAAGGCGCGTATGGTCTGCTGCATGACGCCCAGCGTCAGGCCACCGGCCACGATGGAAGGCGCCAGGGCGATGTAGGGCACGAGTACTCCGGCCTGCAGGTAGCCGTAACGGGCGATGTTGAAGTAGAGGAAGTTCAAGTACATGCGGAAGTAGTTCAGCCGCACGTTACGGAACAGGCTGCCAAGCGTCGGCGCTTGCGCGCGGCCGGCATCGTCTTCGCCCAGCACCAGTTCCTTGCGATAGGCCGCCTCGACGCGCTGGTTGTGGAACTCGAGCCCCGGCAGCCGTATGCCGGCAAGGGCCAGGACGACCGTGCCGATCACTGCCCATAGGACCGCGACGAACACCAGCGCCTGCGGGACCTCGCCGATAAAGGGCAGCTCCTTTACGTATGCGGACAGCCCCCACAGGATCGGCAGGAACGCGATCAGGGTCATCAGCGCCTCGATCAGGCTTGCCCCGAGCCGTTCCAGGGTCGATGCAAATCGCTGGGTGTCTTCCTGGATGCGCTGCGAGGCTCCTTCGATATGCCGGAGACGATGCCAGTTGGCGACGTAGTAGTCGTTCATGGCGGTGCGCCAGCGGAATATGTAGTGGCTGATGACGAAGGCCGACAGCACGGCGGTGGTAATGGCAACCAGCGCGATGCCGGCGAACGTCGCAAGCTGCCCGAAGAACTGCTCCTGCGTGACGGCGCCCGGCTTTCCCAGGGCCTGCTGGACCATGTTGTAGAAGGTGCCGAACCAGTTGTTGATCATCACGTCGAGCTGAACCTGGAACCAGATAAAGAAGATGATGACTGCCGAGACGCCGACCGACCAACGGAACCAGCGATGCGGAATGAGCCAGCCGACCAATCCGACGAAGACTGCGCCGGTTGCGATCATGTATTGGTAGAGCCAGATGTTGCGTGCTGTCTCGATGGCGATGGTGGTCCCGGCGGTATCGGCCGGCGGGTAGGCAAAGCCGACGAGGCCACCGAGGCTGAGCTGCGGGCCGAGGTCACGGACAAAGCCGTACCAAAGCACCATGCTGAGGGCGGTCCACAGGACCGTGGCCGGGAAGAAGAGCTTTGGGCTCGGGAAAAACGATGAGAACATCGTTCATCAATAGCGCCTGAGCCTCTACCGGGCCATGAGGGTTTCCAGTAGGACGCCGCCGGCTGCTACTCGATTGCCCTCGCCCGCGGCGACAGTGCCGATTGGGACTCCCGGGGTTTGCGAACGGGAGGCTCCTTGGCCTGACTTTCTTGTTTGCGGTCGGAGGACAATCGATCGGTGGACGAGAATTGCCCGGAAGGATCTTTGGTTCGCGCGGCGTGCACGGCAATCACGGCAAGAACCTGAGCGCCTATGAGAAGCGCGAAGGCGAGCCCCTGGAGTAGATTTTCCATCGTTGCCCCTTGGTGTCGCTGCAGATGGTGCACTTTCGGCGCCTTTCGCCGGCGCTTTCTGTGAGATTCCGCACAGGGCGACCCAACTGGGCGTTGACAGATATTGCGCAATATGCAATGATGGCCGCATGAACCTGACTGCCCTAGGGTTAGTAGGGCGCCGTTATTTTCCCGTTTCTTTAAGCGTTACTTGCGGTAACCGCCACGATATTTGGGGGTGGAGGGCGGCGGCTAATTCACTCCGCCGCCTTGGCCGCCGTCGCATCTGCCGGCGCCCGCACGCCGCGCCGGGCAAAGATGGCGTCAATCTCGGCTTGGCTGAAACCCAGCTCGCCCAGGATGTCGGGCCCGTCCTCGCCGATATGCGGCGCGTGCTGCTGCGGCGCGTGCGTGGCCGCTGGCGGCAGGCCGGGAATGTTGGCCACCGGCATGCGGCCGAAGCCTTCCAGCTCGACCCAGTCGACCGCGCCCGACTCTTTCACGTGCGGATGCTCGAGATAGTCGGTGTAGTTGTTTACCCGTTCGCAGAAAACGTCCTTGGGCTGCAGGATGGCGATCCACTCCTCGGTGGTCTTGGTCGGCATTGTCTCCTGCAGCGCCTTGATGATTCTGGCGGCATTCTTGATGCGGTCGTTGTGGCCCTGCAGCTCGGGATCGTCGGCGATGTCCTGGCGGCCGATCAGTTCGAACAGCAAGCGGAAGTGGTGCGGCCGCATCGCGCTCACCATGATGTAGCCGTTCTTCGACTTGTAGCTGCCGGCCGGCATGTAGAGCACCGGCGGCGCGCCCTTGGAGAAGATCCACTCCATCAGCTTGGCGCCCTGGAAGGCGGCGGCCGAGCGCATCAGGCTGGAATCGATGAAGCAGCCCTCGCCGAAGCGGAACTGGCGCATGATGGCAGTCGAGAGCGCCTGGAAGGTGTAGAGGCCGGTCGTGACGTCGACGGCGATCATGCCCTGACGCCACGGCGTGCCGTCGGGCATCTTGTTCATCACCATCATGCCCGAGAAGGCCTGGATCAGCCCGTCGACGGTCGGGCGTTTGCTGTAGGGGCCGGTCTGGCCGAAACCCGAGACCGAGCAATAGACGACGTTGGGATTGGTCTTCTTGATCTCCTCGTAGCCGAAGCCCAGCCGCGCGATGACGCCGGGACGGAAGCTCTCCAGCACCACCTGGGCCTTGGCGGCGAGCTTCTTGGTCACGGCGATGCCGTCGGGCGACTTGAGATCCAGCGCAATGCTGCGCTTGCCGCGATTGAAGGCGACGGAATGAGCGCAGTGATCGCCCTTCAATTCGCCGAGCGCGCGGCCCCAGTCGCCCTCGGGCGGCTCGATCTTGATCACGTCGGCGCCGTGCAGCGCCAGCAACATCGAGGCGTGCGGGCCAGCGATCCCTTGCGTGAAATCGAGAACGGTAATGCCGTCGAACGCGCCTTTGACCATGGTCGCACTGTCCTCCCGGTACTGAACGTACGTTTACCCGGGGCGCCCGATCAAGAGACGACCGGCAGACTCTGCACGTGGTAGCTATGCGTAAGCTTGCGACCCAGCACGGGGTCCTCGAGTTCCATTTCGAAGCGTGGACTGGGCCGGATGCCGCCGATCGCGCCCATCGTGCCGCAGAACATCGCTACCCCCGCCGGCAGCCGCTTGTCGCCTCCATGCCAGCCAGCGATGAGCTCACGCGGCCGGCGGATGTTGGCCAGCGGGCCTTCCTGGTAGAGCACGCGGTTGCCGGCGTCGGTCACGTAGCTCCGCAGCATGAGTCTATCCCAATGCGGCTCGACGTCCTCGAAGCGCCAGGCGGTGCACCCGATCGGCTTGGCGCACATCTGCTTGGACACCGCAATGCCGTAGCTCTCGACCTTGCGGTCGGTGTGATCGGCGCCGAGCGTCACCCAGAGCCGCTCGGCGGTGCCCACCAGCACGGGCTCGGCCTCGCCGGAACTGTCGTCGCCCAGCACCTGGATGCTGTCGGCTTGCGTTAGCATCGCCGCCGACACGCGATAGTAGATCGGCACCTGCGACGGTGGCTGCACGCCGATCGCCTTCAGCTCTTCGATGTGATGATTGAGGGCTTCGACATCGCGGCCGGTCCATCCCGCGATCACGAGATCGGTGATCTCGGCCGTGCCGACGTCGAACTCCAGCCGCGCCATTTAGAGAATGGCGAGCTGCGAATTCAGGAGATCGGTCACCAGCATGTGGCCAGGCGCGTGGGTGATGCAGAACTCGGGCTTGACCGTCGCCACGACCGACTGCGGGGTGACGCCGCAGGCCCAGAACACCGGGAATTCGTCATCGCGCACCGGGACCGCGTCGCCGTAGTCGGGCTTGGCAATGTCCTTGATGCCGATGAGCTCGGGCTTGCCGAGATGGACCGGTGCTCCATGCACCGAAGGGAAGCGTGTCGTCACCTGCACGGCGCGGATGGCGTCGGCCGGCTTGAAGGGCCGCATGGAGACGACCATCGGCCCATGGAACGGCCCCGACGGCTTGCACTCGATGTTGGTCCGGTACATCGGCACGTTGACGTTGCAGGTCTGGTGGCGAATCTCGAGGCCGTTCTCGATCAGCGCTTCCTCGAAGGAGAACGAGCAGCCAAGCACGAACGACACCAGATCGTCGCGCCATACTTTCTTGAGGTCGCGGACTTCCTCGACCATCTCGCCGTTCTTCCAGATGCGGTAGAGCGGGATGTCGGTACGGATGTCGAGGTCCTCGCCGAGCGCGGGCAGGCGCCAGTCGCCGGGCTCGGAGGAGGCGAGCAGCGGGCAGGGCTTGGGGTTGAGCTGGCAGAAGCGCGCGAAGTCGGCGGCCAGCGCCTTGGGCAGGATGGCGAGGTTGCCCTGGACGTAGCCCGGCGCCATGCCCGAGGTCGGGGCGAGGTTGGTGCCGGCGCGGATGCGGCGACGCGCGTCGCGCCCGGTCTCGTCTTTCATCGCGGAAAGCGTGGTGTCCATCTCCGTCCCCTAGACGTGCTGGCCGCCGTTGATCTGGATCTCGGCGCCGGAAACGTAGCTTGCGCCCTTCTCGCAGAGAAAGTGGATCACGTCGGCCACTTCGTCGGGCGTGCCGAGGCGGCGCATCGGGATCTGCTCCTCGACGATCTGTTCGGTGCCGGGCGACAGAATCGCGGTGTCGATCTCGCCGGGGGCGATGGCGTTGACGCGAATGCCGCGCGGCCCAAAGTCATGCGCCATCTCGCGCGTCAGGGCCGCGAGGGCGGCCTTCGATGTCGCGTAGGCCGAGCCGGCGAAGGGATGGACGCGGCTACCGGCGATCGAGGTGACATTGACGACGCAGCCGCGCGCTTCCGAGAGCTCACTCATCAAGCCGCGCGCCAAGGCGACGGGTGCGAAGAAATTGACGTTGAAGACGCGCTGCCAGAGGCTGAAGGGCGTGTCGATAGCGCCCAGCCGCCCGCCGGTTTCGTCCTTGGGCGAGATCGCGGCATTGTTGACCAGGGCATCGAGCCGTCCGCCACCGAGGCGATCGCGGATTTCCTCGATGCCGCGGCCGACATCGTCGGGTTCGGCCAGGTCGATCTGCACATGGTTCTTGTCGCCGCCCGGCCACGGGCAGAGCGCGCTGAAGGGCTGGCGCGATACGGTGATCACCCGCCAGCCGCCGGCGCTGAATTTCTTCACGGTCGCATGGCCGATGCCGCGGCTCGCGCCGGTCAGCACCAGGGTGCGCGTATTGTCGAGCAGAGGGGCTGCAGTCATAGGCAAAGTGTACTCCGAAGCGACGACACAAACGCATCGCTAAACACGTTCCTGATCGTCGCGGCGACCATAGGAAGTGGACACCGCAGCGTCCGACCGCGACCTGTTGTGTGTTAGAGTGAAAATGTCACAATGGTACCTAACTTATTGTGATTACGATATTTTTCTTGAGATCATAGCTGCCGCACCATATGATTCCTGCGGCTGGACCCAGTGATATTTCGGGTCACGAGCCGCTGTTTTTGATCAAGCCATTTAAGGGAGTGTCCGCCATGCCGCCGGACGAACGCTACGCGCCACCGCCGACGCCGACACCACATTTGCGCACCCGACCTGCGACCATGCTGACGGCGATCGGTCTGTGCGTGATCATCATGCTGATCCAGCTGGTGCCGGAGTTCACCGACGTCACCTCGCGCTTCCAGACCACCGCAGCCTCCAGCGCGCGCTAGCCCCAGCGCGCTCTCAGTCGAGCGTCTTTTCGGGTGCTTGTGCGCGCGGGCAGGAGCGCGCATCTAAGGGACTGACTTGCGCACCCCGATGTCCCGCTCATGACTCTCGACAACGTCCAGGCCCTGCCGCTCGGCACTGAGCTCGGCGACTACCGGCTCGACGCGGTGATCGGGCATGGCGGCTTCGGCATCACCTACCGCGCCTTCGACGGCCAGCTCGCCAAGGTCGTGGCGATCAAGGAATACCTGCCGGTCGAATTCGCCGTCCGCAAGGACCGCGAGGTCGTGCCGCGCGGCGCACGCTTCGCCGACGATTTCGCCTGGGGCCGCGAACGCTTCCTCGACGAAGCCCGCGCGCTGGCGCGCTTTCGCCATCCCCACATCGTCCCGGTGCTGCGCTACTTCGACGGCAATGGCACCGCCTACACCGTGATGGAATTCGAGGACGGCCGCAGCGTCGCCCAGCTTCTGCACGACAAGGGCCGTCGCCTGCCGCCCGACGACGTGCGCCGGCTCGCCGAGGGACTGCTGAGCGGGCTGGGTGCAGTGCATGCCCAGGGTTTTCTCCATCGCGACATCAAGCCGTCGAACATCATCATCCGGCGCGACGGCGTGCCGATCCTGATCGATTTCGGCGCGGCGCGTCAGGCGATGGGCGGCCGCACGCGCACGCTCACGTCGGTGCTGACGCCGCAATATGCGCCGATCGAACAATTCGCGCTCGACGGCAAGCAGGGTCCGTGGAGCGACATCTATTCCGCCGCGGCGGTGTTGCATCACGCCATTGCCGGCCATCCTCCGCCGGAGGCTGCGAGCCGCGTCAGCCAGGATCCCTACCGCCCGCTCGCCAAGACGCAGGTCGACCGTTTCGACGCCACGCTTCTGGCCGCGATCGACCAAGCGCTCGCCTTCGCGCCGGAACAGCGGCCGCAGTCGATCGCCGAATGGCGCGCCCTGTTCGGCAGTTCGCTGCCCTCGGCCGACGAGGCGCCGACGCAGCGGATCGCCGCGGCGCCTCTCGCCGCGCCGCGTCTGGGGGGCGCGAGCCGTGACCAGGATCTGGCGCCGCCGCCGCCGGCCTCGCCGCCTTTGCCGCGTCGCTCGCACGCCATCATCTGGATCGGCTTGCTGGTCGTCGCCGCTGCCGGCGTGACGTTGTGGTACCTGCAGCCGCAGATCCGCAACCGGCTGGCCCACACGACAGCGCAGACGCCCGCCACCGCGACAGCTCCCTCGGCCGACGCCGCGCGAACGACGACGCCGGCGGCGCCGATCCCCAAATCGTCGGCGAGCGCGGCAACGCCCGCGCCTCCGACCGAAGTGGCTGGGCCCTCAGCGTCGGAAGCGGCGCAAAAGGAGCTCGTCGAACAGGCCGAGCGCGCGGCGGCGGAAGCCCGCGGCGTGTTCGAGCGCGCCAAGGAAGCGGCCAGTGCGGCGCGTACGATGGCCGGCGAGGCACGCATCATCGCTGCCCGTGCGGCGCGGCCCGGCCTCGAGAACGGCCAGCGGCTGACGTCCGACGACGGCGCGAGTTATGTCGGACAGGCGGTCGACGGCAAGCGACAGGGCCTGGGTGTGGCCGAGCTCAAGGACGGCGATCGTCAGGCCGGCGAATGGAAGGACGACCTGCTGAACGGTCTCGGCATCGAGCGACTGGCCGACGGCGCGCGCTACGAGGGCCAATGGCGCGCCGGCCAGTCGACCGGTCTTGGCCTGCGCGAAAAGCCGGGGGCCGATCGTGAGGAGGGCAACTTCGTCGGCGGCCGGCTCGACGGCGCCGGGACACGGCGCACGCTGGTCGATCCCAATGTCGTTCAGGCAGGAGACTGGCATGCGGGTTCGCTCGATGGTCCGGGCGTCGAAACGCTGGCCAACGGCGAGCGCTATGAAGGCGGCTTCCGCGGCGGCCGGCGTCATGGCTACGGCCAGGTGATCGGCCCTGACGAGAAGGCCCATCGCGGCCGGTGGGACGACGGAAAGCTCGTGGAATCAGCGCCCTAGGCCGGGTGACGACGGGTGGCATGGAAGTTGCGCCCCGCGGGATGTGACCAAGATCTTGTCCGTCCTGCTGATCGACGACAATCCCGCCCGCGCCGAAATCGTCGAGGCGGGATTGCGCAACGCCGGCTATCGCCTGCTGGCGCGTCTGGAAGGCACGCAGGACCTGACCGCGCGGGTGCGTGAGCTCGAGCCGGACGTCGTGGTCGTCAGCACCGACAGTCCGAGCCGCGACGCCATCGAGGACATGCGTCGCAGCACCGAGCTGCAACCTCGTCCCATCGCGATGTTCGTCGACCAGTCCGATCCCGCCACCATCGCGGCGGCTATGGAAGCCGGGGTCTCGGCCTATGTCGTGAAAGGCCTGGCGCAGGATCGCGTGCGCTCGGTCGTCGACGTCGCCGTCGGCCATTTCAACCGCTACCGCTCGATGCGCGAGGAGCTGGAGCGGGCGCGCCTCACCCTGCTGGAACGCAAGACCATCGACCGGGCCAAGGGCCTCTTGATGGAACAAAAAGGAATGGGCGAGGAGGCTGCCTACAAACTGCTGCGCAAGCTCGCCATGGACCAGAACAAGCGGATCGGCGAGGTGGCCCAGGATCTCGTCACCTACGCCAAGGCCCTGAAGAAATAGTGTGCCTACTCTTTGTTAGTGCCTGAAGATTAATCATGCTGCAATGCGAAGAGCTCTAGAAAACCACTTCAAATAAGCAAATTTCTCGCCGTCAATTCACATAATTACAGATAGTTAGAAATCTTTGGTGAGAGTTAATGGCATTGGCATAGTTCCTGCTGAGCTATCCGTGGATATCGCGATGCACCATCGATTGGCTATCGTGATCCCGGGCCCAATGGCGGGTCTCTTCTAGATCGTGACGGCAGGCCAATGGCGGTCTGCCACTTGGACAATGGCGTCCTGCGCAGTCGGTACGAACCGGCTCGAGCGGACGCCTTTTTGTTTTGTAGCGTGGAGTTGCGACGCATGGCCGATCTGGAGCGACCCAGACTAAAGGTCGGATTCATCCCGATTATCGACTGCGCACCGATCGTGCTGGCCGAAGAGCTGGGCGCCTACGAGCGGCAGGGGCTGGAAGTCGAGATCCGCCGCGAAGTGTCGTGGGCCAACGTGCGCGACAAGCTGGCGCTCGGCGTGCTCGACGCCTCGCACATTCTGGCGCCGCTGCCGCTGGCGCTGACACTCGGCATCGACAGCGTCAGCGTGCCGGTCGTCAATGTCATGACCCTGCAGGTCAATGGCAACGCGCTCACGCTGTCCCAGAGCCTGTGGCAGGAGATGGAAGACACGGCGCCGGAACTGATAGGCGCCGGGCATGCGCCGCTTGTCGCCCAGGCCCTTGCCGCGGTGGTTCGCAAACGCGCCGCCAGTGGTGCGCCGAAGCTCGTGCTCGCGTCGGTGTTTCCGTATTCGGTGCAGAACTACATGGTGCGTCTGTGGCTGTCGTCGGGCGGCCTCGATCCCGACCGCGACGTACGCCTTACTGTCGTGCCGCCGCCTCACACCGTGGCGCACCTGTCAGCCAAGGTGATCGACGGCTACTGCGTCGGCGAGCCCTGGAACCAGCGTGCCGTCGCGCTCGGCATCGGGCGCATCGTGCTCACCGGCCCCGACATTTGGCGAGGCATGCCGGAAAAGGTGCTGGGCGTCACCGAGGCCTTCGCGGCGAACAATCCCGATACGCTCAAGGCGCTGATCAAGGCGCTGCTCGAAGCCTGCATGTGGCTCGACGATCCGGTCAACCGAGCGGAAGCGGCTCGTGTCCTGTCGAGCCCACGCTACCTCAACACGCCGGTCGAGATACTCGCGCGCACGCTCGAGATGCCCGACTTCCATCTGTTCCATCGCCAATACACCAACTTCCCATGGCGCAGCCATGCCGATTGGTTTTTGGAACAGATGCTGCGCTGGGGTCAGGCGTCGCCCGATATCGACATCGCAGCGACCGCCGACCGCGTCTATCGCACCGACATTTATCGCAGCGCCGCTCGGGAAATGGGCGTCGCCTGTCCCGACGTCGACCGCCTGCCTCCGGGCGGGCATGGCGAGCCGATCACGCCGCATGCCGAACTCGAGGCCCAGAAACTTCCAACCCGTTTACGTTCAGGAGAAGGCTCATGATCAGCACCAGAAAATTCGGTCGCCGCAAGATCCTCAAGGGCGCCACTGCAACTGCAGCCTTGATGGGCGCCGTGCGCGCCTCGTTCCCGGCCGGCGCGTTCGCGCAAGCGGCGGGGCCGGAAACCAACAAGGTGACGCTCGGCTTCATCGCGCTCACCGACTCCTCGCCGCTGATCGTGGCAAAGGAAAAGAAACTCTACGACAAGTACGGCATCACCGATGCCAACATCGCCAAGCAGGCTTCCTGGGGCACGACGCGCGACAACGTCGTTCTCGGCTCGGCCTCGGGCGGCATCGATGGCGCGCACATCCTGACGCCCAAGCCGTACCAGATCACGCTGGGACTCACGACGCCGGAGAACAAGCCGGTGCCGATGTACATCCTGTCGCGGCTCAACACCAACGGCCAGGCGATCTCGGTCGCCAAGGACCTCATGGCGACGGGCGCCAAGCTCGACTCCTCGCCGTTGAAGGCGGCCTTCGCCAAGATGAAGGCTGCCGGCAAGGATCCCAAATGCGCGATGACCTTCCGCGGCGGCACCCACGATGTGTGGCTCCGCTACTGGCTGGCCGCCGGCGGCGTCGACCCCGAGAAGGACGTCTCGACCATCGTCGTGCCGCCGCCGCAGATGGTGGCCAACATGAAGGTCGGCAGCATGGAGGCATTCTGCGTCGGTGAACCGTGGAACGAGCAGCTCGTCAACCAGGGCATCGGCTACTCTGCCTGCACGACCGGCGATATCTGGAAGAACCACCCGGAAAAGAGCCTCGGCATGCGCGCCGACTGGGTCGACAAGAACCCCAAGGCCGCCAAGGCGGTGCTACAGGCAGTGCTTGAGGCTGCGCAATGGTGCGACAAGCTCGAGAACGCCAAGGAGCTCTCCGAGATCGTCGGCAAGCGCCAGTGGTTCAACTGTCCGCCGGCCGACATCATCAACCGCATCAAAGGCGAGGTGAACTACGGCGACGGCCGCAAGATCGACAACCGCGACCTGTCGATGAAGTTCTGGCGCGACCATGCCTCGTACCCGTTCCAGAGCCACGACCTGTGGTTCCTCACCGAGAACCAGCGCTGGGGCATGATGGCCGCCGACCTCGACACCAAGGCCGTCATTGCCAAGGTCAACCGCGAAGACCTGTGGCGCGAAGCCGCCAAAGCGATCGGCGTTCCGGCGACCGCCATGCCCGCCAGCACGTCGCGGGGCAAGGAGACGTTCTTCGACGGCAAGGTCTTCGATCCGGCCGACCCAAAGGCCTACCTCACCTCCCTGCAGATCAAGAAGGTGGCGTGATGCAAGCAGTGCAGGCGAGCAGCTCCTCGATCGCCGCCGCGGTTCCCGTGCCGGGTGCCACGGCCGAGATCGTCCCCTTCCGTCCGCCCGCTCGACCGATCTTCGAGCGTTTGCGCGAGACTGCCGGCCGCGCGGCCGGCATCCTGCTGCCGCCATTGATCGTGCTGGCGCTCACGGTCCTTGTCTGGCAGCTCCTGTGCTCGGAACCGGGCGCACGCCTGCCGCCGCCCACCAAGGTGGTGTCCGACGCCTGGGACTTCATCGTCGACCCGTTCTACGACAATGGCGGCATCGACAAGGGTGCCTTCTGGCAGATCTCCAAGAGCCTCGGCCGCGTCGGGATCGGCTTCTCGCTTGCCGCCGTGGTCGGCATCGCGCTGGGCGTTCTCGTCGGACAGAGCACCTGGGCGATGCGCGGGCTCGACCCGATCTTCCAGGTGCTGCGCACCGTGCCGCCGCTCGCCTGGCTGCCGCTGTCGCTCGCGGGCTTCCGCGATTCCCACCCCTCGGCCCTGTTTGTGATCTTCATAACTTCGATCTGGCCGATCATCATCAACACCTCGGTGGGCGTGCGGAACATCCCGCGGGATTACCTAAACGTCGCCGCCGTCATCCGCCTGTCGTGGTGGGAGGTGTTCTGGAAGATCACCCTGCCGGCGACCGTGCCCTACATCTTCACCGGCCTGCGCATCGGCGTGGGCTTGAGCTGGTTGGCCATCGTTGCGGCCGAGATGCTGATCGGCGGCGTCGGCATCGGCTTCTTCATCTGGGACGCGTGGAATTCCTCGCGCATCAGCGACATCATCGTGGCCCTGGCCTACATCGGCATCGTCGGCTTCCTGCTCGACAAGCTGATCGCCACGGTCGGGCATTTCGTCTCGCACGGCGTCGCGGCGCAGTAGGAGGACCGGTCATGAACCAGCCCTATCTCAAGTTCGAACAGATCGGCATGACCTTCCGTCGCGGCAAGATGGAGACGGAAGTGCTGCGTGACGTGAACCTGCGCATCGATCAGGGCGAGTTCGTGTCGATGATCGGCCACTCCGGCTGCGGCAAGTCGACGTTGCTGAACATCCTGGGCGGCTTGCTGCAGTCGACCAGCGGCGAGGTCTTCCTCGAAGGCAAGGTGGTCGACGAGCCCGGCCCCGACCGGGCCATCGTCTTCCAGAATCATTCGCTGCTGCCGTGGCTCACCGTGTACGGCAACATATCCATCGCTGTCGACAAGGTGTTCGGCTCGACGAAGAGTAAGGCTGAGCGCCACGACTGGGTGATGCACAACCTCGATCTGGTGCAGATGGCCCAGGCCAAGGACAAGCGCCCGCACGAGATTTCCGGCGGCATGAAGCAGCGCGTCGGCATCGCCCGCGCACTCGCCATGCAGCCCAAGGTGCTGCTGATGGACGAACCGTTCGGTGCGCTCGATGCGCTGACCCGCGCCCACCTGCAGGACAGCGTCGTGGAGATCCATGCACGGCTCGGCAACACCGTGCTGATGATCACCCACGATGTCGACGAGGCGGTGCTGTTGTCGGATCGCGTGGTGATGATGACCAACGGTCCGGCCGCGACGATCGGCGAGGTCCTGCCGATCAAGCTGCCGCGGCCGCGCCGCCGGCTTGAGCTTGCCACCGATCTCGAATATGCGCGCTGCCGGGCGGCCGTGCTGGAGTTCCTCTATGCCCGGCATCGTGTGCCGGCGCGGGCGGCTGCGTAAGCAAACGCCATGAGCGAGTTCGACGACCAGCAGAAGCAGTGGCTGCAAGGCTTCATGAGCGGCATCGAGGCCCGCAAGGCCGCCGACATGCTGGCCGGCCGCTCTGCGACGCAGCCGGTGGCCCAGGCGCCAAATCAAGGGAGCGGCCCCGATGCGCTGCAGTATGCCGCCCAGGACCGCACGGTCGCAGCCGGCGGCAAGCTGGTCGCCGAGGAGACCGCCAAGCGCCAGCGCCACCCTCTTGATCGCTGGGACGAGGTCGCGGCGCGCGCCGAGGCTGGCCAGTTCCCCAAGGGTATCGACGTTTTTCTCACCAAGTGGCAGGGCCTGTTCTATGTGGCGCCGGCGCAGAATTCGTTCATGTGCCGGCTGCGCATTCCCAACGGCATCCTGAATGCCTGGCAAATGCGCGGGCTGGCCGATGCCGCTGACTCCTTCGGCGGCGGCTATGCCGATGTCACGACGCGCGCCAACCTGCAAATCCGCGAGATTCCGGCGACGCATGCCGTCGACATGCTGCTGGCCATCCAGGGGCTGGGGCTCACCTCGCGTGGCTCGGGTGCCGACAATATCCGCAACATCACCGGCAGCCCGACCGCCGGCATCGACCCGCAGGAACTCTACGACACTCGTCCGCTCTGCCGCGACATGCACCACTACATCCTCAACCACCGCGAGATGTATGGCTTGCCGCGCAAGTTCAACATCGCCTTCGACGGCGGCGGGCGCGTGCCGGTGCTGGAAGACACCAACGACATCGGTTTTGTCGCAACTGAGGTGACCGGCGGCCCCAATGGAGATAGCTCCTTCGAGCCCGGCATCTACTTCCGCCTGCAGCTCGGCGGCATCACCGGCCATCTCGACTTCGCCTTTGAGACCGGCGTGCTCCTGAAGCCCGAGGAGTGCGTGAAGGTGGCGGGCGCGGTCGTGCGCGCCTTCGTCGCCCGCGGCGATCGCACCAATCGGTTGAAAGCTCGGCTGAAATACGTGCTCGACCGCATGGGCCGCGAGGCGTTCCTGAAGGAAGTCGAGTTGGAATTCGGCGCTCCTCTGCGCCGCGCGGCAGGCGCCGAAATCTCGCCGAGGCCGGTGGCCGACAAGCACGGCCATGTCGGCGTGCACGGCCAGAAGCAGGCGGGCCGTAGCTATCTCGGTCTGGTGCTGCCCGTCGGCCGACTCACCTCGGAGCAGATGCGCGGCCTCGCCGAGATCTCCGAGCGCTTCGGCAGCGGCACGCTGCGGCTGACGGTCTGGCAGAACCTTTTGATCTCCGATGTCACCGATCGCGATGTCGGCGTCGTTGTCGCCGCCATCAATGCGCTGGGCCTCGGGGTCGAGGCGAGCGCCATCCGCCGCGGCCTTGTCGCCTGCACCGGCAACGCTGGCTGCAAGTTCTCGGCCTCCAATACCAAGGGTCATGCGCTGAAGCTCGCCGACTATCTCGAGGCGCGCGTGGCAGTCGATCTGCCGATCAACATCCATCTCACCGGCTGTCACCATTCGTGCGCCCAGCATTATGTCGGCGACATCGGCCTGCTCGCCGCCAAGGTCGAGCAAGGCGAGGACAGCGTCGAGGGCTATCACGTCTATATCGGCGGCGGCGCTGCCTCGACCGCCGAGCAGGCAATGGCCCGCGAATACGCCCAGTCGGTCGCCTTCGACGACCTGCCGCCGCTGCTCGAGCGGTTGCTGGCGTCGTGGCTGACGCACCGCGAGGCTGCGACTGAATCCTTCTTCGAATTCTGTCGCCGCCACGAGATCGCCAAACTGCGCGAACTGGCGAGCCGCACGCCGCTTCGGGCAATCGCTGCATGAACGCCATGGCGCCGATCCCGCAGCTGATCCCGGAGAACGCGCCGTTCTCCTCGGAGCAGCGCGCCTGGTTAAACGGCTTCTTCGCAGCCTATCTCGGCGTCAATGGCGAGACGACGACAGCCGAGCAAACAGCCGAACCAGAAGATCCCAACGAAGATTTCCCCTGGCATGACGCCTCGCTCGCCATGGACGAGCGTCTGGAGCTGGCCAAAGAGAGCAAGCCGCAACGCCAGTTGATGGCGGCGATGGCCCAGCTCGATTGCGGCCAATGCGGTTATCTTTGTCAGACCTACGCCGAAGCGGTGTGGACCGGCGCCGAAGTCGATCTCGGCCGCTGCGTGCCCGGTGGCAAGGACACCCAGCGCAAGCTGAAAGAGTTAGTGGCGGCACTCGAGCCGCTGCGCGACGGCGCCCCGATCGGCGCGCCTGCCGTCAAGCCGGTGGGCCCGCTCGGCTTCTCGCGCGACCGGCCGGCGCTTGCCACCCTGGTTGATGCCTATCCTCTCAACCGTCCCGGCTCCGAGAGGGACGTCCGCCACGTCGTGTTCGATCTGTCGACGACCGACATGGCTTACGAGGCGGGCGACAGTCTCGGCGTCTTCGCGCGTAAGAACCCGCAGCTCGTGCAATCCGTGCTCGATCGGCTGGGCGCCAGCGGCGAGGAGATGGTCGCCCATGACGGCGAGGCGCTGCCGCTCCGGCAGGTGCTGCTGAGCAAGGTCGATATCGCCCGTCCCAGTGACGACTGCCTGCTGTTCCTGGCCGAGCGGGCCTTCAATGGCGAGGAGGCGCTGCAGCTGCAGGCCCTGGCGCGCGGCGAGGGACCGGCCACGCTCGCCGAGGCCGACCTGCTCGATCTGCTGATGGCCTTCCCCTCGGTGATGCCGTCGCTGCCGGGCCTGCTGAAGTCGCTCGACCGCCTGCAGCCCCGACTTTATTCGATCGCCTCCTCGCCCAAGGCCCATCCGCGCGAAGTCCATCTCACGGTTTCGGCGGTGCGCTGGGACAGCAACGACCGCCAGCGCACCGGCATCGGCTCCTGCTACCTGGCCGACGTCGCCAAGCCGGGCGACGTGATCCCGATCTTTGTGCAGAAGAGCCACGGCTTTGGCCCACCGGCCGACGATACGGCCGCCGCCATCATGGTCGGGCCGGGCACCGGCATCGCGCCGTTCCGCGCCTTCCTCGAGGAGCGCGAGGCGCGCAGTGCCGGCAATGGTGCGAAAGGGGGCAAGAACTGGCTGTTCTTCGGCGACCAGAAGCGCGTCACCGATTTTCTCTACGAGGATCAGATCGTCGACTGGCAGCGCCGCGGCGTGCTGCAGCGGCTCGACCTCGCCTTCTCGCGCGACCAGGCGGAGAAGATCTACGTCCAGCACCGCATGCACGAGAACGCAGCGGAGCTGTGGGCGTGGCTGGCCGAGGGCGCGCACTTCTATGTTTGTGGCGATGCCAAGCGCATGGCCAAGGACGTCGAGGACGCCCTGCTGCAGATCGCGGTCGAGCACGGCGGCAAAAACGCTGCCGAGGCCAAGGCCTGGCTCGACGGCCTCGCCAAGGCCGGCCGTTACCAGCGCGACGTCTACTGAGCGGGCCATGATCCGTACGACCTGTCCTTACTGCGGCGTCGGATGTGGCGTTGTGGCGACGCCGGACGGTCGCGGCGGCGCCGAGATCGCGGGCGACGCGCACCATCCCGCCAATCTCGGCCGGCTCTGCTCCAAGGGCGCCGCCCTCGGCGAGACGCTGTCGCTGGAGGACCGTCTGCTCCATCCCGAGATCGACGGCAGGCGCGTATCGTGGGACGCCGCGCTCGATCTGGTGGCGCAGGGTTTTCGGGACACCGTCGCCCGACACGGACCCGACGCGGTAGCCCTCTACGTTTCCGGCCAGCTCCTGACCGAGGACTATTACGCCGCCAACAAGCTCGCCAAAGGCTTCTTTGGCACCGCCAACATCGACACCAATTCCCGGCTCTGCATGGCCTCGTCGGTCGCCGGCCACAAGCGCGCCTTTGGCAGCGACACGGTCCCGGGCCTCTACGAGGATTTCGAGTTGGCCGACCTCGTGGTGCTGGTCGGCAGCAACCTCGCCTGGTGCCATCCCGTGCTGTTCCAGCGCCTGGAGGCGGCCAAGCGCACGCGGCCCGATATGAAGATCGTGGTAATCGATCCACGCCGCACCGAGACCTGCGATATCGCCGACCTGCATCTGGCGCTAAATGCCGGCAGCGACGTCGCGTTTTTCAATGGCTTGCTGGTCGATCTGCAACGCCGCGGCCGCGTGGCGGCAGACTTCATCGAGCGCCACACGACCGGCCTCGAGGCAGCGCTGACTGCCGCCCGCGCAGGCGATCCAGCATCGTGCGATCTGCCGGCTGCCGACCTTGCGACGTTCTTCGATTGGTTCGCCACGACCGAGAAGACCGTCACGCTCTATTCCCAGGGTGTCAACCAGTCGAGCGCCGGCGTCGACAAGGTGAATGCGCTGATCAATTGCCATCTGTTGACCGGCCGTATCGGTCGCCCTGGCATGGGCCCGTTCTCCATCACCGGTCAGCCCAACGCAATGGGCGGCCGCGAAGTGGGTGCACTTGCCAACACGCTTGCTGCGCACATGGACTTTGCACCGGCCGAGGTCGACCGGGTTGGCCGCTTTTGGCGAGCCTCGCGCATGGCGACCAGGCCGGGCCTGAAGGCTGTCGATCTGTTCGAGGCGGTCGGCCGCGGCGAGATCAAGGCAGTATGGATCATGGCGACCAATCCGGTCGCCAGCCTGCCCAATGCCGATTCGGTGCGCGAGGCGCTCAAGGCCTGCGAATTCTCCGTCGTCTCGGAGGCGGTGCGGGCAAGCGACACCGTCGATGTCTGTCGCATCCGGCTGCCGGCGCTGGCGTGGGGTGAGAAGGACGGCACCGTCACCAGTTCTGAGCGCGGCATCTCACGTCAGCGGCCGTTCCTGTCGCCGCCCGGCGAGGCACGGGCTGATTGGTGGATCGTCGCCCAAGTCGCGCGGCGTCTGGGCTTCGGCGACGCCTTCGCCTGGAACGGCGTCTCGGACATTTTTCGCGAGCATGCCGCGCTTTCGTCCTTCGAGAACGACGGCACGCGCGATTTCGACATCGGTGCCTGTGCTAACCTCGATAACCCAGGCTACGAGGCCCTGGCGCCCTTCGTCTGGCCGGCGCGCGCCGACGGGGCCCCGCGCGGCGGCCGCTTCTTCGCCGACGGCGGGTTCTTCCATGCGGATCGTCGCGCCCGCTTCGTGGCGACTGAGATGCGCCCGCCCGTGCATGCGCCGACGACCGCGCGGCCGTTGCGGCTCAACACCGGCCGGGTGCGTGACCAGTGGCACACCATGACGCGCACCGGGAAGTCGGCGCGGCTTGCCGGCCATCGACCGGAGCCCGTGATCGATTTGCACCCGCATGACGCGATGGCCCGCGGTCTGGCCGACGGCGACATCGCCGAGGTCGTGAGCGAATGGGGACGGGCGGCGCTCAAGGTGCACCGGTCCGACGCCGTGCGGGCAGGCGAGGCCTTCGCGCCCATGCATTGGACGGCACAGGTCTCGCGCGCCGGGCGCATCAACGCGGCAGTCAATCCGGCCGTCGACCCGATCTCCGGCCAGCCGGAGCTCAAGCACACGCCGGTCGAGATCCGTCATCTTTCGGTAAGCTGGCATGGCACGATTCTCGCTCGTCGGCCGGTGATGCTGCCGGAGATCACCTATTGGACGCGCATCACGGGCGCCGGCTACTACGCCTATGTGCTGGCGGGCGAGCAGCCGGTCGCCGCCGCGCGTCAGGCCTTGTCGGCGGCGTTGCGCGCAACCAATCCCGGCCCTTGGCTGGACGGCGAGGCCGGCATCGGCGCGGTGATCGGCGATGGTCATCTCGAGGCGGTGTTGGCGATCGGCGGGACGCATGACGAAGCGGTGCGCGATCGGTTGGCGCCGTTCATGGCCCTCGGACGCCTCAGCGTCGAGCAGCGCAACACGCTGCTGCATGGCGGCGACGCGGCCGACCGTGGCGGCGAAGTCTGTGCCTGTTTCGGCGTGTCGTGCGCGGCCGTCGAGACCGCCATCGCGGACGGCGCGTCGTCGGTCGACGCCGTCGGCAGCGTGACCCGCGCCGGCACCAATTGCGGCTCCTGCCGACCCGAGATCCGTGCGCTGTTGCGCAGCGCGCGGGTCAGGAAAGTGGCGTGATGCAGACCTTTCCGCTTTTTCTGTCGTTGCAAAATCGCCGGGCGCTGGTCGTGGGCGGTGGCGAACCGGCGGCGCGCAAGGCCGAACTGCTGCTGTCGGCCGGCGCCCTGGTCACATTGATCGCCGAAACGGTAGTGGGCGAGATCGCGCAGATGATCGCCGACGGACGCATTTCGTGGGCCGGCCACACTTTCGACGATGCCGATCTGGCAGGCACCTCGCTGGTGATCGTGGCGAGCGACGACGATCTTCTGCAGGCGCGTGTTTCGTACGCCGCACAATGCCGCTGCGTGCCGGTGAACGTCGTTGACCGTCCGGCGCTATCGAGTTTCATCATGCCGGCAATCGTCGATCGCGGGCCGGTCACTGTCGCCATCTCGACCGGTGGCGCCGCACCTGCCCTGGCGCGCCGGCTGCGCGCCGAGCTCGAGCGCGCACTGCCCGCCGCGATCGGCCGGCTGGCGCGCTTCGCCGAAATCTTCCGTCCCCAGGTGCGCCGCACCCTGGCCGAACCGCGCGAGCGCCGCCGCTTCTGGGATCGCGTGTTCGAAGGCAGGATTGGCGAGCTGGCGCTGGCCGGCGACGAGATCGCCGCCCGCCGAGAGTTGATCCGGCTGCTCGACGGCGCCCGTCGGGAAACCGCGCCCATTCAGGGCATGGTGCATCTGGTGGGTGCTGGCCCCGGCGATCCCGATCTCCTGACGCTCAAGGCTCATCGCCTGCTGCAGCGCGCCGACGTGGTGGTTTACGACCGCCTGGTGTCGCCGGAAGTCCTGGCGATGGCGCGGCGCGACGCCGAGCGGCTCTATGTCGGCAAGCGCCAGGGGCATCACTGGGTGCCCCAGGCCGAGATCAGCAATCGCCTGGTGGCGCTGGCGCGTGCCGGCAAGAGCGTGGTGCGGCTGAAGGGCGGCGATCCCCTGGTGTTCGGCCGCGGCGGCGAGGAGATCGAGGCCTTGACCGATGCGGGTATCGCCGTCGAGGTCGTGCCAGGCATCACCGCGGCGCTCGGCTGTGCCGCGAGCGCCGGCATTCCGCTCACCCACCGCGATCACGCCCAGGCTTGCGTCTTCGTGACCGGCCACCTCAAGGATGGGGAGATCGCACTCGACTGGCCGATGCTGGCGCGGCCGCGCCAGACCGTCGTCATCTACATGGGCGCGGAAACTTTACCGGTGATCGCCCGGCGATTGATCGAACACGGCCTGCCGGCCGCAACGCCGGTGGCGTTGATCGAGAACGGCACGACCGATCGCGAGCGCCGGGTGGTCGGCACCTTGGGCACTATCGAGCGGCAGGCGATGCGTGCGCGACTGCACGGCCCCACACTGTGCATGGTAGGTGAAGTTGTCGGATTGGCCCTCGCGCGTAACACGGAATTTCACTTTGAGTCGCGAATCGGTCTCTGATAGAACCACATGTGATAAAAAAGCAACAACTGGGGTGGGGATGCGAAGCTTTGTGTTGAGTCTGGCAGCCACGCTGGTTTTTTCCGGCGCAAGCTTCGCCCAAACGACCTCCACGGGAGCCTCACAAACCGAGGTGCTGCGCGGGGCATCGGCCGATAGTCCAGCCAACAAGAAGCCTGCACCCGCCAAGCCGGCGACCGTCCAGAAGGCCGCTGCTGCCAAGCCGACGACCACACGTCCGGCTCAGCCCGTCAAACAGCCCACCACGCCGCAGACCTTGCGCGGCTCACGCTACGGCGGCTTCGCGCCATCGGCGCCGCCGCCGGCGCCACCGCCGCTCGACGTCACGAGCCCGCGCAGCCTCAGCCTGGTCAACGTCAATACGACCGAGACGCTGACGGTGATCTACTGGTCCGACGGCGCCTATCGACGCGATGCGCTCAACCAGCTCAACCGCTTCCTGCGCGACTCGCAGAACAACGAGCAGACGGAAATGGATCCGCTGCTGTTCGACGTGCTGTGGCACACCATGCAGCTCACGGGCTTCGGCGGCTCCGTCGAGGTGCTGTCGGCCTATCGTTCGCCCACCACCAACGCCTGGCTTGCCAGCGTCAGCCGCGGCGTGGCGCGCGACAGCCAGCACGTGAACGGCAACGCCATGGACGTCCGCTTTGTCGGCGTGCCTGTGTTCAAGATCCGCCAGGTCGCTCGCTCGCTCGGCATGGGCGGCGTCGGCTTCTACCCGCGCTCCGGCTTCGTCCACCTCGACACCGGTCCGATCCGCTACTGGTAGCCGCGATGGTGCGCATCGATGTCATCGAAGGCGACATCACCCGCCTCGATGTCGATGCGATCGTGAATGCAGCAAACGAAAGCCTTTTGGGCGGTGGTGGCGTCGACGGCGCGATCCATCGCGCCGCTGGCCCGGAGCTGCTGGCCGAGTGCCGCGCGCTGGGTGGCTGCCCGACCGGCGAGGCCAGGATTACCAGGGGATACCGGCTGAAGGCGCGCCACGTCATCCATACGGTCGGGCCGGTCTGGCAGGGCGGCGCATCGAACGAGCCGGCATTGCTGACAAGCTGCTATCGCAACAGCCTGGCGCTGGCCGAGAAGCATGGGCTCGAGAGCATCGCCTTCCCGGCGATCTCGACCGGCGTTTATGGCTACCCCAAGGAGCCCGCGACGGCGATCGCCGCGCGCGAGGTGAAGGCACATGCCGACGGCCTGGAGCGCGTCATTTTCTGCTGCTTCGGCGCCGACATGGCAGCACTTTATCGCGACGTCATTGCCCGTAGCGATTCGCGTTCTTGAGGTAGTCGAGCTCCTCCGGGGTGCTGGTCCGTCCCAGCACCTCGTTGCGATGAGGGAAGCGGCCAAAGCGGGCGACCACGTCTCGATGGTCGGCCGCCGACTTGAGATTTTCCTCGCCGCCAATCGTCTCGAACAGCGCGCAGGCCAGCTCCTGGTCGGCCAACCGCTCGCTGTGACCGAACGGCATATAGAAGAAGAGTCGGAAATTCAGATCGAATACCGATGGATAGAAGCGGGCGAGCGCACAGCGGGCGACCTCGATTGCCTTGGCGTCGCCGCAGAAGGCTCGGGCGGAGCGGCGAAAGCAATTCCGCGGGAACTGGTCGCACAGGAGGATCAGCGCCAGTGCGCCTTCGGGCGAGGCCTTCCAGCCGTCCAGGCCGCCGGCCACCGCCAGATCGATCGCAGCCTCAAAGCGGGAGACGGTCTCGGCATCGAATTCCACCGTGCTCTTCCACCAGATGTCGCGCGGCTTGCCGTGGTCCGGGTGCCCCAGCGGCAGGAACCAGAAATCGAGGATGTCGCGGATCGTCGGCGCGTCGGTCATGTCATCTACGGCATGTCCTTCTTGCCATAGACCAGCCGGACCTGGGCGTCGTCGGGGATCGCCGGCATGGTCGCGTCCCAGCGCTGCCAGGCCGTGCGCATTTCGGCCAGTCGCTCGGGGTGGCGCTTGGCCAGATTGGCGCGTTCGCGCTCGTCGGTGACGACGTCGAACAGGTATTCGTGCCCGCCGACGGCCAGGTACTTCCAGCGGTCCGTGCGCATCGCCCGCTGATCGTTGTGCTTCATGCGCCAGTACAGGGCGCGGTCGGCGACGGCGTCGGGATTGGCGAGCGTCGGAAGCAACGAGGCACCGTCGCTCGGATAGTCGGGATGGGCGCGCGTACCTGCAGCCTCGAAGAAGGTCGGCACCCAGTCCATCGTGATGGCGAGCTGGTCGGTGGTCGTGCCGGCCGGCGTCCGGGCGGGCCAGCGCACCACGTAAGGCACGCGGATGCCACCTTCCATCAGGTCCATCTTGCCGCCGACCAGCGGCCAGTTGTCGGAGAAGCGCTCGCCGCCATTGTCGCTGGTGAAGACGACGATGGTGTCCTGGGCGATGCCTTTGTCGTCGAGCGCTGCCAGGATGCGGCCGATACCCTCGTCCATGTGGTGGATCATGCGCCGGTAGACTTGGATCGTGCCGCCGTCGAGATGGGCGATGGCGCGGCCCAGCGACTTTGCCAGCGCCTCGTCCTCGCGGGTCTCCCACGGCCAGTGCGGCGCGGTGTAGTGCAGGCTGAGCAGGAACGGCTTGCGTTGGTCCACGCAACGCGAGACGAAATCGACGGCGCGATGGGACAGCAGGTCGGTGAGATAGCCGTCGCGGTGGACCTCCGTGCCGTTCTCGAACAGGTCGTGGGTGCCGACGCTGTCCTGGTGGGTGAAATAGTCGACACCGCCCGCCACGGGGCCGAAATGTTCGTCGTAACCGCTCAGCAGCGGCCCGAAATGCGGCGGGAAGCCGAGATGCCATTTGCCGACCAGTGCCGTGCGGTAGCCTGCCTCGCGCAGCGTCGAGGGCAGGGTCGGATGGTCGGGCGGCAGGCCGATCACCTTGTCGCCGCGCATCGCACTGCCGATCGGCTCCTCGGCAGCACCGCGGATGCGATACTGGTAGCGGCCGGTCGCCAGCGCGAAGCGGGTCGGCGAGCAGACCGCCGAGTTGGCGTAGCCGCGCGTGAAGCGCAGGCCTTGGGCCGCCATCCGGTCGATGTTGGGCGACACCGGCGCGCGGCCGCCATAGCAGCCGAGATCGGCGTAGCCGAGATCGTCGGCAAGGATGAAGATGAAGTTCGGGGACATGGTGTTCTTCGGCGTGTGCTAGGCGCCTACTGCAGCTCGTACGCCGCGATCAGCCAGGGTTCGTTCTTGGCGGCATCCGTCCATTCCTTCATGGCAGGATGGGCGAGGACTGCGGTGCAGTAATTGTCCGAGTCGGAATCGAGTTGCACGCCATAGGTGCGAAAGCGCGTGGCAACCGGGGCGTACATGGCGTCGGCCGCGCTGATGGCGCCGAACAGGAAGCCCTCGTCCTTGGGCGCCGCACCCGCGAAGCGCTTGCGGCAGTCGCGCCACAGGCCGGTGATGCGCTCGATGTCGGCGCGCACCGCCGGCGTCATGCCCTTGCCGGGGTAGGAAGCGCGGATGTTCATCGGCATGCTGTTGCGCAGATCGGCGAAGCCCGCGTGCATTTCACAGGAAATCGACCGGGCATGGGCGCGGGCGGCAGACGAGTCGGGCCACAGGCCGGCCTCGGGCTTCAGGTCATTGAGATATTCGGCGATCGCCAGCGATTCCCAGACGGCGAGGCCGCGATGCAGCAGCACCGGCACGCGACCCGAAGGCGAATGCTTGCGGATCGTAGCTTGCGTCTCCGGCAGGTCGAGCGGCACCACGACCTCATCGAACTCGAGGCCGGCGATCTTGGCCATCAGCCAGCCGCGCAGCGACCACGACGAATAGTTCTTGTTGCCGATCACGACCGTGAAGTCGGCCATACTCCCTCCCCTCATCAGTTCCCTTGCCAGCAGCTCGCTTTGGCCGGCAATCTTAGCCGATACACTACAGCTTGGTGAGCATGGCTATGTCATTGCCTTTCGTCGACCGATCTTCTTCTGCCCTGCCCGTGCAGTTTGTCATGCAACCAAAGTGGCGGAGCTGGCTCAAGGAGCAAAGTGCGCCGCGGCGCGGCTGGCTCGAGTCGCTGGACATCGCGGGTACGGCCGGCGATTTCGCCGTGCTGCCCGGCAGGGACGGCAAGGCCGCCGGTGCAGTGCTTGTGCTGTCGGCCAAGCCGACCTTGTGGGATTTCGGCGCGCTCACCAGCAGGCTGCCGGCTGGCACCTGGAAGCTCACGGACACCTCACCGGTGTCGCCGACCGATGCCGCCGTGGCGATTGGGCTCGGCGCCTGGCGCTTCGAGCGCTATCGCGCCAAGAAGGCCAAGCGCGGCGCCAGGATCGTCTGGCCGCAGGGCGTCGACAAGGTTCGCGCCACGGCGATGATCGAGGCGATCTCGATGGCGCGCGATCTCATCACCACGCCGTCCTCCGACATGGGCCCGGCCGAACTCGCGGCGGTGGCGCAGGTGCTCGCCAAGCAGCACAAGGCGAAGATCAGCGTCATCGTCGGTGACGATCTCCTGAAGAAGAACTATCCCACGATCCACGCCGTCGGCCGCGCCAGCACGCGCGCGCCGCGGCTGATCGATCTCACCTGGGGCAAGGAAAGCGATCCCAAGGTGACGCTGGTCGGCAAGGGCGTGTGCTTCGACACCGGCGGCCTCGATCTCAAGCCCGCCGCCGGCATGCTCAACATGAAGAAGGACATGGGCGGAGCGGCGACCATGATGGCCGTGGCCGCGATGGTTATGGCCTGCAAGCTGCCGGTGCGCCTGCGGCTGCTCGTCCCCGCGGTCGAGAACAGCGTGTCGGGCAATGCCTTCCGGCCGCTCGATGTCATCACGACACGCAAGGGCATCACTGTGGAGATCGGCAACACCGACGCCGAGGGTCGCCTGATCCTGTGCGATGCCCTGGCCGAGGGCGCGTCGGAGAAGCCCACCATGATGGTCGATTGCGCGACGCTCACGGGTGCAGCCCGCGTGTCACTCGGCACCGACCTGCCGGCGCTGTTCTGCAACGATGACGTTCTGGCCAACGGCTTGCTGGCCGCTGGTACGGAGGTTGCCGATCCGATGTGGCGCATGCCGCTCTATCGGCCCTATCGCCAATTGCTCGCCAGCAAGGTGGCCGACATCAACAATGTCTCGGGTGGCACGTTTGGTGGCGCCATCACCGCGGCACTCTACCTGCAGGAATTCGTGCCCGACGATGTGC
This sequence comes from Asaia bogorensis, assembly GCA_945889625.1. Classification (GTDB taxonomy): domain Bacteria; phylum Pseudomonadota; class Alphaproteobacteria; order Reyranellales; family Reyranellaceae; genus Reyranella. Next base: position 8,218 of record CAMDCE010000007.1, on the reverse strand, counting down.
CGTGGGCGCATCTCGACATGATGGCTTGGAACAACAGCAGCCGGCCGGGCCGGCCGGAGGGCGGCGAGGCCCAGGCGGCGCGGGCGATCTTCGCTACCATCGAAAAGCGGATCGGCAGGAGCTGAGCGAGGGTTCGTCGGCGGTTTGCTCAAAATCGTCCCGAAAAAGTCCCGACTGGTCGGGACGGTTCCGATATCGAAGGCATAAGGGTTATAGGCGATTCGTCCCGATTTCCGCCCCACCCCCCGTGCGGTATCAGGATACGGCGCTAGTAGCCCGTTTTCGGGTCGACGCGGTGGATCAGCGGCTGGCCATTCTTCAGGCGCTTGATGTTCTCGATTACGCCCGGAGAGGCGGTGCGCGGGTTGGTGTCGCCGGCGATATGCGGTGTCACATGCACCTTGGGGTGCCGCCAGTAAGGATGATCCACGGGCAACGGCTCCTGGTTGAAGACGTCGAGTGTGGCGCCTTCGAGCTGCCCCGAGTCGAGCGCTGCCAGCAGCGCTTCGTCCACGACGTGGCCGCCGCGCGCCATATTGATGAAATAGGCGCCCTTCGGAAGGGCTGCGAACGCCCTGGCGTCGAGCAGGCCATGCGTGTCGCGGGTGAGCGGCAGCACAACGATCAGGATGTCGCTTTGCGCCAGCAGGCGTGTGAAGCCGTCGGGCCCGTGAAAGGTTTGAACGCCCGCCAGGGTCTTGGGCGACCGGCTCCAACCGGAGGTGGGGAAACCCAGGCTGGCGAATTTCCGGGCCGTGTCCTGGCCGATCGAACCCAGCCCCAGGATGCCGACGCGGCGATGGATGGTGTCGACGAACTCCTCGGGCTTCCAGGTCTGGGCGCGCTGGGAGGCCGTGTACTTGTCGATGTCGCGATGATGGCGCAGCGCCCAGTAGAGGGCGTATTCGCTCATCTGTCCGATCAGCCCGTCGTCCATGATGCGCGTGATAGGCACGCCTTGAGGCAGTGTGTCGTCGGCCAGAAGGTGATCGACGCCCATGCCGAGCGAAACGATCATCTTGAGGTTTCGGAACGAGGCGAGCAGGCCGGCCGGCGCCTTCCAGGCCAGCGCCACCTCGATGTCGGCGGTGTTGCCCAGCGACCCCAGCGTGCGAAAGTCGATCGGTCCCAATCCCGTTTCCAAGACCTTTTTCCACTGCACGCTGCCGGTACCGGGGCTTATGTAAGCGATGGCTCCCGCCATGAAATTCCTCGTTACGCTACTGTGTCGAGATTGAAGGCCGCCGCGATCAGCGCCTTGGTGTAGGGCGTCTGCGGTGCGGCAAAGACCTGCTGCGCGGTGCCGCGCTCGACCACCTTGCCGTCGCGCAGCACGACCACCTCGTCGGCCAGTGCCCGTACCACCTTGAGGTCGTGGCTGATGAACAGATAGGCGAGCTTGTGGCGCGTCTGCAGGTCGCGCAGCAGATCGACGATCTGGGCCTGCACGCTCATGTCGAGTGCCGAGGTCGGCTCGTCCAGTACCATGAAGCGCGGCTTCAGCACGAGGGCACGGGCGATGGCGATGCGCTGGCGCTGGCCGCCCGAGAATTCGTGCGGATAGCGTTCGCGGGCCGAAGGGTCGAGCCCGACCTCGCGCAGCGCGGCATCGATCATGCTGGTGCGCTCGGCTTCGTTGCCGATGCCGTGTACTTCCAGCCCTTCGCCCACGATTTCGGCCACCGACATTCGCGGGCTGAGTGAGCTGAAGGGATCCTGGAAGACGATCTGCATCTGCCGGCGTAGCGGCCTGAGCTCGCGCTGTGAGAGTTTCTGCAGGTCCCGCCGGTCGAACTGGATGCCGCCTTGGCTTTTCTCCAGGCGCAGCAGCGCAAGCCCCAGGGTCGTCTTGCCCGAGCCCGATTCGCCGACCAGCCCGATCGTATGGCCTTCCTTGAGCGCGATGCTCACACCGTCGACGGCCTTCACATAGCCGATCGTGCGGCGCAGCAGGCCACGCTTGATCGGGAAATGCACCTTTAGATCGTCGAGCCGCAGGATCTCCGGCGCTGACGGATCCGCCGCCGCCGGCCGGCCCTTGGGCTCGGCCGACAGCAGGTGCTGGGTATAGGCGTGCTGCGGATGGTCGAAGACCTGGGCGACCGGTCCCTGCTCGACGATCTCGCCCTTGGTCATGACGCACACCCGGTCGGCCACCTTGCGCACGATGCCGAGGTCGTGGGTGATGAATAGCAGCGCCATGCCATAGCGCGCCTGCAGCGCCTTCAGGAGATTGAGGATCTGTGCCTGGATGGTGACGTCGAGCGCGGTGGTCGGCTCGTCGGCGATCAGGAGGTCGGGCTCGTTGGCCAGCGCCATGGCGATCATCACCCTCTGCCGCTGGCCGCCGGAGAGCTGGTGTGGATAGGCGTCGAGCCGCTTGGCGGCCTCGGGAATGCCGACCTGTTCCAGAAGCTCCAGCGTGCGCCGCCGCGCGGCGTCGCGGCCCAGCCCCTTGTGCAGGATCAGCACTTCGTTGACCTGCCGCTCGACCGTGTGCAGCGGATTGAGCGAGGTCATCGGCTCCTGGAAGATCATCGACACGCGGTTGCCGCGCACCGCCAGCAGGTCGTGCGCCGGGGCGCCGACCATCTCGCGGCCCTGGAAGCGGATCGAGCCCGAGGGGTGCCTGGCCACCGGATAAGGCAGGAGCTGCAGGACGGAGAGCGCTGTCACCGATTTGCCGGAGCCGGATTCGCCCACCAGCGCCACGGTCTCGCCGCGCTTGATGTCGAAGCTCACGCCGCGCACCGCCTGGACGGCATTGGCGCCGGCGCCGAAGGTCACCGACAGGTCGCGGACCTCGAGGAGGATGTCGCTCAAGCCAGCACCTTCATGCCAGTACCTTTCGGGGATTGAAGGCGTCGCGTACCGCCTCGCCGATGAACACCAGCAGCGACAGCATCAGCGCTATGGTGAAGAAGGCGGTGAAGGCGAGCCACGGGGCATTGAGGTTGTTCTTGCCCTGCAGCACCAGTTCGCCGAGCGACGGCGACCCTGGCGGCAGGCCGAAACCCAGGAAATCGAGCGCCGTCAGGGTGGTGACGGAGCCGGCCAGGATGAAGGGCAGGAAGGTGAGGCTCGCGGTCATGGCGTTGGGCAGGATGTGCCGCATCATGATGCGCACGTCCAGCATGCCGAGCGCACGGGCGGCCCGGACATAGTCGAAATTTCGGCCGCGCAGGAACTCGGCACGGACGTAGCCGACCAGCGTCATCCAACTGAACAGCAACATGATGCCCAGCAGCACCCAGAAGCCCGGCTGGATAAAGCTTGCCAGGATGATCAGCAGATAGAGCGTCGGCATGCTCGACCAGACTTCGAGGAAGCGCTGGAAGGCGAGATCGATCCAGCCGCCGAAATAACCCTGCACCGCGCCGGCGGCGATGCCGACGATCGAGCTCAGGATCGTTAGCACCAGGCCGAACAGCACGGAAATGCGAAAGCCGTAGATCAGGCGGGCCATCACGTCGCGTGCCTGGTCGTCGGTCCCGAGCAAGTGCTGCCAAGACGGCGCCAGCAGCGCGCGGCGATCCTCGCCCTTGGCGATCGAATCGTAGCGAAAGGGGATGAGGGGCCACAGCATCCAGCCCTTCTCCTCGATCGACTTCACGATTTCCTGGTCGGTGTAGACGGTGTTGGTTGGCAGGTCGCCACCGAACGTCGTCTCGGGATAGTCGCGCAGGATCGGCGAGTAGAAGGCGCCGTCGTAGCGGATCAGGATCGGCCGGTTGTTGGCCAGCAGCTCGGCGAACAGCGAGATGACGAACAGCGTGCCGAACACGACCAGGGAGATCATGCCGCGGCGACTCGACGTGAACTGCCGCAGCCGGCGCTGGTTCATCGGCCGCATCAGCCGCGTGCCTCGAAGTCGATGCGCGGGTCGATGACGGTGTAGGCGATGTCGCCGACAATGCCCATGACCAGCCCGATCAGGCCGAAGAAGTAGAGCGTGCCGAACATCACCGGATAGTCGCGGTTGATCGCGGCTTCGAAGCCGAGCTGGCCGATGCCGTCGAGCGAGAAGATCACCTCGATGATCAGCGAGCCGGCGAACAGCACGCCAATGAAGGCGCCGGGGAAGCCGGCGATGACGATCAGCATGGCGTTGCGGAAGACGTGGCCGTAGAGCACGCGCGGCTCGCTCAGGCCCTTGGCGCGCGCCGTCATCACGTACAGCTTGCCGATCTCCTCGACGAAGGAATTCTTGGTGAGGAACGTAAGCCCGGCGAAGCCGCCGATCGTCATGGCCACGACCGGAAGGAATATGTGCCAGAAATAGTCGGTGACCTTGTGCAGAGCGCTGAAGCTCTGCCAGTCGTCCGACACCAGGCCGCGCAGCGGGAACCACTTGAAGTAGCTCGAGCCGGCGAACACCACGATCAGCAGGATGGCGAACAGAAAGCCGGGGATCGAATTCAGCACCACCAGCACGGTCGAGGTCGAAATGTCGAACCGCGAGCCGTCCCTGACCGCCTTGCGGATGCCGAGCGGGATGGAGACGAAGTAGATCAGCAACGTGGTCCACAGGCCGAGCGACAGCGACACCGGCATCTTGTCAATCACCAGGTCGACGACCCGGCGGTTGCGGAAGAAGCTGTCGCCGAAATCAAAGACGAGATAGCTCTTCATCATCATGAGGAAGCGCTCACCGATCGGCTTGTCGAAGCCGTACATCTTCTCGATGCGCTGGATCAGCTCCTTGGGCAGGCCGCGCGCCCCGCGATAGGCGCCACTGCCGCCGTCGGCCTCGCCCTGCTGCGGGCGTTGCATCAGCTCGCCGCCCGACGCGCTGCCGGAGAAACGCTCGGTGGCGCCGACGGCAGTGCCCTCGATGCGGGCGATCATCTGCTCGACCGGCCCGCCGGGGGCTGCCTGGATGATGAAGAAGTTCAGCACCATGATGCCGAACAGCGTCGGCACCACCAGGAACAACCGGCGCAGGATGTAGGCGAGCACTAGCTTGTCGTCCTGAGCGTAGCGAAGGGCCTCATCGACCGATCAAACACGGAACGTTCCTTGTATGGAACGAGCGTGAGATCCTTCGCTACGCTCAGGATGACAGAGGCAGGCTCGTCGGTAGCCCGACCTGCTCATTTCTTGTCGCCCAGGGCGCGGTCCTTGGCCTCGTCGAGCCACCAGGTGTCGAAGGCGATCGGCGAGTACTTGGCGGGCTTGTCGGGCCGCGAGAAGCGGTTCCAGTAGGCTACCAGTTCCTTGCCGGAACGGAACTGCGGAATGACGAACTGGTGCCACTGCAGCACGCGGTCGAGACAGCGCGTACGGATGACCAGGCTCTCGCGGTCGGGCGCGGAGATGACCAGCTCAATCAGCTCGTCGAGGGCGGCGTCCTTGATGCCCATGGTGTTGCGGCCGCCCGTCGTGTCGGCAGCCTTCGAGCCCCAGAAGTCGCGCTGCTCGTTGCCCGGCGACAGCGCCTGGCCCCACAGATCGATGATCATGTCGAAGTCGTAGCCGTCGGTGCGGCGACGGTACTGCGAGGTGTCGACGGTGCGCAGGCTGAGGTCGATGCCGATGCGCTCGAGGTTCTGCTTGAAGGGTAGGCCGATGCGCTCGAAGCCGGCGTCGTTCAGCAGCAGCTCGAAGGCGAGCTTCTTGCCGCCCTTGTCGGTCATCTTGCCGTCCTTGATCTCCCAGCCGGCTTGCTTCAGCAGCGCAATGGCGGCCCGCGCCTGCTCGCGCACGTTGCCGGAGCCGTCGGTCTTGGGCGGCACGTACTCGGTGGTGAACACCTCGGCGGGGATCCGGCCCTTGAGCGGCTCGAGGATCTTGAGTTCCTCGGGCGAGGGCAGGCCCTTGGCTTCGAGCTCGGAATTGCCGAAGAAGGAGCGCGTGCGCGAGTAGAAGCCGTAGCTGAGATTCTTGTTCTGCCATTCGAAGTCGTACATTAGGCCGATGGCTTCGCGCACCTTGCGGTCCTTGAACATGTCGCGCCGCAGATTGAAGACGAAGCCCTGCATGGGCTGCGGCATCTCATGGGCGATCTCGTCCTTCTTGATGCGTCCTTCCTTGACTGCCGGGATGTCGTAGCGCGTCACCCAGTTGCGCGCCGAGTTCTCGCGCCGCACGTCGGTGTCGCCCGCCTTGAAGGCCTCGAACACCACCTCGGCGTCGCGGTAGTACTCGTAGCGCAGGGTCTCGAAGTTGTTGCGCCCGCGGTTCATCCAGAGGCCCCTGGCCCACCAGTCCGGGACACGGCGGAAGATGATCGAACGGCCGACATCGAAGGTATCGACCTTGTAGGCGCCGCTGCCCAGCGCCGGCTCGAGCGAGACCTTCTCGAAGTCGCGACTCGCCCACCATTTCGAAGGCAGGATCTGCAATTCGCTGACGATCAGCGGCAGCTCGCGGTTGATGCCGCTGCGGAAGGTGAACTGCACCTTGCGATCGCCGGTCTTCTCCACTTTCTGCACGTCGCCGTAGTAGGAGGCGAAGCGCGGCAGGCCCTTGGTCCTCAGGATCTCGAAGGTCCAGATCACGTCTTCGACGGTGATCGGCGAGCCGTCATGCCACTTCGCCTCCGGCCTGAGATTGAAGGCGACCCACGAGCGGTCGTCCGGCCATTCGATGGTCTCGGCGATCAGGCCGTAGACCGTGAAGGCCTCGTCGCGCGCATGCCAGCACAGGCTCTCCCATTGCTGGGTGACGCCGGCTGCCGACACGCCCTTGAGGATGAAGGGATGAAGCGAATCGAAAGTGCCCTGGGTGCCGAACTTGACGCTGCCACCCTTGGGCGCGTTGGGATTGACGTAATCGGGAGTCGAGGCGTTGGCGGGATATTTGGGTTCGCCGTGCATGGCCATGCCGTGGCTGACATGGATCTTGGGCTGGGCTCGCAGGATGGCCGGGGCGCTCAACCAAAGGGCGGTGCCGCCCGCCAGTACGTTGCGTCGTTTGATCGCCATGCCGCACGCTCCCAAGCCTGCCCGTCTTTCGGCGCTATATATAACGCGGCCAAGTTGGGCCGCACTATGGCTGCAACGTTACTTCCCTGTCGGGTTCTTGGTCAGCTTTCCGGGTCAGTTTTCGCCGGTAATGCCTGCATCCTTCACAAGCTTCCCGTAGCGCGTGAAATCGGCGGCGAAGAGCGCCTGGACCTCGGCCGGCGTGCGCGGCGGCGGCACCTCGCAGGAGGCCCTGGCGAGCCGTTGCAGGGTCTCGGGACTCGCGGTCACCTTCATCGCTGCGTCGTGGATGCGGTTCACGATTTCGGGAGGCGTGCCGGCGCGCACGGCAATCGTGTACCAGCTCATGACCTGGGCTGGGCCAAAGCCTGCCTCGGCGAAGGTCGGCACGTCGGGCAGCACCTTGCTGCGCTGGTCGCCGATGAAAGCCAGCGCGCGCAGCTTGCCCGACTGGACGTGCGGCAGCGCCAGCGGCCCCGGCAGCAGGCCGACTTGCAGGCGGCCTTCGAGCAGATCGGGCAGGCCCGGCGGGATGCCGCGATAGGGCACCGAGGTCATGTCGAACTTGGCGTAGCTCTTCAGCAGTTCGGCGGCGAGGTGGATCGACGAGCCGTTGCCCGGATTGAGGTAGTTGAGCTTGCCCGGATTGGCGCGGCCGTACTCGACCAGCTCCTTGAGCGAATTCACCGGCACCGACGCGTTCACCGTAGCGACCGAATTCGCAATTGCGACCAGCGCCACGCCCTGAAAGTCCGCCAACGGGTCATAGCTGACGTTTTGCAAATGCGGTGCCACGACGTGGCTGATCGTGGCGATCACCCAAGTGTAACCGTCGGCCGGCGCTTGGGCCACCATCGCGGTGGCGAGCGTGCTGTTGGCGCCCGGTCGGGGATCGACGACGATCGGCTGCCCGAGCTCGATCGCCATCGGCTCGGCGATGGAACGCGCCACGATGTCGACAATGCCGCCCACCGGATAGGGCACGAGAAAGCGAATCGGCTTGGTGGGCCAGCTCTGTGCAAAGGCCCGTGGTGCGGCGGCGACGGCGAGGCCGGCGGCCAGCGCGCGGCGGCGGGTGAAGTTCATTTTTGGTTCCTCCCTTGTGGGCAAGCCTAGGCAGCGCCCTCTGCCTTGTCACCCGCTGGTCACCCGCTGGTCACCCGCTTGTCTCTCGGGCGGATCACCGCTAGGACGCAGGCGATGACGTCCCAGCCTTTCATTTTGTCCAAGCCGCTCGAATGCGGCGTGTCCCTCAGCCTCGCCCTCGCACCGGGTGCCGATGCCGCCAAGGC